>JBIOUG010000184.1:0-4685 GCA_044866775.1 Thermoanaerobaculia bacterium | reverse complement strand
ATCGCCGCCGAGCTCCACCTCTCCGAAGGCACCGTCCGCAACTACCTCTCCGAGGCGATCAGCAAGCTCGGCGCCGCCAACCGCGTCGCGGCGGCGCGGATCGCCAGGGAGCGGGGGTGGCTGTAGGGCCGGCGCCGCTCAGAAGACCTCACACGAGCTCGCGGTCTCGCAGCTCGTGCTGCAGACGTCGCACTCGCTGTCGATCAGCACCGGCGGGCCCCCGTTGCAGGTGTCGGTGCCGCCCACTCCATCGAGGTTGTCGCAGCCGGCCAGGGCGGAGATCGTGTTGGGCAGGCCGTTGCCGGTGAGGTCGTCGGCGGAGAGCGAGCCGGTGATGTTCTCGCAGCTCCCGCAGTCGGTGATGGTGTCGGGCGCCACGCAGGTGGTCAGGTTGACGACGACGCCGGCCGACTCGGTCATGTAGGAGAGCGTGTCGACGCCGGTGCCGCAGGTGATGAAGTCGCTGCTGCCATCTCCCGCGAGTGTGTCGCCCCCGCCCTGCCCATTGAGAGTGTCAACGCCGTTGCCGCCGTTGAGCGTGTCGTTGTTGGTTCCGCCAAGCAACGTGTCACCGCCGTCGCGGCCGTTCAACGTGTCCGCGCCGCCCTTACCGTCCAGCAGGTTGCCGACGGTGCTGCCGCTCAGGCTGTCGCCGAAGCTCGACCCGGTCGCGTTCTCGATCGAGACCAGAGTGTCCTCGTCGCAGGTCCCCGCCTGGAGGTCCACCACACAGCCCTCGTCCTCGTCGCAGAGCACGATATCGCTGCCCGCATTGCCCTTGAGCGTGTCGCTCTGGTCCGTCGACTCGCAGACCAGCGTGTCGTTGCCCGACTCGCCGTCGATCACGTCCCCGCCCGAGCCGCCGCAGATCAGGTCGTTGCCGCCGTCGCCGTAGATCGTGTCGCCGCTGCCCAGGCCGCAGATGACGTCGGCGTTGGGAGTCCCGTGGATCGTGTCGGCCCCGCTGGTGCCGCAGACCGTACAGGTGCTGCCCAGGCAGGAGTTGTCGCTACACGCCGCGGTGGCCGGCGCGGCACCGAGCGCTGCGACGACCAGCGCGGCGAGCGCCGCGGTGAGAAGCACGTTGCCATGGCTCTTCATCTCGAGTCTCCCTCCTTCGGTGGACGTTGGTTTGCGGCTTCCAGCCGCCTGGAGCCTGCCCGCGGAAGGGCAACCGAGGTGCCACGATCATGCGCGTGCTCTTTGCTGCAGATGGACGCATCGCAAAGCGAGCATTTCCAGGTAGAAGACCGAAGAACGGCGACCGCGGAGAGTAGGACGCTCCGCGCGCGGTGTTCCGAATTCGGGCCGCCCATCCCGCGCCGGCGACCCGTTTTCGGCCCGCCTGCGCGACGCCTCTGAACGGCCGTCCTCCGGCCCCTTCTCTACCTGATCTTTTTCTTGCTGCCTTTGCTTGCGCCCGCTTGCGCCCTACCCTTCCGCCGCGCCGTCGTCCTCGCCCTCCTGCCGCGCCCCGGCGATGCCGAGCGCCGCGAGGTAGCGGTGGAAGGTGGTCTTGGGCAGGCCGAGGCTCAAGCGCGCGGCGCGCGTGTCGCCGGCGTGGCGCTCGAGGCGGGCGAGGATCAGCTCGCGCTCGAAGGCGCGCACCGCTTCGCGCATCGGCACGTCCTCCCAGAGGACCGGCGCGGCACGGGGATTGCGCCCGCCCTGCACCGCGGCCGGGTAGCAGCGCGCGACGAGCTCGCGGTCGAGCGGCGCGCCCGGACGCGCGTGGGTGACGAGGAGCGAGCAGACGCGGGCCAGCTCGCGCACGTTTCCCGGCCACGGGTGGGAGACCAGGGCCCGCAGGGCGTCGGCGGTAAAGCCGAGGGTCTTCTTGCGCGTCCGCCGCTCGTGCTGGGCGAGAAAGTGCTGGAGCAGCGCCGGCACGTCCCACGGCCGCTCGCGCAGCGGCTGGAGCTGGACGGCGTTGGTGCGGATGCGGTCGAGGAAGTCGGGCTTGAGCGCCCCCTCGGCGGCGGCGCGCTCGAGATCGCGGTTGCTGGCCAGGATGACCTGCACGTCGACCCGCACCTCGCGCGTCTCGCCGACCGGCACCACGGTGCGGTTCTCGAGGACGCGCAAGAGCGTCCCCTGGACGCGGGATGACAGCTCCCCGACCTCGTCGAGGAAGAGGATGCCGCGGTGGGCGGCGCGGAAGAGCCCCGGCTCGTCGGCGAGGGCGCCGGTGAAGGCCCCACGCTTGTGTCCGAAGAGGCGCGCGGCGGCCATCTCATCGGTGATCTCGGCGCCGGAGACGGCCACGAACGGGCGGTCGCGCCGGGCGCTCCAGCCGTGGATGTAGCGCGCCACCAGGTCCTTGCCCGTCCCCTTCTCGCCGAGGATGAGGAGCGGATCGGGATCGGGGGCCTCGGCGGCGGGGATGTAGGTCTCGTGCAGGAGGCGGCGGAGCGTGCGGGTATGCGCCGAGTCGCCGATCAGGTCGGGGGCGTGCTCGGGCCGGCCGGCGCCGTGGAGCAGCGCCTCGAGCTCGCGCTCGCGCTGCTCCTCCTGGAAGTAGAGGGTGAAGGCGCGCCCGAGCGCCGAGGCGTAACCCTCGAGCCACGCCGCGTCCGGGTCGCCGTAGGCCCACGGCTCGGCGGGGGCGTGGTTCTGGAAGTAGAGGACGGCGAGCGCGCGGTCGCGCACCGGATCGAGCACCGGGGCGCAGAGGACCGAGAAGCTGTCGCCGGCGAGGGCCGGCGTGTCGTTCCGCTCCTGCGCCAAGAGCGGGTTGGGGACGACGCGCGCGGCGCGCTCGGCGACCACTCGCCGGATGATCGAGGCGCTGACGCCGGCCACCGACTCGCCGCGCTCGCAGGCCTGCGTCTCGCGCGGCGCCAGGCCGCGCGCGCAGAGCGTGCGCAGGGCGAGCGGGCGCTCCTCGTCGACCAGCAGGAGCAGGGCCTTCTCGGCGCCGAACCCTTCGGCGGCGTGCTCGAAGGAGCGCCGCAGGGCGTCCTCCGCGTCGCCGCCCGCGGCCAGCGCCCGCAACACCTCGTTCATCGCGGTGAAGAGGCGCGGGTAGTCCCGTGCCGGCCGCGGCTGCGCACCAGACATGCAGACGACGCTATACCAAGCCCGCTGCCGCGACTCCGACGCCGATACGCCATGCACGAGTGCCCCCGCTGCGGCGTCTGTTGCGATGCCGGCGTCGCCGCCTGTCCCGGCGACGGCTCGCCGCTCGTCGCGAGCCTCGCCGGCGAGCGGGTGCTGGACGGCAAGTACCGGCTCGAGCGGCGCCTCCGCCGCGGCGGCATGGGCGTGGTCTACCGGGCGCGCCACCTCGGTCTGGCACGGGACGTCGCGGTCAAGCTGATCCGCTTCCCCGACCAGCCGGCGGCCGGCGGGCGCTCCTTCCGCGACCGCTTCGCCGTCGAGGCGCAGGCCCTCGGGCAGCTCCGGCACCCACACATCGTCGCGGTCACCGACTACGGCCTCGACCCGCGCGACGGCGGCGTGCCGTACCTGGTCCTCGAGCTGCTCGACGGGGCCACGCTGGCGGAGCTGTGCGCGTCCGGGCCGCTGCCTCCCGAGCGCGCCCTGGCGATCCTGGCCGCGGTCGCGGCGGCGCTCGACCATGCCCACGCCTGCGGCGTGTTGCACCGCGACCTCAAGCCCGCCAACGTGATCGTGGAGCCCGGCGGCGGGGTCAAGCTCCTCGACTTCGGCCTGGCGCGGCTCGCGGCGGCGAACGGCGCGGACCCGCACGACGCCGGCGCGGCCGCGGCGTCGCCTTCCGCGGCCGGCGGCGGGGCGGCGGCCACCGAGCCGGGTGCGCTTCCCGGGACGCCCGTGTATCGCGCCCCGGAGATCGCGCGCGGCGCGGCGTCGTCGCGCGCCGCGGACCTCTACTCGTTCGGCGTGCTCGCCTACGAGCTGCTCGCCGGCAGCCTGCCCCGCCCGGCGGCGCACGGCGCGGCGGGACCGCCGTCGATTCCCTCGCTGGTGCGGCCGGCGCTGCCGCGGGAGTGCGACGCGCCGTTGCTCGCGCCGCTCGCCCTCGAGCCGGCGGCGCGGCCCGCCTCGGCGGGCGCAGCGGTGGGCGCGCTGCGTGCCGCCTGGCGGTCCGCCGAGCGCCGGCGCTGGCGGGCGCGCGAGCTGCCGCGCCGCCTCGGCTGGGCGGCGCTCCTCGCCGCGGCGCTCGTCTCGCTCTCGCCGCTCCTCGGCCGCTGGCAGCCCCTTGCGGCGCTCGAGCGCCGCGCCGTCGACGCGCGCTTCGCCTGGAGCCCGTCGCGGATGCCCGATCCGCGTCTCCTCCTGGTCGCCATCGACGAGTCGAGCCTCGCCGCCGATCCGCGGTCGTTCGGCGAGCGCGCGGACGAGCTCGGCGAGGTCCTGGCGCGGGCGCTCGCCGCCGGCGCTCGCGGGGTGGCGATCGATCTGTTGTTGCCCGCGCGCTGGAGCCGCTCGCGCGGCTTCTCGCGCCTCGTGCTCGGCGGCCGCGATCGCCTCGCCCTGGCCGCCTACGCGTCCCCGGCGGGACGGGCGATCGGCACGGAGTGCGTCGCCGGCCTGACCGCCGCGGCGCTCGGCCCGGCGCACACCGCGGCGCTCTTCGGCTTCGCCAACGTCGACGAGGACCCCGACGGCGTCGTCCGGCGCGCCCGCGACGCCCTGCTCGACCACAGCGGCGCATGGCGCCCCACCTGGGCGGCGCGCGCCGCCGCTCTCGCCGGCCCGAC
>JBIOUG010000183.1:0-48435 GCA_044866775.1 Thermoanaerobaculia bacterium | reverse complement strand
TCGCCTACTCGACCGTCTCGCAGCTCGGCTACATGTTCCTGGCGGCGGGGGTCGGCGCCTACACGGCGGCGATCTTCCACCTGCTGACCCACGCCTTCTTCAAGGCGCTCCTCTTCCTCGGCTCGGGCTCGGTCATCCACGCCATGGGCGGCGAGCAGGACATGCGGCGCATGGGAGGCCTGAAGAAACACCTGCCGATCACCTACTGGACCTTCGTCATCGGCACGGCCGCGATCGCCGGCGCGCCGCCGCTCGCCGGCTTCTTCTCGAAGGACGAGATCCTGCACGCCGTGGCCGCCGAGGGGCAGTGGGCGCTCTGGGCGACGGCCCTCCTCACCGCCGGCCTGACCGCGTTCTACATGTCGCGGGCGGTCTTCATGACCTTCCACGGCGAGTTCCGCGGCAGCGAGGAGGAACGCCACCATCTCCACGAATCCCCCTGGGTGATGACGCTGCCGCTCGTCGTCCTCGCCGCCGGCTCGGTGGTCGCCGGCTGGGTCGGCATCCCGGCGATCCTCAGCTTCGGGCGCGACTGGAACCGCTTCCACCACGTCCTCGCGCCGGTGGTGGCGCACCTGCCCGGCGGCGCCGCCGAGCACGCGATGGGCCGGTGGCTCGAGTGGATGCTGCTGCTCGCGGCGCTGGCGGTGGCGCTCGCCGGCTGGTTGGTCGCGCGCCGGCTCTACGGCGTCGCGCGCGGCGTCGCCGCGGAAGAGGCCTGGGAGGCGCGGGCGCCGTTCGTGCACCGCCTGCTGGTCCACAAGTACTACGTCGACGAGCTCTACGACCGCATCGTCGTGCGCCCGCTCGCCGCGCTCTCGCGCTTCCTCTGGAAGGGGATCGACGCCGTGCTGATCGACGGCTCGATCAACCTCGGCGCCACGGTGACCGAGCTGACCGGCGACCTCGGCCGCCTCTCGACCACCGGCAACGTGCGGAACTACGCGCTCTACTTCTTTCTGGGCGTCGTGGTGCTCTTCTGGTGGGTGCTGCTTTGATCCGACTCCCCTCCCTCCTGGCCTCCCCCCCCACGGGGGGGGAGGGACGCCGGCGGAGGATGACGCGCGACGATGCTTGAGCTCCTTCTGGGTAATTCCCTGACACGCCTGGTCTTCTTCCCGGCCGCCGCCTGCCTGCCGCTCCTCGTCTTCCCGCGCCGCGCCGCGCGCGCGGTCAAGATCTACGCGCTCGTCGTCTCGCTCGTCGAGCTCGGCTTCGCGCTCCAGCTCGTCGCCACCGCCGCCGCCGGCGGCTTCGCGCCGCTGCGCGACCTCGCGGCCGCCGGCGGCCAGCCGCCAGTTGGTCTGGGCGCCGGCGGCGAGCCGCCGGCTTGGATCCCGCGCTTCGGCGTCGCCTACGACCTGCGCCTGGACGGCATCTCGCTGCCGCTCGCCGTCCTGGGCGTGGCGCTCCTGCCGGGCGTCGTCCTCGGCTCCTGGCGCGGCATCGAGCGGCACTGGAAGCTCTTCGCCGCCGCGCTCTTCCTCCTCACCACCGGCGTCCTCGGCAGCCTCCTCGCCTGGGACCTCTTCCTCTTCTACGTCTTCTGGGAAGTGATGCTGGTGCCGATGTACCTGCTGATCGGCATCTGGGGCGGCGAGCGGCGGATCTACGCCGCGGTCAAGTTCTTCCTCTTCACCATGGCCGGGAGCCTGCTGATGCTCGTCGCCATCCTCTGGCTCGCCTGGACCTACAACGGCTTGACCGGCACCTGGAGCTTCGCCTACGAGGACTGGCTGCGCCTCGACCTGCCGCTCGCCAACCAGCTCTGGCTCTTCGGCGCCTTCGCCCTCGCCTTCGCCATCAAGGTGCCGATGTTCCCGTTCCACACCTGGCTCCCCGACGCCCACGTCGAGGCGCCGACCGGCGGCTCGGTGCTCCTCGCCGGCATCCTGCTCAAGCTCGGCACCTACGGCTTCCTGCGCTTCGCGCTGCCGCTCTTCCCCGCCGCCAGCCGCGAGGCGCGGCCGCTCATCGTGGCGCTGGCCCTCGTGGGGATCGTCTACGGCGCGCTCGTCGCCTGGGTGCAGGTGGACATGAAGAAGCTCGTCGCCTACTCCTCGATCGCCCACCTCGGCTTCGTCATGCTGGGGCTCGCGGCGGTCGACATCCTGGCCTGGCAGGGAGCGCTCCTCCAGATGGTCAACCACGGCCTCTCGACCGGCGCGCTCTTCCTCTTGGTCGGCATGCTCTACGACCGCCGCCACACCAAGCTCTTCGACGAGTTCGGGGGGCTGGCGCGGCCGATGCCGGTCTTCGCCTTCTTCCTCGTCTTCTCGGCCCTCGCCTCGGTCGGGCTGCCGGCGCTCAACGGCTTCGTCGGCGAGTTCCTGATCCTCGCCGGCAGCTACCGCGCCATGGGCTGGCCGGCGGTGGTGGCGGCCTTCGGCGTCGTGCTCGCCGCGGTCTACCTCTTCAAGATGCTCGACCGCACCGTCTGGGGCCCGCTCGAGCGCGACGCCAACCGCGGCCTCCCCGACCTCTCACCGCGCGAGATCGCGGCGCTCGCCCCGCTCTGCGCGCTGATGCTCTGGATCGGCCTCGCGCCGCGGCCGTTCCTCGAGCCCAGCCGGCCGGCGCTCCAGGCGGTGCTCGCCGAGTACCAGGCGCGGGCGAGCGCGCCGGCGCCGGCGCTGCCGGCGTTGCGCGAGGCGCCGGTCCAGGCGACCCGGGAGGCGGCGCAGTGACGGCGCAGGAGATCGCGGCCCTGGCGCCGGAGATCGTGCTGACGGCGGGCGGCGTCCTGCTCCTGCTGCTCGACGCCTTCGCCCCCGGCCTGCGCCGCGCCTGGACGCCGCTCGCGCTCGCCTGCGTCGCCGCCGCCGGCTGGACGGCCTGGGCGCGCCTGCCGCACGGCGCGAGCTTCGACGGCCTGCTCGAGGCGAGCCCGGTGACGCTCGGCTTCTCGCTCGTCGTCCTCGTCGCCACCGCCCTCGCCCTCCTCGCCTCGGACGGCTACCTGCGCCGCGAGCGCATCCTCGCCGGCGAGTACCACGCCCTCCTCCTGTGGTGCGCCGTGGGCCTCCTCCTCATGCTGCGGGCGACCGAGCTGCTGACGATCTTCGTCGCCCTCGAGCTGCTGTCGCTCTGCCTCTACACGCTGGCGGCCTTCCACCGCCAGCTCCAGGTCGGCACCGAGGGGGCGCTCAAGTACTTCCTGATGGGCGCCTTCGTCAGCGGCTTCGTGCTCTTCGGCCTGGCGCTCCTCTACGGCGAGACCGGCAGCACCAAGCTCGCCGCCATCGCCGCCGCCATGCAGGGCGCCCAGGGGCCGTCGCTCGTCGCGAGCCTCGGCTTCCTGCTCCTCCTCGCCGGCTTCGGCTTCAAGATGAGCGTCGTGCCGTTCCACGCCTGGTCGCCGGACACCTACCAGGGCGCGCCGTCGCCCTTCGTGGCCTTCCTGTCGGTGGCGCCCAAGGTGGCGAGCGCGCTCGTCCTCTTCCGCATCCTGGAGGCGGCGGTCGCCGGCGGCCCGGGAGCGAAGTGGTCGCAGCTCGTCAGCGTCCTCGCCGTGCTCTCGATGGTCGTCGGCAACCTGCTCGCCCTGGTGCAGCGCGACATCAAGCGCATGCTCGCCTACTCCGGCATCGCGCACATGGGCTACCTGCTGCTGGCGCTGGTCGTGGTCGACGGGCAGTCGCTGGCGCCGGTGCTGGTCTACCTCCTGGCCTACGCGCTGATGAACGCCGGCGCCTTCACCGTCGTCGGCATGCTCTACGCGCGGCCGGGCGAGCAGCACCTGATCGCCGAGCTGTCGGGCTGGGGCTATCGCTTTCCGCTGCTCGGCGCCTGCCTGACGGTGTCGATGCTGTCGCTCGCCGGCCTGCCGCCGACGGTGGGGTTCCTCGGCAAGTACCTGGTCTTCCTGAACGTCGTCGCGGACGGGCGCGTGGGGCTCGCGGTGCTCGGCGTCGTCGCCAGCCTGATCGGGGTCGTCTACTACCTGCGCGTGGTCTACTTCCTCTACATGAAGCCCGAGACGCGCACCCCCGAAGGCCTGCTGCTCGACGGCTGGGGGCGCGCCGCGGCGGTGCTCGCGGCGGTGGCGACGCTGGTGCTCGGCCTCTGGCCCTCGGGGCTCGTCGAGTGGACGCTCCAGGCGACGCTGCCGCGGTAGGAGCCCGCCGCCCTGGCGGGCGGCGGAAGGCGCTCCTACGTGATTGGAGCCCGGCGCGAAAGCGTTCGCGCCTTGGGGGAGCCCGCGGATGAGCGGTCCCGAGGACGTCTCGCCGCTCACTCTCAACCGCCTCTCGGTCTATCTCCGCTGCCTGCATCACCTGCAGGAGCTCGGCGTCAAACGGATCTCCTCGCAGGACCTGGCGCGCCGCTACCACCTCTCGGCGGCGCAGATCAGGAAGGACCTGGCGCAGTTCGGCGAGTTCGGTATCCGCGGCGTCGGCTACGAAGTCGACGAGCTGGCCGCGCACGTCAACGCCCTCCTCGGCCTCGACCGCCGCCACCCGCTGGTCATCGTCGGCATGGGCAACCTCGGCAGCGCCCTCGCCCGCTACCTCGGCTTCAACTCCGGCGCCTTCGAGGTAGTCGCCGGCGTCGACAAGGACCCGCGGGTCGTGGGGAGGCGGATCGGGGGCTTCACCGTCCGCCACACGAGCGAGCTGGCCGACGTCGTCCGCGAGACGCGCGCCGAGATCGGCGTCCTGGCCGTCCCGGCCGGCGCCGCGCAGGAGAACTACGACGCCCTGGGCGCCGCCGGCATCCGCGCCGTCCTCAACTTCGCGCCCGAGCGCGTCAAGACGCGGCCCGGCGTGCTCTTGAAGGACGTGGACCTGCGGATCGATCTCGAGGAGCTGGCGTTCTTTCTACGGTGAGGCCGCTGCCCGGCGGGACGAGCCGCCGCGCCTCATTTGCCCCATACGGCCGACGGCCGCAGAGATCCTGCAGCTCTACTTGCACGCGCCTCCGTCTCCGGAGCGCTGGTCGAGAGCCTCGAGGCCGCGGTTGGTCCGATGCCGCGAAAGCCTGGCGGGGCGAGATCGGCCGACGCATCGAGGAGATCGAGTTCAGGCAGTGACGTTGGTCCCTGGTCGGAAGGTCGGGAACGCCTGTTCTTTGCCTCGCGTAAGGCACCGCTTCGCCTACACGAACGATTACTTGCGTCGCTGACTATGACGTTGGCCGGAATGTCCCTGAGCAGCCAGCCGCAAATCGGCAGGCAATCCACGTGTCTTCTCCACCCTCGCCGCCTGCAGGTTCGCTCCCTGCAGGTTCGCCCCCTCCAGGTTCGCCCCCTCCAGGTTCGCCCCCTTTAGGTTCGCCCTCTCTAAGTTCGCCCTCGTTAGGTTCGCCCTCGTTAGGTTTGCCCGCTCCAGGTTTGCCCGCTCCAGGTTCGCCTGCATCAGCTGCGCCTCCTGCAAGTTCGCCCCTTGCAGGTTCGCCCGCTCCAGATTCACGCACACGAGCCACGCCCCGTTCAGGTTTGCTTCCCTGAAGTCCGCCGCGACGAGGCTGGCGAAGGCCAGGAGCGTGCCCTTCAAACGCGAGTGCGAGATGATCGCTCCATGAAGATCAAGCACGTGGAGAGTGATCTGTGATAAGTCGAGTAATGAAAGGCACCGCAGAGCGAGGACATTCTCATCGCCTGTCCGTTGACCCTGGAGCCTTCTGATCCAACTACCCACGACGAGGTCGCGGCCTCCCTCTCCCTCGGCTTCAGGCCAGTCGACGCGGCTGATCTCCCGCGTTACCTGTGCGCAGGCGTTGAGAACGGCCAGAAGGCTCTCCTCGGCGTTGCGCGCTTGCCGGGCCTGCTCTTGATAGCTCGGGCGAGAAGCGAGGAGCTCCATCGGCATCCCGTTCCGAAGCATGGAGGCAATCAAACGGCAGAGCATTCCTTGCCATTCCTTCGCACTCTCCACTCCGCGAAGGGCGATCTCGCGGTGGACATAGGCCCACAGCTCCCAGTCCATTCGGGTCGGCCCGGCAATCTCCGCCCAATGCTTGAGCGCGTCGCGTTCATCCCAGCCGGCGTCCAGATTCTTGCGCCGCCGCTCGAGCTCGTCGGTCATCCGCTCCACGCCGCGAACGATCCGGAGGGCGGTCAGGTACTCCCGGAAGCTCTTGTGAGTGAATTCGAACGTTGGATCGCCGCCCGCCGTGCGGCCGAACTGGCGAAAATAAAAGGCCGTGAGCACGCGCGCCACGCCGGTCTTGGCTCCCTCGGCGAAGCGCTCGAGTAGGGACGACAGCCCCGCCGCCTGGCAATGTGCCTCGATCTCGCCGACGCTGGTCGTGCGGCCATTGCCATGCCACGCGGCTAGAGCGACCTCCTCGAGGACGCGGCGGAACTCAGCCAGGGTCAATCCCTGGATCGCCGGGTGAGGCCGCTTCTGCTCGTAGGCACGCTCGTGGACCGCTTCCAGCAAGTCTTCATAAACGGCATTCAGATTGAGGTCCCGTGAGAAGTCCAGACGTCCCCGGCTGTGGCTGAGCGCGACGAGGTAGTTCAGCAGTGGCTGCGAGGTGATTTCATCAAGGTCGTCTCGGCTCAACTCCTTCGGCAGCCCTGCATAGCGCTGACCCGACGCCTCGCCGTAGAGCCGCCACCACGACTGGCGCGAATCTTCCGCGAGGAGCTCTCGACCCGACTTCCAAGCTTCTTGCTCTGACTGATCGACCAGGTAAGGCAGGACATGCAGCAACCGGTGCCGGTCGCGGAACTCGCTCTCGCTGGCATGGATTACTAGCTCACGGCCGGTGAGCATGACGAGTAGCCGCCGCCTCGTCTCATTGCGGATCTCGACCGCCTTCAGGACCTCGCGGACGAAGTCTCGCGCCGCTTCCGCGCCCACACGCCCCTGGAGCGACAGCTCGTCGAGACCATCGAAGATGATGAGTAGCCGTTCCTCGCCGGCTTCGGGGTCAAGCGGGTTGACCGGGAGAAGGTCTGCCAGGCGCACGTACTCGCCCACGGCATCGACGAGCGCTCCGGCGACGTTGAGCTGGTGTAGTGGGATGAAGAGCACAGGGAGTGGGCCGTCCCTGGCGACACGAGCGGCGCACATTCGCGCGAACGACGACTTTCCGGATCCAGGACCACCCGAGATGACCCGATAGCCGTCCCGACGATCCTTCGATGCGAGCCATTCTTCGATCGCGCGGGCCAGATCGACCGCCACTCTTTGCTCTCGCCCCCTTTCTTGTTCGCGATCTACTCCCGCCGCAAAGCCACTTGCTCGCTCCCTAGGAGCTGCGACGACATGGAACGCCCGGAGCGGCACGTAGACTTGCCGCAGCCCGAACGCCTCGCCGAACATCGGTTCGTCTACCTGCCTGTCGAGCAAGGCGGCATAGAGCCCCCCCAGGCCCGCTCGCGCTCGGCTGCGCTGGTGAACGGGGTATCGACCGCGTCCGGATCGGCTCATAGGTCCCCGGGCTGCGGCGCCACTCGGCGTGCAGCGCGGCGACGAAGTAGCTCGGCAGACGGCGTGCGACGGAGGCCGCAGCAGGCGCTCCCAGGCCATAGGCCTGGAGCCACTCAGAGAATGGCGTCTCCAGACCTACAAGCAGTGGCAGCTCTCGGGGTTTCTCGAAGAAGCAACGGTCGATCGTGACCTCCTCCTTCTCGATCTCCACATCGAGACGGTCAGATAGTCCCTCGATCGCGTCCTGCTCGAGACCAACCGCCAGCGGTGCCGCTTCCCTCGCGAGCTCCGCCATCGCCGAGAGGAGGGAACGCCGGACCAGAAGCCATGCGAGCTGCGGCGCGTCCCGACTGTCGATTCCGAGAGCCGCGGCGGCGTCGACCGCATCCGAGCCCAGCTCGGTCCACTGCCAGGTGAAGCCGTGAAGGGCACCGCGGCCCAGGGCCCCGAAGAGCCCTTTGAAGTCCGCCTTCAGTGGTCGGTTCCAGGCCGACATCGGCCGTTTCACAGGAAAGGCTGGACCGACTTCAGACATTTGCACACCCTCCGGGCATCGGCCGCTGGCGAGGGACCGCTGGCGAGCTGGACTGATCTTATTTTAACGAACAGGGGAACTTGCGCCTATGGCATGCGGTGCCCAGCAGTCTGCGCAGGCGAAGTCGGCGAGTCGCGCCAGCGCGCCGGCGCAAGTCGGCGCACTGGCAAGCCTCACTCCTTGGGCAGGTAGATGACTTCCGGCAGCTTCTCGAAGTCTTCGTCGCTCGTCACCAGAGTGGCGCCGCGGGAGAGCGCGGTGGCGTAGATCATGGCGTCCGCCATCGCCAGGTGATGGGTGAGGCTGAGCTCGGCGGCGTAGAGCGCAAGATCCGGCGAGAGCTCGACCACTTCCGTCGCCTGCAGAACAGCGGCAACGGCCTCGGCGTCGGCTTCCGACCGGTTGCGCTTGACGAACTTGTAGACCTCGTAGAGGACGATGGTGGGTGTCAGCAGCGCGTCCAGCGGGGTGAGATGGGCGGCGTAGGTGTCAGCGAGGGGACCGTCGGCGAAGAACTCGAGCCAGCCAGTGGAGTCGACGACCTTCAGAAGCGGTCCTCCTTCTCGCGGAACCCCTCGATCTTTACTCCCTTGAGAAGCCCGCGCAGCGATTCGAGGGAGGGCTCGGGCACGAGCGTGATCACGCCACCCTTCGCGGTCACCTGCAGCGTCTGGCCCCTCTCGATCGGGACCTCGCGGCGCACCTCTTCGGGGATGACGACTTGGTAGTCCGGGGAGACGACGGTGCGAGGCATACAGGCAGTGTACTACGGCGGTGCCCAGCGCTGGCCGCCGGCGTGTCCAAAGAACGGAATAAAGCGTGCAGTGGCGCAAGTTCGTTCTCTCTGCGGGAACTCAGAGTTCCCGGAGAGACGAATGCAGCGCCAGCCCGTGGACTCGACGAGCCTGGTGAGCGTGGGGTACGAGGAACCGACCCGTACCCTCGAGGTGGAGTTCCACAACGGCGGGGTGTACCAGTACCTCGGCGTGCCGCCGTTCACCCACCGCGGGCTCCTGCAGGCGGAATCCATGGGCGCCTTCCTGAACAAGTGCATCAAGCCCTACTACCGCTACGTGTGCCTCGAGCCGTCCGGGCCCATACGGCGGCGGCGGTAGCCGTTCCGCTACTTCGTCCGCTGCAGCACGCTCGTGGCCGAGCGGGTACCGTTGACCTCGAAGGACAGTTGCAGGGCGGCGCCCGGGCGGTCGCGGACGCCTTCGACGCAGAGCTTCGCGCCCGGGCGGAGGCTCGGCCAGACCGCGGCGAGGGAGTAGGTGTCGTCGCCGATCTTGAGGACCGGCGAGGACAGCTCGCCGAGGTAGGTGTCGTCGATCTCCAGGTAGACGGTGGCGGTCGCGGGTCCGGCGAGCTGCGCCGCGGCCGGGTTGGCGGTCCACGGCGTCGCGCCCGCGGGCAGACCCACCGCCGCCATGCCGCCCGGGCCGCCGCCACCGCCGCCGAGGCCGCAGGCCGGGCAGGGGTCCGAGCCGGGCTGCGGGCCGGTCGTGGCGGAGAGGTTGGTGGCCACGAGCTGCCAGTGCGGGCAGGCGCGCGTGGAGGCGGCGCGCCGGCCGTGGAAGCGCTCCGGCGCGGCGGGGCGAGCGTCGTCGCGCAGCGCCTCCAACCACTCCGCCGGTGGGCAGGCGTTGCTCGTCTGCGGCGCGCTCGCGCGGAGGCGGTCGAGGCGCACCGTCCATTCCGGCCTGCACTCGGTTTCATACTCGACGTCGACCACCTGTGGCGCCGCCGCGAGGTCCGCGCCGCCCCATTGCGGGCACGGCACGCTACAGCCCGGACCTTGACACGTCGCGCAGGCTTCGGCGGCGGCCTTGACGACGTAGGTCCGCCGCACCCGCGGCCCGTTCGCCTCCGGGCACGGCTCGGCACCCTTCATACCCAGGCAGACGTCGGCCCGCCGCTCGCCGAGTCCGCCGGGCTCGCCGGACTGATAGAGCGCCTCGACCGCCTCGAGGGCGTCGAGGTCCTGGCGGTAGGCGCGCACCCAGGCGAGCGCCGCCGACGTCACCAGCGTCGAGACCGAGCTGCCGGTGAGCATCGCCGTCGCCACGCCGCCGTGCCGGGCAAGGACGGCGTGGTCGCCGAAGGCGACCACGCGCGGCTCGGCCGCGAGGCGGGCGTTGCCGAGCGGCTGGCCGTCGGCGCGCACGGCGCCGACCGCGGTGATCAGCGGGCGCGTGCTGGCGCTCGGGTTCTTCAAGACCACCGCGGCGGGAGATTCCAGCGCCGCCTCGCAGGTGGGCTGGTCGGGGGCGGCGAGCCGCTCCCATGCCGCCGGCAGGAGCGGGCCGCGGCTCAAGTCGGGATCGGGACCCCAGGTCAGGTTGCCGGCCGCCGCGACCGCCGGCACGCCGCGGCAGAGCGCGTCCACCAGCGCGGCGTGGACGGCCTGGACGGCGGCCGGCATGGCGGAGACGTCGGCTTCGAGGCCGCCGAAGAACGGGTTCCAGCCGACCGAGAGGTTGAGCAGGAGCGACTGCGAGCCGCCCACCGCTTGCCAATCCACCACCTCGCCGCGAATCGCTTCGGCCAGCTCGCCGATCGTGCCGACGAAACCGCCGTGCACGTCGTCCCGGAGACTGAGCCCGGACGACGACGGGTCGTACACGACCCAGGGCAGGGCGAGCCGCGCCGTCACGTCGGCGACGCAGGACGGGCCCGCGCAGCCGAGCTTCTTCGCCATGTGGGCGAGCGTGTAGCCGTGGGGTGAGTGATTGGTCGGGTTCTCCGCCGGGTCCTTCGCCGTCGGCGCCGTGTCGAGGAGCGCCAGCCGCACCCGCGGCGCGCCCGCCGGCGGCGGGGAAATCGCCTTACCCGCCGCCTGCCGCAGGAAGTGGTCTTGGAAGTCCGCGAGGCCCGCCGTGACGATGCTCGACCCCGCGGGGAAGACGACCATGCAGTCCCTGCCGATGGCCTCGAGGCCGAGCTTCTTCCGGCTGAGATCCGCCCCGGCGCCCGGGTGCTCGTAGAGACAGAAGCGGCTGAGGCCCGGCGGGAGCTTCGTCTCCGTCTCCCGAGGGCGCTCCGAGGCTCTGGCTTGCGCCTGGCGCTGGCGGGCGGGCGGCGCGACCGCTGCCCCGCGCGCGGGCGTCGCGAAGAGCGGCCGGACGTCCCATCCGGGAAGCTCCGGGCAGGTCCCGTAGCCCTTCGTGATGCCGATCCAGCGCCAGTCCGGGCAGGGCTCCTCCCGCCGCGGGCACGGCGGCTTGCTTTCGCCGGGCGGCCGGTACGGCTGGTAATGAGAGCAGCCGCCGGCGAGCAGCCCGCAGCCGGCGAGCGCCAGGGTGAACAGCAGCTCGAGCTTCTCGACCGACGCGCTTCGTCGCATCGCCTCGTCCTCCTCGGAACGACACGGCGCCGGGCCTTCCATGCCCTCGTCTCAGGAGTTCGCCGCTCGCGCGCCGCTTCTGACAGCGGACCGCGTGCAGCGCCGCTAGGGGACGAAGACGCGGAAGCTGGCCCAGGCGCCGGCTCCGCCCCTCCCGCGCACGGCAAGCTGCGCCCGGCGCAGCGCCTCCTCCGGCGAGCCGGCGCGCGCCAGCTCCGCGTAGAAGGCCGCGACCACCACCGCCGCCTCGCGGTCTGCCAGGGGCCGCGCGGCGGCGACCACGGCCTCGGCGCCCGCGCTCAGAAAGGCATGGGCAAGCCCCATCGACTCGCCGGCGCTCTCCGCCGACGTCGCTCCCGTCGCGCAGCCCGAGAGCACGACCCAGCGGGCAACGCGCGGGCGCGCGACGACGTCGTCGACGGTCAGCCGGCCGCCGCCGGCGAGCGGCAGCGAGCTCTCCCAGCCGGCGGCGACGGCGTGCCCCGCATAGTGGAAGAGAGCGCTGCCGGCGAGGGCGCGGCGAACCGCCGGTCCCGTCGCCTCCCGCCCGAGGAGCAGCTCGGTCGTCCAACCCGGCCGGCCGGCCGTGAGCGCCGCGCGCACCCGGCGGGCCTCGGTGCGGGCTCCCGGGAGATCGCCTCTGGGATCGCCCACGACGAGCGCCCGCTCGCCGCCTGTCGCCCCCGGCGCCGCCGCCGGCGCCGCTGCGAGGTCGAGACCGTAGACGACCGGGCGCGCCGCCAGGAGAGCCTCGCCGCCGAACGGCAGGGCGTGGAAGTCGACCGCGCGGAGCGCGCCGTACGGGAGCACGCGCACGCGCCGCGCGCGCCGGATCGGCGTCGCGAAGGGCGCGAGCAGCCGCTCCGCCAGCAGGACCGGCGCCTCGATCGCCGCGTCGAGCCGGCCCAGCCGCCGCGCGACGACTCCGTGCGCGTCCGCGGCGAACCCCACCCAGCCCTCGGGGAGCGGGTGGTAGACGAGGAGCACCTCGCCCGCGGCCGGCGCCGCGAGCGCTCCTCCCGACGCGTCCCGCGGCGCGTCGAAGCGGGTGAGCAGCGCGTCGATCGCGCCGCGCAGCGCCCGCAAGCGGCGGCCCGCCTCCTCCGCGGCGCGGCGCGCCTCGCCGGCCGGGAGGCGCCATGCCTCTTCGGCGGCGCGGTCCAGCTCCTCGCGCGCCGCCGCGTGGGCGGCGATCGCCCGCTCCCACGCCGCGCGCTCGGCGGGCGCCAGGCTCGCGAGGCGCCCCGCGAGCCGCAGGTCGCGCAAGGCGCGCGACCGCGCCCGGCGCGCCACGACCAGGGCCTCCTCGTCGCGCCCCTCGCGCAGCAGCAGGTCCAGGTGGCGGCGGGTCCCGTCCTCACGCTGTCCGACGAAGGTGTCCCGCCCTTCGTCCACCGCCACCAGGAGGCTCTCGCGCTCGAGCTGCCGTTCGGCGGCGGCGTACGCAGCGAGGGCGCCCGGCACGTCCCTCAGCGCCTCGTGCGCCCGCGCCTCGCCGTACGCGGCGCGCCACGCGGACTCCGGCGACTGGACCGCCCGGGCGCGTTGCGCGAGGCCCTGGTAGATGGCGAGGGCGCGGCGCGCCTCCCCGCCCGCGAGCAGGGCGCGGGCTTCGAGATCCGCCAGCCAGAGCTCGAAGGTAGCTCCCGGCTCGGCACGCAGCCGCCGGGCCTCCGCGAGCCAGCGCCGCGCGGCCGCCACGTCGCCCGCCTGGAGGTTGGCCAGGGCGAGATTGATGCGCACGTTGAGGCGCTCGTCCTCGCGGGCGGCGAAGGCGGCGCACTGCTCCTCGAACAGCCGCAAGACCTCGGCGAGGAGCGGCCGTGGGTCGGCGGCGGGCGCTCCGGCTTCGCGCGCGAGGATCGACGCCCAGGCCCGGTTGTTGCGAAGCTGCGCCCGGTCGCACGGCGGCAGGTCCTTGCCCACCCGGCTCTCCAACGCGGCGAAGATGGCACGCGATGCACCGGCCCGGCCCACTCGCTGGAGCTCGCGCGCCAGGACCTCGGCCGCCATGACCTGCTCGCGCACCAGCCCCGCGCGTGCGGCGTGGTCCTCCGCCGCGCGCATCTGCCGCAGGCCGGTGCGCAGATCGCCCAGGTGGCTGGCGAGGAGGCCGAGGTGATAGGCCTCCAGGAAGCCCGAGTCGGCGTGCCCCGCCGGATCCGGCAGCGCGTCGAGCCAGGCTCGCGCGGCGGTGAACTCGCGCCGGCCGATGAGCCGATAGGCGAAGAGAGCGGTGTCGCGGATCTCGGCGGCGAGGTCGCCGCTCCGCCGGTGCGCCCGGATCGCCTGCCGCAGCACCTGCTCGCCGCGGGCCGGGTCGCCGCCGGCGAGGTCAACCCGCGCCGCCACCATGAGCGCGAGGCCGCGCTCGGCTGGCGCGGCGGCGGCGAGCCCCGGCGCGACGAGCTGCCGCGCCGCCGCGAGGTCGCCGGAGCCGAGCGCCGTCCGCGCGGCCGCGAACCACTCGGGGCTCCCGCCGCCGGCGACCGCGAGCCGGGCCGTCCAGCGGCGGGCGCCGAGGCGCGCTTCGACGACCGTCTCGCGGGCGCCGGGCGGCACCTCGACCTCGACCCGCAGGCCGCCGACGACCGGCTCCGGCGGCGCCGCCGGCGGCCGAGCGTCGATGAGGATCACGGCACCCGGCGGCGGGCCGATCCACAGCCGGACTCGCCGCCGCTCGCCGAGCGCGCACACCGGCCCGCGCAGCACCCGCTCGCAACCCGTGAACTCGAAGGGGAGCGGCAGCTCCTGGCGCGTCGAGGAACGAGGCTCGGGCGAGCCGCAGGCCGCGAGCGCTGCGCTCAAGACGGCGGCGAGGAGCCAGGTCTCGTCGCGGGCAGCGAAGGGGCGGCGCCGCCGCTCGGCGCACGCCGCGGCCGGCGATCCCGCCGCGCTACGGCTCGATGCCGTGAGCCCGTGCCGCCGGCGCCGGGAGCCGCGTTGCGGCCGCCGATCCTCCGCCGCGGCTTGCCGCTCCGTCATCCTACGGCCCCGGCCGGAAGGCCACCGGAACGGCGCAGAGGAGAGCATCGCGGGCGAGCGGCCGACAGGCCGCGCTCCCGCCCGCGAGCAGCTCTCCGAGACGCCCTCGTACGGCCGCGACCTCCGGCAGCGAGCCGGGCCGCCCGATCGCCACCACCACGCTCGATGCGCCCGCCGGCAGCCGCACCTCCTCGCCGACCGTGCCGCCGAGGCGCACCGCGCCCTGGTCGGAGACCTCGTACGGCACCGTCCACGGCGCCAGGTCGCCGCCGTGCAGCAGGAACGTTCTTACCGCCGGCGCCTCCGCAACGCTCTCTTGCGGGGTGAGGACGAGCTCCAGGCGGTTGCCGGGCTCGAAGAGCGGCGCCGCCGGCGCCGGGGCGCTCGGCGCGGCACCCTCCTCTCCCGCCCGCCATTGCCGCGTCCACCCGGTCAGGTGCGCGGAGTACACCGGTAGGGGCGCCAGCGCGGACCAGGGCCGGAGCACCACGAGGACGACCGCCGCCGCCAGCGCCGCGGCGACCGATGCCCGACCCAGCCAGCGCCGTCGCCTGCTCTCGGCGTTGCCGGAACGGCGGGTACCGATCGCCGGCGGCGAGGACCGTCGCGCCTCGAGAGATGCCACCGCGGCCGCCGGCGTCGCCACGGCGGGTTCCCGGGTCTCCCCCGCGAGCCGGCCCTGCACGGCCTCCACGACACGCGACCGGAACCCCGCGTCGAGCGGCGCGAACGCCTCGTAGGCCGCCGCCGTCGCGGCCGACTCGCCCGCCTCCACCCGCAGCGCCTCCGCCTCCGCCGGCGACAGCCTGCCCGCCGCCAGCGCGTCCCAGCGCGGGTCCAGAGGCCCTTCCGCCTCGTCCTCCTCCTGCCGGGCCAGCTCGGCGAGGCGCCGCAAGAGGTCGTCGTCGCGCATGCCTCAGCCTCCTCCCAGGAGATTCGCCGCGTCCAGCTTCGGCCTGACGGGGGCTGCCGCGATCTCGCCCAGCAGCCGGCGCGCGAGCCGGCGCAGGCGGCTGCGCCAGGCGTAGAGGGCGTCGCGGCTCATGCCGGTCCGCCGCTCCACCTCCTCGACCGACCGCTCCTGCACGAGCAGCAGCTCGAAGAGGCGCCAGCCGAGCGGGCTCAGCTCCTCCTGCAGCCGCCGCAGCAGCAGGCGCGTCGCCTCGCGCGACGCCGCCGCTTCCTCGAGGTCCTCCGCCGCCGCCGGCTCCGGCGGCTCGGGGCCGTCGAGCGTCGGGTCCTCGCGCCAGGAGCTGCGCCGGCCGCTGCGCAGCCAGGAGAGCGCGCGCCGCCGCGCCACCAGACCGACGAAGTTCTCGAGCGACAGTCCCTCCTCCGGCCGCCAGGTGCGCAGCACCCGCCCGCCGTCGGCGAAGAGGAGGAGGAAGACGTCCTGCGTGAGGTCCTCGACCTGGGGGCGCACGGGATGGCCGTCGCTGGGCGCGCGGCTGGCGAGGAGGGCGCGGGCGACCCGCGCCTGGATGACGGGTGTCAGCAGGTCGACGAGGTCCCGCAGCGCCGGCTGGTCGCCGGCGAGAGCCTGCGCGATCAGGCTCTCCCGCGAGGAGGTGGCGATCGGGTTCACCGGCGCGGCCCGCTCCGTACGGCTGCGAAGAGACGCAAGGAAAGGATAGCAGAGCGCCGGTCCGCTTCCGCCCGAGCCGACCGTCCGCCGACGCAAGTCGCTGCTGATCGGCCACCGCGGCGAGACCGCCTGTCCGCGCGGCTGCCGCCATGTCAGAGAACGCGCCTTGCCGGCGAACTCTCTTACCGGCAGCGCCGCCCCGCCGGCTCGTCCCTCTCGGGAAGGAGGCAATACAGATGCGCCAAGCCCTGGTAGCTCTCGCAGTCCTCTTGGTGGTCCCCATCCGCGCTCAGGCCCAGGACGTCGTCGGACGAACCGGGCGCGCACCGGTGCCCGGCATGGCCGGAGAGCAGGTCGAGTACCGCGTCGGCGCCGTGCGCACCGGGCCGCAGACCTCGAGCTTCTGGCTGCAGATCAGGAACCCCAGCGCCACGACGGCGATCAAGTTCGTCGCCTGCTTCATGCAATCGCTCAAGTCGGGAGACGTCGACCTCGACTGGTTCGACATCACCAAGGACCGCCACGGAAGGTGGAACTGCGACGACATCCTCGATCCGTTCAGCGACAACGGTCCACCGAACGCCCATTTCTCCTGTCAACAGATCTCGCTCCCCGCCGCGGGCTTCACGAGCTTCGACTACTCGATCAACTGGCACCAGGACATCACGGATGCCGACCTCGGGAAGGTCTACATCGACTTCCTCAAGGACTGTCCGATCGTGGACTGTGACCAGGTCTTCGGCGGCAACAACTTCCTGGTGCCCAAGGCGCCCTCCGACCACCGCGACTGGGTCAACGTATGGGCAGGAATGGGTTCGCAGGTCGAGCTCGTGCCGACGGGCAAGAGCAAGGACGACTGGCCGTCGTCCAACTGGGTCGGCATGGGCGACACTCAGCACCGGCACTACCCGGCGCGGCTGACCGGCACCTTCGCCGGCGCGCCCGCGAACAGTGTCGTCGCCTTCGCTTTCGCCGCGGGTCCCGGCGGCACCTACGTCGTCGCGCCCGATCCGCGCAACCTACCCTGTGGCGGGCTGCCGCTCGAGGTGAGCGAGACGATGGTCATCCCGCCCGGCTCGACCGCGCTCGACGGCTACTCCCTGAAGCTGCCGGGCGAGCCATGCGGCAGCGTCCCGGAGCGGACAGTGATCCGCTTCGATGCCGAGGTGCGAGCCGATGAGGGCGCTCCCGTCTATGCCCCTGGCGATCTCATGTACCTTGTGCACTCCGTGTTGGTCAGGGACACCAAACCGCCAGTCTTCGTAGGGGCTCCGAAGGCACGGCAGATTTCCTTCACCGCGGTCCGCATCGACGCCACGGCCCTCGATGCGACGACCATGGCGGCGGGAGCCAGGTTGATCTACGCCGTCAACGGCGGGCCCACCCGCGAGGTGGCGATGCCCTTCGCGCTGCCCAGGCAGGACGGGCCATCGATGAGGTTCTCGCAGGTGATCGAGGACCTCCAGCCCGGCGATCACGTGGTCTACCGGGTACGCATCCTCGACGAGCTCGGCAACCGGCGGACGTCACGGCCGAGGACGCTTCGTCTCACGCGTGAGCAGGCGTCGAGCGCGCCGGCCTCTGCGCCCAGCTAGCAGGACGGCCTCACATGCACCTCAAGAGCTCCGCCGTTGACAGGAGGACATCGCGATGGACGTCAGGAATCGCCGTTCAGGCCACGTCTCCCTTTTCGCCCTCGCCACGCTGCTTGCGCTCCCCTCGCTCCTCGATGCCCAGCCCTGTACCGTGACCATCGAGGACGAGTCGCCCTACCAGCCGCCGCCGGTCGACGTCAAGAACGTCGGTCAGGAGATCCGCCTCAAGGCCGCGGTCACGGGAGGACCGGCGTCGTCGATCACCTGGCGCGTCGAGGGCGAGGTCGTCGACGACTACAACGAGATGGAGCCGGGGCCGTTCAAGGTCTTCGATCACGCCGAGGTCGGCCCGGTCGCGCAGGCGGACTGCGCCGGAAACCTGAAAGCGCCGGAGCCGGTCTCGGTGCACGAGGGCGAGAAGATCGCCTTCTTCTGGCGCGAGCCGGGGACGAAGCTCCCCGTCGAGCGCGTCGTCCGGGTCTCGGTCGCCACCCCCAACGGCCCGGGCTGCGGCGCCTGCCTCGACCTCGGCCTCGAGCGGAACAAGACCGACCGCGACCGGCAGCCGGAGGACTACTACACCACCAACCACCGCGCCCGTCTCCTGCGCGAGCACCAGAACTGGCACGTGGCGAATCGACAGCTCGGGAACCCGGCCTACAACGGCGCCGAGTTCTTCGACTTCCATCGCCGCTACATCGGCCGCTACAAGGCCTGGCGCAGCGAGTTCGGCTACCCCCCGCTCGGCAAGTACGACCCGGCGGGGCCGATCCCGGACGACGAGAACGGCTACACGCTCGAGGACGCGTCGCGCAGGTTCAACGATCCCAACCTCAACGCCGGGGTCCTCGCCAGGTACCGCTACGTCCCGCCGCTCGCCGCCAATTTCGCGCCGCCGCCCTGGTTCACCGCGGAGGGCGACGCCACCAAGCAGCGTCCGGCGATTCCCAACCAGCCGTGCACGCCCACCGGGCAGCACCGGCTGGCCGACTTCAACACCCTGCGGCGGCTGGGCTGCGCGGTCACCAACCCGTGGCACGACGCCGTGCACGGCGCCATCGGGGGCAACATGGGACGGACCGACACGGCGCCCAAGGACCCGGTCTTCTGGCGCTGGCACAACTTCGTCAACGACATCGAGACGAGCTGGCTTGGCGAGGTCCTCAGCCAGCCGCCCGGCTTCGCCAGCGCCCTGCCGCCCCTGGGTTACGGGCTCGCGGGTCTCGCGTCGGTCAGCGTCACCTTCGTCGAGTCGGTGACGGGCGTCGCCGCGTCGAACCTGACGGTCACCGGCGCGCTGGGTGCGGCGGCGCTGCGGGCGACCTCGCCGGCGACGCACGTCACGGGCTCGGGCCGCGGGCCCTACGTCTTCACCGGGTTCGCGCCGCCGGGCCTGGGTCCGGTGACCGTGACGCTCGCCGCGGGGACGATCGCGGACCTCGACGGCCTCCCCTTCGCCGGCGAGCAGTGGACCTACACCATCCAGCCCTGCCCCGACGCCGACGGCGACGAGATCATCGAAGGGCACTGCTGGCCCTTCCCTTCCCTCGACAACTGCCCGACGCTGGCCAACACCGAGCAGATCGACGCCGACGACGACCACGTGGGCGACGCCTGCGACGACTTCATCGGCGACGAGTCGACGCTCTTCCTGCACGACGACCGCTTCGAGGTCACGGTCGACTGGCGGACCGCGACCGACAGCGGCTCGGGGCACGCAGTGCCGTTCACCGACAGCGCCGGCCTCTTCTGGTTCTTCGGCCCGGAGAACCTCGAGATGCTCCTCAAGGTGCTCGACGCCTGCAGCTTCAACGACCGCTTCTGGGTCTTCTACGCGGCCACCACCGACGTGGAGCTCACCGTCATCGTGACGGATACGAAAACGGGACAGGTCAAGACCTACTCCAACCCCCTCGGCCGGCCGGCGCCGCCGGTCCAGGACACGGATGCATTCATGACCTGTCCCTAGGCCGCGGGGCGGACTACGCCGCGCGCCGGCGCGGCTCGGCGGCGAGGACGAAGGGGCCGAGCTGAAAGCGGCCGCGGAAGGGGACCTCGGCCACCCAGAAGGTGCGGCTGCGCACCGAGACGACGCCGGGGCCGAGGGGGAGGCGGCGGCCGGGGGGCGCGGAGAGGACGACGAGGATGCGGCGCGTCCCGGCGGGAAGCCAGAGCTGCGAGAGCGCCTTCTCGAACGGCGCGTGGCCGCGGGTCGAGAGCGCGAAGTCCTCCTCGGGAACGATCAAGAGGACACGGTACTCGGGCAGGTACCACTGCAGGTGGCGGTGCCAGGGGTAGAGGAAGCCTTCGGCGCCGGCGGCGCCGGTGCCCGACAGCTCGACGCTGGCGAGGACGGTGGTCTCGGGCGGGTAGGCGCGGACGACTTCGAGCAGGTGGTCGAGGTCGCGCTCGTAGCCGCGGATCGCGCCGCGGTTGAACTCGTGGCGGACGGCGGCCAGGGCGCGCGGCTGTTCGGGGCGGCGGTCGGCGCCGAAGAGGAAGAGCACGGCGCCGATGGCTACCGCGGCGGCAGTGCCGAAGAGGAGGCGCGTGCGGCTCGCGGCGAGAGCTGGGGCGGCGGCCAGCGCCACGCCGAGAAGAAGCGTCGGCAGGTGGATCAGCGTGTAGCCCGCTTTCGTGACGTGGAAGAGGGCGAAGAAGGCGAGCGGCGGGAGCGCCCAGGCGAGAAGCCAGTCGATGCGGGAGAGGAGGGCGCGGACGCCGGCGAGGACGGCGCGCGGCGTGGACATCCAGAGGAGCACGAGGGCGGCGGCGCCGGGGACCAGTCCCTGGAGCGCCCACTTGGTCGAGACCTCCAGGTTGTGCAGGAGCGCAGGGGGACCGGCGCCGTAGAGAATCGAGGTCTGCGGCAGGAGCGTCGAGAAGTGCTCGGCGGCGATGCGCCGGTACGCGGCGACGCCGCCGGCGAGCGTCCAGAGCGGGACGAGCCAGGCGAGGACGATGGCGACGGCGAGGGCGGCGCCGGCGGTGATGGCCTTCCACGACAGCCGGCCGGAGCGCCAGCCGCGGAAGACGCCGTAGAGGAACAACGGGGCAAGCAGGACCATCGTCGACTGCCGGAGGCCGCCGGCTAGAGCGAAAGAAGCACAGGTAAGGAGGAAGGCGCGGCGCGAGTCGGTCATGCGTACCGCGCCGTAGGCGATCACGACGGCGAGCCCACCCTCGACGGCATACACGAGCGGCAGCTCGCCGTAGAACCAGAGGAGCGGGTTGGTGGCGTAGAGGAGGCCGGCGAAGAGACCAGCGGCGAGGGGCTTCGACCGGAAAAGATGGGCGGCCAACAGCACCATGCATGCCGCCCCCACCGCTCCCGCCACGATCGACAGCGCGACCATCCCGTGGAGCGGCTCGGCACCGATCGCGGCGAGCAGCTTCAGCAGCCCGATGTAGAGCGGGTACCCCGGCGGGTGGGGATGGTGGGCCGCCAGGTCGAAGCGCTCGACGCCGAGCGCGAACTGGATCGAGTCGTGGTCCCAAAGGCGCTGCGCGGCGAAGGGGAGGCGGATGAGGGCGGCGAACGCGGCGACGGCTGCGGCGAGCCAGCGAAGGCGGCGTTGCTCGTCGCGCATCCGGGGGAGATCTTAGCCCGCGGACCGCTCGTAGAACGACAGCGCCGTCTCGCCGTAGCGGCGCTCGGCGGTGCGCGTGAGCGCGCCGACAAGCTCGGGGAGCGACGCGCGCGCGGAGTGCTCGATAGCAACCTCGCCGTCTGCGGCGAGGAGCGGCGCCAGCGCCTCGAGCAGGCGCTCGTAGGCGGTGAAGGCGTACGGCGGATCGGCGAAGACGAGGTCGAACGCGGGCTCGCCGGCCTCGACGAGCTGAGAAAGCCCGCGCGGCAGCGGCAGGCGGCGGACCGCGATCCTCCCCTGCTCCACCGCCAGGCCCAACGCCGCGACGTTCTCGCGCAGGGTGCGGACGGCGCGCGCGTCCTCTTCGACGCAGACGACGCGCCACGCGCCGCGGCTCGCCGCTTCGATGCCGACGGCGCCGCTGCCGGCGAAGAGGTCGAGGAAGCCGGCGTCTAGCACCCGCTCGCCCCAGATCGAGAAGAGCGCCTCGCGGACCCGGCCCTCGGTGGGGCGCGCGCCGGGCGGGACGGCGACCACCCGCCCGCGCAGCGTGCCGCCGCTGATGCGGAGGACGGCCCGGCTACCCTTCATGCCGCGGTCTTCTTCCGCAGCTCATCGCGGGGGACCGAGCGGACCGCTCGGCCGCGGCAGCAGCTCGACGAACTCCTGGCGCAGGGCGTCGCGCGGCACGTAGAGGGTGAGCGGCTGGTCCATGCCGGTCAGCTCGACCCCCTTGCCGTCGGCGGTGTAGCCGCTGACGCGGTAGACGGCGCCGTCGATCCGCCGCAGCAGGTCGCCGCGCCGTGGCCGGTAGCCGGCCGGGAGCTCCGAAGGCGGCCGTGCCGAGAGGCCGGCCACGAGGTCGTCCGCCACCCGTAGCACCTGACCGAGCGGCAGCGGCAGCGAGTCGTAGCGGCCGAAGGCGAAGCTGCGCGGCGGCCGCTCGGGCAGGGCGAGGTCGAGCGTGCAGCGCTCCACCCACTCGCCCTCGACGCCTTTGGGCAGCCGGCGCACCTCGGACAGATCGGCCTCGGCGAGGCGCCGCAAGGCCGCGTCCAGCTCGTCGGGCCCCAGCTCGCGCACGCCGACCTGCTCTTTGCCCAGCGGGCCCTCGCGCAGCCGCACGGCGCCGTGCTCGAAGAGCGTCACCTCGCGCCGCCCGAGGGTGCTCGCGCAGTCGAGGCGCAGGATCTCGGGGGTGCGCGACGGCGGCGGCGGGCTGCCCGTCGGGAGGTCGCCAGCCGCCGCGATGCGCACGGACCCGACGAGAGCGACCGCCGCTGCTGCGAAGCTCATGCGCAAGGCCGAGACGCCCGCCATTCCTACCCGGATCTTTCTTCGTGCTCGCAAGCTCACCCTCACGTGCCGCTCTCCCGCGGCGCCGCCACCGCGGGCGGGGCCTCCACCGGCGCCGCGTGCGCCACCTGGTCGAGCGTGTAGGCCAGCTCGCCGCCCGGGCCGATCCGGCCGTCGAGCCGCGCCCGCCGCGTCGCGCGCAGCGCCTCGCCGATCCAGGGCCCCGGCGGCACGCCGGCCGCGATCAGGTCGGCGCCGCGCACCGCGAGCGCCACCCGCCGCAGCTCGGTCAGGTCGCGCCGCACCCACGCCCTCCCCGGCTCGTCGGCGCTCGCCATCAGCAGCAGCAGCTCCTCCCCCGACAGCCCCTCGAGCGCCTCGGCGACGCGGTGCGCCGGCACGCGCGGCCACCGCACCACCTCCTGCGCCGCCGCGAGCCGCTCCGGCAGCTCGGCCAGGGCGCGGCGGTCGTCGTCCGGCAGCATCAGCCGCCGCGCCAGCCGCTCGCGCTCGGCGCGCTCGAGCGGTCCCGCCAACGCCAGCAGCACGAGGCGCCAGAGCCGCACCGGCGGCTCGGCCAGGCCCTCCAGCCGGTACCAGTCGTAGGCCGCGAGCGCCTGGCGCAGCCGCTCGCGCGCCGGCTCGTCGAGGGCGAGGTGCGGATGGAGCACGTGCAGGAGCCCCAGCTCCTCCAGCCGCTCGAGACCGCGCAGGGCGACGACCGGATCGTCGAGCAGCAGCAGCAGCTCCTCGCGCAGGCGGGCGCCGGAGAGCTGGTCGAAGGCGCCCTCGGCGAGCGCCACGGCGAGCAGGCGCTGCGTCTCGGGCGAGAGGTGGAAGCCGAGCCGCAGCTCGAGGCGCACGGCGCGCAGGGCGCGCGTCGGGTCGTCGATGAAGGAGAGGCTGTGGAGGACGCGCAGCACCCCTTCGCGCAGGTCGCGGCGGCCGCCGAAGTAGTCGATCAGCTCCGGCGTCGCCTCGGGGCCGAGCCGGAGGGCGAGGGTGTTGATCGTGAAGTCGCGGCGGTAGAGGTCCTGCCGCAGCGGCGACATCTGCACCTCGGGCAGCGCCGCCGGCGCGCGGTAGAACTCGCTGCGCGCCGTCGCGACGTCGACCTGGAAGCCGTCGGGCTCGGTGACGACCGCGGTCAGGAAGGCGTCGTGCACCCGCACCCGCGCCCCGAGCTCCTGGGCGAGCGCGCGGGCGAACTCGGGGCCGTCGCCCTCGACGACGACGTCGAGGTCGCGGTTCTCGCGGCCGAGGAGGAGGTCGCGCACCAGCCCGCCGACGAGGTAGGCCGGCACGTCCAGACGCCGCGACACCGCCGCGATCCGCTCCACCCGCTGGCGCAGGCCCGGTGCGAGGCCGGTCTCGACCAGCTTCCGCACCTGCTCGCGCCGCTCGCGCTGCCGCTCCGAGCGGCGGTCGATCGCCTCCTCGAACTCCTCGAGCCGCCCGTGGAGGTGCCGCAGCACCTGCATGCGCGTGACCAGGCCGAGCGGCCGCCCGTCGGTCGGGTCCCCCACCAGGACGAACCGCGGGTGGCGCACCGCCATGCGCTCGGCCACCTCGTCGGCCGGGGCGTCGGGGGCGATCCACTCGAGCTCCCGTGACATGACGCGCTCGACGGCGCGCTCGCCGAGCCCGTGCTGGAGCGCGGCGTCGAGGAGGTGGCGGGTGACGGCGCCGAGGGCGCGCCCGTCGCCGTCGACGACCGGCGCCGCGTTGACGCGCCGGGCGACCAGCTCCTGCTTGGCGGCGGCGACCGTGAGGTCGGCCGGCACGGTGGCGAAGCGCTGCACCATCAGCTCGGCGGCGCGGGCGGCCGGCGGCAGCGCCTTGCCGAGGAAGGCGAGCAGGCGCTCGCGGATCTCGAGCGTCGTCCCGGGGAGGCGCGCCGAGGCCGCCGTCGGGTGCCCGCCGCCGCCGGCGAAGTCGGCGAGCGCCGCGCCGAGGTCGAAGCCCGGCAGCTCGCCGCGGGCGATGAGCGTCACCCGGTCGCGCTCGCCGAAGAGGGCGAAGAGGAGCGGCAGGTCGAAGAGCTCGAGGCAGCGCGAGACGAGCGGCGCCAGCTCGTCGACGTACTCGCCGAGGTCGAGCTCCACCAGACCGACGCGGTGCCCGCGCAGGCGGTGCACCTCGAGCGCCCGGGTCATGCGGTGGAGCACCTCGATGCGCGTCGGGTCGAGACGGCGGGCGGCGAAGCGCCGGACGGCGGCGAGGTCCGCGCCGTGCCGCAAGAGCCAGGCCGCGGCGTCGTGCTCGCGCGGGCCGGTCGTCGGATAGGTGAGGAGGCCGGTGTCCTCGTAGATGCCGAGCAGGAGCGCCGTCGCCTCGCCCGCCGCCGGCGCGAGCCCCCGCTCGCGCAGCAGCTCGACCATCAGCGTCGCAGTCGAGCCCGCCTCGGGATCGACCCGCCCGCCGGCGACCGGCAGGTCGCTGTCAGACGGCGGGTGGTGATCGTAGGCCCAGACCTCGATCCCGGGGTTCTGCTCCAGCCACTCGCCGACGACGCCGAGCCGGTCGCGCTGGCGGATGTCGCACAGGACGACCCGCGTCAGCGCGGCGGGATCGACGTCCTTCTGCCGCAGCTCGTCGAACTCGACGAGCCCCATGTCCAACGCCTTGCGCAGCGACTCCTCGCGCGAGCCGGGGAAGAAGAGAAAAGCCTCCGGGTGGAGCCTGCGCGCCGCGAGCATGGCGGCGAAGCCGTCGAAGTCGGCGCCGAGGTGCGTGGTGATGAGCTGCATCCCGGGCCGATTGTAGCGCCGGAGCCCACAGATCCTTGGCGGCGGCCACCGACGTTCCCGGCCCTAACGCGGCAAGGCCCGAGCTTCGGCTCCCAGGCTGGGTTGAGTGAAAAGTCCCGCGAAGTTAGGTTAGGGTACGAGATCATGGCAGCTTCGAAACGCAAGGCCGTGTCCCACCGGCTGGAGCGGATTCGAGAGATCGTAGAGAGAGGCCGCTACCGTACCAGCTCGGAGTTCATCCGCGAGGCCATCGACGAAAAGCTCGAGCGTGTGCGGCGGGATCTCGTGGCGGAGCAGCTCGCAACCTACTGCGACCGCGGCTATGCCGGAGAAGACGACAATCTCATCGAGATCCAAGCCTCCGACCGGGAAGACTGAGCGATGCTACGCCTCGAGATCTGGCGGGCGCCGGGCCCCGTGTGCGGCGCGACGGCCAAACGGCGGGCCGTTGGGCTCCGCTCGTGGGACCGCCTCTGTCGTTCTCACCGCCGCTTGAAGAACTGCACGGCCCGCTCGTGCTTCTCGGCGGCTTCCCGCGTCTTGAAGGTGCCGAGGTTGCGGCGCTTGCCGGTCGCTGGGTCCTGCTTGCGGGAGTAGAGACGGTACTCGCCGGACTTGAGCTTTCTGATCATCGCTCCGGCCCTCCGCGCCCGAGCCCGCCGCCTGGGCGGCGCCGGGTCACTTCTTCTTGGCCGCGGACTTGCGCGCCGTGGTCTTCCTCGCCGTCGACGTACGCGCCGTGGATTTCTTGGCGGCCGGCTTGCGCGCCGTCTTCTTTGCCGCCGACTTGCGCGTCGTTTTCTTTGCCGCCGACTTGCGCGTCGCCGCGGCCTTCTTCGCCGCGCGCGAGCGGTCGGCCTTGGTGCGGCTGGCGGCGGCCTTCTTCGCGTGGCGCGACAGCGCCTTCTTCGAGGCGGCGCTCCTGCCCTCCTTCTTGAGCGCCGCCGAGGTCGCCCGCGATCGCTTCGCCGCCGGCTTGCGCTTGACCGCGGCCTTGCCCTTCTTGAGATCGCGCGCGGCCTGCTTGCGGGTGCGCTCCGAAGCCTTCCCCTTCTCGGGCGGCGGCAGCTTCACGCCGGCGCGGCGCGCCTTCGAGAGGCCGATGGCGATCGCCTGCTCGGGCGAGCGGGCGCCGTGCTCGCCCTCGCGGATGTGCTCGATCTCCTCGCGCACGAACTCCCCGGCCTGCGTGCTCGGCGACTTTCCTTCCCGTTCGTCTTCCTTGGCGCGTTCCAGGGTTTCCTCCTCGGGCATGACAACTCCTTTCGTGTCAAGGTCGTGCAAGCGCCGTGCCCTGCCCGTCCTCGGGGATCTCGCGCTCGGCGCGCGGCACCCAGAGCCGGCGGTTCTCCCGCCCCACGTACCAGCGCCGGCCGGCGGCGTCGAGCCGCTGCTCGCGCACCGCGCGCTCGAGGCGGGCGATGCGCTCCGGGCCGTGCGGGTGGGTGCGGAAGTAGTCGTCGAGCGCGTCGCGGAGCATGCCCTCGACCTCGCGGTCGAGACGGTCGCGACGCGGCGCCCCGGCCTCGCCGGCGAGGACCGCCAGGCGGCGCAGCGCGGCCGGCCCGGCGTCCGGGTGATAGCCCGCGCGCGCGGCGTAGACCGCGCCCTGGCGGTCGGCCTCGGCCTCCTGCTCGTCGTCGAAGCCGGCCCGCAACGCCGCCTCGCCGAGCACCGCGAGCATCGTCGTCGGCGTCGCCGCCGGGTCCAGACGCTCGGCGTGGACGCGGACCTGGATGCGCTCGATGCAGTGCCGGAGGTCGACGTGCGCGATCTCGTGGCCGAGCACCGCCGCCACCTCGGCCTCCGTCTCGAGCAGATCGAGGAGGGCGGTGGTGATGTAGACGTCGCCGCCCGGCAGCGCGAAGGCGTTGGCTTCGAGGCTCCACACACCGCTCTGGAGAACCACCCCGCGATACGGCAGCCCCGGCCGCCGCAGCCGGCCGTCCGCGACCAGGGTCGCCACCACGGCGTCGACGTAGCGCTGCCGCCGCGCCAGCTCGACGCGCTGCTCCTCCCGCAGGTCGCTCGGCTTCGGATAGCCGAACTCGGCCCGCACCGCCATGACGCGCCCGATCTCGATCTCCTCGGCGTCCGGCACCCGCGTCAGCGTCTTGCCGACCCGGTCCACGCCCTGCGCCGCCTCGGCGCCGAGGTGGCGGACGACCCCGAGCGAGAACGGCTGCGGCGGCGTCTCCGCGCGCGCGACGAGCCACGCCGCCGCCCCGGCCGCGCCGGCGAGCAGCGCCAGCGCCGCGGCGCGGGCGGGACCCCTCACAGCACCTCCTTGAGCCGCTCGCGGAACCGCGTGTAGGCGTAAGAGACGGCGATCAGGATGGCGCCGAGGACGATGAAGGAGAGGATGCGGGCGAGGCCGGTCAGACCGCGCAGGTCATAGAGGAAGAGCTTGAGGATACAGAAGCTGAGCAGCCCGAGGCCGAGGAGGCGCGCGACGCGGTCGCGCACGGCGATCCCGAGCGTCACCACGGCGAGCCCCTCGGCGCCGAGCCACACCGTCATCGCCGTGCCGCTCGCCTCGACGACGATGGCGGCGGTGACGAGGGTGGTCATCGCCAGGAGCCAGGCGACCCGGGCGGCGTCCGGCGCCGCCCCCGTGCGTGACTCGCTGCGGCGGACGATGAGATAACCGGCCAGGAGCAGCAGGCAGGCGAGCGGCAGCGTCACCAGGTTCAGGCGCTGGTCCTGGATGACGTCGCGCACGGTGAGGTTCGAGCCGACGCCGCGCACCACCGCGGCCGCGGCGAGGACGGTCGCGGCCAGGCGCCAGTGCCGGTCGGCCCGCCAGCGCCAGAGGAGGAGCGCCGCGACCGCCGTCGCCGCCCAGGCCACGACCACCCAGCTCCGCGGCAGCTCGTAGAGGAGGAGCGCCGCCACCACCGCGACCATGAGGTAGAGGTACGGAACGGGCGCCCACTCCGCCGGCTCGACGCCCACCGCCTCGGCGGCGGCGCGCGCCGTCAAGTGGACGTAGACGATCATGGCGAGGAACGGCAGCACGGTGAGGAGCCGCACGCTCGCCGGCCCGACCCACCCGGGCTGCTCGAAGTTGACGAGGACGAGGTGGACGGCCCCCGCCGCGAGCAGCGCGTGGCCGAGCCCGTGCCAGGCGCGCGAGTGCCAGAGACGGCCGAGCTCGAGGTAGACGACGCCGAGGAATCCCCAGAAGAGCGCCACCAGGGCGTTCTTCCCGTACGCCAGCGCCTCGGACTTGACCAGCCAGGCCACGGCCAGGGTCGATCCCGCGAGGTAGGCGCGGGCGAGAAACCGCAGCTCCACGGCGCCCGCGGCGCCGGGCTCGTCGGCCGCCGACCTCGCGGCCGCCAGCGCCCCTCCGCGCAGCAGGCCGTGCGCGGCGTAGAGGAAGGCGACGGCGGCGAGGACGGAGACCGTGCGTGCCGGCAGCCCCAGCACCTCACCGTCCAGCCGCCAGCTCGTGCCGGCGAGGTAGAAGAGCGCCACGAGGCTCGCCAGCACGCCCTCGACGAGCACGTCGGTCCAGAGCCGCCAGGCGCGAAGGCTTTCACCCTGGGCTCCAATCAATGCCTGGGAGTGCCGTCCGTCGCCCGCCAGGGCGGCGGGCTCCCAGCGCACGAGGAGGAAGCAGAGCGCCGCGAAGGCCGTGCACGCCGCCGCCTGCCAGAGGTCGGGCACCGCGCGCTCGACGAGGGCGAGGACGAAGAGGGCGCCGGCGGCGCTCGCCAGGCCGGCGAAGCCGTCGAGCTGGGAACGCCAGACGAAAGCCTTGTCCCCGGGATTGAGCCGCAGCAGAAGCGCCGTGGCATAGAGGCCGAGAGCGGCGAGGGCGAGCGGCCAGACGCGCGTAGCGAAGGGGAGTTCCTCCGGCGCGACGGGAAGGTGCTTCGCGGCCGCCGCGGCGAGCGAGAGCACGACGAAGCCGCTCCCCTGCCAGAGGACGTCGCGCATCCCCAGCCGGAGCGCCGCGGCGATCCAGGCCAGGGCGACGCCGGCGAGGACGGGCGCGATCCACAGGTCCGGCACCTGCCACCAGAGGAGGAGGGCGAGCAGGGCGCTCCCCATGCCGCTGTACAGATACGCGATGTCGGGGACCTCGTCGTCGCCGAGCGCGGCGCGCCACGGCCGGCGCAGGAGGTAGCTGTTGGCGAGCGCGAGCGCGCTGGCGCCGGCGAGCAGCGGCAGGCGCACGGCGTCGGGCGCCGCGCCCGGGGCGAGGACGCCGGGCGCCACCCGCACCAGCGCGAGGTCGACGGCGACCGCCGTGAAGCCGGCGTGGGCGAGACCGCGGATGTAGGGCTCGCGCAGCAGCACGCCCGCCACGAGCACCAGCTCGAGCTCGATCAGCCAGAAGACCGAGAGCCAGCGCGAGGCGATGCCGAGGTAGAGCGGCGGCGCGGCGAGGAGCGCGATGATCCCGGCCGTGGCCGACAGGAGGTAGAGCTCGCGCCGCCCGCGGCGCCGCAGGCGCACGGCGCCGGCGAGGTAGAGGAGTCCGAAGACGACGGCCGCGATCGCGTCGCCGCGGCCGCCCGCCCGGCGCAGGTAGACGACGGTGAGCAGCGGCCCGGCGAGGTTGAGGAGAGCCGCCGCCACCGGCCAGGTCTCGTCCGTGCCGCCGCCGGCGCGCCGCTCGACGACGGCGGTCTGGAGGGCGGCCCAGATGGCGAAGAGCGCGGCGAGGACCGCGAGCGAGGCGCCTCCCGCCGCGGCCTCCGGCTGCGCCAGGAGCCGCGGCACGAGCCAGGCCGCGATGACCGCCCAGGTCGCCGGCACGCCGAGCGCGAGCATCCGCTCCCAGCCCAGCCACCAGGCCAGGACCGCGAGGCTCACCCCCACGATGACCGTCGCGGCGAGGTTGAACGCGGCGTCGAGCTGCACCGCCGCGATGAAGAGCGCGAGATAGATCAAGAGGAACGAGGCGCAGGTCGTCCACTCGTGGCGGTAGCGGAGGCTGAAGGCGACCGCCGCCGCGGCGACGACGAGCAACGCCACGATGGCCGCCGCCGCCGACTCGACGACCCGCGCCGCCGCCACGAAGTGGGTCGCGAAGGTGACGAAGTAGAGGATCCCCCAGCCCCCCGCCACCAGCGCCCGCCCGAAGGCGCGGTAGGTCTCGCGGCGCTCGGCCGCGAGCCCGCCGCCGAGCAGCCCCGCGCCGGCCAAGTACCCCACCGCCACCCGCCCCGCCGGACCCATCATGCGGAAGGCGTAGCCGAGGAAGAGCACGACGCCCACGACCAGCGTCGCCACGCCGACCTTCAAGAAGAGCTGGGCGCCCAGGACCTCCTCGACGTCGGTCGGGGAGGACGGCGGCTTCGCCTCCCGGAACCGCGCCGCAGGAGCGGCCGTGGCCGTCGACGTCGCAGCGACGGCCGGCGCTGGAGGAGGTGCCGGCGCTCCGCTCGGCGGCGCGGGAGGAGGCGCGGCGGGCCGGGCAGGCTGCGCCGGAGGCGCCATCGGCACCGGCGCCGCGGCGGCCGGCGGACGCAAGACCTCGGGTGAGGAAGAAGGCGGGGTGATCGCGGGCGGCGGCACCGCCTCGGAGGAGGGTGACGGCGGGATCGGCGGCGGCGCCGGCGGCGGTGGAGGTGCGGCCGCCGGTACGGAAGGCGCCGCCACGCGCAGGCCGGGCAGGCTCCCGCGCAGAACGCTGACCTCCAGCTCGAGGGCGTCGAGCCGTTTGCTCAGCTCGCGCACGCGCTGGAGGGCGGCGATCGCCACGATGACGGCGACGAGGACGAAGAGCTCAGCCATCGATCGGTCGGGGGCAGAGGATCGCTGTACAGTTTAAGCCGGTGCTGAGTGTACACGGCCCCGAGGGCAGCTCTCGCCGATGGGCCGCACGCTGCGGCACTGCGACGCGCGCTCAATCTGCCGCGAATTCCCCCGCTGCGGGCGTCGCGGCACGCGCTGTCGCGGCTTCGCCGGTCGCCACGGGCTTTGGGGAAACTTCCCAAGCCGCGAGTACAGATCAACCTGCCGCGACCGCTACCCATTTCACGGCATCAGTCAGTCCATCTAGAATGCGTGCGGGCCACGCCAGCCTGCGTACGACGCAGTACGCGGCTTCAACCAACCATTTCCCGGCTTTCCCACCTGGCGAACGGCCCGGGGCAACTTGCTTCGCGGTGTAGCGGGGAAATGTCGCGGTCCAATCAACAGGACGAGCCACCGCCTGGAGAGGTACGGCCGCGAGTTGTCGAGGTGCATGGGCCGGTCCGAGAGCTTTCACGGCAGAATCCGCAGATTTCACGGCTGCGGCGGGAGAGTTAGCGGCCTCGCGCGGCTGCCGGAACCTGGAGGGCTCGCCCGCGGCGGTGCTAAGATTTCTCCGCCCGGGCCAATCCCTGGGCGGGCGCTGCCGGCCCGCCGATCCCGCGGCCAACCGAGCGGCTTGGCGACACTCGAATCTCACTCGCCGGACCTCGACCCCGGGCCGCTCCCCGCGGCTCCGCGCGCCGCCGCGGAGCCGTCTCGGACCGCCGCCGCCGCCACCTACCGCCGCTACCACCTGGAGACCCGCGAGACGCCCGACGTGGCGCGGCACCCGAGCCGCTTCCGGGTGCGGGTCAAGAAGCACAAGTTGGTCGGGATGGTCCTCCACGAGCTGCTCGTCGAGTACCGCGGGCGGCCGCAGGTGGCGCTCAGCCGGCCGTGCGTCTACGGCGTCTTCGGGCGGCCGGTGGGCGGGCTCGCGCCGCGCCACGCGCTGTGCGTCGGCTGCCTGCGCTGCACGACGCAGTACCCGGAGATGGTCGCGATCCTCCCCAACCCGGCGCGCCGGGGGCTCGGCGACTCGTTCCTCACCCCCGAGCTCGTCGACACCATCCTCCTCGAGGCGCGGACGGGTGCGGTGCCGGTGCGCGGCGCCGGCTACCGCGGGCGCTTCGGCGGCGAGGGGTGGGACGGCATGTGGACCGACATGTCGGAGATCGTGCGGCCGACGCGCGACGGCATCCACGGGCGCGAGTTCATCTCGACCGCGGTCGACCTCGGGGCGAAGCTCCCCTATCTGCGGCTCGACGCCAGCGGCACGCCGCTCGACGAGCCGCCGCCGCTCGTCCAGCTCCCGGTGCCGCTCCTCTTCGACCTGCCGCCGCGGCGGCTCTCCACGCCGGCCTTCTGCCGGGTGCTCGCGGCGGCGGCGCGGGCGGTCGAGACTCTGGTCCTCCTGCCGCTGCGCCAGGTGCTCGACCCCGGCCTCGCGGCCGGCGACCTCGCGCCGCACGTGGCGCCCATCGTCGCGCCGGGCGAGGAGCCGCTCCTCGATCGCCTCGCCGCGCCGCCGGCCTTCGTCGAGCTGGACGCCTGGGATCCCGTCCGCCACGCCGCCCTCGCGCGCCGCTTCCCGTCGGCGGTCGTCGCCGCCCGCCTGCCGATGGACGCCGACCCGCTGCCCGCCGTCGCGGAGGGCGCGCGCGTCCTGCACCTGGTCGCCGACCTCCACGGCCGCGCCGGCGGCGGCTTCGCCATGGACCTCCTCCTCGCGGCGCACCGGCGGCTGGTCGAGGCCGGCGTGCGCGAGGAGGTGACGCTCGTCGGCAGCGGCGGCATCGCGGCCGCCGAGCATGTGCCGAAGGCGCTCATCTGCGGGCTCGACGCGGTGGCGCTCGACTCGGCGCTCTGGGTGGCGCTCCAGGCGCGCTTCGGCGGCGAGTGCCGCGACCGTGAGGAGCCGCCGGTTCGCCTCCCCCGCCGCTTCCCGGAAGCCTGGGCGGTGCAGCGCCTGCAGAACCTCGTCGCCGCCTGGCGCGACCAGCTCCTGGAGATCCTCGGGGCGATGGGGCTGCGCGAGGTGCGGCGGCTGCGCGGCGAGGTCGGGCGGTGCATGTTCCAGCGCGACCTCGAGCGCGAGGCGTTCGCCGGGATCGAGGGGTATGAAGGCTGACGCGGCCGATCCGTCCGTCGATCCGGCCGTCGACCCGCTCGTCGTCGCCAAGCACCGCCAGGCGCTGCAGGACGGCTTCCACGCCTGGCCGTCGCTCGCCCACGGCATGCCGCCGGCGCTCGGCGACTTCCGCTGGACCGACGAGCTGATCCTCGCCACCTGGCGGCAGGCGGAGACCGGGCGGCCGCCGGAGAACGGGCTCGAATACCGGATCGGGCGCTCCGGCGGCGGTTTCGACCGTCTCGACTTCAAGCTCGCCCCCGCCGCCGCCCGGCTGCCGGCGGACGCCGCGGTCGACCTCTCGCTGCCGCTCAACCGCAGGAGCGCCGCGGACCGCCAGATCACGATCCCGATCCCCTGGTACGGCGCGGGCATGTCGTACGGCTCGATCTCCGAGCAGGTGATGCTCGGGCGGGCCATGGCGGCGAAGGCCTGGGGCACCTTCACCTGCACCGGCGAGGGCGGCTATCCGCCGGGCATCGTCCCCTACCGCGACCACGTCATCACCCAGATCGCCACCGGCCTCTTCGGCGTGCGCGAGGAGACGATGCTCTGGGCGCCGATCCTCGAGTTCAAGTACGCCCAGGGGGCGAAGCCCGGCCTCGGCGGGCACCTGCTGGGCTCGAAGAGCACGATGGCGGTCGCCCGCATGCGCGAGAGCGTCCCCTGGGTGAGCCTCTTCTCCCCCTTCCCGTTCCACAGCGTCTACTCGGTCGAGGACCACAAGAAGCACATCGACTGGGTGCGCACCGTCAACCCGGCGGCGCTCGTCTCGGTCAAGGTCTCGACGCCGGTCGACGTCGACATGGTCGCGGTGGGCAGCTACTACGCCGGCGCCCACATCGTCCATCTCGACGGCGGCTACGGCGGCACCGGCGCGGCGCCCAACGTCGCCAAGAAGAACATCGCGATGCCGATCGAGCTCGCGATCCCGAAGGTCCATCGCTTCCTGGCGCAGGAGGGGATCCGCGACGAGGTCACGCTGATGGCGAGCGGCGGCGTGCGCACCGCCTGGGACGTGGCCAAGGCGATCGCCCTCGGCGCCGACGGCGCGATCCTCGGCACCTCGGAGCTGGTGGCGATCGGCTGCACGCGCTGCAGCAACTGCGAGCGCGGCCGCGGGTGCCCGTTCGGGCTGACGACGACCGACCCCGAGCTGTCGCTGCTGGTCGAGCCGGAGTGGGCGGCGGAGCGGATCGGGAACCTGTACGCATCGTTCGCCGGGCAGCTCCGCGAGCTGCTCCGCGGGCTGGGGCTCGCAAGCATCCGCGAGCTGCGCGGGCGGACGGATCTGCTGGTGTATGCCAAGGGATGAGTGACTCGATGACGCCCCCGCCCAGATCCTTCGCTGCGCTCAGGATGACAACTCAGGGTTTGTCCCGAGCAACACCCCCGGACTTCACCTCGAGGATGACATCTGAAGGTTCGTGTCGGCCAATACCCGATGAAGTCATCCTGAGCGGAGCGCAGCGCAGCGAAGGATCTGGGTGGGGGAAAGGCGCGGTCAGAGACGACGTGGTCACGCGGCTCCTCGCGTCGCGGCGGACGCTCGGCCCGGCGCCGGCCGGCGCGCGCAGCGATGACGAAGCCGCCGAGGGCGGCTGCGGCGTCATCGGCATGGCGGCTTCGGTGCCGCTCGCCGGCCGCCACCTCCTCCAGGCGCTCGCCCAGATGCGCAACCGCGGCAACGGCAAGGGCGGCGGCATCGCCGCGGCCGGGCTCGACCCCGCCTTCTTCGGCGTGCCGCGCGCGGTGCTCGCCGAGGACTATCTCCTCGCCGTCGCCCTGCTCGATCCCGCCGCGCAGGGCGAGGTCGAGCGCGACTTCATCGCTCCCACTTACGTCGTGGACCACGCGACGCGCCTCGCCGCCCTCGCCGAGGTCGCCGCCCTCCCCGGCCTCGAGGTGCCGCCGCCGCTCGTCCAGCTCTACTTCGCCCGCGTCCGCCCCGACGTCCGCGAGCGCTTCGTCCGCGAGCAGCAGATCGGCCCCGCCGATCGCCACCGCGCCGACGACGAGATCGTCTACCAGACGAGCTACCGCCTGAACCGGGCGCTCTACGCCGCGACCGGCACGAAGCGCGCTTTCGTCCTCTCGCACGGCAGGGACCTGCTGATCCTGAAGATGGTGGGCTACGGCGACGACGTCGTGCGCTGGTACCGCCTCGAAGACCTGCGGGCGCAGGTCTGGATCGGCCACCACCGCTACCCCACCAAGGGGCGCGTCTGGCATCCGGGCGGGGCGCACCCCTTCCTCGGCATGCACGAGGCGCTGGTCCACAACGGCGACTTCGCCAACTATGCCTCGATCGCCTCCTATCTCGCGCAGCGCGGCATCCACCCGCTCTTCCTGACCGACACCGAGGTCGCGGTGCTCGTCTTCGACCTGCTGCACCGCGTCTACGGCTACCCGCTCGAGTACGTGATCGAGGCGCTGGCGCCGACGACCGAGCGCGACTTCACGCAGCTCCCGCTCGCCAAGCAGCGCATCTACCGCGCCCTCCAGACGACGCACATCCACGCCTCGCCGGACGGCCCGTGGTTCTTCCTGATCGCGCAGTCGGCGCGGGCGGCGGGGACCGCGGGGGGGCGCGTGGCGCGGCTCATCGGCATCACCGACACCTCGATGCTGCGGCCGCAGGTCTTCGCGCTGCAACGCGATGAGCGGACGGGTGCGGCGGTGGGCTTCGCCGCCTCCGAGCGGCAGGCGATCGACGCCGCGCTCGAGAGCCTGGCGGCGGAGGACCCGCGCTTCTGGCCGCGCGCCGACCTCTACTGGAACGCCCGCGGCGGCAGCCACACCGACGGCGGGGCGTTCGTCTTCGAGGCGGCGACCGAAGACGGGCCGGGTAAGGGGACACTGGCGTGTACGGACAAGTTCGGGCGGCGGATCGAGCCCGACCCGGCGCAGCACGGGCCGATGGGGCGAGCCGCCCTCCCCGCTCCCGGGCGGCCGACCGGCACGGTCCCGCCGGCGCTCACGCAGGCCGAGCTGGCCGGCGCGCCGGAGGCCGTGTTCGCCGAGATCGCTCGCCGGCTGCCACGCTGGGGTTACGAGGAGCTCGAGCAGACGCTCGCCGACCTCGTAGAGCAGGCAAGGGACGAGGGATCGCGCGCGAGCGTCCTGCGCGTGCTCGAGCTTCTCGTCGACCGCCGCGTACCTACCGGGAGCCTGAAGCGTAGCGGCGTCGTCAGCCTGGCCGAGTCATTCCTCGCCCAGCTCTTTTCTGTCGTCCGCCGGAGCCCAGGCGACCGCTGGACCTGGGCCGGTGCCGGCGGCGGCAACGAGCTGCCCGAGCCGCGCTCGCCCGAGCAGACGCTCGTCCTCGACGCCTCCGGCTTCCCGCCGGAGGGCCCGGACTCCGCCGCCCGCGCTCTCGTCGCGGCCGTGCGGCGCGGCTTTCGCCGCATCGCCGTCGCCAACACGCGCGGCCACCGCTTCCTCGCCTGCGGCCTGGGCGCCGGATCGGAGGGCGTGCGCATCGACGTCTACGGCTCGCCGGGCGACTATCTGGCTTCAGGCATCGACGGCCCCGAGGTCGTCGTCCACGGCGCCGGCCAGGACCAGCTCGCGCAGATCATGAAGTCGGGCACGCTGGTGGTCCACGGCGACGTCGGCCAGACCTTCCTCTACGGCGCCAAGGGGGGCGCGGCGTTCGTCCTCGGCAACGCCGCCGGGCGGCCCCTGATCAACGCCGTCGGCAGGATCCGCGCGGTCGTCAACGGCACCTGCCTCGACTACCTCGCCGAGTCGTTCATGGCCGGCGACCCGCTCGCCGGCGGCGGCTTCGTGGTGCTCAACGGCGTCGCCTTCGACGAACGGGGAGCGCTGCGCGAGCTGCCGTCGCCCTACCCCGGCGGCAACCTCTTCTCCCTCGCCTCCGGCGGCGCGATCTACGCCCGCGACCCGCGCCGTCTCCTCACCGACGACCAGTTGAACGGCGGCGCCTTCGCCACGCTCGCGCCCGCGGACTGGGACGTCGTGCGCCCGCTCCTCGAGGAGAACGAGCGCCGCTTCGGGATCGCCGTCCGCACTCTCCTCACCGTGGACGGCGAGGAGCTCCCGCCCGACCGCGTCTACCGCAAGATCGCCCCCTCCGGCCACAAGGCGCTCACCGCCGAGGAGGCGTGGGTCAGGAAGGCACACTGAAGAGTTCCGACCTTGACAGGCGAGCAGAGGTGTCCAAGCGCACACCGGTCGCCGCCGGCGGGGTCAAGTGCACGTGCCTCACGGAGGGCAAGGAGGAGTACGAGCGCGGCGACTTCCCGAGAGGGCGGCGACGGGAATGGCGGCTCTTGAAGCCGCGCCAGATGACCCTACGACTGGGGGATTCTCCCCGGTGAGCCTGAGGCGAAGGAACACGCCCTCCTGAGGTCGTCCCTCGCTGCATGGCGGCCGGCATCGGTGCACGATGGGCGCGATGACCGCGAGGTTCGCGGCATCACGACGAGCCTGCGCAACTTGGTTCACCACGAGTGAGGAGGTCTTGCATGCGCGTTCCGTCCCTCGTCATCGCCCTGGTCGTCACATTCACTCTCGTCGGCCTGTCGCCGGCCGCGGCGCAAGTCGCTTCCGGCGCCATCGTCGAGCCGGGAGACCTGCTGGATCCCGGCGCTCCCACCCTGGCGGTCCCCCCGCCCTCCTGGTACACGGCGGAGCTGCACGAGGAGATCATGGACGCCGGCCCTCGCGGCGTCGACGTTCCGCTGCCGGACCCCGAGGAGCTGGCGACGGAGCTCAACTGCCTCGGGTACTCGCCGCCCTACCTGTGGACCGACGGCGCGAGCGTCAACGCCGTCTCGGCCGGGGGGTGCATGGTCTTCCCGGCGGGCTGCACGATGAACTTCGTCTTCACCGACGGCACGTCCAACTACATCGGGACGGCCGGTCATTGCGTCTCCGGCAACGGCTCGGTCGTGATGCAGGTCGCGACCCGTGTCGACCCCACGGACACGGTGCTCGTGACGCTCGCCGCCATCGGCAAGGTCGCCAAGCGCGTCAACCAGGGCATCGGGCGCGACTTCGCCCTGGTCAAGATCGACCCGGCGTTCAAGGCCGTGCCGGGCGTGGCCGGCGCCCTCGGGCCGACCGGTGTGATGTGCCTCGACCCGCTGGGCCAGCCCGTGCTCCACTACGGCCATGGCTACGTCTTCGCCGTCGAGCAGGGAGACCCGAAGGTGGGCGAGGTCATCCTGGACCTCCATCCCACGATCAAGTTCACCTCGACGCAGTTCGGGTACAACTGGATCGGCTACGGCCTGCCCGGAGACTCGGGCAGCGGGGTGATGGACGCGGCCGGGCTCGCGGTCGGCAACCTGACCCACGGCATCGGCGTCGCGGGGGTGCCGATCCCCGGCCTCAATTTCGGCACCACCGTTGCGGGCATGTTCGACATCGTCGGCCCCGGCTATTCGCTGGTGACCGTCGCCCACCGGCCGGTCAACTGCGCCGGGCTGCCCGTGGGCTTCTGAAGCGGCGCGCGGATGACTCGCTCACTTCCTGACCACGTACCAGTTGTTCTGGAAGTCGTGCGCCAGTTGATGGGTCGCGATGGACCGGAAGCCGGCTCGCTGCAGGTACTCGCGTGTCTTCTCCTCGCCCCACATCGTTCCCAGGCCCTCGCCTCCCTGCGCCAATGAGACGGTCATGCAGTGCATGGTCGAGATGGCATAGAGGAACGGGCCGATCGGGTGCCCGATGTCGGTGTAGACGTGGCTCGAGCCGCGGATGTCCTGCATCAGGTACACGCCGTCGGCGGCGAGCGCGCGATAGATGCCTTGCAGCACGTTGAGCGGTTGCGCCTGATCGTGGATGGCGTCGAAGGTGGTGATGAAATCGAACGCCTCCGGCTCGGCGGTGGCGTGGAAATCGCTCAGGTCGCGGGTGATGAACTCGACGTTGCGCAGACCCCTTCCCGCCGCCTCGGCGCGGGCGCTCGCGGTCGCCTCCGGCGACAGGTCGATCCCGGTGAAGCGGCTCTGCGGGTAGAGCTCGGCGAGCCGGTTGAGGATGCGGCCGCTGCCGCAGCCGGCGTCCAGCACGCGGATGCCCTCGGTGAGCCGCTCGGTCAGCCGCGGGACGAGCGGCAGGACGTGCGCTTCGAGGGCCGACCCGACGGACAGCCCACTGTCTTCCGCCATGACGGCGTGGAAGCGCGGGAATCTCTCGTAGGGAACTCCGCCCCCCTGCTTGAAGCATTCGACGATCTCGTCCTCCACACCCCCCATGACGGCGATGTACTGGGTGAAGAGGGCGATGTTGTCCGTCGCCGCCGCGCGCGTCAGGAAGGCGGCGTGCTCGGCCGGCAGGAGATAGTAGGTGCTGGTCGGATCGACCTCGACCACCCCCGCCGTCGCCATCGCGCCCAGCCACTCGCGCACGTAGCGCTCGTCGAGCCCGGCGCGGCGCGCGATCTCGGCCGAGGTCGCGGCGGGCAGCCCGCGCATGGCGTCGAACAGGCCGGTGCGGTGGCCGATCGAGGTCATCAGGCAGGTGGCGCCGTTGTTGAGCGCCGTCAGGAGCCGTCCCGCGAAGGCTTCGGCTTTCGCGGCGTCGAACGCAGATTCTTCTTCGGTTGCCAACATGGCTCATCCTCCTGAAACGGTCTCGTCGAGGAAAATCAGGAAGTCGGTGGCAGGTGGTTTCTGCCGGAGCTGCCGCAGCAGGGTGACGACCTGACCGCGGTGATAGGCGGAGTGGTTCACGAGGTGTTGCATCATCTGGGCGAGCGGATACTCCCAGCGCACGCCTTCGAGGTTTTCGTACGCCACGCGGGCCGCCAGGCGCTGCTCGGTGAGCCCGGCGACGAAGGCGTCCTGGTCGCGCTCGACCTCCTCCCAGCAGGAGGCCAGCGCATCGACGCTCGGAAACTCCGCGGCAGCGAAGACCCGCCGCGGCGATTCGCCCCGCCAGCGCCGCAGCCAGAGCCATTCGCCCCACAGGATGTGGACGAGGGTGCCCTGGACCGAGCCGTGACTGGCGCCGAGGTCGCGCGGGAAGTCCCGGGGGTCGAGCGGCCGAACGGCCGCGAGCAGGCGGCGGTTCGCCCACTGGTTGTAGGCGAGAAGAGTCTGGATGTCGTCGACGTTCATGCTGCTCTCGAGCTGACGGTCGGCGCGTCGTCCAGCCACCAGGCCGCCATGGCGAGGCCCTCCAAGCCCTCCGGGGTCTCGCCGCCTGCGAGCGCCGCCTCGAACCCCTGCCGCGCCTGCTCCCAGTCGGCTTGCGCCAAGGCGCGCCGCGCTTTCAGCAGCTCGTCCTTCGCCATGCGCCGTCAGGGTAGCAAGGGGCCGAGCGCAAGGCGCGAGCGGGCGTCTGCCGTCCGGCGCGTCAGGGGCACGCGGCGAAGGCGCCGGTGTCCTGCAGCGGCCGGAAGGGCCGCCCCTGGGGGTTGGTGTAGGTCTTGACGGCGCCGGTGTGGGTATCGGTGACGCGGGTCACCACGCGCACGTTGGTGAGGCCGGCGGCGAAGACCCAGCGGCGCTGGTTCAAGCCGCAGCCGTCGTGGACCTTGACCACCTCCTCGACGTTGTCCGGGCTGAAGAACCAGAAGTAGCCGGTGTCGGCGGTCAGCGGCACCGCCCGGCCGCGGCCGCTCGCGCCTTGGGCGGTCCGCCACTCCGTCTCGACGCGGAAGCGGCCGCCCTGGAGGCAGAGGGCTTCCGGACCGGAGAAGCAGGCGTGCGCTCGCCCGACGAGCGGGAACGCCGGCGCCGGGAGCCGCGGCGAAGCGACGCTCGCCTGCCCGATCGGCGAGGCGGCCGGCGCGGGCGCCGAGCAGGAGCGGAAGGCGTCGGTGTCCTGGAGCGGCTGGAAGGGCGAGTCGAGCGGATTGTGGTAGGTGCGGGCGTTGCCGGTCCAGGTGTCGGCCACCGTGACGTCGACCTCGACGTTGGTGAGCCCGGCGGCGAAGACCCAGAACCGCTGATTGGCGCCGCAGGCGTTCAGCACCTTGACCACGGCCTCGACGTTGGCGGCGCCGAAGAACCAGAAGTACCCGGTGTCGCCGGTGAGCGGCATCGCCCGGGCGTGCCCGGCCTGGCCGCCCGGCGTGCGCCATTGCGCTTGCACCGTGAAGCGGCCGCCGTTGAGGCACAGCGTCGTCGCGGACGGCGCGCAGGAGAGCCGGTTCACCCGCCCCAGCCATTGGTTCATCGTCAGACCGGCCCAGCTCGCGACGTCGAGGCGCGCCTGCTCGCGCGCCAGCGCCTGGCGCAGGGCGGGAGGAGCGACCGCCTTCATCGCCTCGACGTAGGCGAGGAGGCTGTTGATCTGCCCCGGGCCGAGCTTGGCTTCGGCGCCGTGCCCCTCCACGAGAGCGGTGAGCGATCCCTCCCAGGAGGCGAGCCAGCTCGCGCCGAGGTCGCCGACCTCGGGGTTGGCGGCGGTCGTGGCAAGCATCGCGTCGAGATGGTCGTAGGAGAGGTCGATCGCGCGCCGGCCGCCGGGTGTCCGCGCGAGCACCCGGTCGCGCAGGCGGTAGAGCACCAGGAGATCGTCGACGGCCAGCGCGCCCCGCAGCAGCAGCTCGGGACCAGGGGCGGAGCTCCTCCCCTGGCTCGCGCGCTGCCCGGCGAGGAGCAGCAGGCCGACGAGAGCCGGAAGCAGCAGCGGCCGCAGGCGGGCGTTTCTCATCGGCTGTCCTTCACTCCTTCACTCTCCCGCGCAGACGCCGGGCGCGAACAGGCAGAGGCAGCCGGGACCGGTCAGCGTCACCGGCGGCGTGACCTCGTCCTCCGCCGCCAGCTCGTCGCCGCTCTGGGAGAGCACGCGCGCCTCGGCCAGGAACTCCCACTGCGCCGGGATGCCTGTTTGCAGCGACACCGTGAAGCTGACCTCGGCGCTCGCGCCGGTCCCGAGCGGTCCGAGATCGTAGGAGCAGAGCCCGTCGCCGTCCACCGAGCAGGCGCGGGACATCTCCGCGCCGCACTCCCAGCCGACGGTGGACCCCTCGCGGGTGAAGCAGGTGTTGTTGGGCACCCTGACCTCGACGACGAGGCCGTTTCGCGGCGCTCCCGTGTTCTCGACCGTGATCTCGTAGCCGATCGTCTCGCCGACCTCGTCCGCCCACGCCTGGTCGCGATCGGTGAGGTCGAGAGTCACCGGCAGCCCGGCCGCCGGAAGGTGCCGCAGCGACAGGTTGTCCAGCCGTACCAGCGTGGTTCCCTGAAGACCCCAGGTGCTCTGGACGATGAGGGCGAGGCGGGCGCGGGGGGCTCCCGGGGAGAGGTTCGGCGGCTGCCCGCCGGGGCTGCGGAAGTCACCCAGCGGCACCGCCAGCCGCAGCCGCCCGAGCGCCGGGCTGTTGGTCGGGCAGGCCGCGGATTCGTCCTGGTTCACGATCTGCTGCGGGCGGAAGACCGTCTCGCCCTGCAGGAGGAGCGGCAGGAGGCTCAGCGTGACCGGCACGACCCCGGCCGCGCCCTGCAGCACGCCGACGCAGGCGTCGACGCGGAGCTCCAGCCGATCCGCGACGACGAACGAGGAGAGCTCGAACGTCGCGCCCGTATGGACCGCGCGGGAGACGACGGCGCCGCCGAACGTGACCTCCCCGTGCACGTGCTCGATGCGATAGGACGGCGGCGGGGCGCCGGCCGCCGCGTCCACCCGCCCGGAGACCTGGTGGCCGGCGAGCTGCGGCACGGTCGTCCACTGGTCGAACTGGCCGTCCTCGAGCAAGACCGTCTGCGCCGCCGCCGGCAGCCGGGCCAGAACGACGAGCAGCAGGCCGAGCAGGGAGCGTAAATCCCGCAAACGCGATGTAGGGGCGGAGCTTGCCTCCGCCCGGGGGCAGGCAAGCTGCCCCCCTACACAGGAAGAAGCTCGCCCGTCGTGTCGAGCCGAGGCGTCCCGGTGCGTCACGGGCATGGCAGGGCGTTGCCGGTGAGCGGCACCGCGATCTGGCCGCCGTTGGTGGTGACGCGGAGCTCCGCCTGGTGAATGGCGGCGACGCCGCAGGGCGAGGGGTTGTATTGGATCGTGAAGTGCTCGGCGTCGCCGGGCGCGAGCGTCCAGGTGGCGGGGTGGACGCTCGCCACCTGGAAGCGCGCCGCGGCGGCGCCCGCGAGCTGGATCTGCGAGCGCACCATGTCGGTCTCGCCGTCGTTGACCAGGAGGAAGCTCGCCTGCCACGAACGGCTGCCGTTCCAGTGCGGCCGCGGCAGCTCGAGGTATTGCGGCAGGACGTAGGGCGTCGGCCCGGAGATCGAGTCCACCGCGAGCACCGCCTCGACCGCCACCGCGACCGACGGGTCCGAGGCCTGCGTCGCCTCGACGCGCAAGGTCGCCGTGTGGTCGTAGCCGGTGGCCGGCGGCTCCGCCGTGACCACGACCTTGAACGCCTCGCCGGGCAGCAGGTTGAAGGGCAGCAGGCGGTCTCTGAACACCGACCTGCCATAGGGACGGCGCGCGAAGCCGATGGGCGAGACGCCCTTGGGCGGCGGCGGGTTGGCCGTCGCCTGGAAGTTCGCCTTCGGGTTGTCGTAGAGCGCCAGGCGACCGTCGAAGGCCACCGCCTGGCCGTAGGCCACGAGCTCTGCGCCGTCGTGGTCCACCTCGCGCAGCAGCAGCGTGCTGCGGCCGTCGCCGACCGCCTCGCCCTCCAGCAGCTCGACCAAGGGCAGCTCCTCGAAGTCGGCCGCCGCGCCGATCGAGTACGTGCTCCCGGCCTCGGGCACGACCTCGACCGGCACCGGCAGGAGCTGCTCGGCCCACGGCAGGCGGGCGCGGAAGTCGCCGCTCCACGGGCCCTGGATCGACACGCCCTGGATGCGCAGCGTCTGGCCGCCCACATTGCGCACCGTCACCACCGCCTGCCGCTCGGTCCCCACCTGGAGCTTGTCGAAGTCGGTGGCCGCCGGCTCGGCGAGGAGCGCCGGCGGCGAGCCCACGGTGCGCAGGTCGAAGTCGACGTAGACGGGATCGGCGGGCGTCGCGGCGAGCACGATCTCCCAGGTGAGCGAGCGCGCCGGCTGGAGCCCCGTGGCGAACGGCGCCACGAGGTAGGTCGGGGTCACCGCCCCGGCGTTGCAGCTCGCGGGATCGAAGGGATCGAACACCAGTCCCTTGCCGGCGACGCTCTTCCCCGTGCAGGTCACCAGACAGGCCAGGTTCTCGCGGATGCAGAGCTGGCCGGTCGAGAAGTCGGCTGCGTCGAGCGGCACCTCGACGCCGCCGCTGAGGCGGAAGAAGCGGACGCTCGAGACGACGACGTTGGGGGTGAAGGTCTCCTGCCAGCGGCCGTGCCCGACGCCGATCGGCGTGCTCCAGCGCACGCGCCGCGGCAGGGCGCCGTCCTGGGTCGTACGGCGGGCCATGCGGCGGCCGCCGTCGACCACCATGACGTTGGGCTTGAGCGTCCGCCCGACGCTCCCGCAGTCGCCGCCGCCCACCACCGTGCCGAGGAGCACCGGATCGCAGGTCAGGCGGTAGGTCGCGTCGCGGTCCGGCAGCAGGCTGAAGCCGAGCCCGCTGCACAGCGGCACCTTGCCGTCCACCGTGCTCGGCCCGTCGAAGCCCTTGACGCCCTGCGAGATCCAGGCCTCGGTGCCGACGATGGGATTGAAGTCGCAGTAGCTGTAGTCGCCGGCCGGCGGCGGCTGCGCCCGCGTCTGCTCGCGCAGGATGGCGCCGGCGATGTAGAGGTCGCCGCCGAGGAGATCCCACCGCCCCTCGGCCGGCACGTTCAAGGGGATCGAGGGCGGGTGGAGCGTCGTCGAGTCGACCGAGGGGACGTTGCCGGTCGCCGGGCCCAGCGGCGGGCAGATGTCGCCCAGCTTGTCCGGGTCGCCGTGGCAGATCGGCTGCCGGTCCACCGGATTGGTGAGCCGGCAGGCCGCGACGTTCTCGCTGCCGGGCGCCAGCTTCTTGCCCAACCCGGAGTCGCGGTCGAGCTCGACGAACGCCTCCCAGTGGAGGACGATGGCGTCGGTGTTGCGGCCGTTCGTCGAGCTGTGGGCGATCCACAGGCAGTCGGCCTGCGGCAAGAGGTCCACCGCGCCCATCCCGAAGGCGGCCGGCTGCAGCTCGGCGATCAGCCGGTCGGACGCGCTGCGGAAGGTGCCTTCGCCCGGCCGCTCGCAATCGACGGTGCAGTCCTCCCGCTGCGCGGCGGTCAGGCCGTTGCGGTCGAGGCGGACGCGGTCGAGGAAGCCGGCCTTGTCGTAGCGCACGATCTCCGTGGGAAGACAGGACAGGGTCACGCCGGCGAGGAGCAGGATGCCGGCCCACCCGAGCCACAGCCGTGTCGTTCTGGTAGTCATCGCTCTTTGGGGTGAGAGCGGCGAGGAGGCGCAGTTTTCCCAGCGGGCTTAACGCCGGGCTCTGGCGCCCAGCCGGCGGATCGCCCAGGCGCCGCCGACGAGCGCCAGCGCCGAGAGCGCGGCGAGCGCCGGCGCGATCGCGCCCGGGCCGGCCGGGCCGCCGCCGACCGGCACCGTCCCGGCGGGCTCGCCGAGGAGGACGAACCCCGCCCACTCGCGCGGCGGAGCGCCGCCGGCGAGCAGCTCGAGCTTGGCGCGGCGCAGCGCCTGCGCCTTGTCGCGGCCGGCCGCGAGCTGGCGATAGAAGGCGGTCATCAGGCGCATCGCCGCCCGGTCCTCGACCTCCCACAACGTGCCCACGACCGAGCGGGCGCCGGCGCGGAAGAAGGCCTCGGCCAGGCTCTGCACGGCCTCGCCGGCGAGCGCCTGGCCGCGGGCGGTGCGGCAGGCCGAGAGGACGACGAGATCGGCGGTGAGCCGGAGCTGCTCGATCTCGCGCGCCTGCAGGAAGCCGTCCTCGCGGCCCGCGGGGTCGGCGGCGAGCAGCAGCGCCGAGCGGCGGGGGTCGCCGGGGCTCAGCAGCCCGTGAGTCGCGAAGTGGAGCACCGTGGCGTGCTCTAGCTGCCGCGACTTCGCCCACGCCTCGGTCGCCTCTCGCGGCGCGAGGTAGCGGCCGCTCGCTCCGGCGTAGGCCGCGACGCGCCGGGCTTCGATCTCGCCGAAGGGGAGGGCCGACAGGTCGTGCCCCTCCTCCTCGTAGAGCGCCCGCAGCCGCCGGCCCGCGGGAGCCCCGGCGCCGGCGGCGGCGGCCCCGGGTCCGGCCAGCACGAGCACCCGGGGACGAGCCGCCCGCCGCGCCGCCCGCAGCTCGGCCAGGGCCGTCGCCGAGGGCGCGTAGACGACGGCGAAGTCTTCGATCAAGGGACGGCCGTCGTCGCGCTCGCGCGGCAGCGCCTCGAAGGGCAGGGAGCTGAGGGCCGGATCGGGAACCACGACCAGGGTCGCGATGCCCGGCTCGAGGCCCTCCAGCCAGGGCGCGACGAGGTCGCGATACAGCCGGTGCCCCACCCGCGACCAGCCGCGGTGGCGCGGCTCGCGCAGCAGGTCGACGAAGCCCTCGACCTGCTCGGCGACCGCGGCCCGCCGGACGGGGAGGCGCTCGACGCGCAGGGCGCCGGTGGTGAGCACGAACGCCAGCGTCTCCTCCTCCCCGACCAGGTAGGAGACGAGCGCCGCGCCGGGAGGCAGGAGCCGCCGCGTCTCCGCCGCGGTCAGGGGCCGCAGCTCGGCGCGCCGCCCGGCGGCGCGGCGCGCGTTGCGCAGGTGCTCGTCGAGCTGTGCCTCGCGCCGCGCCAGGAGGTCTGTGAGCTCCTCACGCTCGGCGTCGCCGGTGCGCGAGGACTCGATCCGTCGCTCGAGCAGCCGGATCTCTTCGGCGAGCCCCCTGACCGGCGGCGGCGCCGCGAGCGGCGCCTCGGCGATCGACCGCGTCAGGCCGGGAGCGCGCGCCCGCTCGAGCACGGCGAAGGCGAGCGCGAGGTCGGCGGCGTCGCCCTGCTCCTCACCCCGCGCGACGAGGAGCGCGACGAGGTCGCGGAAGGTCGCCGCGGCGGCGGTCGCGAGCGTCACCCGCTCGACGTCCGCCACCGCGCGGCGCCACCGCTCCTCGACGGCGGCGACCGCCTGCAGGTACTTCTCGATCGCCAGGTCGCGCTCCCCCTGGCGCTGCGCGAGATGGCCACGACCGGCCAGGGCCTCCCACCGGCAGCGCGCGCCCGCGCGCTCGGCCAGCGTCTCGGCCTCGCGGTAGGCCGCGAGCGCCAGCTCGGGCCGGCGCGTCTCGCGGAAAGCCCCCAGATCGACCAGCGCCAGGCACGTCGGCAGCACGTTGCCGAGCCGGCGATGCTCGGCGGTCAGGCGCTCGAGGGCGCGCTCGGCCTCCTCGTCCTCCCCGGCCGCCGCGTAGGCCGATGCCGCCCCTTCGAGCAGCGGCAGCGCGGCGGTCGGCGCGGCCTGGTCCGCGGCCGCCAGGGCGGCGACGAAGAGGTCGCGGGCCTCCTCATGCCGGCCCAGCCAGAGGCTCAGATAGGCGAGCCGGCCGAGGATGTCGGAGATCTCGCTCGGCCGCCCGCCGGCGCGGGCGCGGGCGAGGGCCTGCCGGTAGGCGCGCCGCGCCGAGCGAGGAGCCCCCAGCCGGGCGTAGATCGTCCCCAGATTGCCGAGCACCGAGACGGCGAGCCCGCCGTCCTCGCCGCCGGGATGGCGTTCCATCGCCTCCTCCAGGCGGACCATGGCGAGGTCGCGTCGCCCGAGCCCCACCTCTGTGATGCCGAGGTTCTTGAGCAGCATGGCCTCGGCCTGCCGATCGCCGAGCGCCGCGAACCCCGCCAGCGCCCGCTCGAAGGCCGCCAGGGCCTCCTCGAACCGCCAGAGGTTGAAGAGGGCGTCGCCGCGCGCGTTGTCCGCCCAGGCGGCCAGCCGTTGGTCCCCCGCCGCCCGGGCGGCGGCCGCCGCCGGCTCGGCCGCCCGCAGGCTCGCTTCCCAGTTGCCCTCCAGCCCGCGCAGCTCGGCCAGCGCGGAGAGGGCCTGGGCCTCCTGGTGCCGCGCGCCCCGCGCCCGCGCGTCCTCGAGGCAGGTGTCGATCTGCGCCAGGGCGCGCGCGATCTCGGGAGCGGTCGACGAGGGGCCGAGGGACGACCGCGGCGCTTCGCAGCCCGCGGGCGGGCGCGCCGCGCCGGCGGCCTGCGCTGCGCCGGCTGCGAGGAAGACGACGGCGAGCGTGAGGGCGCGCAGCGGCCTGCGGTGCGGGCTCCTCAACGGGCGGCGACCTCGAAGCGGTAGAGCGGCGTGGCGCTCGGCCCGCGCTCGCCCTCGATCCGCACCCGCCAGTAGTAGGTGCCGCCGGCGGCGAGCCGGTCGCGCACCGCGGCGGGCAGCGCGAGCGCCGGCTCGCGCGTCCGCGCGCTCTCCCACCAGGGCACGGACTCGGCGTCGTAGACGACGACCCGGTAGATCGCTCCGGGCTCCTCGGCCGCCCAGGCCAACCGGCGCGGCGGCGCGGCGAGGCGCGCGCCGTGCGGCGGATCGGCCGCGCTCGCGGCGGCGTGCCGGCCCCGCACCACCTCGCCGCGGCGCTCGCCGGCCGGCAGCTCGAAGAGCGCGAGCCCCACCGCCACGAGCAGCGCCGCCGCGGCCGCCGCCCAGCCCACGAGCCGCCGGCGCGGCG
>JBIOUG010000182.1:0-59323 GCA_044866775.1 Thermoanaerobaculia bacterium | reverse complement strand
CCGGGAACCAGCAGAGCTGACGGGGCCGCCGGCGCCGAGCGGCGGCGCGAGGTGGAGCTCTGCCTCGCCGAGCTCGGGCTGCGCCGCCGCGTGCGCCGGCTGGCGGAAGCGTCGCGGCCCCACTTCGACGCCAGCCTCGGGCAGCGGCTGCGGCTGGCGAGCGAGCGGCTGGGCCCGGTCTTCGCGACCTTCGGCTCGTACCTCGCCGCGCGCCCCGACCTGCTGCCGCTCGCCGACTGCCTGGAGCTGCGGCCGGTCGAGCCGCACGTCGCGCCGACGCCGGCCGCCGCCGTCGAGAGGCTCCTCCACGAGGAGATCGGGGCCCCACCCGAGGCGGTCCTCGACGCCTTCGACGCCGCGCCGCTGCGCTGCGACCTGATCACCCAGACGCACCGCGCCCGCCTGCGCGGCGGCGGCGCGGTGCTGGTGCGGATCGTCCATCCCGACCTGCCGGAGCGGTGCGGCCCCGACCTCGCGCTGCTGCCGCTGCTGGGTCCCGCGCTCCAGCAAGGGGCGCGACCCTTCCCGATCGAGCGCACGGTGGCGGAGTTCCAGGCGGCGCTCGCCACGCGTGCCGACCTGCGCTCGCAGGCCGAGGCGTTGCGCGTCCTGGCGAGCGAGGAGCGGCGGGCCTGGTCGCTGCGCCTGCCGGCGGTGGACCTGCGGCTGTCGACGCCGCGGCTGCTGGTGCTGGCAGACGCGAGCGAGACGTGCCTGGAAGGATTCGTCGGGCTCGCCGCCCGGCTCGGCAACGCGGCGGAGCTCGCCGACGTCGCGCGCCGCCTCTGTCTCGCCTGGCTGCACCAGGCCCTCGAGGGCCCGGGCATCGCCGTCGAGCTGGAGCTGCGGGACCTGCTGCTCGGTCCCGACGGCGCCCTGGTGCTGGCGGACGCCTCCTGCTCGCGCCTGCCGCCGTCGAGCCGCGCCAACCTGCGGGCGTACCTGCTGGCGGCGGCGGGGGAGGACCCCGGGGGCGCCGGCGCCTCTCTCCTGCGCGAGATGGACGGTGCCGGCCCGAACGCGGAGGCGGCGCTGCGCCAGCGCTTCCGCCAGGTGGTGCCGTTCCGCGACGGCGACTGGGGGACGGCGCACGACGGCCTGAGCCTGGCCGAGCACCTGTTCGCGCAGTGGCGGCTGGCGGCCGAGCTCGGCTGCCGCCCGCGCCCTGAGCTGGTGTCGTTCTATCGCGGTCTGGCGGGTCTCGCTGCCGCGGCGCGAGAGCTCGCCCCGGGGCGCGACGCCCTGCGCGAGGGGCTCGGGGACCTGCAGCTCCTCGGGCGCCTCGCCGGCTTTGCCGCGCTTCCCGACGCCGCGCGGGTGCGGCAGGCGATGGAGAAATACGCGACGCTCTTCACGGAGATGCCCGTGAGCCTCGACCGACTGCTCAGCCAGGCGGCCGGCGGCGAGTTGCGCCTGCGCATCGAGGTCGACGAGGAGCAGCCGCGGGGGCGGAGCTCGCCCACGGTGGCAATGGGGTTGCTGCTCGCGCTCGCGGCCGTCGTGCTCCTCGCCTGGCGGTTGGGGTCGGCCTCGGGATTCCTTGGCACCTGGGCCGATCCGGTCGGCGGCGTGCTGTTCGTGATCGTCGGCGCTCTGCTGCTCTGGGTCGTCGGACGGAGGGGATGACGAGTCCTGCAGAGGAGGAGTGCAACGACCATGGCCCAGCCCCAGCCCCGATCTCAGCCCCTGGTGCAATTCCTGACCCTTCCCCTGACGGCGGCGGTCTACGGCGCGAGGGCCATGCTGCAGACCGCGCAGCTCATCCAAACGGCCACGCTGCAGGGGTTCGCCGCGCTGTTCGGCGGCTTCGATCCCGATCTCTCGCTGCCGGCGGACCCCCCGGGCAGCGTCCGCATCAACGTGCCACCAACCGCCGGCGAGACCGGCTATGCCGTAACCACTGCAAAGGAGATGGAGATGAGTGACAGAGACCTGAGCAGCGACGACAAGATTTACGTCGTCGAGTACAGCATCCTCACGGTCCGGCCCGACATGGAGAGGATCCTCTACGGACCGAAGCTCAAGATCGTGACCGAGGCGATGAAGGGGGAGGACTTCGTCTCCTGGGTGGTCGCGGACTACTTCCAGGAGCATCCCCACGACCTACGGCCGGAGCACAAGAAGTGGGTCCGCGTCTGCTGGTTCGTCCAGTGCTGGTTCGACAAGGAAGACGCGAACTACTCGCGCGACCAGGTGGTGGCGCTGCACGAGATCAATGCCACGCTCGAGCGCGGCTTCGGCCTCAAGTACCCGCGCTCCGGAGAGGCTGTTGAGGAGGCGGCACCGTAGTCCGACGGCGGGCGTAGCGCGGCCGCCCGGTTCTGCCGTGGCGGTCTGGAGCGAGTTCGAGCTTGGCCGGCTCCGCCACGGTGGCGCGTTGTTCCACGGTGGTCTTCCGCCGCCGGCGTATGCGACGTAAGAAAGGAGGATCCGCATGGAGACCTCGAGCATGGCCAGGAGCCTCGCCACCATGGCGCGGAGCTTTGCGTCACAACCTCTGACCGCGTTCCCCGTGGACGCGCGCGGCGACCTGCTGGAGGAGGTCTTCTCGGTCTACAACGTGGGCCGGGGCGTCTTCGACGAGACGACCGGCTTCATCAACCTGCAGGTGGACATGTTCGACTTCGGCGGCCGGTGGGCGGGCTTCCAGACCGGCGTCCACGTCAACATCACGCCGCCGCCCGAGCTGCCGCCGAAGCTCCTCGCCGTGCCCGAGCTGCCGCCGGGGGACGCCGTGCCGCGGCCGGACGTGGCGGAGTGGACGAAGGGGCTGTTCACTTTCGCCGACGGCAGCTCGATCGTCGCCCAGGGGCCGGCGTGGACGCACCTGGTGCCGTTGAAGGACGGCGCCTTCCTCTTCATGGTCACCACCGCCCAGATCATCACCAAGGGCACCGGCCTGTTCGAAGGGGTACAGGGGGTCAAGCAGGGGACCGGCACGACGTTCGTCGCGCCCGGACTGGTGCAGAGTGGGCAGTTCCCCGCACCCGGCGCCACCTTCACCGCCCACGTGATCGACACCTTCCGCTTGGTCCGGCGCGGCTTCCTCGACACGCCGGCGGTCTCGAGCGGGGCCGCGACGGAGACGCCGGGCGCGGAGCCGCCCGCGCCCGTCGTGGTGCATCCACCCGCGCCGCACCCGCCGGCGCCACGCCCACCCCCGCCGCGCACGCCACCGCCGCGCAGGCCACCGCCGCGGCGGCGAGAGAGAGGAGAGCCATGAGCCACCCAGCGCAGCCGGTCTCCCGATCGCTCCACGAGCTGGCGGAGAAGATCGGGAGCCAGTCCGAGCTCACGATTCCCGCCGCCGCCTTCGGCGATCCGCGCGAGCAGCTCCTCCTCCGCTATGGCACCGGCACCGGCCGCTTCAGCCAGGAGGGGAAAGTGCTCACGCTCAACGGGCAGGCGTTCACCCTCGACGGCGGCGAGGACGGCACCTGGCAGGGAACCTACGAGTTGGTCGTCGCGCTCGACGCAGTGAGCGATACGCCGCCGCCCGCCGAGCCGCCGTTCAACCGCCCGGCCGGTCCCATCCCGCAGCCCGCGCCGCAGGCGTTCTCGCGCGAGACCTGGAGGTTCGGCGACGGCAGCTCGCTGAGCGTCGTCGGGCCGGCGCTGCTCCATAGCGCGAAGACCCTGACGGGCGCTACGGTGCTCTGGATCTCGGCCAATCAGTTGATCGCCAGGGGCACCGGCCGCTACGCCGGGGCGCAGGGCACCAAGACCGCCGGCATCTCGATCTTCGTGAAGCCGGGAGCCGCTCTCGATGAGCAGGGCGACGTTACGGTGAAGACGGCCGACGCCTTCCGCATCGTCAAGAAGGAGTTCATTGGCGAGCTGCCCCCCGGCCCTCCGGGCGCAGCAGCATCCCCCCGCGGGCGGCCGCGGTAGGGCGCCGGGACGAGGACGTGCTGGTCGGAGCTGATGACCGCACCGACGCGGTCGTGCTCTCGGGAGGCGGCGCCAAGGGCGCCTACGAGATCGGTGTGCTCCAGGCGCTGTTCGCAGGGGCCTCACCGGCGACCGGTTTCCGGCCGCTGGAGGTCGAGGTCTACACCGGCACCTCGGTCGGCGCCTACAACGCCAGCTTCCTCGTCGCACAGGGAACGCTGCCTTCGCTCGCCGCGGTGGACGCGCTCGCGCGGATATGGCGCCAGGTCTTCGCCAACACCCCCGAGAGCTGCGGCAACGGTGTCTTCCGGGTGCGGGGGGCGCCGCTCCAGCTCGGCGACGCGGGCTGCCTGCTGCACCCGCTCCAGGAGCTGGCCGACCTCGGCCGCGACGCGCTCTATTTCGCGACCTACGCCGTCACCCGCGGCAGCGAGTTCCTGCGCTCGGATGCGCCGTTGCTCGAGCGCGCGCTGCAGACGATCGACATCAGCGCCTTCGTCTCGCCGCAGCCGCTTTACGAGAACACGCGGCGCACGATCGACCTCCAGGCCCTGGGCGCCTCGCCGCGGACGCTGACCGTGATCGCCTCGAACTGGGCGCTGGCGACGGTGAGGCACTTCCAGAAGGAAGAGATCGCCGTCAGCGTCGGCATCCCGGCCATCCTGGCGTCGGCCGCTATCCCCGGCCTCTTCCCACCGGTGCTCATCGACGGCGTCCCGTTCGTCGACGGCGGCGTGCTGATGAACACGCCGCTCAAGCCGGCGATCGCCGACGGCGCCGGCGTGCTGCACATCATCTATCTTGACCCGTGCCTGCTCGACATCCCGTTCCCGGAGTACCCGGACACGCTGGACACCGTCTACCGCCTGTGGGCGATCCAACAGGCCGAAGCCTTCCGGAAGGACACGGCGACGGTGGCGGCGATCAACCGCGAGATCGAGGCGCACGAGCGGATCGACGAGAGCGGGCGCCTGCGGCGCGATCTCGCCGCGCTGCTCCCGATCAGCCGCGTGTTGCAGCGACAGGCGGCGGGGCGCCCGTATCGCCCGCTCACCGTCCACAACTACCGGCCGAGCACGGACCTCGGAGGAGCGCTCGGGCTGCTCGACTTTAGGCTCGACAACATCGACAAGCTCATCGCGATGGGCTACGACGAGACGGTAAACCACGACTGCCGGGAGGCGGGATGCGTCCTGCCCGATCATTCGCCGTCCGACTACCGCACCGCGGCTGCCGCATGAGCACGCCCACGGCCGCCCAAGGAGAGGAACCATGCTGACAGCCCTCCAGAGCTTCGTGCAGTCGTTCGCCAGCTTCTCGTGGGCGCTCGCCGTCTTCGGCTTCAGCCAGAGCGGCAACGTCTTCAAGGGGCTGCCGACGCGTACCCCGACGGCGGGCGCGACGGCGAACTTCGTCGACGTCACCGCAGCCATCCAGGCGAAGTTCGACAGCATCGACAATGCCATCTACAACCCCGTCAACACGGTGCAGACGTCGCTGATCGCCCTCGCCTTCGGCTTCCTCCAGCCCAGCAACTTCAATCCCACGACCATCGCCCAGACGAGCTGGAACCTGGTGCGGTGGAGCTGGGGCATCGCGGCGCAGCTCATCCCCGGGGGCGTGGTCGGCAGCGGCGGGCCGCCGGTCGGCTGGGGGCCGGTCAACCGCGCGGACGCCGAGCTGTTCTCGACCACCGGACCGACGGCGTGAGCGCGCGAGGGCGGCGACCGTGGCGAGCCAGACCGTGACCGGCGCCGCGCCGGCGCCCACGCTGACGGGCGCCGCGGTACCGGGTTTCGATCCGCGCCCGGTGCGCGATCCGGCGGCGGTCGATCGCCTCGTCGGGCAGGGCGCCTACTTCTCGCTCTTCTCACTGCCCAACCCGGCCACGCCGAGCACGCCGGTGCTGCTGATCCCTTGGGTCCAGCTCGTGGCCATCGCCTTCTCGGTCCACGAGGACCTCCACCGTTTCGAGGTCCGGGAGCTCGCGCCGTCGCCGACCTGCGGCCTGCGCAGCGTGCAGCAGGCCGAGCTCGCGCGCGGCGTGGCGCTCGTCTCCATGCAGATGACGCCGATGCCGAACTACTTCCAGCCCGGCTCGGGCCAGGTGCCGCCGCCGACCATCCTCCTGCCCTTCTTGTCGCAGCGCTTCATGCCGCTCGACGGCAGCATCCAGTTCAAGGACGCGGCGAAAAGCGGCTTCACCGCCATCGGCGCCGGCCGCACGCTGCCGACCAGCGGCACCTCGCCCCGCCTCTGCGCCGTCATCGAACCCGAGCAGACCACCGGCGCCCTGGCAGGCCTGCAGGGCACCGGGATCATCATCGGCGACATCCAGCCGCCGAGCGGCTTCCACTTCAACGTCGTGTTCCGCTTCGTCGACCCGGACGGCAGGCTGCAGACTACGGCGCCGCTGCCGCCGCTCGCCGGCGCCGGCGATCCCGAACCGGGCGTCATGTTCATGCCCCTGCTCGCCGAGCGCGACCCGGAGCGGCCGCTGCAGGTCGAGTTCACGCCCGATAGCGGCACGGCCATCATCCGCGTCGCCGAGCTGCTACGGCTGGTGGAGGTCGGGTTCGACGTCGGGCCGCCCGGCCTGCGCTCGCGGACCGTCCCGGGAGCGGTGGTCGGCAGGCACAGCATGACCCTGGTGGTGAACCTGAGCACCCAGCCGACGACGACGGTGGTGCTGCCGGGTTACTCGGTGGACGGCGAGTTCTCCTTCTTCGACGCCGAAGGCAGATCGATCGGCGGCTTCGCGGCCGACCTGATCGAGGCGCGGCTCTTCCCGACGAGCGTCCCCGGCCTGGACAGCACGTTCCTGAGGATCGGCGGCTTCGCGCCTCCGACCACCGGCACCGGGCAGTTCACCAACCCGGTCGGCATCGTCTCGGTCAACGGCGCCTTCAGCCTCGCGACCGGCGCCGTCTCGACGCTCTACATGGTGCGGTTGTCCAGCCCCGAGGGCGTGTTCCAGGTGGCGGCGGGCTAAGGCGCGCGGAGAACGCGGAGGCGAGACATGGCGCGAAACCGGAGCACGCTCACCCAGCCGGCCGGTTCGACCGCCGCGTCACCGGTGGCGAGGCAGAGCAGCGAGCAGGTGCAGCGGGTGCTCGAGCAGGCGACCTACTTCGTGGTCTTCTCGGTGCCGGATCCGCAGAGCCTTTCGAAGCCCACCCTGCTGCTGCCGTTCGTGTCGCCGCAGGCGTTCCCGACGATCTACGAGATCGCCATCACCGAGGCGCCGCGCCGGCTCCAGATCACCGTCCCGCCGCCGACTCCCGAGAGCGGCCTGCGCACCGTCAAGAGGATCAGCCAGCGGCAGGTCGCCGACCAGACGCTCAGCATGTCGGTGGCGCCGAACAACTTCCAGTCGGGACCGGGCCGGCTGCCGCCGCCCACTCTGCTGCTGCCGTTCCTGTCGCAGCGGTTTTGGATGTACAACGGCCACTTCGCCTTCCGGGACGGCCTCGGGACAGGCTTTCGGGCCATCGCGGGCGGCCGCTTCTTCCCGGCCGGCAGCCAGGAAGTCTGGATCGGCGGCGCCGCCGAGATCGTGCAGGGCCTGGGGCAGCTCCAGGGGTTTGTCGGTAACCTGGCGATCTGTGGCCTGACGGCGCCGCCCGCCGACTTCTGGAACGCGTTCCTGTTTCGCTTCGTCGATCCGACCGGCGAGCTCACGGCGCCCGCGCTGCCCCCGGTGGTGTCGCAGGAGCCCGACCCCGACACGAGCGACAGCGCCCTCATCCCGCTCGCGGCCGACCTCGAGCCCGGCAGCCCGGTCACGATCGAGCCGGTGCCGGGCAACGGCAATCTGCAGCGGATTGGCCTGACCGAGCGCCTGCGCCTGGTGGACACCAACTTCGATGTCGGCCCCGGGCTGCTCAAAGCGCACAAAGTGCTCGGGCCGGTCGTCGGTACCCGGCGCACGACGCTCGTCTTCGACCCCACGAGCACGACGGACACGATCCCGATGTTCTCGACCGGCAGCGAGTTCACCTTCTACGCCGACGGCGACAAGCAGATCGGCACCCTGCAAGTCGACCTCGCCGAAGCCCGTTGCTTCCCCACCTCTTCGCAGCAGCTCCAGCAGCCGTTCTTCCGCTTCGTCGGCTTCGGCCCACTCGGGGCGGGTAGCGGGCAGTTCACCGGGGCCGAAGGCATGCTGGTCGTCAACGGCGCGCTCAGCCTCTCGCCGCCGGCGCTCTCGTCGATGTACCTGCTGCGGATCCGCGATCAACTGCACCAGTTCCAGAGACAACTGGAGAGCGACTGAGCCATGGCATCCCAGCCCGTTGCCGGTGGATCCGGCGCCTCGCAGGTCGCGCTCCAGCCGAGCGCCGAGGCGCAGCGCGCGCTCGGCAGAGCGGCGTACCTGGCGTTCTACTCCGGAGCCAATTACGACATCCCGGAGAAGGACTACTTCCTCGTGCCGGGCGTCGCCCTGTCGGTGTTCCGCAGCTTGAACCACGAGCTCGGGCGGCGGCTCGACATCCGTCTGTCCTCGCTCACGGCCGACGGCGGATTCCGCATCCGCCGGGCGATCGGCGAGAAGCTGATCAACCAGTCCGACTTCCAGATGCTCGGCGTGCCCAACTACTTCCAGCCCAACTTCGGCACCCGCGCAGGGCTCACCCCCGCGCCGTCCACCTTCGGGCCGCTGCCGCGCAAGACCATGCTCATCCCCGAGCGCTACGCCTTCCTCGACGAGCTCGGCTCGGAGCTCGACTGCGATGGCGTGGCGCGCTTCTACCCTGCCTCGGGAGGCGCCCTCTACATCGCCGGCGTGGGTGACGTGACGGTCGGCAAGGGGCAGCTCCGGGGGTCGGTCGGTACCCTCACCGTCAACGGCTACGCCAGCAGCCCTCCCTTCTTCTCCAATCACTTCACCTTCCGGCTGGTGCAGCCGATCGAGAAGCTCGTCGCCGGCGGAGCGCTGCCGCCGCTCGCCGCGGAGTTTCCGGACCCCGAGCCCGCATCCGTGCTCCTCCCCTTGCTGGCCGAGCTCGACCCCGCCTCTCCGGTCGTGGTGGGGCCGTCGACGGACGGCGCGAAGAAGCAGGTACAGCTCGTCGCGCGGCTGCGCTGGGCCGACGCCGTGTGCGACGTCTCGCCGGGCTCGATCCAGTCCCGCATGGCGGCGGGGGAGGTGGTCGGGGAGCACCGGCTGACGCTGGTGTTCGACCCCGACGACACCAATCAGGTGACTCCCCTGTACTCGGCGCAGAGCGCCTTCACCTTCCGCGCCGGCAAGACGCCGATCGGGACGCTCCAGGCGCAGCTCACGGAGGGCAGGGCGATCCGCACCTCGTCCCCCGAGCTGTCGCAGCCCTACTTCCGCCTCGGAGCGTACGGACAGTTGGGCGCCGGCACCGGCCAGTTCGCCTCCCTGACCGGGATCATCTCGGTCAACGGCTCGCTCAGCCTGCAGCCGGCCGGGCTGTCGGCCATGGTCCTGCTGCGCATCGCCGATCCGCTGCTCCGCTTCCGGCCGCTGTGGCCATGACCCAGGGGGTACCAAGGAGCTCGACATGAGTAGACCTCGCTTCACCGACAACGGGAACGGCACCGTCACCGACAACCGGACGGGTCTCATCTGGCTCCGCGACGCGGACTGTTTCGATGCCTTGAGCTGGGCCGACGCTCAGTCGGCCGCCCGCAAGCTGGCGTCCGGCCGGTGCGGCCTCACCGACGGCTCGCGGGCCGGCGACTGGCGGATGCCGGCGATCGACGAGCTGCTCTCCCTGCTCGACTACCGGTTCGTGCCCGCCTTGTCCAACGCCGCCGGCACCGGCCCCTCGGGGCCGGGCAACCCATTCCGCAACCTGGTGCGTGACAGCCTGTACTGGTCGGGCACCGCCGCGGTGCAGCCGCCCCACAACCTGGCCTGGGAGGTCGCTCTCGGCAACGGCAACCTCAGCAACGACCTCCAGACGGCCCTCTACCACGCGCTGCCGGTGCGCGGTCCGGTCCGAGCGGCGGTCACGCCGCGCTTCAAGGACAACGGCGACGGCACGGTGACCGACAACGCGACCGGGCTCGTATGGCTGAAGAACGCGAGCTGCCTCGGCATGAAATCGTGGCACGGCGCGATGGCCGCCTGCGCCGCCCTGCACTCCGGAGCGTGCGGCCTCGCCGACGGCTCGCGCCCGGGCGATTGGCGCCTCTCGACGATTCAGGAGCTGGAGAGCGTGATCGACTTCCGGTTCGAAGGTCTCTGCATCAGCAACGCCGCCGGCACCGGCCAGTGGACGGAGGGCGACGCTTTCGACGGCATCCTCCAGAGCAACCTCTACTGGTCTTCGACGACCTACGCCGGGAATGCCGAGGCCGCCTGGGTGGCGATCTTCAACAGCGGCAACGTGAGCATGACCATCAAGGTCGGCTACTTCTACGTCTGGCCGGTGCGCGGCCGGGCGGTGGAGACCGCCCGACGAGGGAAAACAGGGTGACCCCATGCTGGCGAGCGATCCTTCGCAACTGAAGCAAGAGTACGACGTCCTGATCATCGGCTCGGGCTACGGCGGGGCGGTCACCGCCGCGCGCCTGGGCATCGCCAATCACCGCGCGGGGCGGAAGCTGCGGATCGCCATCCTCGAGCGCGGGATCGAGCATCCGACGGGCTCGTTCCCCGTCACCGCCGGCGAGTTCGCGGCGAAGCTCAAGACCTCGCTCACTCCGCTCGGCCTCTTCGAGTTCGTCATCAGCCCGGACTTCGCGGTGGTGCAGGGGAGCGGCCTGGGCGGCACCTCGCTCTGCAACGGCTGCGTCTGCATCATCCCCGAGCGCCAGGTGTTCGAGAAGTTCTGGCCGCGCGCCATCGCCGACGAGGACCCGCCGCTCGGGCCCTACTACCAGCGGGCGCTGGCGATGCTCGACGCCATCCCCTACGCCGACGGCGAGAACCTCGCCAAGGCGCGCGTCCTCGAGGAGATGAGCCGGGCCGTGGGCGGCCAGTTCGGCCACCTCAACCTGTCGATCACCAAGACGCCGCGGGTGACGCGCTACGGCATCCCGCGCGAGCCCTGCCGCAACTGCAACTCCTGCATCTCGGGCTGCAACTACGAGTCGAAGAACACCCTCGACAAGAACTACCTGCCGATGGCCAAGCACTTCGGCGTCGAGATGTTCACCCGCATGGAGGTCGACTCGGTGCAGAAGCTGCCCCACGGCAAGGGCTATCTCCTCGCCGTCAAGCACCGCCTGGGCAAGAACGGCCGCACGGTCCAGTGGCAGACGATCACCGCCCGCAGGCTCGTCCTCGCCGCCGGCTGCCTGGGGACGACCGGCCTCCTGCTGCGCTCGCAAACGCCGCAGCTCAAGTTCTCGCGCCTGCTCGGCCACCACTTCAGCGGCAACGGCGACTTCTTCGCGCTCGCCTACAACATGGACCAGGTCGCCGACTTCAACGGCTGGGGCGTCGGCGTCGCCGAGCAGTTCCACGTCCGCGGCGGCCCGACGATCACCTCGCGCTTCTTCATGAACCGCGACAAGCCGCTCGATCAGCATCTGACCTTCGAGGAGGCGGCGATGCCGGCGCCGTTCGTCGAGACCTTCCGCAACATCGCCTTCGCGGCGGCGGCCGGGCAGCCCTATATCTTCCTCAACACGCCGGCCAAGACGCAGCGCTGGTTCCAGGACCGCTTCCGCAACAACACCGGCGCGATCAACAGCTCGCTGCTCTTCCTCGGCATGGGCTTCGACAGCGCCAGCGGCATCATCAAGCTCAAGCCCAACGGCGACACGACGATCGACTGGCCCAACGCCGCCGACGACGAGGTGTTCAAGCTGCTCGTCCCGGTGACCATCCAGGCCGCCGAGGCGATCGGCGGCAACCAGTTCCCGAACCCGACGCTGATCTTCGACCTGCCGTTCACCACCCGGCCGATGACCGGACATCCGATCGGCGGCTGCGCCACCGCCGAGAACGTCGACCAGGGGGTGGTCGACGACCGCGGCCGGGTGTTCGATCCCGACGGCGGCGTTCACCAGGGCCTCTACGCGGTGGACGGCTCCATCTTCCCCAACGCCATCGGCGTCAACGTGCTGCTGACCATTTCCGCGTTCGCGGAGCGGGCGTCCGACTATCTGCGCGCCGACCTGGGGCTGCCGGCGTTCGACCCGGCGCTCGAGTGGGACGACAAAGTCTGAGGAGGATCGCCAACCATGGCCCACAACTTCTTTCAGGACCCGATCGGCGCCACCGCGGGCGCGATGCTGGCGGGGACCTCCGGCTCCGCGCAGCTCGCGACCTGGTTCGCCAGCGAGTTCGCCAAGTTCGGCCGGAAAGCCGGCGGGTGGCCCGGCGAGATCACCTTCGCCGCGCTCGGCGCCGGCACGGGAGCCATGACCGGTTTCTTCCTCGGCTCGATCCTCGGCGGGCTCTCCGGGAGCTTGATGGTCAATTACTTCGCGGGGAACCTCCAGCAGGCGGTGCCGTGCAGTGGGACCGGCTTGCAGCCCCGGCGCCAGGAGGACTTCGACGGCGAGCGCGAGGTCGAGAACCTGCAGCGGCTGCTGCTCGCTACCTCGGGCGAGACGACGGCCGTCCCCGCTGTGACCCTCGCGCCATGAGCCGTCGCGCACCTCGGGCGGCCGCTTGGCGCAGCGCCTTGCCGCCGGAGGCTTGAGCGTGGAAGCGGAGGTCCAGGTCCCCGTCCGCGTGAGGTCGCGCTTTTGGGTGCGCCGCGCCGCGCGCCGCTCCCGCGGGCGTCTGGCGCTCGGGCTGGCGCTGCTGATCGCGGCGGCGCTGCTCGTCTCCGGCCTCGCCTTCCGCCGCGTCTACCCCGGCATGGCGAGCGGCATGTGGAACCAGATGCGCTACGGGACCTTCGTCGAGAACCGCAACCTCGGGCGGATGATCGCGTACTGGATCGGCTTCATGCAGCAGCTGACCTTCGAGCCGGAGACCGGTCTCTGGACCTTCAAGCACACGCCGACGGCCGGGCTCGACGAGTTCGAGCGCGGCCGGCTCGCCTTCCACCGCGGCGAGTTCGGGCAGGCGGTGGCGCAGATCGAGCGCGCCGTAGCGCGCGACGGCGAAAGCGAGGAGCGCCTGTTCTGGCTCGCCATCTCCTACCTGCGCCTGGCCGAAGCGCGGAACTGCCTCGACCGGCTGCGCGGCACCGGTGCGGCCGGCGGGGACGCCCACGTCCGCGCCGGGCATCACGGCGGCGCCGACCACTCGCTCATCTGCTCGCTGCCGCTCGTCCTGCCGCACCAGCGCGAGGAGTACTCGCGGCGCGCGGCGCAGCTCTTCACGCTGCTGCTCGACCGCTACGACGACGACGACCCTCTCTACCGCTGGCTCCTCAACTTCTCGTTCATGACCGTCGGCGCCTTCCCCGGGGAGGTGCCCGCCCGTTACCGCATCGACAGCCCGTTCGTGGACGCCTTCTACGGCGAGGGCGCGGCGCGGATGCGCCGCGAGTACGGCTGGCTGCGCTTCACCGACCGGGCGCAGGAGCTGGGGATCGAGAACTTCGGCGCCGGGCGCGGCGTCGCGGTCGAGGACTTCGACCGCGACGGCGACCTCGATGTGGTCGCGACCGGCCGCTCCTACGACTTGACCTTCTACCGCAACGAGGGCGGGGTCCGCTTCACCGCGCTCGGCGACGAGGCGGGCATCAGCGGCTCGCTGCAGCCCTTCACCGTCTCGGCGGCGGACTTCGACAACGACGGCTGGATCGACCTCTTCGCCGCCCTGCCCTACAGCCAGTACCGCCTTTTCGCCAACGACCGCGACGGTACCTTCACCGACGTGACCGCCCGCTCGGGGCTGCTCGACGCCAAGCCGCCCGGCGCGCTCGCAGTGAGCTGGATCTCGACCTGGGGGGACGTCGACAACGACGGCGACCTCGATCTCTTCCTCGCCAACTGGGCCTTCCGCATGCCGCTGGTCAAGAACATCATGGCCAAGCCGCGGATGGACTCGAAGCTCTTCCTGAACCAGGGCGGGCGCTTCCGCGACGGCTCGGCCGAGTACGGGCTCTACGACCTGCTGCGCGACCGCTACTACATCGGCGCGACGTTCGGCGACTACGACCGCGACGGCTTCGCCGACCTCTACCTCTCGAGCCCGCTGCGCGGCACGAGCGTCCTGCTGCGCAACGTCGGTGGGCGGCGCTTCGCGCCGGCCGGCGACCTCGGCCACCACGAGCCGGGCTTCGTCGCCGCCTTCCTCGACGTCAACCACGACGGGCGCCTCGACATCTACCACGCCGGCTTCAACGACGCCCGCACCTCGATCCTGCAGGCCGTTCTGGGCGAGCACGTCGCCGACTACGAGACGGGCCACAGCACCCTTCTCGTGCAGACCGCCGGCGGCGCTTTCGAGGTGCACGACGAGTTCTTCGGCGGCGGCACGATGCCGGTCGGCACCATGGGCTCGTCCTTCGGCGACCTCAACAACGACGGCTGCTACGACTTCTATCTCGGCGTCGGCAACCCGGAGCCCTGGTTCATCCTGCCCCACCTGATGTACTTGGGCGTGGAGCGCGACGGCCGCTGTACGGGCGAGATGGAGAACATCTCGATGCTGAACGGCTTCGGCAACGTGCAGAAGGGGCACGGCATCGTCTTCTTCGACTTCGACGACGACGGCGACCAGGACGTCTTCTCGAGCCTCGGCGGCATGTGGCCCGCCGACCGCTGGCTGAGCCAGCTCTTCGTCAACGAGAGCGACCTCGACGCCGCCTGGGTGAAGGTCCGCCTGCGCGGGCGCCGCACCAACCACTACGGCGTCGGCGCGACGCTCGCGGTCAGGGCGCGCAACGCCGCCGGCCGCCCAATCGTGCGACACCACCAGATCGACCAGACGACCGGCTTCGGCGGCGGCCCCTATCTCGCCCACGTCGGGCTCAAGGACGCGGTGGCGCTCGACGGTATCGAGGTCTACTGGCCTGGGTCGCGCTGCCGCCGGACCTACCGTGGCGAGCTGCGCCGGCTCAACGTGCTCGACGAGAGCGAATGCCTCGCGGCGGCCTCCGGGCGCGAGCGTGCCGCGGCGAGCGCGGCGGGCGGGTCGTCGTCATGACGCCGGTGGCGGCGGCGGCCGGAGCGCCGCAGCGCAAGCTCCGCCACGCCATCATTCTCTCGGGTGGCGGCGCCAACGGCGCCTACGAGGTGGGGATCCTCAAGGCGCTGCTCAACGGCAAGATCACCGCGATCGGCGCCGTCGAGCCGGAGCTCTTCTTCGGCACCTCCGTCGGCTCCTACAACGCCGCCTATCTGGTCTCTCAGTGGGGCGAGTTTGGGCCGGCCGCCGTCTCCAACCTCGAGCACACCTGGCTCGAGAAGCTGGCGACGCGGGCCGGCGGCAACGGCGTCTTCCGTTTCCGCGCCGATCCCACCTACTTCCTCAACCCGGCGTCCTACTTGCCCAATCCGCTCCGCCCGTTCCTCGACCTGGCGCGGGACAGCGCCGAGCTCACCTGGGACGGGCTTCAGCGCGCCGCCTATCTCACCGGCATCGAGGGGCAGACGACGGAGGAGTCCCTCCGCGAGCGGCTGATCAACCTGTTCGACGTCTCGGCCTTCATCTCGATGCAGCCATGGCGGGACACGATCCGGGAGACGATCGACTTCAGCAACATCCGCGCGGACGAGACCCGTTATCTCGAGGTCTTCGCCACCAACTGGGCGACGGGCAAGCTGCGGGCGTTCCGCAACTCCCAGATGACGGACGGTCTCGGGCCGTTGGCGATCGCGGCATCCAGCGCGCTACCCGGCATCTTTCCGGAGGTCTACGTCGGCGCCGAGGCCTACGTGGACGGCGGCGTGCTGATGAACACGCCGCTGCGGCCGGCCCTGGAGGCCGGCGCCGACATCCTCCACGTCGTCTACCTCGACCCCGACGTCGCGTCGATCCCCCTGGCCACGCTCAACAGCACGGTGGCCGCGAACTACCGTCTGCAGCAGATCGCCTGGGCCGCGCTGGTCAACCAGGACATCGACCGCGTGATGCGTATCAACCGCGGGCTCGCGGGCTTCGAGCGCATCCAGCGGGGCGAGCCGCTGGGCGGCGAGGAGCTGGAGGGGCTGGCGAAGGCGGCGATCCTGGTGCTCGGCGGCACGCACCGGAGACGCTATCGGCCGATCACCGTCCACCGCTATCACCCGCGGGAGGAGCTGGGAGGCGGCGCCCTCGGCCTGCTCAACCTCGACCGCGAGCACCTCGAGAGCCTGATCCAGACGGGCTTCACCGACGCCACGCTGCACAACTGCAAGGACGAGGAGTGCGTGCTGCCGGAGACGACGCGCTCGCTCCCCGAACTGGTGGAAGCGCTATGACACAGGGACCCGTGCCGCGCAGCCTCAAGATCGGATCGACGCTGACGTTCGTGGCGGGGCTGTTCGCTTTCCTCGTCGCCACGTACTTCCTGGTCGAGCTCTACGTCAGCGTCCAGAACCCGTCCGGACCTTTCTATTCGGGGCAGCTCTCGAGGGTCCCCTACTCCCTCGACCAGGTCAAGGCGTGCAACGAGACGCTGGCCCTCGACTTGGTGATGGGCCAGCAGATCGAGTTCGCCAACGTCATGAACGGCGGCTTCATGGTCATGATGGTCACCTGGTTCGGGCTCCGGCGGCGGCTCAAGTGGGCCTGGTTCGCGCTGCTCGGCACCTTCGTCTGGGTCGGCCTCAACGACACCCTGGCGCTGATCGAGGGCCACCAGACGGTCTTGGCGGTGATCCCGGAGTCCCTGGGGCTGATCGGCCTCGCCATCGCCTATCCCGCGGTCTTCGGCGGCGGAGACGGGCGCCCATGATCCATCGCGAAGACCGCGGTCCGGTCGCCGTCCTGCAGATGGACGAAGGACCGGGCAACTACGTCAACATCGCGCTCGTCGACGCCCTCGAGCGCGCCCTCGACGACGTCCTCCAGTCCACCGCGGCCGCGGTGGTCCTCACCGGCAACCGCTCGACGTTCATCGACGGCGGCGATCTCGTGGCGATCGTCGAAGGCGGCCCCTCCTACATCCGCGTCTTCGTTCCGAAGTTCGCGGCCCTGCTCAAACGTGTGTTCACGCTGCCGCTGCCGGTCGTCGCCGCCGTCAACGGCTCGGCCATGACCAGCGGCTACACGCTGGCGGCGGCGTGCGACCTGCGGGTCATGACCTCCGGCGGCAAAGCCAGGATCGCCGTCCAGGCGCTCAACTTCGGCGTCCCGCTCGAGCCGGTGCCGCTCGAGATGGTGCGCTTCGTCGTGCCGCACCATCGTGTCCAGCATCTGATGCACACCGGGCGGGAGCTGAGCCCCACCGAGGCCCTGGCGGAGGGGTTCGTCGACGAACTGGCCTCGCCCGAGAGAGTTCTCACCCGGGCGCTCGAGATCGCCACGCACCTGAGCACGGTGCCCCATGCATCGTTCGCGCTGACCAAGCGGCAGCTCCGCCAAGCGGCGCTCGATCAGATCGAGCGTTACGAGGCCGCCTGGACCTCCGAGGTGATCGGCATCTGGACGGACCCCAGGACGCTCGCCGTCTGGGGCGCCATCGTCGAACAGTTGAAGCGACAATCTGCCAAGAAGTAGTTCGAGGAAAATGCGATGAAGAGCAAATTTTTCGATTCGATCACGGCCGATGCGCGATCGATCCCGGGGCTCGGGCCGGCACTGGAAGCGACGTGGGCGGCGACCTCGGGAAGCGTGCAGGGTGCGAGGTGGGCGGCGAGCGAGTTCGCGAAGTTCGGGCGCCGGCTCGGCGGTGTACCGGGCGAGATCTCGGCGGCGCTGTTCGGCGCCGGGATGGGCGCGATGGGCGGCTTCCTGCTCGGCCCCATCCTCGGCCCCAGCCTCGCGGCGACTCCCTCGTCGGATGCGCGGCCGGTTCCCCGGGCGGGACGCTCCCTCGAGATGGAGGAGGTCTTCTCTCTCTACCTCGTCGGGCGGGGAAAGTTCGGCGACGACCCGCGGCATGTGGCGATCGAGATGAATCTCTACGACCTGGGCGGGCGCTGGTTGGGCTTCCTCACGGGCCTGCAAAGGAACCAGACGCCGCCACCGCAGCTCTTCCAACCGCCTCCTTCGCCCGCAGGCGCCTACGGGGACACTCCCGTGCCGCCAGTCGAGGTGTCCGAATGGACCAATGGCTGCTACGTCTACTCCGACGGCAGCTCGCTGATCACTGCCGGCGTCGCCCGCTCGTACCTGGTGCCGCAGAAGGATGGCTCGCTGCTCTTCATGGTGACCAACGCGCACGTCGTCCTCAGGGGTGCCGGCGCCTACGAAGGAGTGCGCGGGATCAAACAAGGCATCGGCGCCGTCCACATTCCTGCCGGTGAGTTCCCGGCGAAGTTCCCGGCTCCAGGCTACGAGTTCCCCGTCAGTACCATTGATACGTTCAGGCTCGTCAAGAAGGGCTTTCTCGGAGGCGGACGCGAGTTCAGCCGCCCAAGGCCGGCACGGCCGGGCCCGACGCCTTCCACGGCGTTGGTCACGCCCGAGGCGGGGCCGGCCGCTGGAGATGAGAGCGCGGCTCGAGCCGGCTCGGTGGTGGACTCTCTGCTCGGGGTGGCCGGGAATCTCGGCACCGAGCCTTTCCGCCTCCGGCTGCCCGATGTCCCCGGCGCGGATCCACGTTCGTATCAAAACGCGAACCTGTTCAGGCGCTATGGAGTCGGCGAGGGGCGGTTCAGCGACGACGGCAAGCACTTTCACTTCCGCGGCGAGCTCTATCTGCTCGACAGCGCACACGACGGCCGCTTCGAGGGCACCTACGAGCTGCTCGTGCCGCTGTCATCGGCCGGCGCCGCCCCGCACGCCGCGGCGCCGCCGTTCAACCTAGAGACGCTGGCGATCGATCAGCTCGCGCCGCAGGCCTTCTGCAAGGAGCGGTGGAGCTTCGACGACGGGAGCTCGCTGACCGCCGTCGGCTCCGCCCTCGTGCAGGCGGCGGAGCTGCTGACCGGACAGGTCGAGCTCTGGATCTCGGTCAGCCAGCGATTTGCCGGCGGTAGCGGCAGATTCGAAGGCGCGCGTGGGGTCCAGACCTCCGGCGTCGCCCTCATGCTCCCGAGCGGCCAGCCGCTCTCCGCGCTCGGCCGCGTCACAATCAAGACGATCGACTTTTTCATCATCCTGCGGGAGGAGTTCATCGGCACGGTGCAGCTCCCTGTCGCTCCTGCGACCGGAACCGCTCCGGCGAAGAGCACGGCGCCGCCCGTGCAGCTCAAGTCGCCGGTCGGCGTGGCGGTCGATTCGCAAGGCAACGTCTACGTGGCGGACCACGACAACCACGCCATCCGCAAAATCGCTCCCGAGGGAACCCTCTCGACGCTCGCCGGCATGCCTGGTGAGAGCGGGTCGCGAGACGGTGAAGGGAGTGCCGCCCGCTTCCACGGCCCCCGAGGGGTGGCGGTCGACGCCAAAGGCAACGTCTACGTCGCAGACAACCTCAATCACACGATCCGGAAGATCACGCCCGAGGGTCGGGTCTCGACGTTCGCGGGCGCTGCGGGTGAGGCCGGCGCCGCCGACGACAAGGGTGGGGCGGCACGCTTCAATTCGCCGATGGGGTTAGCGTTGGATCGCGCCGGAAACCTCTACGTGGCGGACTTCCTGAGCTTCACGATCCGGAAGATCACACCCGAAGGACAGGTCTCGACGCTCGCTGGCGCAGCGGGTAGGGCGGGGGCCGCCGACGGCAAGCGAAGCGCGGCGCGCTTCAACTTCGCCGGGGGAGTGGGGGCGGACGCTGCCGGCAACGTCTACGTCGGGGACACCGGTAACCACGCGGTGCGCAAAGTCACGCCGAGCGGTGTGGTCTCGACGCTGGCGGGCGCGCTCGGCAAGCCCGGCACGGTCGACGGCAAAGGCGGCTCGGCGCGGTTCAATCGCCCCGGAGGAGCGGCCGTCGACGCGGCCGGGAACGTCTACGTCGCGGGCAACGGCGACCACACGATCCGCAAGATCTCACCGGGCGGGAGAGTCTCGACGCTGGCCGGGGCCGCCGGCGAGCCGGGCCTGGCCGACGGCCGGGGGAGCGCCGCGCGCTTCAAGGGTCCGATCGGTGTGGCGGTGGATGCCCAGGGCAACGTCTACGTGGGTGACACCGAGAACAATGCCGCGCGCCGGATCAGGTCCGACGGCACAGTGACCACGCTGCCCGGCGCGCCCGCGTAGCTGCTGCGCTATCTCTCCTATTGCGGCATCGGCTCCTGCCGCACTTGTGTGGAGGGCAGCTTGGACAGTTGGCGGCAGCTGGTGGCTGCGGCCTACCGTCAGTTCCGAGGGTCGTCCGCCGGGTTCACGTACACCATTTCATACTGCCCGACGCCGTGCACCTGGATGACCGTGTTACCTATGGCCCGGATGTAGTGGTGAGTCCCCGCCGGCGTGAAGGCATACGAGCCGGCACCCAACCTCGTTTCCACGCCCTGATTCACCACACTGCCGATGCCGATGACCACTGTCCCGTCAATCACGGTGAATCGCTCATCAATAGGGTGCGAGTGAGGCTTGATCAAGAAGCCGTTCGGCAGCTTGACCCGGAAGGAGAACTGCCCCCCGGATGTCGCAGGGTCGGGGGGGACGACCACGAGTTGCGCACCGGGCTCCAGTGAGTCCGGCCCCGGCCCGAAAACGACATCTTTCGCAGGGATCGCTACGGGGGTAGCCCCGGACACGGGCAGAGAGGCGAGGACCAGGAGCGCGAGAGCGACTAAGCAAAGTTGCTGCTTTCTCATTGCCAACCTCCTAGAGTGTGAGCCGTTGGGCAGTGGCGGTTACCCCTGCCCGCGTTTCATGAACACCTCCTCGTGAGCTTGCAGCCCATCGAGCCCCTCCCGCAGCGCTTTCGTTTGCATCATTATACTACAGATTCGCGAAGGGGACCCTACTTCCCGCGACTAGGCGCCGGTGCCTGCTTGACGTACAGCGACTCGTAATGCGCCCGTATCAACGGTCGCTGAAAACTGGTCCGCTATGAACATCCAAAAGTAGACCACCCGTGGGCGGGGGCGCGCGTGCTGTCGGTCGATCCCCGACCTGCTCTATCTCGATGAGCCGCTGTACCCCAGCTTCCCTTTCGCTGCGGCGATCGCCCTGTCATTCCCTTCAACGCTGAGCTTCTCGACTCCGGCGCGCCCGCCGGGGTAGAAGCTCCCGTGGTACATTGGGTAGCACTCGCTCCGCAGGTGCGCCAGCGTCTGGTGGCCGCGGCGCACCGCCCGCTCGTGGCGCAGGGCGTCGACGTCGATCGTCGCCACCACGATCTTCTCGCCCGGGCCGGGGTCGGCCTGGGCGAGGATACGTCCCTCGAAGTCGACCACCATGCTGCCGCCGGGCCAGGAGAAGGGCGGATAGTGGGCCAGGCTCGCCGCCTGGTTGGCGGCCACCACGTAGGCGACGTTCTCAAGCGCCCGGCAGCGGTTGACGACGGTCCACCAGTCCATCGGGGGTGTCGCGCCCCAGGGGTCCATGTAGGCGGAGACGCGGATCAGCACCTCGGCGCCGTTGGCGGTCAACTGGCGCAGCGCCTCGGGGAACAGCCAGTCGTAGCAGATCGCCACGCCGAGCTTGCCGATCGGTGTGTCGGCGACCGGGAACATCTCCTCGTCGTAGCCGGGCAGGTCGTGCGGGCTGGCGTGCACCTCCCAGGGGATCCAGGGGTTGACCTTGCGGTACTTGGTGAGCAGCCCCTCCGGGCCGATCAGGCAGGTGGTGTTGAAGACCACCTCCGGCCAGCGGTCGTCGCGCTCGAGGAAGCTCCCGGTCTGGATCCAGATGCCGTACTCGCGGGCCTTCTCGGCGTAGCGCTCGGTGTGCTCGTTGGGGATCGGGACGGCGAGCTTGTCGAGCAGCTCGCGGGCGGTCGGGTAGACCGGCGCGGCGTGCGCGAACTCGGGGAAGACGACGAGCTTGACCGGCAGGAAGGGCGAGTAGCCTTCGACCGCCTGGGCGATCATCGCCAGCATGCGGTCGGTATGGGGCTTGATGCCGCTGCGGTCGGCCGGGTTGCCGAAGTCGGTCTGGCACGCCGCGGCGGCGTAGCGGAGCTTGCCGTTCGCGCTCATCGGAGCCTCCTGGTCGAGGGCGGCGCGGACGTTATCACCGCCGGCGAGGAGCCTGTCGCGCTGGTCGCGCCGGCGGCATGAGCCTTTTTTGGTCCCCGAGAGCTACCTGCCCGGCCGCCGTTTCCTGGTTAAATGTACGTAAATACTGGCATTGCGGTCGCCGCCGCGATCGCATGATTTCGCCGAGGGACAGCGTTGGCACTCCCCATCCGAGAACCGAGCCCGCGCCCTTCACGGCCGCCCTTGGCGGTCGCCGGAGCGCTCGAGGCGCCGCCTTCGCGCCGCTCCCGGGGCTGGCGGCGCCGGCTGCTCGTCGCGGCGGTCGCGCTGCTGGCGCTGGCGGCGCTCTTCTGGGCGCTTCTCGAGCTGGCCAAGCGCCGCGGGCGCGCCTTCTACGACGCCGGCCGCAGCATGGTGGAGACCCTCGACGGGCTCGCCGCCGACCTCGCCCGGCGGGACGTCGCCGCCGCCGGAGCGCGCTTCGCTCCGGACTTCGCCGGCGCGCGCCTGGGGCTCCTCCGGCCGGAGCTGGTGGACGAGGTGGACGGCGTGCGCACCTACCGCTTCCGGCCCGGACCGGCAGCGGACGGCGCGGATGCCTTGGCCGAGTGGCGCGACTACCTCGCAGGCTTCACCGCCATCGAGGAGCTGGGGCTGCACGTCCACCGCGTCCACGCCTGGAGCGGCGGCGACCTCGAGGCGACGGCGCGTTTCGAGCTGATCGGCACGCCGCGCGGCGCCGCGCACCCGCTGGTCGACCGCGCCCTGGTCCGCGTGCGCTTCGTCCGCTCCGCGCAGGGGCTGCTGCTGCGCGCGGCTCATCTGGCGTCGGGCGAGCGGGTGGCGGGGGGACGGCCGCAGTTCGCCGAGGTGGGCGCGGCGGCCGGGATCGCCTTCGCGAACGAGGTCTACCCGGCGTTCCTCGACCGGCCGCTGCGCTTCGGCATGATCGGCTACGGCCCCGGCGGCATCACCGCGGCCGACGTCGACAACGACGGCTTCTACGACCTCTTCGTCCCCGACGGCGTCGAGTCAAGGCTGCTGCGCAACCGCCGCGACGGCACCTTCGAGGACGTCACCGCCGAGGCCGGCCTCACTGGCTTGGACGGCGCCTCGGTCGGTCTCCTCGCCGACTACGACAACGACGGCTGGAAGGACCTCTTCGTCAGCCGTACTTTCCGCCCCAACCAGCTCTTCCACAATGAGGGGCTGGACGCGGCGGGGCGGGTGCGCTTCGCCGACGTGACCGCGGGCTCCGGGTTGGGCGCCGACTGCTGCACCACGGTCGGCTCCTGGGGCGATTACGACCTCGACGGCGACCTCGACCTCTACGTCGGCCGCTACCTCGACCCGCGCACTGCGATCCCGACCACCTTCTACGCCCGCAACGGCGAGCCCAACCAGCTCTACCGCAACGACGGCCGCAATGCGGCCGGACGCACCACGTTCACGAACGTGACGGTGCAGGCGGGAGTGGGGGAGACCGGGCTCTGCCTCGGCTCGGTGTGGGGCGACTACGACGACGACGGCGATCCCGACCTCTACGTCGTCAACGACTTCGGCCGCAACACGCTTTATCGCAACAACGGGCTCGACGGCGCCGGCCGCGTCACCTTCACCGACGTCACCGTCGCGACCGGCACCCTCGCCTACGGCGCCGGCATGAGCGCCTCCTTCGGCGACTACGACAACGACGGGCGGCTCGACCTCTACGTCGCCAACATCCGCTCCGAGCACGGCTGGTTCGCCGAGGCGCCCACGGTCTGGCGCTACATGGCGAACTCGTGGCGGCAGGGGGTGTGGCGCAGCGACATGCCGCTCTACATGGAGATCTTCCGCCAGTCTGGCTTCGGCTTCGTCGGGGTCTTCCAGCAGATGGCCTCGGGCAACACGCTGCTGCGCAACCGCGGCCGCGACGCCTCAGGCGAGACCACCTTCGAGGACGTGACCTGGGAGACCGGCACCAACCCGATCGGCTGGTTCTGGGGCTCGGCCTTGGCCGACCTCGACAACGACGGCTGGCAGGACATCTACAGCGCCGACGGCTGGGTCTACAACGACCGCGGCAGCGACATCGAGCTCGAGTTCCTGAACAACGTGGTGGGGAGCCAGGACGAGTACAAGACCGGGCGTTTCTTCGACCCGGCCTACTTCGGCCAGCGCTCCTGGCACGGCTGGGAGCACAACCGCCACCTGCGCAACCTGGGTCCCGGCCCGAACGGGCGCCCGGTCTTCCGCGAGGTCGGCCGCGCCGCCGGCACCGACCTGCTGCGCAACAGCCGCGGTCTGGCGGTGGCCGACTTCTGGAACCGCGGCGCCCTCGACCTAGCGGTGGCGGCGAACGGGGACCGCCACGCCCTGCTGCGCAACGAATTGCAGGCGCCCCGCGGCTGGCTCGCGGTCGAGCTCGTGGGCACGCGCTCGAACCGCGACGCCGTCGGGGCGCGGGTGACGGCGCGGACCGGGGCGCTGACGCAGACGCGCGAGGTGACGCTGGGCGACGGCTACGGCTCGCAGAGCACGCTGCGCCTCCACTTCGGGCTCGGGGCGGCGCCGCGGGTCGACGAGCTGGTCGTCCGCTGGCCCGCCTCGGGCACTGTGCAGCGCTTCCGCGACGTCGCGGCCGGCCGCATCGTGGCGATCACCGAGGGCTCCGACCGGCTGGTCGAGAAGCGCTACGCGCCGCGCCCGGCGGCGGCGCAGCAGGATCCGCTGTAGTCTCGCGTGCGACGAACGACGTCCTCAGGCAGGATCCCCTTGGAGAGCAGGCTTTGCGCGCGATCGTGCCGGCGGCTGCGGCCGGCGACGGCCGTCCTCAAGCTGCTGACCTTCCTTGCCGCCGGTTCAGCCGGTCCGCTGCTGATCGCCTCCGAAGCGCCGCCAACACCGCCTCCGGCCAAGGTCCTCCCCGTCGAGTCGACTGCGCCCTGGTTCGAGGACGTCACCGCGGCGGCCGGGCTGGCCGTCAAGCACACCAACCGCGCCTTCCAGAACCCCTACGCCGAGATCATGGCCGGCTACACCGCGCTCGGCGCCGCCGCCGCGGCGGCCGATGTCGACGGCGACGGCTGGGAGGATCTCTTCGTCACCGACTCGGCCGAGGGGGCGCCCAACCACCTCTACCGCAACCTCTTCGGCGAGACCGGCCGCCTGGTCTTCCGCGACGTCGCGGCCGAGGCCGGGATGGCGGCCGGCAACGACGCCGCGAACGCCGCGGCAGACGCCCTCTTCTTCGACTACGACAACGACGGCCGCCCCGATCTCTTCGTCGTCCGCTTCGGCCGCAGCCAGCTCTTCCGCAACTTGGGTGGCGGGCGCTTCCGCGAGGTGACGCGCGAGGCCGGGCTCGACCGCTACGCCAACGCCATCACCGCCGTCGCCTTCGACTACGACCGCGACGGCTGGCTGGACCTCTTCGTCGGCAGCTACTTCCAGCCGGTCAACGTCTTCCAGCCGGAGACGCCGCGCTTCTTCCCCGAGAGCTTCGAGACGGCGGCCAACGGCGGCGGCGTGGCGCTCTTCCGCAACCGCGGCCGCAACGGCTCCGGGGAGGTGAGCTTCGAGGACGTCACCGCCGCCGCGGGCCTGGCGCAGAGCGGCTGGACGCTCGACCTCGGGCACGCCGACGGCGACGGCGACGGCGACGACGACCTCTACGTCGCGTGTGACTTCGGCACCGACCGCTTCTTCGTCAACACCAGCGCCGACGGGGGCGGCAACGGCGCCGGCGGCGGGGCCGCCTTCCGCGACGCCACCGAGACGGCGCTCGGCATCGACACCAAGAAGGGGATGAACGCCGAGTGGGGTGACTTCGACGAGGACGGCTGGCTGGACGTCTTCGTCACCAACATCACCGACGACTACATGCGCGAAGGGAATTTCCTCTGGCGCAACGACGGCGCGGCGGCGGGCGGCGCGGCGGCCGGCGGGTCCGCGCAGCGCGGACCGAGCTTCACCGACGTGGCGCGCGAGACTGGCACCCACGACACCGGCTGGGGCTGGGGCGGCAAGTTCGTCGACCCCGACAACGACGGCTGGCTCGACCTCTACGTCGTCAACGGCTGGGTGTCGGCGGGGCCGCAGAGCTACGTCCCCGACATCTTCGCCATGATCACCCGTGGCACCGTGGACTTCGCCGACGCGCGCAACTGGCCGCCGATGGGCGGCAAGAGCCTCTCCGGGTACCAGAAGGACCGCTTCTTCCGCAACCGTGGCGGCGTCTTCCGCGAGGAGGGCGCGCGCCATGGCCTCGACTCGACGCGCGACGGCCGCGGCATCGTGGTGGCCGACCTCGACCAGGACGGCCGCCAGGACCTTTTCGTGGCCAACGCCAACGCGCTGCCGGCGCTCTACCGCAACCGCGCGCCGGCGGCCGGGCAGTGGGTGGCCTTCCAGCTCGAGGGCAGACGGTCCAACCGCGAGGGGATCGGCGCGCGCCTCCTGCTCTCGACCGGCGGCCGCCGGCTGCTGCGCTTCGTCGACGGCGGCAACGGCTTCGCCGGCCAGAGCAGCCGGCGGGTACACTTCGGCCTCGCCGCGGCCACCACCGTCGAGCGGCTGGAGGTCGTCTGGCCGTCGGGTGCGCGCCAGAGCTTCTCGAGCTTCGCCGCCGGGCGGATCTATCGCATCGTCGAGGGAGAGCCGGAGCTGCGGCCGTTCACGCCGGCGGGCAAAGGGAATGGAAGACGGGATCAGGTGAAAGAAAAAGATCAGGTGGGGAAGAAAGGAGCGGGATGAAGTGAGGCGCTCGAATCGATTGTCCTGCTTTTCTTTCCTCTTCGTGCTGTCCGCGGCGGGCGCCGCAGCGGCGGCGCCGGCCGCTTATCAGCAGGCGCGGGAGGCCCTCGCCGGCGGCCGGGTCGAGGCGGCGCTGCCGCTTTTCGAGGCGGCGATCGAGGCCGATCCGGCGAGCCAGCGCTTCGCCAGCGAGTACCGGCAGGCAGTCATCCGCGCCGCGGCCTACGACCGCGCGATCGACTTCTTCGCCCGGCTGGTCGAGAAGCACCCGCGCTCGCACAACGCCTGGCTCAACTACGGCTACGCCTACGTCGACAAGATCCCGGCGGCCGGCTCGATCACCCAGGTCCTGCTCGCCAACCAGTCGCTCGAGAAGTTCAGCAAGGCGATCGAGATCGAGCGCAGTTGGCTCGCCCTCTACACCCGCGGCAACAGCTATCTCTACTGGCCGGCCATCTTCGGCCGGGCGCCGCTCGGCGTCGCCGATCTCGAGGCGGCGGTGGCGATCTCGAAGCGCGAGCCCAAACGGCGCGTCCACTCCCGCGCCTACATCGCCCTCGGCGACGGCTACTGGAAGACCGAGCAGCCCAACAAGGCGCGGGCGACCTGGCGCGAGGGGCTGAAGCTCTTCCCCGGCGACCCGCGGCTCGAGGCGCGTCTGGCGCGCGACGGCGAGGAGCTCTCCGCCTACATCTTCGACCAGCTCGATCCCAACAAACGCGTCGACACCGACCTCTCGGCGCTGTGGGCAGAGTGAGAGCGGAGAGGACAAGAAGGCGAATGAAGAAAAAAGATCAGGTAGGGAGGAAGCGGCTGGCCGGATCCGACGCTAACGCCAGACCGGCCCGCCAGGTCCGCCGCGTCGACCTTCTTCTTCCTACCTGTGCTTTTCTCTTTCGCTGTTCTGTCTTTCTTTTGCTGTCACCTTCTCTTCTTGCCCAGCCATCCTCGCCGATCAAGTTCAAGGAGATCGGCGAGGCGGCCGGGGCGCGGCTGGTCCACCACATCCGGCAGTTCCCCGGCCCGCACGCCGACGTGCTGGAGATGTTCACCTCCGGCGGCGCGACCGTGGCGGTCGCCGACTACGACAACGACGGCGACGAGGACCTCTTCGTCACCGACTCCGACGCCGGCCGGCCCAACCACCTGCTGCGCAACGAGTGGGTGCCGAGCGGCAAGCTCCGCTTCACCGACGTGGCCCAGGAGGCGGGGGTGGCCGGCGGCAACGAGCCCCTGGCGATCGTCGCCGACGGTCTCTGGCTCGACGCCGACAACGACGGCCGGCGCGACCTGCTGGTGGCGCGCTTCGGCACCCCGCTCCTCTACCGCAACCTCGGCGGCGGCCGCTTCCAGGACGTCTCCGCCGGCTCGGGGCTCGACGAGTTCGCCAACACGATCGCCGCCATCGCCTTCGACGCCGACGGCGACGGCCGCCTCGACGTCCTGCTCGGCAACTACTTCAAGCCGGTCAACCTGATCGAGCTGCCGACGCCGCACGTGCTGCCCGACAACCTCGACGCGGCGAGCAACGGCGGCGGCGTCTCGCTGTGGCGGAACGTGACCGAGCCGGGCTCGGCGAAGCTGCGCTTCGTCGAGGTCACCGAGGCGGCAGGGCTCGCCGGCCACACCGGCTGGACGCTCGACTTGGGCCACGCCGACCTCGACGACGACGGCGACCAGGACGTCTACGTCGCCGGCGACTACGGCACCGACCGCCTGTTCTGGAACCTCGGTCCCGACGCCGCCGGCACCCCTCGCTTCGAGGATGCGACGCGCGTGGCGATCGGCATCGACACCCGCAAAGGGATGAACGTCGACGTCGGCGACTACGACCGCGACGGGCGGCTCGACGTCTACGTCACCAACATCACCGACGAGTACATGCGCGAGTGCAACATGCTGTGGCACAACGAGGGCCCGGGGCCGGACGGCAAGGTGCGCTTCACCGACGTCTCGAAAGAGACCGCCACCTGCAACACGCTGTGGGGCTGGGCGGCCAAGTTCGGCGACTTCGACAACGACGGCTGGGAGGACATCTTCGCGGTGGACGGCCTGCGCTCGGCCGGCCCCGAGAACTACATCCCGGTGCTGCTCGAGATGATCATCAAGCCGGGCATCGACTTCACCGACGTGCGCCTCTGGCCGGCGATCGGCGACCGGACCTGGAGCGGCTACCAGAAGAAAAAGCTCTTCCGCAACCTGGGCGGCCAGGCGTTCAAGGAAGTGTCGGGCGAGGCCGGGGTCGACAACGACCTCGACGGGCGCGGCATCGGCATGGCGGACCTCGACGGCGACGGCCTGCTCGACCTCTATCAGACCAACGCCGCCCAGCCGGCGCTCCTCTTCCGCAACGCCGCGCCGAAGCCGGGGCACTGGCTGGGCTTGAAGCTCGCCGGCACGCGCTCGAACCGCGACGCCATCGGCGCCCGGGTCGTGGTGCGCGCCGGCGCCGAGAGCTGGCTGCGCGAGGTCAACGGCGGCAACGCCTACGCCAGCCAGAGCACGACGCGGCTGCACGTCGGGCTGGGGACGGTCGACAAGGTGGACGCCGTCGAGGTGCGCTGGCCGAGCGGGCTGCGCGAAGTGTTCAAGGTCCTGGTCGATCGCTACTCGACGTTGGAAGAGGGGAAGGGTGAGCGCGTTGCGCCGTAACCCATTCCCTACCTGGATCTTTTTTGCTCTGCTGCTGTTACCGACCGGATTCTCGCCGGTCGCCGCGGCGCCGGCTCCGAACGGCCCAACGGCGTCTCAAGGCCAGCTCTCCCGCGAGGAGCTCCTCTGGCACCACCGCAACCTCGGCAAGGCCTTCTACGAGAACCCGACGACCCAGGAGCGGGCGGTCGAGGAGCTGCGCCAGGCGCTCGCGCTGGCGCCGGAGTCGCGCCGCGAGCAGCTCAACTACGGCCTCGCCCTGCTCCGCGCCGGCCATACCGCGGAGGGGATCGCCGCGCTCGAGCGGGTGCAGCGCGAGGAGCCCGGGCTGCCGCACACCTGGTTCAACCTCGGCGTCGCCTGGAAGCAGGAGTCGCAGTACGACAAGGCGCTGGCGCAGTTCCAGCGCATGACCGAGCTGGCGCCCGACGAGCCGGTCTCGCACTACAACCTGGGCTACCTCTACAAGCTGACCGGCGCGGCGGACAAGGCGCTGGCGCACTTCGAGCGCGCGGCGGCGCTCGACCCCAACTTCGCGGCGCCGCGCTTCCAGCTCTGGAGCGCCTATCGGGCGGCGGGCAGGGCGGAGGAGGCGGCGCGGGTCAAGGCGGAGTTCGACGCCTTGAAGGAGCGGCAGAAGGGGGCGGCGGTGGCGGAGGACGTCGACTGGAGCTGGTACGCCGAGCTCTACGACCCGCCGGAGGAGCGGCCGGCGGAGGCGCCGGCACCGGTGTCGTTGGCGTGGGAGGTGCGCGAGCTGCCGGGCCGGCTGGGCCCGACCGGCGGCGGGCTCGCGGTGCTGGACGCCGACGGCGACCGGAAGCCCGACCTCCTCGCGTGGGGGGCGGACGGCGTGCGGCTCGTGCGCAGCGGCACCGAGCCGGTCGCGGCGAGCGGGCTCGAGGAGGTGCGAAGCGTCGTCGCGGCCGCCCCCGGCGACTTCGACGACGACGGGCTGGCGGACGTCTGTTTGCTGGGTAGGAAGGAGCCGGCGGCGCCCGCTGCCACCGGCGAGGGCTCAGCGACCGCCGGCGTCACGCCGACGCTCTGGCGCAACCGGGGCGGCCGCTTCGAGCGGCTCACCGCGGAGCTGCCTGCGGGCGCCTACGCGCACGCTCTGTGGCTCGATTTCGATCACGACTACGACCTCGATCTCCTGCTCTTCGGCAGGGACTCGCGTCTGCTGCGCAATCAGGGCGAGGCCGGATGGAGCGACGAGACGGCGAGGTTTCCTTTCGTCGCCGGCGAGGCGCTGGAGGCGGTGGCGTTCGACCTGGTTGCGGACAGCCAGGGAGTCGACGTCGCCGTCGCCTATGCCGACCGTCCCGGCGTCCTCTACCGGGACCGCCTCGGCGGCCGCTACGAAGCTGTCGAGCTGCCGGCGCTTCCGGCCGGCGCCCGTGGGCTTCTCGCGTCCGACGTGGACCACGACGGCTGGACCGATCTCCTCGGCTCTGTCGCGGCGCCGCCGGCCACCTCTCACCTGGTCCTTTTGCTGAACGCGCGCAGCCCGAGCGGCGCCCTCACGGCGGCAGCGGAGCCACCGCACGCGCCGCCCCCGCTCGCCCTCGCCGACCTCGGCAACCGCGGCGCCGCCGACCTGATCGCCGCCGACGGCATCCGCTCCGCTCTCGGCAAGGGCAGCTTCGCGGCTGCCGCCGGTGTGCCCCCCGGCTTCCCGGCGACGGCGCTCGCCGCGGCCGACTTCGACGGCGACGGCCGCGTGGACCTCGCCGCCGCCGGCCGCGACGGCGTCCTCCGCCTGCTGCGCAACACGACCGCGGGCGGCGGGACATGGCTCGCGGTCGCGCTCGAGGGCGTCAAGAACCCGAAGCTCGCGGTGGGGGCGGAGGTCGAGGTCAAGGCCGGCGCGAGCTACCAGAAGAAGCACTACGCGGGCGTGCCGCTGCACTTCGGGCTCGGGGCGCGGCAGGAGGTGGACACCGTCCGCATCACCTGGCCGAACGGCCTCATCCAGAACGAGCCGCGCCAGGCTGCCGGGAAGGCGCTGGCGTTCAAGGAGGCGCCGCGCCTTTCCGGCTCGTGCCCGATGATCTTCACCTGGGACGGCGAGCGCTTCGTCTTCATCACCGACGTGCTCGGCGTGGCGCCGCTCGGGGCGAGCGCCGGCGACGGCCAGTACTTCCCGGTCGACCACGACGAGGTGATCCAGGTCCCCGGCGAAGCGCTGGCAGCGGTGGACGGCGGCTACGAGGTGCGGATCACCGAGGAGCTGCGCGAGGTGGCGTACCTCGACCAGGTGCGCCTCTTGGCGGTCGATCACCCCGAGGGCGTCGAGGTCTTCACCAACGACAAGTTCAAGGGGCCGCCGTTTCCCGAGTTCCGGCTCTTCGGCGTCGAGCGGCGAATCCAGCCGCTGCGGGCGCGCGACGAGGCCGGGCGCGACGTGCTGCCACGCCTCCTCGCCCGCGACCGCGCCTATCCGGACGAGTTCCCGCGCGACCCCTCGGGCGTCGCCGCGCTCCACCATCTGGATCTCGACTTCGGCGCCGCGGCGCCGGACGGCCGCGCTCTGCTCGTCCTCGCGGGCTGGGTGGACTGGGCGGACGGCAGCACCTTCCTCGGCGCGGCGCAGGAGTCGCCGGGCGGTTTGGTCATGCCGTACCTGCAGGTCCAGGACGCGGCGGGGGAGTGGCGGACCGTCATCGAGGACATGGGACTTCCGGCCGGGAAACCGAAGACGATCGTCGTCGACCTGACGGGCAAGTTCCTCGCGGGCTCGCGCGAGGTGCGGATCGTCACCAGCCTCTGCATCTACTGGGACGAGATCTTCCTCGCCGCGGATGCCGGGCCGCCGCCGGTCGAGGTCGCCGAGGTCCCCGCCGCCCGCGCCGAGCTCCGCTTCCGCGGCTTCTCGCGCCCCGTGATCCATGCCGAGCGCAAGCAGCCGGAGTCCTTCGACTACCAGACCTGGATGCCGGTCTCGATGTGGAACCCGACACCCGGCCTCTACACCCGCTACGGCGACGTGCGCGAGCTGCTGGCGGCGGTGGACGACCGGATGGCGGTCATGGGCTCCGGCGACGAGCTGCGGCTGCGCTTCGACGCCCGCGCCCTGCCGCCGCTCCCCGCCGGCTGGCGGCGCGACTTCCTGCTCTGGGTCGACGGCTGGGCCAAGGACGGCGACGCCAACACCGCCTTCTCGCAGACCGTCGAGCCCCTCCCCTTCCACGGCATGAGCCAGTACCCCTACCCGGACGGCGAGCGCTTCCCCGACGACCCGGCGCGCCGCCTCTGGCGCGAGCACTACCAGACCCGCCCCGCCCTCCGGCTCCTCCGGCCGTTGAACGAGGGAGCGCTGCCTTAGAACGTCTCGCTCGTCGAGACGAGCCACTGCACGCTCTCGATCGAGCTGTCGCCGTCGAGGGGGAAGGCGGCGTCGAGGTGGATCATCGAGCCGCCGCCCGAGCGGCTGGAGCCGATGCGCAGGCCGAGGCCGGCGTCGCGCAGCACCTCGCGCTCGAGCAGCGAGTCCTCGTACCAGGCGCTGCCGGCGTCGAAGAAGACCGCCGCGCCCAAGTGGAACAGGCGGAAGAACTCGCGCCGGCTGAAGAAGCGCTGTTCGAGCGTCAGGAGCACCCGCCGGTCGCCGCTCAGGAAACGGAGGGGGTAGCCGCGCAGGCCGCTGTCGCCGCCCAAGAGGAGCTGCGACTCGGTGTCGAGGGCGCGCGCGATGTCGGCCTCGAGGCCGGCGTAGAAGACCTGCTCGCCCCAGTGCCGCAGGTAATAGCGCGCGCGCCCCGAGACCAGCACGTCCTCGGCCGCGTCCTTGTAACGCCCCGAGCCGCGCAGCGACGTGAGCAGGAGTTGCCGCCGCCCGGGACGCCAGCCGGCGTCGGCCGAGGCGGCGAACATCAGGCGCTCGCGGTCGGCGCCGATGTCGGGCGACGACCAGCCGAGACGGACCCGGAGCTGCGTGCCGAGGTTCAGGTCCTCGGTGCGCCGGATCTGGTCGAGGTTGCGCTCGGCGATGAAGCCGTCCTCGACGTACTCGTAGCCGAGCCACGGCCAGCGCAGCTCGCGGTTCTCGGGCACCAGCGAGGTCGAGTCGCCGCCGGGCTGGAAGTCGAAGCGGTCGCGCTCGACGTCGATGCCGGCGAGGAACCGGTGCGCGCGCCCGTCGGCCCGCCCGCGCGAGAGCCCGCCGTAGAGCTGCGCGAACTGGTGGCGGTGGCGGAAGCGCTCGAAGACCTGGCCGCGGTCGTAGAGCGGGTCGATGCGCTCGAAGGCCCACACCTTGAGTCCCGCCGTCCAGCGCGTGTCGAGCGAGAAGAACGGACGCTCGAGCTCGAAGCGCTGGGCGTCGCCGTCGCTGTTCTCGGCGATCGAGACGTGCAGCTCGCCGCGCTTGCCGAAGAGGCTCGGGTCGCGGTAGCGGAAGAGCGTCGAGTCGCGGTCGACGTCGGTCGCGTGCCAGACGGTGACGTCCTTGCCGGTGCCCAGGAAGTTGGCGTCCTGGAGCGAGAAGTTGGTGCTGTTCTCGCCGCCGGCGCGGTTGAGCGAGACGCCGCCGCGGAGCGTCCAGACGTCGCGCGTCACCACCTCGAGGTCGACGCGGTCGCCGCTCTGCCGCACCTCGCGGATCTCCGCCTCGTAGAGGTAGCGGTTGGCGCGCAGCAGCCGCTCGGACTCCGCGACGGCCTCGGGGTCGAACGGATCGCCGGGCGCGAAGAGGAGCTGGCGGCGGATGACCTGCGGGCGCGTCGTGCGGTGGAGCTTGTCGGCGAGGCGGAAGACGAGCTTGTCCTCACCCTCGCGGTCGGGGTTGAAGATGCCCTGGGTGACGATGCGGACGTCGCCGATCGTGGTTGGCTGCGCGTCGCCGGCAGGCGCCGCGGGTGGCTGCGCATCGCCGGCCGGCGCGAGCGGGTTCGCGGCCTGGACCCACATGCCCCAGGCGAGCGCCCGGGGCGTGGCGGCGAGCGCCGCCAGGGAAATGCACGCCGCCGCCAGCCAGCGGGCAACGGCGGAGGGGTGACGCGGGGGCACGTCGGAGAGCCAGGCCATCATTCTAGTGAGCTAGCTGCAAGCGCTTCGGGCGCCGGCAATCATATACGGTACTGAACCGGTCCTCGTCAGCGCCGGGGCGGCAGGATGGCGTACACCAGATCGCCGCCGGACTCGTAGACGCGCCGCACCGCCGGCGGCGAAGCGTCCTCGTACTCCCGGCGCCAGCTCGCGAGCAGGCGGCGCTTGCCGGCGCGGCGGAAGCGGCCGGTGTGGACGATCAGGTGCGTCACGCCGCGGCGGCGCAGCAGCTCGAGACCTTCCCCATCGGGCAGCCAGCGGAAGCGCTCGATCAGCTCGCGGTAGAGCGGCGGATGGTAGCCGCTGAAGCCGTTGGCGATCGGCTTCCAGTGCAGCGTCGAGTGATACATGGACTCGGGCTCGTTGCGCAGGCGGATCGGCAGCTCGACGAGCGCCCGCACCGCGGGTTGTGCGGCCACCCAGCGGTGGACCGCCGGGAACTCCTCCTCGCGCAGGATGCGCACCCAGGCGAGCGGGCGCGCCGGCGCGAGCTCGACGGCGAGCAGCAGCGCCAGCGCCGTCATGGCGGCGACGGCGGCCGGCCGCGGGAGCCTTGCCAGGAGCCGATCGGCGCCGCGGGCGGCGAAATAGGCGAGAGCGAGCGCGACGACGACGAAGAAGCGGGCCGGCACCCGCAGGCCCGAGAGCCCCGGCACGACGCGCATCAGCGGCAGGTAGACGACGGCGTGCGAGAGCAGGAGGCAGACGGCGCCGCTCCAGAGGAGGCCGCGGTCCCACACCTGCCCGGCTTCTTCGCTTCGTTCTGCCGCTGGCTCGCCACGGTGACCGGCAGGATGCGCCTGGCCTCGATGCCGGAGCAGGAGCCAGGCGGCGAGCGCGCCCATGAGCAGGAGCGCCGGCAGGCCACTGCCACTGTCCGGCGGCGCCGGCTCGCCGGAGGCCGGGGGAGCTCGCAGCACCTGCAGATCTCCCCAGACCAGTCCGGCGAGCGCCATGGCGAGCAGGGCGGCGGATGTGGCCGTGCGCCACCTGCGGCGCGAGCCGTCGCCCAGCGCGAGTCGCCGTCTCCGGCGCCGCCAGCGGGCCACACCCTCGTAGATCGCGAGACCGGCCGCCACGAGCCCCGGGAAGAGCTCGTTCTCGAGCCGCAGCAGTCGGTCGCTCCTCTGACCGGCGAGCCTGCGCGCCAGCGGACGCTGCCGGCTGTTGTGCGGCGGCGTCACGTAGCTCAGGAAGGTGGCGCCGTTCTCGCGGATCTCCGCCGCCTGGCGCACGAGGCCGAGCCGGCGCGAGATCTCGACGTAGGGCAGGTAGAGGGTCGCCGCCGCGAGGCCGGCCGCGGCCACGACCGGCATCAGGACGGCGAGGGCGCGGCGAGTCAGGAGAGCGCGCGGCGCCGCCGCCAGGTGGGCGAGCAGCAGCACCAGGAGCGGCACGTGGACGATGTAGGCGAGGTACGAGCCGCCGGTCAGGTGCAGGACGTAGACGAGCAGGAAGAGCAGGGCGCGGCGCGGCGCCGGCGCGGCGAGCAGGCGGTGCCAGCGCCAGAGGACGAGCGGGAGCCACTGCGCGAGCAGGATCTGGATGTGGTTGACGTGCATCAGGCGGAACGGCATGAAGGCCCAGAAGCCGCCGGCCAGCGCCGCGGCGAAGCGGCCGCAGCCGCTGGCCCGCAACACGTACGCGGTGGCGAGCCCGCTCAGCACGAACGAGGCGAAGAGCAGCACGTTGTAAGCGGTGATCGGGTTCCGGAACGCGGCGGTGAAAAGCGCCGGCCCGAGCAGGTGATCGGAGAGCGCCAGCGCCCCGCGCAGCGGGTGGTAGAAGTTGGCGTCCCAGAAGTCGGGGAAGCCGCTGCGCGCCTGGTGGGCGCCCCACTTCAGGACGTAGAGGTTGAACAGCGGGTCCTCGGCGTTCGGGGTGAGGTGGTTGCCGAAGACGCTCCAGATCGGCCGCAGGAAATAGAGGGCGTAGGCCGTATAGGCGGCGAGCGCCGGCAGCAGGAAGAGCCAGCGCCCACTGCGGCCGATCGCGGTCCCGCGCCCCCCAGGACTCGAAGTCTCGAGCGGCATCCTCACGCCGGGTTGTGCCGTCGCCCCATTGTGTGCGGTCATTGACACCCAGAAGCATACGATTTACTGTGGTTCGTATGCGCACGACGCTCGACCTCCCCGAGGAGCTGCTCGAGGAAGCCAGGCGACTGCTGGGCTTCAAATCGAAGACCGACACCGTCGTTCTGTCGCTGCAGGAGCTGGTACGGAGGCGACGCCTGGAAGAGCTCAAGGGCCTCCTCGGGTCGGTCGAGCTGGACGTCGACATCCCCGCCTCCCGTCGCCGCCCCCGCCGCCAAGCGTGATCTTCGTCGACACGTCGGTGTGGGTGGCGGCGCTGCGCTCGGCCGCCTCACCGGAGGCCCGGCACCTCGTCCGGCTGCTGGACGACGATCTCGTGGCGCTCGCCGTGCCGGTGCGGATCGAGATCCTCGCCGGCGCTTCGATCGCCGACCGCCGGCGGCTGCGTCGCGTCCTCTCCGCGCTGCCCGTCTTCTACCCCGGTGCGTCGACATGGGCCTTGATCGACAGGTGGATCGACCGTGCCGGCGAAGCCGGGGAGCGCTTCGGCTTCGCCGACCTGCTCATTGGAGCGCTCGCCGCCGAGCGCGCCGGCGAGATCTGGTCGATCGACGGCGATTTCGGGCGCATGGCTCGGCTCGGCCTGCTGCCGCTGCATCGCCCGAGCTGAAGATCAGGCGGCCAGCCGCACCCTCTCCGGCTCGAGCTCGCGATGGATGGAGCGGTGCGGGGTTATAATTGCGTATCTCTAGAGAGACGAAATGAGCAACCTGGAGGACCAGATCGAGTCCTTGTCCGAGCTCGATGGGCTCAGGGTCCGCAGCGCCGAGCTAAGGGACGGCGGCCGCGCCGTGCTGCGCGCTCACCCGAGCGGTGAGGACGACCACTGGGAGAGCGCGGGTGATCTGGTCGAGGATGCGCTCGTCGTCAGGGCACTGACCTTCCGCGGGCCACTGGGCGCGCCACCGGGCCAGGTGGTCGAGACTCTGGAACGGGTGCGGATCGAAGACACCTTCGATGTCAGTCACGACCAGGTACCTATCCTCCGCGCGGCGAGGGCGATGCAGGCACTGGTCGCAGCTCCGGACTCGGCCTTCACCGAGTCCGTCATGTTCTTCCATTACCGCATCATGCGGGAGCTCTTCACGGCCGACGCTCCGGACTGGTCGGTCGGCGGCGCGCGAGCCGGAGACGCCGGCGGCGTCACGGCCTTCATCACCGGCGAGTGCATTCGAGCGCTTCTCGGCTTGGCGCGGGCCCTCGACAACACGGGCACCTTCATCGGTGGGATCGGGACGATGTTCGCGGAAGAGGGCGCACTGCGCGCAGAGCGCATCCCACCGGCGTGGTGGGCGGCGGAGACCCGGCGTCTCAACCTCGATTTTTTTACTACGATCAGCTCACTCGCCGGCAACATCACGCTGCGGTTGAAGCAACCGGTCGGAAAGCTCGATCCGGGCTCGATCCGCGCCTACCTGGACGGTTTTCCTCGCGACTTGGTGACCGCGATCGACTGTGCGCTCCAGACCTTCGAGAACGCCGCTTCGGCGATCGACGTCTACCGCGAGCAGGAAGAGCGGCGGGCCAAGGAGTCGGAGCAGGGGCAACGGCGCTTCACGCGCTCGGCGAGCGGTCACCTGCTGGCGCGATCGGCGATCGAAAAGGCCTGCGCCAACGCTCGCGATGCGCGCAAGCTGCTGCCGGCTGACGACAGACTATCGCCCGATGACTTCAATGTGGCGGCGGTCTGCGAGCAATTGAGAGAGCGGTTCGCGAGCGCGGCCTACGAGGTCCGCAAGGTCGTCCATCCCGCCAGGCACTTCATCTCCGCGGTGCTGGATCGCGAGCTGGCCGCGGCATCCGGCGAGGGCAATGCGGGGTGGGATCCCGGTGAGATGGCCTTCGCCGCGGCGTCCTTCGGAGCCGCTACGGGCGCCTGGGACGACGAGAGGTTCCGCCGGGCCGGCGCGTGCCTCGCCGGCGTCATCTCCGAACGCGGCCGATTCCCGATCGGACGGCCGATCCACTCGCTCCACCAGGGGTACAAGCTCCACGTCTTCGGCGGCGAGATTCTGCGGGCGGTGGCCCAGCTGTTACAGAACGTCGAAGCGGTCCCGATCGACGCGAGCTTCGTCCGCGCCGTCATGCAGTTCTTTGAGGACACGAAGCGAGAAGAGCTGACCGGCGAAGTGCGGGGTTGGTACCACCAGGGCCCGCAGGCACCGTTGCGCCCGGACAGATCGGTCACCGCCGTCGCCGTGCTGGCGCTGGACCGGCTGAACAGGATGCTGGACGAACGGATCAACGGGTTGGTCCTCCGGCACTTCTCCGTCAAGCGACCGGGGGTCCTCAAGCGCGGACCGACGCTACAGCGCCTGTTTTATGCCGACTATGGTCTCGCCGACGCGCCACACGCCGTTGCGCGTCCGGATTCGGTGGCGATCGCGCTCGAGCGCATGCGAGCGCACGTGGCCGGCGTGTCGGTGCGCAGCGAGAGCGGCATCGAGCCGCCGCTCTATTCGATGGTCTTGCACGGCCCGCCGGGAACCGGAAAGACGACCTTGGTGGAAGCATTGGCTGCCTCGTGCGACGTGCCGCTGGTGGAGGTGACTCCCAGCGACATCGTCATGGGAGGCGAGAACGCCATCGAGCGACGCACTCGCGCCGTGTTCAAGGCCCTCTCCCTACTGACCCGTGCCGTGATCAGTTTCGACGAGTTCGATCCGGTACTGAGGCGGCGCGATTCCGGGGCTTCCGCTCCCCGATCGGTGTTCGCTTTTTTGACGCCGGGAATGCTGCCGAAGCTCAAGGCCCTCAATCAAGCGGCGGCGCGTCGTTCCGTGGCCTACGTCCTGATCACGAATCTCGTCGGCACGCTCGAAGAGGCGGCGATCCGCAACGGGAGATTCGACTGCAAGCTCGGGATCTATCCGCCCGATCTGTTGTCTCGAGCCGGCCGCCTGTGGAGCGAGTTTCTCGAATTTGCCCAGGTCTCCAAGATGCAGCTCTCTCCGGACCTCGGGTCGCGTATCGAGAGTGTGGTGCGAGGGACTGCCGGCGGCCCGATGCAGGCTCTGGCCAGTCCAGGCTGGTTTACCAGCCCGAAGTCGCTGCGCCACCTGCGTGCGGATACGCCGTTCTACTACCTCTGTGGCAAGGGGGAAGGGGCCCGGCTCTGGAGCAAGCCTGAGGCGCGCTTGAAGACCAGCGGCTCGGGAGACGAGGCGGATCTCGAGTACCGGCAGTGGTGGTGGGTGTCGGAGTGGGACCGCCGTGCTGCGAGGCGATCGCTCGGCGAGGCCTTGAACGATCCTCCGAAGACGGCGCGTCGCGCCGGAGCCGCCGGGCGCAAGCCAGCTAGCCGGGCCAGCGGCGCTGGAGAGCGAGAGTCGCCGCGTGGTGCGCCCGCAGCTCAGCCATCGAGTCGCCGCCGAGCTTCTCCAGCAACGCGTCGGCGAGGACGAGGGCGACCATCGCCTCGGCGATGACGCCGGCGGCGGGGAGCGCCGTGACGTCGCTGCGCTCGTACTGCGAGGGGTGGGGCTCGAGGCTGTCGAGGTCGACGCTCGGCAGCCCCTTGCGCAGCGTGCTGATCGGCTTCTTGTAGGCGGTCACCACCACGTCCTCGCCGTTGGTGACGCCGCCCTCGAGCCCGCCGGCGCGGTTGGTCGGCCGCCGCCATCCATCCTCGCCGCGCTCGATCGCGTCGTGCGCGGCGCTGCCGAAGCCGCGGCTCGCCTGGAGCGCGCCGCCGATCTCGACCGCCTTGACCGCCGGCACCGACATCACCGCCTGCGCCAGCCGACCGTCGAGCTTCTCGCTCCACTGCACGTGCGAGCCGAGCCCCGCCGGCACGTTGTGGGCGATGACGGTGACCGCGCCGCCGAGCGTCTCGCCGTCGTCGCGCGCGCTCTCGACGAGCCGCACCATCTCGGGCTCGAGCTCGCGATGGATGGCGCGGAGCGGGGAGGCGTCGTCGACCTGGAGGAGGTCCTCCCAGGTCGGGGTGGGGCGGTCGGCGCCGAGCGGCCCGAGGGCGCGGACGCCGCTGCGGATCTCGATCCCCACCTCGGCGAGCAGCATCCTGGCGAAGGCCCCCGCCGCCACGCGCGCCGTCGTCTCGCGCGCCGAAGCGCGTTCGAGCACGTCGCGCAGGTCGCGCCGCAGGTACTTGATGCCGCCGGCCAAGTCGGCGTGCCCCGGGCGCGGCGCCTTCAACCGCCGCTGCTCGGCCTGCTGCGGGTCGACCTCGAGCGGGTCCATCACCCCGCGCCAGTTCGCGTGGTCGCGGTTCTCGATCCAAAGGACGACCGGCGAGCCCAGCGTCTCGCCGCCGCGCACGCCGCCGCGGATCTCGGCCCGGTCGCGCTCGATCTGCATCCGCCGCCCGCGCCCGAACCCGTGCTGCCGCCGCGCCAGCTCGCGCTCGAGCAGCGCCACGTCGACGCGCAGCCCGGCGGGCAGCCCCGTCAAGATGGCGGTGAGCCCGGGGCCGTGGCTCTCCCCGCCCGTGGTCAGGCTCAAGCGGCGCAGCATCGGGGAAACGATATCAGCGGCCGAAGAGGTAGCGCCCGGGCCACGTCCCGGGCGTTTTCAGAACCCCGACCGAAGTTTTCACACGAGCGAGCGCAGCGTCACCGCGCGAAGTCCAGGAACCCACGCTCCGGGTCGACGTGCGCCAGGCGGACCTCGATGCAGTCGCCGACGTCGAGGCCGGCGGCGCCTTCCACCAGCTTGCCCTCGACCGGCGGGTCGACGATGCGCACCCAGGTGCCCTTGTCGGTGACGCCGGCCACCACCGCCGCGAAGCTCTCGCCGATCCGGCCCGCCAGGTAGAGGGCGGCCGCGGCCTTCTCGACCTGCCGCTCGACGCGCCGCGCCTGGTCCTCCTGCTCGGTGCAGTGGCGGGCGAGCGCCACCAGCTCCTCCTCGCCGTACGGGCAGGGGCGGCCGGCGAGCGCCGCCTGGAGCACGCGCTGGGTGATCAGGTCGGGGTAGCGGCGGTTGGGGGCGGTCGAGTGCATGTAGGCGGGCACGGCGAGGCCGAAGTGGCCGGGCGCGTCATGCCCCGGCAGGTCGACCGCGTACTCGCCGCCGCCGATCAGCTTGCGCACCGCCAGGCAGATCTCGACGTAGCCGGCCGGATCGGCGGCCTTGCGGCGCGCCAGGAACTCGGAGACGGCGAGCGCGTCCGGCTGGTCGGGGAGGCGGTCGCCCGCCTCGGCGGCCAGCTCCATCAGGCGCGGCCAGCGGTCGGGGGCGTGGACGACGCGGCGCAGCGACGGCAGGCCGCGCGCGTCCAGGTACTCGGCGGTGGCGCTGTTGGCGGCGATCATCACGTCCTGGATGAGCTTCTGCGCCCGGTCGGTGCGTTCGACGGCGAGCGCCACCACCTTGCCGCGCTCGAGCACCGGCCGCGCTGAGGCGCTCTCGAGGTCGAGCGCGCCGCGCTCGTGGCGGCGGCGGCGGAGGCGCTCGGCCACCCCGTCCTGGAGGCGGAGCTGGGCGGCGAGCTCCGGCACGGCGGCGAGGGCGGCGGCCAGCGACTTCGCGCCGGCGCCGTCCGCCGCCGGCGCGCCGCCGCCGTCCAGCCAGGCGGCGACGGCCGGGTAGGCGAGCTTGGCGCGGCTCAGCACGCGGGCGCGCGCGATCTCGACGTCCGCGATGGCTCCCGCGGCGTCGACCACCATCGTCACGACCATCGCCAGCCGCTCCTCCCCGAGCACCAGCGAGGTGAGCTCGGTCGACAGCCGTTGCGGCAGCATGTGGAACGTCGTGCCGGGCGTGTAGACGGAGGTCGTGTTGTGGCGGGCGTGCTCGTCGAGCGGCGCGCCCTGGATCACCCGCGAGGCGACGTCGGCCACCGCCACCCGCAGCCGCACCCGCCCGCCATCGCCGCCGCCGCCGTCGAGCGTCTCGGCCACCGTGAGCTGATCGAGGTCGCGGGTGTCGGCGTTGTCGATCGAGAACCACGGCAGGTGCGTGAGGTCCGCGGGCGGCGGCTCGCCAGGCGCCGGCGCCGGCGGCGCCTCCGGCAGCTTCGCCGCCGCCGACCGGACGGCAGGCGGAAAATCTGTCCGCAACCCGCGCTCCGCCATCGCCCGGCGGGCGAGGTCGCGCAGGAGCGAGCGGTGGCTTCGCGCCGGCATCAGCCGCCGCCGCCGAGCGCGGCCAGGGCCGGCCCGACCTCGCGCCGCAGCAAAGGATTTGTGCGCACCGCCCGCTCGAGGTCGGCGCGGGCGCTGCGGGCGAGCGCGCCGCGCCGCGCGGGGTCGTCCTCCTGGCCGGCGGCGAGCTGGAGGAGCCTGCCGCGGAGCGCCTGGTAGCGCGGCTCCGCCGGGTTGCCGGCCAACGCCGCAGCCGCCGCCGCGAGCCCGCGGCGCAGCGCCGCTTGGAGACTGCCGCCGCGCGCCAGCAGCCACTCCGCCCGCCGCAGCTCCAGCTCGCCGCGGGCGAACGGGATCTCGGGCTCGGCCGGGTTGCGGCGGGCGGCGGTGGCGAAGGCGTCCGCGGCGGCGGCGAACGCGGGCTCCGGGTCCCGCCCCCGCCGGGCCTCCAGGTGGCCGGCGAGAAGCTCGACCCGCCCGCGCTCGAGGTCGTTGTCGGCGTCCTCGGGATTGATCCGTTGCGCCTCCACGAGGCTCCGCCGCGCCGCCGCCAGCGCCGGCTCCGGGTCGGCGCCCCGCTCGAGGAGCGCCGCGGCGCGGCAGCGCTCGGTGTGGCCGAGGTTCAAGTGGCCGAGGCCGTAGTCGGGAGTGGCGGCGATCGCGCGCCGGTAGCTGGCCGCCGCCAGCGCCAGAGCGGGCAGCGGATCGGCGCCGCGCGCCCGCCGCGCCTCGCCGAGGGTGAGGTGGGCGTTGCCGAGGTTGTTGTGCAAGGGGCTGCTGCGCGGGTTGATGGTGGTGCCGCGGGTGAGCACGGCGACGGCTTCGCCGATCGCCGGCTCCGGGTCGAGGCCGTGCGTCATCTGCCACTCGGCCATCACCTTCCAGGCGGCGCCCAGATTGGCGACGGCGGCGAGGTCGCGGGGGCTGATCGCCAGGGCGCGGCGAAAGCTGGCGATGGCCCGTTCGAGCTCCGGGCGCGGGTCCTCGCCCATCCGCTGGCGGTCGGTCGCCAGCAGGACGTGCGCCGTGCCGAGCGTGGTGTGACCGAGCGCGAGGCGGGGCTCGAGCTCGGCGGCCCGCGCCGCCGCGGCCACGGCACGCTTGAGCCAGGCGCTGGGCTTGCCGCCGTGCTCCATCTCCCAGGTGCCACGCAGGCGATAGGCCACGGCGAGGTCGTGCTGGGCGTGCAGCGACCGGGGGTCGAGGGCGATCGCCCGCTCGGCCAGCGCCACGGCCGCCGCGAGCTCGGCGCGCGGGTCGCCGCCGTGGCGCGCCTGGAACTCGCCGAGCCGCCAGTGGAGGCGCGACTTCTGGGCGTGGGCCACGGCCAGCTCCGGGTCCACCGCCAACGCGCGGTCGCAGACCGCGGTGGCGCGCGCGGCCTGCCGGGCGGGCGGCAGGCCGGCCAAGAGATCGGTCTCGAGGCGCCGCACCTCGAGCGCGCAGGCGGCCGCGTGGAGGCCGGCGTCGCTGGGGGCCGCGGCGAGGAGCGTGGCGTAGAGCGCGGCGGCGCGCCGGTACAGCCGCTGGGCCTCGGCGTTGCCGCCGGCGGTCCGCGCCTCGTCCGCCTGTGCCGCGTAGACCTCGGCCTCGAGCTGGCCGGCCTCGTAGAGCCAAGGAGTGTCGCGCAGCGCCCGGCGGGCGTTGGCGACCGCCGCGGCGTGCCGCCCCTGATAGAAGGCGATCAGCCCGGCGACGTAGGGCGAGGCGGCTCCGGCGTCGGCGGCGCCCTCGCGCAGGAAGGCGATGGCGGGTCGGAGGAGGTTCCGCCCGAGCTCTTGGCGCGCCGCGCTGCGCGCCTCACCGCCGCGGCCGCGGCTCGCCTCGACCAGGGCCGCCTCGAACCGCGCCCCGAGCACGCGGCCCATGGCGGTCGCCACCTCCGGGCCGCGCTGGCCCGCCGACCACGCCCGCTGCAGGTGCGCGTAGGCGAGGTCGTGCTGGTGGAGCGCCAGGTAGGCGCGGCCGAGGGCCGCGTGCCCCGGGCCCTCGGCCATCGCCCCCAGCCGCTCCATCTCGGCACCGATGGCGGCGATCTCGCGACGCAGTCGCGCCTTGTCCTGTCGCACGTCGTGGCGCGGCAGCAGCGCCGTGTAGCGCATCGTCGCCTCGAGGTCCTTGACCCGCTGACCGAAGCGCTGGGCGAGGGCGGCGCGCTCGCGCGCCTGCCACTCGGCGCGCGCGGCGGCGAGGCCGGCGCCGAGCAGCGCCGCCACGGCCGCCGCCGAGACCGCCGCCAGCGCCCGGTTCTTGCGCAGCCGCTTGCGGGCGCGGTCGAGGAGGGTGGCCGGACGAGCGCGGATCGGCTCGCCGTCGAGAAAGCGGTCGAGGTCGTCGGCGAGATCGCGCGCCGAGGCATAGCGTCGCGCCCGGTCCTTCTCCAGGCAGTGCAGCACGATGCTCTCGAGGTCGGGCGGCACCGCCGGAGCGAGCCGGCGCGGCGGCACCGGCTCGTCGCGCACCAGGCTCTGCAGGGTGCCGAGCGGTCCCGGGCCGGAGAAGGGGAGGCGGCCAGTGGCGAGCTCGTAGAGCACGACGCCGAGGCTCCAGACGTCGGTACGCCCGTCGAGCGCGCGCCCCTGCACCTGCTCGGGGGAGGCGTAGGCCGGGGTGCCGCTGATCCTGCCGGTCTGGGTGAGCACGTCGTCCTCGCCGCGCGCCAGGCCGAAGTCCACGACTACGGGGTGGAGCTCGCCGCCCGCGCCGCGGGCGACCAGGATGTTGCCCGGTTTGAGGTCGCGATGGATCAGGCCGGTGCGGTGAGCGGCGTGGATCGCCCGCGCCACGTCGCGCACCAGCGCGGCGCCCGCCGCGAGCGCCGGCTCCCTCCCCAGCTCGGCGAGGCTCCGCCCTTCGACGTACTGCATGGCGATGTAGGGCCGCCCCTCGACCTCCCCGACCTCGTAGACCGGGCAGACGTTCGGATGCTCGACCCGCGCCTGGGCGCGGGCCTCGTGCAGGAAGCGCTCCGCCTGGCTGGGCTCGTTGCGGTGCAGGAACTTCAAGGCCACGTGCCGCCCGAGCGTGAGGTCGAAGGCGAGGTAGACCGACCCCATGCCGCCCGCACCGAGGAAGCGCTCGAGGCGATAGCGGGTCCAGTCATGAAGGGCGTGCAGCTCGGGGCCGGGAGCGGTGGGCGGGCCGGGCTCGCGGGGTGGCTCGGCGGCGGGCGGCCCTTCGCGCCAGGTGCGGTCTTCGGGGTCCATCGACGCGAGCGCACGCAGCACGCCGCCACGCTGATCGCGGAGGACGCGCTCGGCGGCGCGGACCTGGCGTGCGCAGCTGCCTGAGAGCATAACATCGGCGAATGCTACGCTTTTCCCGAATGGAGCACGACCGCGATCGGGAATTCCTGCGGGTCGCCTACGAGCAGGCACGCACGTCGTACGCGGAGGGCGGGCTGCCGATCGGGGCGGCGATGGTCGAGGGAGGAGAGGTCATCGCGGCCGGGCACAACCGGCGGGTGCAGGACGGCGATCCGACGGCGCACGGCGAGATGGACTGCCTGCGCCGCGCCGGCCGCCGCACGCGCTACGACGGGGTGACCCTCTACACCACGCTCAGCCCGTGCATGATGTGCGCGGGCACCGTCGTCCAATTCGGCGTGCCGCGGGTGGTGATCGGCGAGGACCGCAACTTCCCCGGCAACCCCGACTTCCTGCGCGCGCACGGCGTCGAGGTCGTTCTTCTCGACGATCCCGACTGCATCGCGCTGATGGGGCGCTTCATCCGCGAGCGGCCGGAGCTGTGGGACGAGGACATCGCGGGCCGGAGCGAGGTGTGACTTAGGTCGCGCCGCCTACGCCGGCTCCGCCGCCTGCTGGCGCGCCCGCGCCGCCTGCCGCCGGGCCGCCCGCGCAAGCTGCCACTCGGCGAGCGAGGTGTAGACGACCGGCACCAGGAGCAGGGTGATGGCGGTCGAGACGGTCATGCCGCCGATCACCACCCGCGCCATCGAGGCCTGCACCTCGGCGCCCTCGCCGAGCCCGAGCGCCAGCGGGATCAGCCCCAGCACCGTCGCCGCCGTGGTCATCAGGATCGGCCGCAGCCGGCGCCGGCCGCCTTCGACGACCGCCTCGTGCAGCTCCATGCCGTCGCGCCGCCGCAGGAGGTTGACGTAGTCGATGAGCACGATGGCGTTGTTGGTGACGATGCCGATCAGCAGGATCATGCCGATGTAGCTCTGGATGTTGAAGGTGGTGCCGGAGAGCCACATGGTGAAGAAGACGCCGATCGCCGCCATCGGCACCGAGAACATGACGACGAAGGGGTCGAGCAGGTTCTCGAACTCCGCCGCCATCACCATGTAGACCAGGACGCAGGCGAGGAGGAGCGCCAGGAGGAGCTGGCGCGAGGCCTCCTGCTGCTCCTCGTACTCGCCGCCCAGGAGCACGGCGAAGCCGTCCGGCACCTCGATCGGGCGCATCGCCGCGCGCGCGGCGGCGGCGGCGCTCCCCAGGTCCTCGCCGGCGGCGAGGGTCGCGGTCACCGGGATCACCCGCTCCTGGTCCTCGCGGTCGATGACCACTGGCCCCTTCGCCACCACCACCTCGACGACGTTGCGCAGCGGCACCGTCTGGCCGCTCGCCGAGACCAGCGACACCTGGTCGACGTCGGCGAGCCGCGTCCGGTCGGGCGCGGCCAGCCGGACGACGATGTCGACCTCGCGCCCGGCCTCGCGTAGCACCGTGGCGCGGCTGCCGGCCAGGTTGGTCTCGATGACCTCGGCCACCTGCTGCATCGAGAGGCCGAGCTGGGCGAGCTTGTCGCGGTTGATGCGCATCACCCGCTCGGGGCGGCCGGGGTCGCGCGCGATGCGCACGTCCGACAGGCCGGGCACGCCGGTCAGCGCCTGCCGCACCTGCTCGGCCAGCTCGTAGCCGGTGTCGAGGTCCTCGCCGCGCACGTCGACGGTCAGCTCGTTGTCGTTGTCGCCGAAGGCGCGCTGGAAGATGAAGAGGCCGGAGCCCTCGCGCGCCCGCACCTTGACGCCCGGCAGCCCGGCGAGGCGCCGCCGCAGGGCGTCCGCGACCTCGACCGACGAGCGCTCGCGCTCGTCCTTGGGCACCAGCGTCACCCGCACGTCGCCGCTGTGCTGGCCACTCGCCCGCCAGCCGCTGCCGCCGATCGAGGTCAGCATCTTGCGCGCCTCGGGGACCTCGCGGGCGACGATGCGCTCGATCTCGCGGAAGGTGCGGTCGACGACCTCGAGCTTCGTCCCCACCTCCATCTCGGCGTTGATCCGCACCTCGCCTTCGTCGGTCTGCGGCATGAGCTCGGAGCCGATGAGCGGCACGACCACGAGGCTCGCGAGGAAGAGCGCGAAGGCGCCGCCGACCACCTTGATGCGCTGGCCGAGCGCCCAGGCGACGGCGCGCCGGTAGCGCTCCTCGAGCGCGGTCAGGAACGCCTCGCTCGCGGCGTAGAAGCGGCGCAGCCAGGGCGCGTGCGGCCGCGGGTGCGCCTCGCCGCGGGCCAGCAGGCGCGCCGCGAGCACCGGGATGAGCGTCAGCCCGACGACCAGCGAGGCCGCCTGCGAGAAGGCGACGACGACGGCGAGCTGCCGGTACATGACCCCGGCCATGCCCTTCATGAAGAGGATCGGCAGGAAGACGACCATGGTCGTGATCGTCGTCGCGATGAGCGGCGCCGCCACCTCCTGCGTCCCCGCGATGGCGCAGGTCTCGATCGGCAGCCCCTCCTCGCGCTTGCGGAAGATGTTCTCGAGCACCACGACCGCGTTGTCGAGGAGCATGCCGACGCCGAGCGCCAGGCCGCCGAAGGTCATGATGTTCAGGGTGTAGCCGTTGAAGTAGACGAGGGCGAAGGTGGCGAGGACCGAGATCGGCGTCACCACGGTGATGATGAGCGTCGAGCGGAAGGAGCGCAGGAAGAAGAAGAGGACCACCGTCGCCAGCAGGCCGCCCACCACCGCCGAGGAGCCGACGTTCGAGATCGCCTGCCGGATGTACTGGCTGGTGTCGATGATCGGCTCGACCCGCACCTCCGGATGGTCGCGGTTGATCTGCGCCACCTCGGCGAGCGTCGCCTCGGCCACCTCGACCGTGTTGGCGCCCGCCTGCTTGTTGATCGACAGGCGGATCCCCGGCTCGCCGTTGATGCGCGTCAGGTTGGTGATCTCCTCGACGCCTTCGCGCACCTCGGCGACGTCGCGCAGGTAGATCGGCGTCCCCTCGCGCACCGCGACGACGGTCGAGCCGATCTCCTCCGGCGTCCGGTACTCGCCGACCGTGCGCAGGTAGAGGGCGAGGTTGCCCTCCTCGACCTTGCCCGCCGGGCGGTTCAGGTTCTCCTCGCGCAAGAGGCGCGTGATGCGGTCGGCCGAGAGGCCCAGGGCGAGCATGCGGTCGCGGTCGAGGTTGACCTGCACCTGCCTTCTCAGGCCGCCGCGGATGTCGACCGAGGCGACGCCGGGCACGCGCTCCAAGCGGCGCTGGATGCGCTCCTCGGTGAACTGCCGGAGCTGCGGCGCCTCGAGGGCCGGCGAGGCGACGCCCAGGAAGACGATCGGGAACGAGGCGAGGTCGAACTTGAAGAGCGACGGGGTGTCGGCTTCCTCGGGGAGCGTGCCGCGGATGCGATCGATGCGCGTCCGCACCTCCTCGGCGGCGACGTCGAGGTCGGTCCCCCAGGTGAAGGAGACGCGCACCGAGGAGTCGCCCTCGGACGACGAGGAGGTGATGGTCTCGACGCCGGCGATCGCCGCCACCGCGTTCTCGACCGGCCGGGTGACCAGGTCCTCGACCTCCTGCGGCCCGACGTTCGGGTAGCTGGTGCGGACGGTGAGCGTGGGATAGCTGACCTCGGGCATCAGGTCGACCGGGAGCTGGAGCGTGGCGACCGTACCCAGGAGGACGACGATGAGCGTCGCCATGATGGTGGTGACGGGGCGGCGGACGGCGCCGGCGATGACACTCATCGCGCGCCTCCGGCGGCCGCGGCGCTGCGACCGGGACGGTCCGCGCCCGCCGCGGCCACCGTCACCGGCGCGCCGTCGCGCAGCTCCTGCTGCCCGAGCGTGATGACCTGCGCCCCCGGCCGGAGGTTGCCCGCGACCGCCACGACGTCGCGCTGGCGCACGCCGAGGGTGCCGAGCACCTCGACCTCGACGCGGTTGGCCACCCACGACGGGCCAGCGTCGCCGTCGCGCCGGCCGGAGCCGTTCTCGTCGCCGTCGTCGTCGTCGTCGCGCCCGCCGCGCGGCCGGCCGCCGGCCGCCGCCCGCTCGGCCACGAAGACGTAGGTCGCGCGCTCCTCTTCGACGAGCGCGGCGCGCGGCACGAGGAGGGCGTCGGGAGCGGTGGCGAGGGCCACCGCGACGTTGGCGAACATGCCGGGCTTGAGGCGCCCGTCGGGGTTCGCCACCTCGACCTCCGCCTCGGCGGTGTTGGTCTGCGGGTCGAAGAGCGACGCGATGCGCGCCACGCGGCCCTGGAACTGCGCCCCGCGCAGCGCCTCGACGGTGACCACGGCCGTCTGGCCCACCCGCACCCGCCCGGAGTCCTTCTCGGTCAGCGGGATCGTGGTCTCGATCGTCGACAGGTCGACGAGGGTGAAGACCGGCTGGTTGCCGGCGGCGAAGGCGCCGAGGTCGAGGTGACGCTTGCCGACCCAGCCGGAGAACGGCGCGACGATGCGGGTCTTCTCGACCTCGACGCGGCCGGCCGAGAGGTTCGCCCGCGCCTGCTCGACCGCGGCGCGCGCCACCGCGACCTGGGCCTCGGCGCCCTTGAGCTCGGCCTGGGCCGCCTCGTTCTGCTGCAGCGCCACGAGCTGCTGCTCGAAGAGGCTCTGGGTGCGCCCGGCGGTGCTCTTCGCGATCTCGAGCGCGGCGCGGCGCTGGGCGAGGGTGGCCTCGGCCATCGCCAGGGCGGCCCGGAGCTGGTCGATCTGCTCGTTCTGCTCGGCGGCGTCGATGCGCGCCAGGAGCTGCCCCGCGCTCACCCGGTCGCCGGTGTCGGCCAGCACCTGGACGATCTGCCCGGCGGTCTTGGCGTAGAGGTCGGCGTGCGCCCGCGCCTCGAGAGTGCCGACCCACTCGCCCCAGATCTCGAACGCGCCGCGGCGGACCGGGGTGGTCTCGACGACCGCGGGGCCGAAGGCGCCCATCCCCATGCCGCCGCCGAATCCACCCGGGCCGCCCTGGCCGCCTGCCTGGTCGCGGTCGCGGGCGAAGACCAGCAGGTATACCGCGAGCACGCCCAGCAGCGCCAGGCCGCCGCGGATCAGGAGCTTCTTGGAGATACGGCGAGGCTCGCTACCGGCGTCGGTCTCGGTCGTCACGTCCACCTGCATCAGCCGCTGAGAACGCGGGGAGGGTCGAAAACGTTTCCCGGCTGGTGGGCTCGCCGCGCTCGGCCCCGCGCGCAAGTTACTGTAGCACGGGGGTTAGGACGGGCCTGTAAAGCCGCTGTAAAACCTGGGCGGCACAGCAGAGAGCTGTGGCGGAGACGCGAAAAGGCTTCGCCACGTCCGTCCACAGGTTCAAGACGCCGCGCGCGAGGGTGCGGCGTCCCTCTTCCGCGAGGTCCTTATGGCGTGGTGGCGGCAAAGCGGTAGCTGGCGGTGGTTCCTGGGGCTGGCGGCGATCAGCGGCGCTGCCGTGCTCTACCTCGTCAGCGTCCTCTGCTCTCCCGACTGCGAGCCGCTCCTGGTGACCGCGCTGCTTCTCCTCCTGCCGGTGGGAGTTTATCTGACGTCCCCGGCGACGCCGTTCCCGGCGGCGATGGCGGCGCGCCTCGCGGGGCCGGGACGGCCGGAGACCGACAAGCGGAAGCGATGGGTGGAGGTCCAGCTGCTGCGCGGGCGTGCCATCCGCATGGTGGCCCTGACGGCCCTCGTCGCCGCCCTCGCGCTGTTCGTCCAGAACCACGTGGAGGGCTCGATCGGCTGCCGCGTCCTGCTGTGTGGTGCGGACGAGGAGGGAACCAACGCGAAGGACACAAGCTCACCGAAGGCAAGTACGTCGTCCTCGTCGGGCACACGGGGATCGACGACGAAAATCAGCTCTGGTCTCAGGTGGGCGACGGTTGCAGATCGCTGGGCGAAGAAGGACCGGTCGGCGAAGGGCGCCTACCAAGTACGGGCGGGAGACGCCTTGGCCAAGGTCGCCGAGGCGCACCGGACCACATCTGCGGACATCGCGCGGGAGAACCCGGCGGCTCGCTTTGCGGCGGCGTCGTCGCAGCGCAACTCCCCGTCGCAACCCGCGCTGACTCTCCCGGCGGAAGAGATCACCCTGGAAGGGGCGGCGCTTCGCAATGGCATGGCACATAAGCCGATCGACACGCGCATCGCGGCCGCGTTCGGGACCGCCCCCCTCGCGGAGGGGCAGACGCTCGTCGTCCCCGCCGAGCCGCCCTACGATCCGCGCCAGTGGGTGGACTGGCTGCTCTGGGCCCTGGCCGGGATCGCCGCTTACCTCCTGATCGAGATCGCGCGGCACATGCGCAGCCTGGCCAACGGCGAGGGAGACTTCCTCGGGGAGACCCACTGGTACTGGGCTCAGCTCGCCACCGGGCCGCTCGTCGCGTTCGTCATCCTCCTTCTCTTCACGCACGTCGACGTCGACCTGCTGACCGGCGAGGAGGCCGCGCTCGAAGTCAACCTGCGGCAGTACCCGGTCGATCTCTTGATCGTGCCCGCCTTCCTGCTGGGCTTCTACAGCCGTGTCGCGCGCGAGGTGCTCGATCAGCTCATGCGCGCGATCTTCCGCTCCGCCTGGCGGGCCGCCTACGGCGAGTTCGAGGTGGTGATCAAGGGCCAGGAGGGCGACCGGGAGATCGCGTCTGCCGCCGTCTTCGAGACGCGGCCGGCGACGCCCGTGGTCTGGAGCGCGACCGCCGGCACCATCAGCTCCGACGGCGTCTTCACACCTCCCGCGGTGACCACCACGCCGACCGACGTCCACGTCACGGCGATGTCCACGGCCTCCGGCCGCGCGGTGACCAAGACGGTCAAGGTGGTCAAGCTCAAGTTCGAGGTGGTGACCGCGAACCAGGCGCCCAAGGTGGTGACGCCCGCAGGCTCGCTCGACCTCAGCGTCGTGCCGCTGCCGCCGGGCGAGGAGGACAAGATCGAGTGGCGGATCCTCGTGCCGCCCCCGCCCGTCGCCGGCCAGCCGTCGCCGGCCCCCGTGCTCGACAAGACCTCGGGGCCAGTCGTCAAGCTGACGGTGGCGCAAGCGGTGGCGCCGGGCACGCCGATCGTGGTCCAGGCCACGTACGCGGGGCTCGCGCGGACGATCGAGCTGACCGTAGCCGCCGCGACGCCGCTCCAGCCGACAGGGTCCGGCGCCGGAGCGCCCGGCACCGCTGCCGTACCGTGACGGTGACGGCGCTCGGCCGTCCGCTAGGGCTCGATGTCCATCGCCCCCGGCTCAGGCGCCGATGCCCGCCAGCCGCCGGAACGGCTCGCGCAGCAGCGGCGGGGTGACGCACGGTCGGCCGCTCGCGCGCTCGATCCAGACGTGCTCGGTGGCGCCGGTCACCAGCAGCTCGTCGGCGCGCCGCACCTCGTAGCGGAAGCGCAGCCCGCGGCTGCCGAGCCGCTCGAGCCAGCAGGCGACGCGCGGCGTGTCGCCGTAGCGGGCGGAGCGGCGGTAGCGTACCTCGACGGCGGTCACCATGAGCAGCCACCCCAGGCGCTCGATCTCGGCATAGGTGTAGCCGGAGAGGGCGCAGAGGCGGGTGCGGGCGATCTCGAACCAGACCACGTACTCGGCGTGGTGCACCACCCCCATCTGGTCCGTCTCCGCATAGCGGACCTCGACCTCCATCTCGCTGCGCACCGGCTCGGCCATGGCGATTCTCCTGGAGCGGAACGATAGCGGATCGCGTAGAGTCTCACGCAGCCACTTGGCTCCAACCATGCCGACCATCAGCGCGTTCTACGGCATCCTGATCCAGATGTACTGGGCCGATCACCCGCCTCCTCATTTCCACGCGCTCTACGCCGAGAACGAAGCGCTGGTCGACATCAGAACACTGGAGGTGCTCCGAGGGTCACTTCCTCGCCGCGCTCTCGTGCTGGTCCTCGAGTGGGCGGCCCTTCATCGTCAAGAGTTGTTGGAGAATTGGAACCTATGCGAGAACCGACAAGGACCACGGAAGATCCGGCCGTTGGAGTGATTCCGGCCGCGCCTTGGCGCGTCGTGGCCGTGCATGCGCTCGGCGACTACCGCCTGGCAGTGCGTTTCGTCGACGGGACCGAGGGCGAGGTGGACGTCTCACGCCTGGTATTGAGTGACCGCGCCGGTGTGTTCGAGGCGCTCCGCGATCCCGCGGTCTTCAACCGCGTCGGACTCGAGCACGGCGCTGTCGTGTGGCCTGGCGACCTGGACCTCGCGCCCGATGCGATGTACGACGCGATCCGCGCGGAAGGCCGTTGGATTCCGCGATGAGAACGGGCGGCGGGGGACGAGTCAGGCGCCGCCGCGGCTATGGCGGAGGACCGTCCAGAGGATCTTGTGCCCGGCGCGGAGGGTGCCGGCGAGGGTGCCGGTGATCTTCGAGACGCCGACGCGGCGGCGGTAGGAGACCGGCGCCTCGGCGACGCGCAGGCCGTGGCGCAGCGCCTTGACCTGCATCTCGGCGGTCCAGCCGAAGTCGGGGTCGGCCATGCCGAGGCGCTCGAGCGCTTCCCAGCGGACGGCGCGGAAGGGGCCGAGGTCGGTGAAGCGATGGCCGTAGAGCAGGCGGATCAGGAGGCAGGCGACGAGGTTCCCGGCCCGCGCCTGCGGCAGCAGAGCGCCCGGCTCGCGGCTGCCGAGGACGCGCGAGCCGATCACCAGGTCGGCCTCGCCGGCGAGGATCGGCGCGACCAGGCGCGGCAGCTCGTCGGGATGATCGGAGTAGTCGGCGTCGACGAAGACCACGACCGCGGGCGGGTCGTTCTCCCGCAGCCAGTCGAGACCGGCGAGGCAGGCGCTGCCGTAGCCGCGGCGGGCGGCGGCGACGACCACCGCGCCGCCGCGCCGCGCCGCCTCGGCCGTGCCGTCGCGCGAGCCGTTGTCGGCCACCACCACGCGCCGGACGAGCGGGCGGGGCAGGGCGGCGAGGACGAGGGGCAGCGAGCGCTCTTCGTTGAGGGCGGGGATGAGGACGTCGATCGAGGTCGTCGCCGGGGCCCGGACGCCGGGCGGCGGCGAAGAAAGCGCGGCGTCCCGCGCGGCGGTGCCGGTCACCCGGAGATCCTAGTTGGCATCAGGGCTTGGACGGAGCGAAGGGTCTTGTGCCATGCTTCTCCGCCACCCGCGGCCACCCCGGCCGCGCGGTCGAACCGTTGCCCATGCGCCCGCACCTCCTCGCTGCCGTTGCTCTCGTGTCGCTCGGCCTCCCCGGCGGGACGGCCGCGGCTGCCACGCCGAGCGCGGCGCTCCACCGCATCACCCTCCCCGCGACCGCCGCCCATGCCGCCGCGCTCAGCGTCGAGGTGCCGGCCGAATGGGCCGTGCGGGAGGTGCAGGGGGTGCCGGGGGTCTGGATCGGCCCGCCCGGCGCACGGCCCGACGGCGGCGCGCAGATGCTCCAGGTGCTCCCCTCCGCGGCGCCGCTCGACGATCCCGAGCGCGTGGCCGGCGCGATCCGCGCGAGCGACCAGGCCGCCCAGGGGTGGTCGGCGCCGCTCGTCGAAGTGCGTGAGGTCGGCGGCCTGCGCGGCGTCCTGGTGCAGCTCGACAGCGGCGACGGCGAGGCGGCGCGCAGCACGCTCGCCTTGAAGCTTCCGGCCGGCGGCGGCAGCGTCGACTTCATGGTCTCGGCCCGCCGCGCCGACTTCGAGCGCCTGCGCCCGCTCCTCACCTCGATCCTCCTGTCGGTGCGCCCGGCGGCGCCGCCGGCGTCGCGCTGAGCCTTGCCGCTCCACGCCTACAACGCCGTGGTCCCGCGGCTCGGCGCGCGTGTCTTCCTGGCCCCGAGCGCGCACCTCGCCGGCGACGTCGAGGTCGGCGACGACGCCTCCTTCTGGTTCCACACCGTGGCGCGCGGCGACGTCCACTGGATCCGCATCGGCGCGCGCACCAACGTCCAGGACGGCGCGGTGCTGCACGTTACGCACGAGCGGCACCCGCTGACGCTGGGCGCGGGCGTCGTCGTCGGCCACCAGGCGGTGCTCCACGGCTGCACGGTCGAGGACGGGGCGCTCGTCGGCATCGGCGCGCGGGTGCTCGACGGCGCGGTGGTCGGGGCCGGCGCGCAGGTCGGGGCGGGGGCTGTCGTCGCGCCGGGGCAGCGCGTGCCGTCGGGCCAGCTCGTGCTCGGCGTGCCGGCGCGCGTCGCGCGGCCGCTGAGCGACGAGGAGCGGCGGGCGATCGGCGAGATCGCCGATCGCTACGTGGCGCTCAAGGACCGCTATCTGGCGGCGGTTGATCCGGCCTCCCCCCTCCTGGCCTCCCCCCGCACGGGGGGAGGGACGCCTGCGGCGAGACAGCGGAGGACCAAACCGTGAGCCCCGCCGCCGTCCGCAGCGTCAAGGGGACGCGCGACCTGCTGCCGCCGGAGACCGCGGTCTGGGCGGCGGTCGAGGCGGTGGCGCGCCGGGTCTTCACCGCCTACGGCTACGGCGAGATCCGCACCCCGGTGCTCGAGGAGACCGAGCTCTTCGTGCGCAGCGTCGGCGAGACGACCGACATCGTCGGCAAGGAGATGTACACCTTCCGCGACAAGAAGGGGCGCAGCCTGACCCTGCGGCCGGAGAACACGGCGCCGGTGGCGCGCGCCTTCGTCGAGCACGGCCTGCACCAGCTCCCGGCGCCGGTCAAGCTCTTCTACCTCGGGCCGCAGTTCCGCTACGAGCGGCCGCAGGCGGGGCGTTACCGGCAGTTCTACCAGATCGGCGCCGAGCTGCTGGGCGACCCCGGGCCGCTCGCCGACGCCGAGCTGGTCCTGATGCTGGTGCGCTTCCTCGAGGAGCTGGGCTTCCCCGCGCTCGTGGTGCTGCTCAACACGGTCGGCGACGAGGCCTCGCGCGCCGCCTACCGGCAGGCGCTCCGCGACTACCTCGAGCCGCACCGCGCGGCGCTCGGCGAGGACAGCCGCCGGCGCCTCGACACCAACCCGCTGCGCATCCTCGACACCAAGGATCCCGCCGAGCGCGAGCTCCTCGCCGGCGCGCCGGCGCTCGCCGACCACCTGTCGCCGGAGGCGCGCGCCCACTTCGCGGCGGTGGTCGCGGCGCTCGACCGTTTCGGCGTCCGCTACCGCATCGAGGACCGCCTGGTGCGCGGCCTCGACTACTACACGCGCACCGTCTTCGAGATCGTCTCCGAGGGCCTGGGGGCGCAGGACGCGATCGTCGGCGGCGGCCGCTACGACCGCCTGGTCGCCGAGCTCGGCGGCCCCGAGGTGCCCGGGATCGGCTTCGCGATCGGCGAGGACCGGCTGATCGACGTCCTGCCGCAGGAGTTCCGGCAGCGCGCGCTGCCGCCGCCGCCGGTCGGGGTGGTGGCGATCGGCGGCGTCTCCCCCGAGGAGGCGCTGGCGCTGGCGGAGGAATTGCGGCGTGCCGGCGTGCCGGCGCTGGCCGAGCTGGCGCCGCGTTCGGTCGGCGCGGCGCTCAAGCGGCTGGGGCGGTTGGGTTGCTCGAAGGCTGTATTGCTGGGTGAGGAAGAACTGGCGGCAGGCGAGGCGACCGTGAAGGCTCTGGCTACCGGCGAACAGATCCGGGTGAGAAGGGCAGAGCTCCCGGTGAGGCTCGGGAACGGCGCCGCGCCGCCATTCTGAGCTTCGCTCAGAGCCGGTGAAGAACTTCGGTACGTCCTCCGCAAACGCCCGGGACGTAGCCCGGGCGCTACGCTCAGGACGTTCGAGCGTTGACGACGGCATCAACCCAGCGCTGGGTCGAATCGGAACAACTCTTTACCTGAATCTTTTTCTTCTTGCTTCTAGCCGAGGAGACGTCATGAAACGCCGCGGTGCAGGAACCATCACACTCGACGACGCCGGCAGCAGCGTGCTGCTCCAGGCCTGGGTGCAACGGCGGCGCGATCACGGCGGCGTGATCTTCCTCGACCTCCGCGACCGCACCGGCATCGTCCAGGTGGTGGCGCGGCCGGACGAGCAGCCGGGCGCCGCGGCGACGCTCGCCGAGACGCGCGGCGAGTGGGTCGTCGAGGTCGAGGGCCGCGTCGTCGCCCGCACCCCCGAGAACGTCAACCCGCAGATCCCGACCGGCGAGGTCGAGGTGGTGGCCGAGCGCGCGGCCGTCCTCTCCGCCGCCGAGCCGCTGCCGTTCGCGATCGACGGCAGGAGCGAGACCGCCGAAGAGACGCGCCTGCGCTACCGCTACCTCGACCTGCGCCGGCCCGAGCTGCAGAAGAACCTGCTGCTCCGCGACCAGGTGACCCTCGCGGTGCGCAACTACTTCCACGAGCGCGGCTTCGTCGACGTCGAGACCCCGATCCTCACCCGCTCGACGCCGGAAGGGGCGCGCGACTACCTGGTGCCGTCGCGCGTCCATCGCGGCAGCTTCTACGCCCTGCCGCAGTCGCCGCAGCTCTTCAAGCAGATCCTCATGGTGGCCGGGATCGAGCGCTACGTGCAGGTCGCGCGCTGCTTCCGCGACGAGGACCTGCGCGCCGACCGGCAGCCGGAGTTCACGCAGGTGGACCTCGAGATGTCGTTCGCCACCGAGGAGGACGTCTTCGAGCTGATCGAGGGGCTGTTCGCGCGCGTCTTCCCGCTCGCCGGGATCGAGCCGCCGGCGCGCTACCCGCGGCTGACCTACGCCGAGGCGATGGCGCGCTACGGCAGCGACCGGCCGGACCTGCGCTTCGGGCTCGAGATCGCGGACTTGACGGCGCGGCTCGGCGAGAGCGGCTTCCGCGGCTTCCGCGAGGCGGTGGCGGCGGGAGGGGTGGTAAGAGGGTTTGCGGTGCCGGGGGCGGCGGCGGCGAGCCGCAAGGACGTGGACGGCTGGGCCGAGGCGGCGCGGCGGCGCGGCGCGGCCGGGGTGCTGGCGCTGCGGCGGAAGGACGGGGAGCTGGCGTTCCAGGTGAAGGCGGCGCTGACGGAGGAGGAGCTGCGGGGGGCGGCGGAGGCGCTGCGCTTGGAGGAAGGCGGGCTGGCGCTGCTCGCGGCGGGGCCGGCGGCGACGGTGGCGGCGGCGCTCGGGGCGCTGCGGCTGGAGCTGGCGCGGACCTACGGGCTGGTGCCGGAGCGGGCGCACGCGTTCCTGTGGGTGACGGGGTTTCCGCTCGTCGAGTGGAACGCCGAGGAGAGACGGTGGGACTCGATGCATCATCCGTTTACGAGCCCGCGGCCGGAGGATCTGCCGTTGCTGGAGACGGACCCGGGGGCGGTGCGGGCGCGGGCGTACGACGTGGTGCTGAACGGGGTCGAGCTCGGGGGGGGCTCGATCCGGATTCACGACATGCGGCTGCAGCGGCGGATCTTCGAGCTGTTGGGGATCGGGGCGGAGGAGGCGCAGGCGCGCTTCGGGTTCTTCCTCGAGGCGCTGCGGTACGGGGCGCCGCCGCACGGCGGGATCGCGCTGGGGCTCGACAGGATCATCATGCTGCTGGCGGGCGTGCCGTCGATACGAGACGTCATCGCGTTTCCGAAGACGGCGCTGGCTTCTGATTTGATGACTGCGGCGCCTTCGGCGGTGGACGAGCGGCAACTGCGGGAGCTGGGTGTTGCGGTGGTGAAAGACCCCGCGCGGCACGGATAGTCGCCGCGCGGCATGCCGGGTCGTAGGCGGCTCCACAGGAGCGCCGCTTCGCGGTGCTGGTAGGTGGCGGGAGTGGCCTGCGGTTCGCACTCCGCTACGCGGAGTGCATCACAACGGTGTTGCTGGCTGGAGGGGGCGCGCTCCGGTTCCGCC
>JBIOUG010000181.1:0-22946 GCA_044866775.1 Thermoanaerobaculia bacterium | reverse complement strand
CCAGGATCATCAGCACCCAGGCCGCCGGCTTGAGCTTCGTCTCCGAGGGTTCCGCCATCGTCCTTCCCTCCCAGGGACTCCGTACGCGCGAGCGCCGGAGCCGGTGTCAGATGCGACGCAGCGCGGGCGGGATTATGGCACGGCTGTCGTGGGCCGCCGTACCGAGCGGCTGCGCTAGGCTGCCTGGCGGGTGGGCGGCGTACCGAAGCCCAAGCGTCTACGCTGGGTGCAGGAGATCCACGATGACGGATCGGGCATCCTGCTTTACGTCACTACCGCTCGTGCTCGGCGATGAGCTGCCGGAAGAGCGGCACAAGATCGGTCGGGACGTCCATGAGGGTCCCGGTGGGGCTGGACAGAGCCGCCTCATGCTCGGCAGCCGCCTCTTCGTCGCTCTGGTTCTCGTAGTAGTCGATCAGCTCCCGGATATGCCTCTCGTCCCACCCGGGAGGGAACTCGTTTTGTTTCATGACCGCCTCCTCCGGCGACGATAGGCCGCCAGAGCCTTGCCTCGTAGATCATACGCCGTCACAACGAAGACGCTGCGCCTGTCGCGGTCCGGGACGTAGACGACCTGCAGGTGCCGCCCGGCGCTTGTGGTCCCGAGAGCGATGCGCGACGTCCCGCGTCCAGGGAAGTCGTCGCCCGGTCGCCGTAGCACCTCCTCGACCTCCTCCTCAGTGACACCGTGCCGGGTGATGTGCGGCGCGCTCGTCTCAGGGTCGAGGTAGAAGCGCAGCTGCACGGCAGTTCATTCTAATCTCGAGACTTCCGCGAAGGCGCAAGGCCGGCGCCGAGACGCCACTGACGTCCTCGGCCCGGGCACAGCGCGGGGCCATCAAGAATCAAGCTGTCTCCAGTCCTGCCGACCGCGACCAAACCACTCGAAACCCGATGTAGCCGAGGCGGACCTCCGGACGGCTGTTGCTGCGGAACGCGCCGCGCAGGTTCCTCGCAGCGCGGTTGTACGAGCCGCCGCGCAACACACGGGACGTGCCGGCCGTCGGCCCGGATGGGTCGTGCTGCTCTTCGGGCAGGTAGTCCCCAAACCAGTCCCCGCACCACTCCCACACGTTGCCCGCCAAGTCGTACACGCCCTCCTCGGTGGCACCGTGCGGATAAACGCCCACCGGGGAAGGCGCGCCCACCCGCCTCCGAAAGTTGGCGTGCTCTTCACCCGGCTCCGCATCTCCCCAGGGGTACTTCCGCCCCGCCGCTCCACGCGCCGCAAACTCCCACTCCGCTTCGGTGGGCAGTCGGCCGCCGACCCAGCGGCAGTACGCATCGGCTTCGTACCAGGAGACCTTCACCACCGGCCGGTTCAGATGTCGAAGCTGCTGTTTCCACGAGCCCGGTGCCAGCACATCCTTGTTGGTGCGCCAGGCCCAGCCCTCCGGAATCCATAGCCGCGGGTTGAGGTAGGCCTTGTCCATCGCATCGAGGAAGCGCCGGAACTCGGCCACGGTCACCGGATAGCGGCCGATTCCGAAGGGACTCAGGCTCACCTGCCGCACCGGCGCCTCGTCAGCGTATGCCTCCACGTCGTAGTTGGGTGCTTTCGCCTTCTGCGCCCCCATCCGGAACAGTCCCCCAGGCAGGGCTACGCGCTGGACGAGGGGATCGAACAGGCGAGGGTCACCAGCAGCCCCAAGGGCCTCCCCTACCTCGACCCGCACTCGCTCGGGCGCGGCCGAGCCGCCGGCGGCGAAGAGGGCGAGCGTCTCGCCGAGCGCCTTCTCGTAGCCGGTGCCTGCCGCCGGGTCGCCGCCGTAGGGCCGCAGGTCGCGCAGGATGCAGCCGACCAAGCCCACGGCCCGGGCCTTGTTCACCGGGTCGCCGCCAGTAGCGGTGCCTGCCGCCGGGTCGCCGCCGTAGAACCGCAGGTCGCGGAGGATGCGGCCGACCAGGCCCACGGCCCGGGCCTGGCCCGCCGGGTCGCCGCCGGTGGCGAGGATCTTCTCGATCAGCCGCTTCGGGGCCCGCGGCCCGCCGCTGCGATGGAGGGCGCTCGCAAGGAGCAGGATCACTTCGCTCCAGCGGTCGTCGTAGAGGTGGTCGCGAACGTGCGTCCAGGAGGCCTCGCCGACCGCGAGCTGCAGGGCGACGAGCTGCACGGCGGCGAGATACTCCTCGAAGCTCAGGTGCCAGAACTCGATCTCGCCCTCGGCGCGGCTCACCAGGAGGCCCGAGTGGAGAGCCTCGTCCTCTAGGAACTCTTCGGCTTCCCGCTGCGGGATGTCGAGCACGGGCGCGACTCGCGCTGCAGCCGCCGCCCGGCCGAGGCTGCGCTGCACGCCCTCCGGGTCTTCGACCATGGCCAGCGCGAGGGTTTGGAGGGCCTCGCGGCGCTGCGCGGTGGGGAACCGGCTCAGCCCCTGGCGGCACTCGAGGAGGTACTTGACCGCCTCCTCGTACAGCTCGGCCCGCTGCTCAGGGAGCTTCTTGCGGTTCCAGTGCACCACGGCGAGCAGGGTGAGCAACAGCGGGTTCTCGCTCAAGGGGCCGACGTCCGGGTGGGCGTCGATCGCCGCTTGGAGGGCCTGCCGGTAGCTTTCGGCCTGCTCTGCCAGGGGGCTCGTGCCATCTTCCTGCGGTACGCGGAACAGCGCCCGCGACCACGCGGCCACGAAGCGCTCGACCTGTGCTGGCTCGAACGGCGCCAGGCGGAAGCTCGGCACCGTCGAGAGGCGGCTCATCCCCTGGTAGGCCCGGGTGCGGCAGGTGAGCAGGTGGCGGTTGCGACTGCCGCCTTCCACCACCAGCTTCTCGACCACCGCAGCCACCCGGGTGCGCAGCGTCCCGGGCACCTCGTCCAGGCCGTCGAGAAGGAGCAAGCACCCTCCCGCCTCTACCCGCTGGCGCAGGTAGGCTGCCGGCAGACCGTGCGCACGCCCACGGAGGATGAAGTCGAGGTAGCGCAGGAGGTGCTCGGGGGCGTCGGCCGAGCAGGAGGTGTCGTCGTGCCGCGCCAGGAAGTCGGCGAGCTCGTGCAGCCGAACGAAGATCGGAAAGGGAGGCTCCCCTTCGAGACCGAGCTTTTCGGCCGCGAGCTGCGGCCGGCCCGCGAGCAGCGCGCGGCACAGCACCTGCGCCGCAAAGCGGAGAAAGGTGGTCTTGCCCGTGCCGGGCTCCCCCACGACGACGGCCTGTCGATGCTCGTGGAGCACCTCGGAGAGCTCCAGGCCACGTTCCGAACGCAGATCGAGATCCTCCGGCTCCGCGCTCTTGCGCGCCGCTGTGCTCGCGGCTTCGGAGGTGCCCTGGGCTGAGGGGCCCACCCGCAAGCGGGTGTAGAGCTGGTCCAGCGGCATCTGCTCCGCCACCTGCGCCCCCATGCCGCGCAGCTCGACGTAGAGGTTCTCGGCCTCCAGGGCTTCCAGGTAACGCGTGGGATCAGCAGCGGTGCCAGCGGAAGGCGAGGCGGGAGGGCTCGCCGGCCGGGCCTCGACCAGCCGCCGCAGCTCGCGGGCAATGCCGGCCCAGGCCTCGTCCTCGTTCGCCGCGCTCGCCACGGCGTTGCCGTCCTCCGGCAGCGCCAGCAGGCGGCCGAAGGGCGCGCTGTGCCAGTCGCAGTCGCGAACGATCACGGCGACCGCCCGCGCCTCGCCGGCTTCCTGCCGGGCGAGGGCTCGCTTCATCTCGACGCCCCAACAGTAGTCCGAGGCCAGGAAGTCATCGCTGACCAGAAACAGGATCAAGTCGGCGCGCTCGAGCCGCTCGTCGATCTCCTTGGCCCAGTCCGCCCCCGGCAGCAGCTTGCGGTCCGACCAGGGCTCGATCAGCCCCTGCCGCTCCAGGAGCTTGAGGCTCTTCTCGAGGCGAATGCGAAAGCGATCGTCCTCGTGGGCGTAGCTGAAGAAGATCCGCAAGGGTTGGGTCACAGTGGCCTCCCCAATGCTGGAAGTGCCAGCGGCCTTCGAGGAACACGAGCACTGCGGGCACCGCGGCCGCGACCGTTTACAATAGCGGAAACGAGGAGGCGGCCCGACGGGCGACGGCCGGGATTGTGGATCGTGTAGAGGTCCTGTCTCGCTTCCCGGAGATCAGCCAACGGCTCCGCACCGATGGTCGTGGCGGGAGGGAACGGCGCCGAGGCAGCGGTTCCCGGCAGGCCGTTCCAACGCGGCCTGGCAATATCCGAACGGCTCGATCGCATGCCGAACCGGGCCGATCACATCATGGACCGGACCGGTTCACTTTTTTTTCGGGCCGGTTCACGATCTGATGAGGCGGTTCGCTGCCCCGATCGGGGCGGTTCGTGTGCCAGAAGGGCCGATTCGCCTTTTTCCCGGGCCGGTTCACGGTTTGTGCGGGCCGATTCGCCGCGTGATGGGGCCAGTCGGCGATTCGGTTCGCCCGGTCGGCGATTCGTCTGGCCCGTTCGGCACAACGGTTAGCCCGGTCGGCGTCGCCATCGGGCTCGTTGCCGGCACCGGAAGGCGAGACGGCGGCACGTTTCCGCTGCAGGGGGTTCACGTTGAGCGCGGCAGATGACCCGCTCGTGCTGGCGCTCACCAGGGGTGGTGAGTTTCAACTGCGCGGCGACTCTGACTGTAGACGAGGCCCTCATCGAGCGGGCGCAGGTTCTTCCTCGACACGAACGTCCTCGCCTACGCGTTCGACCCAAGAGTTCCCGCCAAGCAACGCCGAGCACGCGAGCTGGTCCGCCTCGCCCTCGCATGGCGAGAGGGCGTGATCAGCTGCCAAGTGCGGCGGGCGGCAGGATGAGCCGCTGCAGGAGGGCCGTTTGGATGTCGAGGCCGGGGTTCGTCTGGCTGCAGTCGATGGCGCCGTCGCAGCAGTTCTCGGCGTACTGCCAGAGCAGGATGTCGCAGGGCACCGGGACCACGGGCGTGACGATGGCGTCGTCCCAGTCGCTCAGGTCGCAGCTCCCGGAGTAGTACCTCGCCACCCAGGCGCCGTGACAGGGGATGCCCTGCGCGGCGGCCTGGGTCAGGGTGTCCCAGGTCGCGTCATCGCCCTGCCGGGCGTAGACGCAGGGCAGGATCGCGACGCGGCCGGCGGAGGAGGCGCCGCTGTAGCTCGCCAGAGTCGGCGCCCAGCCGGCCCAGTAGTCGAGCGCCAGCGACGGGCTGCCGCTCGCCGGGGTGCCCTCGACGTCGAGAAACATCAGCAGCTCGCCGCCGAGCGACGCCAGGTAGTCCACGCCGAAGGTGGCGAAGAGGTCGCCGACGTTGCCCTGGGCGTCCGCCGCGCCCTGGGCCGCCGTGCCGCCGGCGTCCTTGGTCTGCCGGGCGATGGGCAGCAGGCGGATCCCGAACTGCGCGAGCACGGGGTTCTCCTGCGCGTGCCGGTACTCCACGGTGCCGGTCGTTGTCGCGCGCGTGAAGTACCGCCCCCAGAACGCCGGCGTCTCGCCGAACAGCGCAGCCGCCGACTGCACCATGTCGACGGTGACGGGAGACGAGCTGTCGGCGCCGGGGAGACCTCTGGCCATGGGTCAGTACGTGACCTTACCATCCTCACCCCTTCCGCGCCGCACCGCCGACCAGGCTGGCGGTACACTCGACCGGCCAATGCGCTGGTCTGGGCCACTCGCGGACGGCGGCTGGGCGCATGGGGCGCAGGAGAGGCACGTCGTGATCAGCGCGGCAGACGATCCTCTGATTCTCGCTCTCGAGGCGATCGCCCGTTCGGGAGCCCAGAGCACCTACGTCGCCGAGGTCCTGGGCCGAGTCGAGCGGCAGCTCGCCGGGACGGCGGCGCCGATGGCGTGGGAGACGGTGCCTCTCGCCATCTTCGCCGGCCCCCTCCCCGAGGCCATCCAGTCCTGCTGGGTGTTCCTGATCCGCGCCGGCGCCGAGACCGGCGCCGAGCGGCACCCGAACAGTCACCAGCGGTCGCTGTCACTCACCGGCCGCGGCGAGTTCCAACTGCGCACGGGAGGGCGCTGGGAGTCGCATCCGCTGGTCAGCGGCTCGGACGCGCCGCTGGAGCGGCGGTGGGTGTCCATCCCGCCCAGCACCTGGCACCGGCTCTTCGTCGGTGACCAGAGCTGGGCGATGCTCTCGTTCCACACCGTGCCCGCCGAGGACCTCATCGAGGAGCGGCCGATCGGGCCGGATGGCCTCGAAGGCGGACCGACCGAGCGGCAGCGCTACCAGACGCAGACGTAGGCGCCGTACCGCCGGCACCGGCTGGCCCTCGCCCACATGATCGAGCAGGGCCTGGCAGACGTCGACGAGGGCGAGGTTCTGTCCAAATTCCCGGAGATCGGCCAGCGTTAGACGGGACGAGCGGCTGCTCCTCCCGGACATCCGCGTCGGAAGCGGTCTTGGACATGCTCCCTCGACCTTTTGGATTCAGAACGGTGGCGGCGTGGCGGGTGCTGCAGCCTCGGGCGGCAGGGGCGCCGCGAGCGGCCGCGGCGGCGGCTGAGCGCGGCGCTCGCGGATGCGGCCGGGGCCGAGGAGGGAGTCGAGGGCGTCGCGCAGGGCGGTGCCGTAGGCCACCTTGAAGCTCGACGAAGCGGCGACGGTGACGGTCTTCTCCTCGTCGAGCTGGAGCTCCAAGGAGACCGGGACCTCGCCGTGGTGCTCGAGGAGGAGGTCCTTGAGGCGCAGCAGCTCGCCCTGCGGCATCGCGGCATCGACGAGCAGGTCGACGCCCAGGAGCGTCCCGGCGGCGGCCGGCGCGAGGGCGCGGATCTCCTCGACGGCGAGCTCGATCTCGCCGCCCGCTTCGCCGCCGCGGCCGCGCTCGCGCACCGTCCCCTTGACCAGCACCAGCGCCTCCTCCTCGAGCAGGTGGCCGAACTGCTGGAGCTGGTTGGCGAAGAGGGTGACCGGGAGGCTGCCCTCGAGGTCCTCGAGCACGAACCGGCCCATCAGGCGGCCGGCGTTCGGGCCGCTCTTGATCTTGACCCGCCGCACGCCGGTGACGAGGCCGCCGAGCGTCACCGGCCCGTCGACGCTCTCGGCGAGCTGCGCCGTCGTGTGCGTGGCGAGCCGCCGCAGCAGCTCCTCGTGCTCGGAGAGCGGGTTGCCGGTCAGGTAGAGGCCGAGCGTCTCCTTCTCGTAGCGGAGCTGCTCCTGGATCGGCCAGGCCGGCGTCAGCGGGTCGGGCGAGGGCTCGAGCGACAGGCCGCCGCCCAGGCCGCCGCCGCTCCCGCCGCCGCCGAAGAGCGTCCCCTGCCCCGCCTCGCGCTCCTCGCGGCGCCGCTGCGCGTAGCCGAGGATGCCGTCGAGGCCGGCCCAGAGCGCGGCGCGGTGGAGCCCCAGGCCGTCGAAGCAGCCGGCCTTGATCAGCGCCTCGAAGACCTTGTGGTTGAGCTGCCGCAGGTCCACCTCGCAGGCGAAGTGGGTGAGGCTGCGGAAGCGGCCGGCGCGCTGGCGGGCCGCGAGCACCGCCTCGATCGCGCCCTCGCCGATGCCCTTGACCGCGCCGAGACCGAAGCGGATGGCGTCGCCGTCGACGGTGAACCACCAGTGGCTGAGGTTGACGTCCGGCGGCAGCACCGCGATCCCCATGTTGCGGCACTCGCCGATGTACTTGGCGATCGCGTCCGAGGAGGCGAGCTCGGAGTTGAGCATCGCCGCCATGAAGGCCACCGGGTAGTGCGCCTTCAGGTACGCCGTCTTGTAGGCCAGCATGGCGTAGGGCACGCTGTGACTCTTGTTGAAGCCGTAGCCGGCGAACGGCTCGATGTAGTCCCAGAGCTCCTTCGCCTTCTCCTTGGCGACGCCGCGCGCCACCGCTCCGGCGACGAACTTCTCCTTCTGCTCGGCCATCACCTCGGCCTTCTTCTTCCCCATCGCCTTGCGCAGAACGTCCGCCTCGGCCATCGAGAAGCCGGCCACCTCGACGGCGATCCGCATCACCTGGTCCTGGTAGACGATGACGCCGTAGGTCTCCTCGAGGATCGGCTTGATCTGCGGCAGCAGGTAGGCGACCTTGCGCTTGCCGAGCTTCCTCTGGATGTACTCGTCCACCATGCCCACCGACAGCGGCCCCGGGCGGTAGAGGGCGTTGAAGGCGGCCAGGTCCTCGAACTTCGAGGGCTGCGCCCGCCGCATCATGTCGGTCATGCCGCGCGACTCGAACTGGAAGATGCCGCTCGTGCGCCCCTCGCAGAAGAGACGGAAGACCTCGGGATCGTCGAGCGGCACCTCGTCGAGGTCGAGCTCGATCCCCTGCTGGCGCAGGATCTTGACCGCGTCGTCGAGCACCGTCAGCGTGCGCAGCCCGAGGAAGTCCATCTTGAGGAGACCGAGCTTCTCGACGACGTTCATGTCCCACTGGGTCATGACCTGCTCGTCGTCGCCCTTGGTGACCTTGTAGAGCGGCACCAGCTCGTCGAGCGGCCGCGGCGTGATGACGACGCCCGCGGCGTGCACCGAGGCGTGGCGGGTCAGCCCCTCGAGCCGCGTCCCCACCTCGACGATCTTGCGCACCTCGGGGTCGTTCTGCACCTCCTGCGCGAGGGCGTCGACCCCCTTGGCCGCCTCGGCGAGCGAGCGCGTCATGTCGGGGATGAGCTTGGCGATGCGGTCGACCTTGGCGTAGGGCAGGCCCATGACGCGGCCGACGTCGCGGATCACCGCCTTCGCCGCCAGCGTCCCGAAGGTGATGATCTGCGCCACCCGGTCGCGGCCGTACTTGCCGGTCACGTAATCGATCACCCGGCTGCGGCCGCGCATGCAGAAGTCGATGTCGATGTCCGGCATGCTGATGCGCTCGGGGTTGAGGAAGCGCTCGAAGAGGAGGTCGTACTGCAGCGGGTCGATGTCGGTGATGCGCAGGGCGTAGGAGACGACCGACCCCGCCGCCGAGCCGCGACCCGGCCCCACCGGGATGCCGTTCTCGCGCGCGTAGCGGATGAAGTCCCAGACCACCAGGAAGTAGCCGGCGAACCCCATGCGCTCGATGACCTGGATCTCGTAGTCGAGCCGCTGCCGGTAGAGCTCCTCGGGGGCCTTGACCAGCCCCTGGGCGCGGCGGCGCCGCAGCTCCTCGAGGCGCTCGTCGAGCCCCTGCCGCGCCGTCTTCTCGAAGTAGGACTGGAACGTCTCGCCCGGCGGCACCGGGAACTCCGGCAGGTGGAAGGCGCCCATCGGGATCGCGAGGTCGCAGCGCTCGGCGATCGCCAGGGTGTTCTCGAGCGCCTGGTGGTCGCCGGGGAAGAGCGCGTGCATCTCGTCGGCCGACTTCAGGTAGAACTGGTCGCTCGCATAGCGCAAGCGGTCGGTGTCGGCGAGCGTGCGCTGGGTGCCGATGCAGAGGAGAACGTCGTGGGCGACCGCGTCGTCGCGGCGCAGGTAGTGGCAGTCGTTGGTGACCACCAGCGGGATGCCGGTGCGGGCCGCGATCCGCCGCAGCACATCGTTCGCCAGCCGCTGCTCGGCGATCCCGTGGTCCTGGAGCTCGAGGTAGAAGTTCCCCTCGCCCAGGATCTCCACGAACTCGCGCGCCGTCGCCTCGGCCTCCTTCTCGCGCTGCGCCACGATCTGCTCGTTGATCTCGCCCTTCAAGCACGCCGAGAGCCCGATCAGCCCGTCGGCGTGCCGGCGCAGCAGCTCCTTGTCGATCCGCGGCTTGTAGTAGAAGCCCTCGAGGAAGGAGGCCGAGGTGAGCTTCAGGAGGTTCCGATACCCCGCCTCGTTCCGCGCCAGCAGCACGAGGTGGTTGCTCGTCCCCTTCCCCGACCCCGCCTGGCGGTCGAGGCGGCTCCCCTGCGCGACGTAGGCCTCGATGCCCACGATCGGCTTGACCCCGGCCGCCCGCGCCCGCTCGTAGAACTCGATGGCGCCGAACATGTTGCCGTGGTCGGTGAGCGCCAGCGCCGGCATCCCGGCCGCGGCGGCGGCGCCGATCACGTCGTCGAGACGGTTGGCGCCGTCGAGGAGGCTGTACTGGCTGTGGAGGTGGAGGTGGACGAACTGCGACATGCGCGGCCGGGCTTTCCTGGCAATGGTACCAGAGCCCGCCGCGAAATCACCGCCCCTCCGGCATGAACGCCGCTCCCAGGCGTTGGCGTGGTCGATCGCGTCCTGGGCCCGCGCCTGCTCGGCCAGGAGCGTGTCCATCTCCGCGGGCGACAGGTCCTCGGCAAAGCGGGCGTTGATCTCCGCCACCCCTTCCTCGACGTTGCCGAGCACGTCCTTCGTCGCGTCGGGCTGCGGCTCCTGCGGCAGCCAGCCGACGCGCGTCCCCTTCGCCGCCCAGGCCTCGCCGCCGAACTCCTTCTCGACCCCCGGCGTGTTTCAACCCCTTATTGCATCGGCAAGGGATGCGGTAGAATGGCCGAAACACTCTTCGAGATGGCCGCCTGCGTGGGCGCAGTGCATCGCCCAACGCTCTCATGCGGCTGGGAGGTGGTTCATGGAAGGAGCTGGTGTGGACGCTGCAAAGCCCAACCTCGTTCTCGTCGCCAACCCGAGATCGCGGCGCGAGCCCAGCAGTCCATTCCTGCGCTTCGTGCGTGACTACGCCGACGTGCTCCGGCGGTTCACCATCAACACGACGCGCGGCACTGGCGAGACTCTCTACGGCACCGGGCTGTACGAGCGAGCCGAGCTCGAGCTGAAGCGCCCCGGCGCTGAGGGCGGAATCGCCCAGCTCGCCGCGATCGTCGCTCGCGACCAGTGCGCTGCCGCCATACTCTTCCTCGATCCGAGCGATCCCTGGTCCGAGGCAGTGGAGAACCGCGCCTGCAAGCGAGCGTGTATCCAGAAGAAGATTAGCCTCGTCACGACCTATGCGGCGGCAGTGCGATGGGCGAACTACGAGGTCAAGGAGCTTCGTCCAGGCATCGCGAAGGAAGACACTTCAAAGCCGGCCAACTGGCGCGCCGGACTCAAGAACGTCGGCAAGAAGGGAGATTTCCGCGACCTTCAACTGCACGACCGAACGCTGGCCCTCATCTCTCATGACAAGAAGAAGCTCGACATGGTGAGGTTCGTGATCGGCCACGTCGAGTTGCTCGCCGGCCACGATCGGATCCTTACGACGGGGACGACTGGCTGGCTCCTCAAACTGCTGTTCGCCGACCGCTCTCTTGCCTCCTGCAAGGAGCAGATCGGGACCGGTGACCTCGAACGGCACCTCAACGATATCTTCGAGAAGCTGCTGGAGGAACTCGAGCTCCGGGCGCCAGCCAGGGCAAGCTTCGATCAGCTCCTGCAAAAGCTCAAGACCCACCTCGGAGCGTCCGTGAACGACTCGTTCACAGAGAAAGTCATGCCCCTTCCTTCGGGACCTGCAGGGGGTGACGTGCTGATCGCGGACGAGGTGCTCAGGAACGAGTGCCACTCAATCATTTTTTTCCATGACCCAACGACCGCCCACCCTCACAACGACGACATCCGCCTGCTCGAGCATGCCAGCCAGGTGCGTGGTGTCTATGCCGAATGTGTGAGCGATCCCCAGTCGGCCGAGAGGTGGACCAAAGGAATTGCTCAGGAACTCGAGCGGCGCCATGCTCTCGCGCATCCAGCACAGGAGCTTCGACGCGAGTACCGGCTGGACGAAGTCATCCTGGTCCCTGCGGACGAGGCAGACGAAGGTGGTGATCCGCTCGGGCGCAAGTTGGCACGCGCCTGCGCGGGATATCTCAACCAACAGCTGCGGCTATTGACGGAGAGAGGCAACGCGCTCCGGATCGGTGTGGCCTGGGGATGGGGCAGCGACTGTGTGCTCCAAGAGCTGCAAGCGATGGACCGTGAAGGTCTGCTGCAAAAGCCCTCCCGATTTCCTGCCAGTGTGGTCTGGTCTCCGCTCATCGGCACGATTACGGCCGAAGTTACACATCAAGAGGCCTACATGATCGCCCAGCGCTTCTGTGATCTCTACGGTGGGTCGGTGGAAGGATTCTTCTGCGCTGGTTTTGCGCGGCAGGGGGCGCCGCTGCCGGACTCTGTGCGTGGCCTCATCGTCCGGCTCGCAGAGGCTGACCTCATCTTGACGGCGGGGTCGCCTTGGGACGAGCAATCGTCCCTCTACAAGAACACTGGCCTCAATGCCGCATGCTTCCCGGCGCTCGACAAGGCGGTGGGCCTCGTTTCGGGCGTCTTCCTGGACGCCGACGGCAAGGAGCTGACGGGCGAATACTCCATCGTCGGTCTCGGATTCGAAGGCTTCCGCGCAGCCGCTGCCAAAGGGCGAGTCGTCCTGATGTGCGGTGGCAAGCAGCGACGGCGAGTGCTCTTTGCGGCTCTGGAAGCTGGCCTGGCGTCCGTGTTGATCACGACAGCGGCTACGGCCACCTGGGTACTGGCCGAGCGTCGCCGCCGGCGGGAACGGCTCATTGATGAACTGGAAGTGCAGGTGCTGTCTCCGACCGGGTCCGAAGCTCCCGGGTAACCAAGGACGGTGCTATGCTCCCTCGGGCTGGAGGCAGGGCGCAGGAGGTCCCGCGAGATGGACGTCTTCCTCTCCTATCCCAACACGGAGAAGCCGTTGGCGGAGGCGCTGAGAAGGAAGCTCGAGGACGCCGGCCTCGGCGTCTTCGTCGACACGGCAAGCCTGGCTCCGGGAAAGGAGTGGCAGAGGGAGCTCGAGAAGGGCGTCGAGTCCGCGAAGCTGTTCCTCGTCCTCATCGACCCCGAGCGGCCGCCGAGCCGCTGGCAGCAGGCCGAGTGGCAGGCCGCCCTCGAGACGGTCTGGAAAGATCCCAGTAAGCGCCTGGTGCCCGTTCTGCCCCGGGGCGCCGAGGTGCCGGCCTTCGCGCGCAGCGCATCCGGAGGCCGTGACGTTCGGGCGCTGAGACTCGACGACGAGAACGATCTGGACTCGATCGTCCGCGCGGCGAAAGAGCTGATCGACGGCCCCCGCTTCGACGCCCACCGCGAACGCACCTCTCGTTCGTCGCAATCCTTGGGCGGAGAGGATCCGGACACGGGTGGAGGCGGTCGTATGCCGGCATTCGGCGGCCTCGGCTCTCCGGACGCGACACGGACCTCGGATCGCGGCGCCACGTACGCGCGACGCGACCGCGAGGAGCGCCGGGAGCGGTTGGCTGAGATCCGCCGCTTCGCGGAAGAGCTCAAGAAATAGCCTACATGCCTCCGACCAGGCCCCGGACGGGTGCGCGCGAGCACCTCGGCCAAGGACGCTTCGCGCTCGATCCTTCCCGCGCTGTTTTTATCAATTGCCCATACGACGCCGAGTATCAGGCAACGTTCGACGCGCTGGTCTTCTCCGCGGTCTGCTGTGGATTCACTCCCCGTAGTGCGCTCGAGACCCGTACGGTGGCCGACGCGCGCATCGATCGCATCGTGGAAGCGATCTTCGCCTCGAAGTACTCGATCCACGATCTGTCCCGTTGCCGGGGCGAGGGGAGTGAGATGCTGGCGCGGTTCAACATGCCACTCGAGCTGGGGATCGCGATGGCGCGCCGCTTCATGGACCGGAAGAAGCGGGACCGGCACGATTGGCTCGTGCTCGTCCCGGAGGGTCACCAGTACGTGAGGTTCGTCTCCGACCTCGCGGGCTTCGATCCGATGCGCTATGACGGCACGACCGAGGCGATGGTCCCCAAGGTCATGTCTTGGCTCGCTACGCGGCCCGAGACACTCCGTACGCCGACCCCGAGCAACGTCCTCGCCGCCCTGCCGCGGTTTCGTGCCGAGAAAGATCGACGCCAGGCTGATTGGAGGGGCGAGCTACCCTGGGTCGACCTTCTCATCGCCGCCATCGAGATCTCGGAATCTCTCCCGTAGCAAAAAAGCAGCCAGCACCTCCACCTACGTCGCCACCGACCCCTTGCTCGCCAGGGCGCGGCTGTAGCGGCGGACGTAGTCGACGCCGGAGAGGAGGGTGAAGACGGCGACGGCGTAGAGCAGGGTCTCGGCGACGGGTCCCAGGTCGGGCCAGGTGTCCGAGCCGAGCACCATGGCCACGGTCACCACCTGGATGACGGTCGTCGCCTTGCTGAGGAGCGAGGGCGGGAAGCTCTTGATCTCGGTGGCGAGGTAGAAGACGAGCGCGACGATGACGAGGAGCACGTCGCGGGCGATGACCAGGACCGTCACCCAGAGCGGAATCCGCGTGCCGAGGCTCAGGCTGGGGATCGAGAGGACGACCCAGGCCGAGACCAGGAGGAGCTTGTCGGCGATCGGGTCGAGGTAGCTGCCGAGGAGCGAGCGCTGGTTCCAGAAGCGGGCGATGAAGCCGTCGAGGGCGTCGGTCACCCCGGCGGCGACGAAGATGACGAGGGCGCGGCCGGAATAGCCGTCGAGCACCGCGATGATGAAGAGCGGCACCAGCCCCATGCGCAACAGCGTCAGGAGGTTGGGGACGGTGAGGTTCATTCGGAGCCCAGGAGATCGAGGCTGCGGCGGAGGAGCTCGACTGCTGCGGTGCCGGAGAGCGGGTCCTTGGCGCGGCAGTCCTCCTCGGAGTCGATCAGGCCGCAGCGGGCCGCCTGCGCGCAGAGGGCCGACTGCGGCGGATCGGCGCCCGCGCCGGCCAGGCAGGGGAGGGACTTCGCGAACAGCGAGAGCATGCGGTGCAGGCTGCGCAGGCCGGTGCCGCGGCGCGCCGCGCCGTCGGGGAAGACGCGGTGGAGGCGCGGGTCGACGTCGAGCAGGCCGAGGTTGACGACCCGCATCAGCTCCTCTTGGTGCGGGTGGTCGAGGACGTCGGTGGCGATGCGGCCCGAGGCGGGGCGGGCGTGGCGGACGCTCGGCACCAGCCAGTAGAGGAGGACGGCGAGCTCCGACCGCGAGAGCGACGGCTTCTCGACCACCGCCTGCACCCCCGGCGGCAGGAGCGAGACCCGCCAGCGGAACTTCGCGGCCTCGAGCTTCTCGGCGAGCGCCGGATCGCCGGGGTGCCGCGCGGCGAGATCCTCAACGATCTCCAGCCCCTTGCCGGGATCGCCGACCTCGAGCTCCAGCTCGGCGCGGCGCTCGAGGAGCTGGCGGTCGCGCGGGCGGCGCTGCGACAGCGGCTGGACCGCGGCAAGCTCGGCCCGCAGGTCGCCCTCGGCGACCGCCACCTGCCGCGCCGCCTCGAAGGTCAACTCCTCGGACGGCCCCCACTCGCGCAGCAGCGCGAGCTGCTGCCGCGCCTGCGCGAGGTCGCGCGTGCGCACCGCCTCCTGCACCCGGTTGGCCGTGATCTCGAGCACCCGCCGGTGCAGCGCGCCGGTACGCTCGAAGGCGAGCGGCTCGCGGGAGGCGATGGCGCGGTAGGCGGCGTAGGCGGTCGGGAGATCGGCCAGCAGCTCCGCCGCGCGTCCGAGGAGGAGCTGCGCGGCGGCGTAGGTCGGGTGAGCGCGGGCCAGCGGCTGCAGGCGATCGACCGCTTCGCGGTGGCGCCCGCGGGCGAAGTCCACCTGCGCCAGGAGCACCTGCGGCGCCGCGAGATCCGGGTCGGCGGCGAAGTGCTCGCTCGCCACGGACTCGGCGCCGGCCAGGTCGCCGGCCGCGAGGAGGCGCGCGTGCGCTTCGCGCAGGCGCGCGGCGGCGGCCGGATCGAGGGCGTCGGGCGAGCCGGCCGTCGGGTCGAGCAGGTAGTCCTCGCCCTGCTGCGGCAGCGCGAGCGGCCGCGGCTCGGCGCGCGGCGGCGCCGGCGTGGGGCCTGCGCCGGCGCAGGCCCCGGCGGCGATCAGCAGTGGCAGCAGGGCGAGGAGCGGGGCCGCCGGGTGGCGGCGCGATCGGGCGGACCCCTCCGGCAGCGGCTCCCTAACCCGCTTGGGCAGGCGCCGCAGTAAGGGTCGCGATGGCATGTTTGTAGACGAGAACCTCTTTGCCGTCGCTTTCCAGCACCACGGCGAATCGGTCGAAACGCTTCAAACGCCCGAGGAGGTGGCGGCCGGTCACCAGCTCGAGGTACATCGTCTGCCCTTCCTTGAGGCTCTGGAAGAGGTAGCCGTCCTGAATGTTGATGTTGTGCTTAGGCATGGGCCCTCCAAAGACCGCTCGAGCGGAGGAAGCGAAGGACTTCATGGATCCGGGCGTCCGGATCCTGGGCCTCAAACCAGCTCACGTCGGGTTCCTTGCGGAACCAGGTCTCCTGTCGTTTAGCGAAGCGGCGGGTCGCCTGGAGGGTCGCATCGACGGCTCGTTCGAGGGGCCATTCCCCCAGCACGTGGCGGGCGAGCTGACGGTACCCGATCGCCTGAAAGGCAGGCAGGCTGGGTGCCAGTCCAGACTGCAGCAGCCGAGCTACCTCCCCTACCCAGCCCCGCTCCACCATGCGCAGAACGCGGCCTGCGATGGCATCGTATAGGACGGCGCGCGGCAGCGTCAATCCGATGCGCATGGCCGAAAGTCGTTGCATTCCGAAGGGTTGGCGCGATATCCAGGCGGCGAGAGGCACCCCCGAGACGAGCGCCACCTCGAGGGCGCGCAGGATGCGCTGGGTGTCGCCGGGCGGCAGGCGCGCCGCGGTCTCCGGGTCGCGCCGCCCGAGCTCGGCATGGAGCGCCGGCAGGCCCTCGGCCGCGAGCCGGGCCCGCAGCGCGGCGCGCGTCGCGGGATCGCCCGGCGGCACGGCGCTGATCCTCTCGATCAGCGCGCGCAGGTAGAGGCCGCTGCCGCCGACGACGATCGGCACGCGGCCGCGCTGCTCGATCTCGGCGATGGCAGCGCGCGCCCGCCGCGCGAACTCCCCCGCGGAATACCGCTCGTGGGCGTCCAGGATGTCGATCAGATGGTGCGGGACGCACCGGCGCTCCTCGGGGGTCGGTTTGGCGGTGCCGATGTCGAAGCCGCGATAGACCTGGAGGGCGTCGGCGTTGACGATCTCGCCCCCGAGCTCCTCGGCGAGCGCCAGGGCGAGGGCGCTCTTGCCGGTGGCGGTCGCGCCGACGACGGCGAGGAAGGGGCGGGGGGCGGGGGGCACGGGGGGAGACTACTGAACATCGCGCGGGAAGCCAGGCAGCTCGACCCGGAGGCGTCCTGCGCCTTCGATCCTGACCCGGATCATTCCGTGCCGGTCGGTGCGGAGAGTCGGGATGTGGCGCTCGGCGAGGCGCTCCAGCACCGTGCTCGACGGGTGGTGGTACGGGTTGTTCGGCCCGGCGGAGATGAGGGCGAGGCGCGGGTGGACGGCGTCGAGGAAGGCCGCGCCGGAGGAGGTGCGGCTGCCGTGGTGGGCCACCTTGAGGATGTCAGCGCGGAGGCGCTCGCCCCACTCGGAGACGAGCCGGTGCTCCGCCCACTCCTCGACGTCGCCCGTCAGCAGCACGCGCGTGCCTTCGGCCTCGGCGAGCAGCACGAGCGAGTGGTCGTTCTCCTCGCCGTGCCGCTCGCCGGGCTCGGGGTGGAGCGCCGTCAGGCGCCAGCGGCCGAGCGCGGCGCGCTCCCCCGCCCACAGCACGCGCAGCGCCGGGCCGGGGAGGGTGAGGAGATCGCCGGCGCAGCCGCTCGCCTGCCAGTCGGGGCCGATCCACACCTCGCGCACGGGGACGTAGGCTGCGACGTCGACCAGTCCGGCGCAGTGATCGCGATCAGGATGAGTCATTGCGACCCCATCGAGGCCCCGCACCCCGAGCGCCGCGAGAGCCGGCAGCAACACCCGCCCGCCGAGGTCGCCGCGCTCCCAGCCGCCGCCGTCGACGAGCAGAGCGCGGCGGCCGTCGCGCAGCAGGATGGCGTCGCCTTGCCCGACGTCCAGCATGACCAACTCGGGGCCGGCGCCGCCTCGCTTCGCGCCGGCGGCGGCGGGCTCGCTCGAGAGCAACCCGCCACCGCACGCGACCGCGCCGGCGACGAAGCCGGCGGCTCCGAGCGCGCGCCACCCGCGGCCCATCGGCCCTGCGAGCAGCAGGCCGAGCGCTCCCGCCAGGAGTGACGCGGCAACCGGCGAGGCGACCAGCGGCAGCGCCAGCCAGATCTGCGGTCGCACCTCGGCCGGCCAGCCGAACGGCGCGGCGAGGAGGTCGAGGGCCGGCAGCGTGGTGGCGGCGAGGGCCGGCACCGCGAGCGCCAGGACGGTCCAGAGAAGGGCGCCGGCGAGCGCCACGCCCGTCCACGGCACGAAGAGCAGGTTCGCGACCGCCGCCGCCGCCGAGAGCAGATGGAAGCGCGGCAGCGACCAGGGGAGCGAGACGAGCTGGGCCGCGACGGTGGCGGCCAGCGGCGCGCGCAGCCATGCCGGGAGCCGCCGCCAGCGCACGGCCAGGCGCGGCGCCAGGAGCACGAGCCCGGCGGTCGCCGAGACGGTGAGCTGGAACGAGGGGTCCTCCACCACGGCCGGCCGGGCCACGACCAAGAGGGCAGCCGCCCAGGCGAGGGCGTTGGCGGGCGCTGGCGGCCGCTCGGCGAGGAGCGCCGCCACCATGAGGAGGGCCATCCACGCCGAGCGCAGCAGGGCGGGGAGTGGCCCCACGAGGAGGACGTAGAGCGCGATCACCGGCAGGAGCAGGGCGAGGCGGGCGCGGCGCGGCAGCCCGCTGCCGAGGAGGAGAACGGCGGCGGCCAGCAGACCGAGGTGGAGCCCCGAGACGGAGAGCACGTGCGAGAGCCCGGCGACACGCAGGCTGCGTTTCCAGGCGAGCGGGATCGCCGAGGCGTCGCCGAGCACCAGGCCGCGCGCCAGCGCCTTGCCAGGCGTCTCACGCCCGGCCGCGCTGTACGCCGCCTCCACCCGCCCGCGCAGCCGCGCCGAGAGACCGGCCACGGGGCCGGGCGGCGCCTCGTCGCGCAGGAGCAGCCGGCTCTTGACCCGCACCCGCCAGGGCCCCGGCGGCACCGCCGCGGCGTTCGCGAAGCCGACCGAGCGCCGGAGATACCCCTTGACTCGCAGCGTCGTCCCGAACGGGGGCGGCGCCTCCATTGCGTCGGGCAGGTGCAGCACGAGGTCGAACGCGTCGGTCGCGACGCGCTCCCCCTGCCGCACCCGCACCGCCCGCGCCGGCGCCGTCCACCCCTCGTCGTCGCGCGCCCAGTGCCCCACGACGCGCGCCACCAGCTCGACGGGCCGGTCCGGCGCCAGCCCCGCCGGCGGCCGGTCCGGCAGCCCGGCCCCCAACGTCGCCGCCAGCACACCGGCGGCGGCGGCCGCGACGCACGTCCCGCTGCCTCTGCCGAGCGCCAGCCCAAGTGCCACCAGCGCCGCGAGAAGAGGGATGGAGATCCAGGTGAGATGGAAGGCGGCCAGCGCTCCACCAACCAACGCCGCCGCCGGCAGCAGCATCGGCGCGCCGCGCCGGTCGAACCGTCGGACTGTGTTCGAGACCTCCACATCTGGATAGACGGAAAACAGGCCTCGGCCACGTGTGGTGAAGCTGGGCTCGCCTACCGAGAACCTTGAGGCTCCGCCTCCGGCGAGAAGAGCGACAGGACCGGCAGCCGCAGCCGTCGGCGGAGGAGCTGGCGGCGCAGACGGTCGCGAGCGGCGTCAAGCTCGTCGGCCGGCAGGCGGGAGGCCAGGGAGGCGAGGGTGGCGTCGAGCTCGGCTTCGAGAGCCGCGCTCTCTTCGTCGCCGAGATTCTGCGCGGCGCGGTCGAGCAGCTCACGGTCCACGTGGGCGAGCGCGGCCTCGACCGTCTCGGAGTCGCCGCCGAGCCCCCGCACTTGCTCCGCCAGCTCGGCGCGGCCCGCCAGCCCTGCGGGCAGCGCCGCCGCCAGCGCCGCGAGCCGCGGCGGCAGGTCGAGCGGCTCGGCCTCCAGGCGCCGGCCGGGACCGGTCATCTCCTGGATCTCGGCCCAGGCGGCCTCGACGGGCTCCTTGCAGTAGCGCAGGCTCTGGATGCGTCCCTTGGCGCCGCGGGCGCGGCGGCGGGCGAAGACCTCCTCCATGACGCGCTGCACCAGCGCGAGCGGCACCCCGTCGCGGTGCCAGCGGGAGGCCACCTGCCAGTCGGCCGGCGAGAGGAGGAGCGGTGCGCCGCGCAGGCGGACGAAGATCTCCTCGATCGCCTGGAAGTAGGCGTGATCGGCGTCCGACTCCTCCGGCGCCTGCGGCGGCGCCGGCGGCTCCTGCGGCTCCTGCGGCCCCTGGTCGGTCACGGGGGGATCGTAGACGATCATCTCATCTGGGTAGACGGAAAACGGGGTCGCGGATCGTGCAGCGGGGCGAAGGAATCCGGCCGTCTTCCGAAAAACGCCCGGGACGTAGCCCGGGCGCTACGATGCGAGCCGTCGGGGCGAAGGCGCCGTGGCGCTGCGTCAGCCGCGGTTGCGCTCGTAGATGATCTGCAGCCCGCGCAGGGTCAGCAGGGGGTCGACCTTCTTGATGTACGCCGACCCGGAGGCGATGAGCTCGGCCTGGCCGCCGGTCGCCACCACGGTCTTCAGGCGCGGCATCTCGGCCGCCAGGCGCGCGAGGATGCCGTCGACCAGGCCGACGTAGCCGTAGAAGATCCCGGCCTGCATGGCGGCGACGGTGTTCTTGCCCACCAGCTCCGAGGGCTTGCGCACGTCCACGCGGTGGAGACGCGAGGCGTGGGCGAAGAGCGCCTCGGCCGAGATGGTGATGCCGGGAGCGATGATCCCACCCACGTACTCGCCGGCGGCGCTGACGACGTCGAAGGTGGTGGCAGTGCCGAAGTCGACGACGACCACGGGCGCGCCGTACTGCTCGCGCGCCGCGACGGCGTTGACGATGCGGTCGGCGCCCACCTCGGTCGGGTTGTCGTAGCGGATCGGCATGCCGGTGCGCACGCCGGGCTCGACGAAGAACGGCTTGCGCCCGAAGTAGCGCTGGCCGAGGATCTCGAGCGTCGGGTGGAGCGGCGGCACGACGGAGGAGATGACGACGGCCTCGGCGGCGCTCGGGTCGACGCCGTAATGGGCCAGGAGCGGCAGGAGAAGAGCGCCGTATTCGTCGGCCGTGCGCTCGGTGTCGGTCGAGAGGCGGAAGCTCTCCACCAGCTCCGCGCCGCGGCTGATGCCGAAGACGGTGTTGGTGTTGCCGACGTCGACCAGCACCAGCAGGCCGCCGCGCCGCCGGCCCGGCCGCGCACGCGCCCCACGCTCGCCGCCCTTGACGTCGCGCTCCTCTCGTTTCACGGCTCCACCTCCCCGGCCGCGAGACGCCGCTCCTCGCCGGCGACCTCCAGCCGCAGCAGCCCCCGCTCGTCGAAGCCCAGGAACGTCCCCTCCACCTCCCCGCCGGCGCCGCGCCAGCGCAAGCGATCGCCGGGGGCGTGCTCGGAGCGCTCGCGGTAGGCGGCGATGGCGTAGCCGGCGTCGCCGAAGTGCGCGAGCTCCTCGTCGACGCCCTCAATCAGGTTCCAGGTAAGGGTCGCGAGCGGCACCTCGCTCGCGCCTTCGAGCCGCAGCGACGTGCCGATACCTTCCGGCAGGTCCTCGCGCGCATGCGCCTGGTTGATTCCGAAGCCGATGAGCGCCGTCACGGGGCCGCCGGCAGCGTCTTCGCTTTCGGCGCCGGCGCGCACCCGCGTCTCGATCAACACGCCGCCGATCTTCCGCCCGGCCACTCGCAAGTCGTTCGGCCACTTGAGCCGGCAAGCTCCCGGGAGGAAGCGATCGAGCGCCCGGCACAACCCGACGCCTACGAGCAGAGGCAGCGTCGGCAGGGCCGCTGCCGGTTCCAGCCGCCGTACGAGCGTCACGTAGACGCCCTTGCCGCGCGGGCTCGCCCACGACCGGCCCTGCCGCCCCCGCCCGGCGATTTGCTCGAGGGCGACGATGACGAGCCCTGGGGCCTCGTCGCCCTCTCGCTCGTACTCGGCGGCGACCCGACGCGCCACCGCGCTGGTCGAACCGACGCGCTCGAGCGCCACGACGTTGGGCGGCCCGCCCGGGAGGTCCGGCCGCGCAGAAAGCAGCTCCTCCAGGTAGCGGGCGAATTCCATGCTGTCGCGTCTAGCGTGCGTTCCCCCCACCCAGATCCTTCTTCAGGATGACGACGGGAAGCGTGATCCCGGCGCAGTGCAAGCCAACGGGAGGATCAAGGTAGATCATTGTCTCGCACAACTCTAGCCTGCAGCGTCGCCGTCCGCTTCGAGGCTGCCCGCGAGCCGCTCGCGCCGCTCGCGCAGATCGGCCAGCCGCCGGCGGTTGCCCTCGACGACCTGCGGCGGCGCCTTGGCGGTGAACCCCGGGTCCGCCAGGCGCTCCTCGGCGCGGCGGATCTCGGCGTCGAGCTTCTCGAGCTCCTTCGCCACCCTGCGCCGCTCTTCCTCGGAGACCGCCGGCGCCTCCTCGCGCGGCGGCACGACGCCGACCGCGACCCCCTGCACGAGGTCCTGCCAGGCGCCCGCCGGCGGCGGCGCGAGCCGCAGCGCGCTCGCCCGGCAGAGGAAGCGGACGAGCGGCTCCTGCTCGGCCAAGAAGGCGTCGGTCTCCGGGTCCCGCGAGGCCCACACCTCGACCGCCGCCTTCGGCGGCACGCCGCGCTCGGTGCGGATCGCCCGCACCCGCGTCACCACCTGCATGAGGACGTCCATCGCGCGCTCCACCTGCTCGTCGTCCCAGGCGGGCTCGCCGGCCGGATACGGGGCGAGAGCGATCGTCTCGGCGTGGATCCGCTCGTGCCCCGGCAGGCGCTGCCACAGCTCCTCGGTCAGGAACGGCATCACCGGATGGAGCAGGCGGAAGCTGCGGTCGAGGACGGTCAGGACCACCTCCCCGACGCGCGGGCGCGGCGCCTCGCCGCCCAGCGCCGGCTTCGCGAGCTCGAGGTACCAGTCGCAGAGCTCGCCCCAGAAGAAGTGGTAGAGGCGATGGCAGGCCTCGTCGAAGCGGAAGGCCGCGAAGCGCTCCCCCACTTCGGCCGCGGTGCGCGAGAGGCGCGAGAGGATCCAGCGCTCGGGCGCCGCCAGGCCGGCCGGGTCGAGCGCGGGCTGTACCTCCGCTCTCTCGACCCGCGACAGCGCGAAGCGGGTGGCGTTCCAGATCTTGTTGCCGAAGGCCCGGTAGCCCGCGATCTGGTCGCGGTTCAGGGGGATGTCCCGGCCCGGGCTGTCGAGCGATGCCAGGGTGAAGCGCAGGGCATCCGCCCCGAACTCGTGCACAGGTCCGTGGGGTCCATCACGTTCCCCTTGGTCTTCGACATCTTCTGGCCCTCGG
>JBIOUG010000180.1:0-54623 GCA_044866775.1 Thermoanaerobaculia bacterium | reverse complement strand
CCACCATGGCAACCCGCGAATATCAGAGTGACTCGTCGTCGATTCACCCGGCTCTCCCGCCCTCCTGGACAGTCGATCACGCTAGATCACCACCCTCCTTGACAGGGGGTCGCTCCATATCAGCCGTACGGCTCGAGCTCCGTCCAGGTGTCCTCTTCGAGCGTGCGCTTGACCTCGATCATGAACCGGTCGGCGTCGGCGCCGTCGACCAGGCGGTGGTCGTAGGAGATGCCGAAGTAGGACATGGTCTTGATGGCGATCGCGTCGTTGCCGTCGGCGTCCTCGATGACGACCGGGCGCTTCTCGACGACGCCGATGCCCAGGATCGCCACCTGCGGCTGGTTGATGATCGGCGTGCCGAAGAGGCTGCCGAAGACGCCCGGGTTGGTGACCGTGAAGGTGCCGCCCTGCGCCTCCTCGGGCTTGAGCTTCTTCGCGCGCGCCCGGTCGGCGAGGTCGTTGGCGGCCTTGGCGAGGCCGACCAGGCTCAACTGATCGGCGTGCTTGATGACCGGCACGATGAGGCCGTGCCCGAGGTCGACCGCCATGCCGAGGTTGATGTCCTTCTTGTAGACGATGTTGGTGCCGTCGATCGCCGCGTTCAGCTTCTTGTAAGCCTTGAGTCCGTTGACCACCGCCTTGAAGATGAACGGCATGTAGGTGAGCTTGGTCCCCTCCTGCTTCAGGAAGCGGTCCTTGGCGCGGGCGCGGGCGCGCGCCACCCGCGACATGTCCATGTGGAAGACCGTGGTGACGTGCGCCGAGGTGGCCTTCGAGTAGGTCATGTGCGCGGCGGTGATCTGCCGGATCTTGGTCATCGGCTCGATGTCCACGTTGTCGCCCTCGGCGTAGGCGGCGACGTGGAACGCGCCGGCCGGGCGCGCGGCCGGGGCCGGCGCGGCGGCGGGAGCCGGTGCGGGGGCAGGCGCCGGCGACGGCACCGCCCGCGGCCCGGCGGCGGGTGCCGGAGCCGGCCGCGGCGCCGCGGGCTGCGCCTGCCGCTGCTCGAGATAGCCCAGGATGTCCTGCTTGGTGACCCGGCCCTGCGCGCCGGTGCCTTGCACCTGCGCGAGGTCCACGCCTTCCTTGGCGGCGATGCTCCGCACCAGCGGGCTCGAGAACTTCCGCACCCGCTCGTCGTAGGTCGCCTCGCCGCCCTCCTCCGCCGGCTCCGGCGCCTCCTTGTCCTCACCGCGCGCCTCCTCGACGCGCCCGACCTGCTCCGCCGGCGCCGCCGCCGGGGCCTCCTTGCCTGCGACGTCGGGCGGCGGCGGCGGGGGCTCCGCCTCCCTGGACGACGCCGGTGCGGGAGCTGATTCAGGCGCGCCCGCGGGCGCTTGGGCGGCTGACTGAGGCGCGCCCGCGGCCGCGGGCGCTTGGGCCGCCGCCGGCTGCTCGCCGGCTTCATCGGCTGCGCCGATCAGCGCCACCACCTGGTTGACCGGCACCGTCTCGCCTTCCTGGTTGCGCACCTCGAGCAGCGTCCCCGCGGCCGGGCTGGGGATCTCGGCGTCGACCTTGTCGGTCGAGATCTCGAACAGCGGCTGGTCGCGCTCGACGCGGTCGCCCACCTTGACCAGCCACTTGGTGATGGTCCCTTCGGCGATCGACTCCCCCATCTGCGGCATCACGACTTCGGTCGGCATCTCTCGTCCCTCGCGGTTCAGTAGCTCAGCAGCTCGCGCACCTTGGCGACGAGCTTGTCGGTGTTCGGCTGGTAGGCGTCCTCAAGCGTCGGGCTGTAGGGGACCGGCGTATCGGGGCAGCAGAGGCGGGCGACCGGGGCGTCCAGCCACGCGAACGCCTTCTCGGCGATGCGCGCCGCCACCTCGCCGCCCACCGAGCCGGTCAGCGGCTCCTCGGAGAGTACCAGGGCCCGGTTGGTCTTGCGCACCGAGGCGAGGAAGGACTCCTCGTCCAGAGGCTTGAGGGTGCGCAGGTCCAGGACCTCGAGATGGACGCCTTCGCCCTCGAGGCGCTCGGCCGCTTCGAGCGCGAGGTGCAGCATGGCGCCCCAGGTGACGACGGTCAGGTCGCGCCCCTCGCGCGCCAGACGGGCGCTGCCGAGCGGCACCATGTAGTCCCCAGCCGGCAGCTCCTCCTTGATCCGCCGGTAGAGGTACTTGTGCTCGAAGAAAAGGACCGGGTTGGGGTCGCGGATCGCCGCCTTGATCAGCCCCTTCGCGTCCGCGGCCGTCGCCGGCGCCACGATCTTGAGCCCGGGCGCGCGGTGGAAGTAGCCCTCCGGATTCTGGCTGTGGAAAGCCGAGCCGCGCACGTAGCCGCCCGCGGGCCCGCGGATCACGATCGGCACCGCCTGCCCCCAGCGGAAGTGACAGGTGGCGGCGAAGTTCACGATCTGGTTGAAGGCGCAGGCGATGAAGTCGATGAACTGCATCTCGACGACCGGCCGCAGCCCCATCATGCCGGCGCCGATCGCCGCGCCGACCATCGCCGACTCGCTGATCGGCGTGTCGATGATGCGGTCCGGCCCGAAGCGGTCGAGGAAGCCGGCGGTGACGCGGAAGGCGCCGCCGTAGGTGCCGATGTCCTGGCCGAGCATGAAGACGCTCGGGTCGGCCTCCATCTCTTCCCACAGACCCTGGCGGATCGCTTCGAGATAGGTGACGGCGGTCATCGGCCACCACCATCCTCAGGCACTCGTTCCTCCCCCCTGACAGGGGGGAGGCCAGGAGGGGGGGGAATCGGATCAACCGCGTACACCGGATCGCTCGCCCGCTCGGGCGGCGGGAACGGCGAAGCGAGGGCGCGGTCCACCTCGGCGTCGAGCACGCGGTCGATCTCCCGCACCACCGCCGCAAGCTCCTCCTCGCTCGCCAGCCCCGCGGCGAGCAGGTGGCGGTGGAAGCGCTCGAGCGGATCGCGCTGCCGCCACTGCTCGAAGAGCTCCGGCGGCACGTAGCCGGCGTCGTCGTGCTCGGCGTGCCCCTTCATGCGGAAGGTCTTGGCCTCGACGAGCGAGGGGCCGCCGCCGGCCCGCGCGCGGTCGACCGCCCGCTGCGTCACCTCGTAGACCGCCAGCACGTCGTTGCCGTCGACCACCTCGCCCGGGATGCCGTAAGCGGCGGCGCGGACGGCGATGTTCTTGATCCGCATCTGCCGCTCGACCGGTGTGGAGTAGGCGTAGCCGTTGTTCTCGGCGACGAGGACCAGCGGCACGTTGAGCACCGCCGCCAGGTTCATCCCCTCGTGGAAGTCGCCGGTCGAGGTGCCGCCGTCGCCGATCCAGGTCATGGCGACCAGGTCCTTGCCCTGCATGCGGCCGGCGAGCGCCACGCCGGCCATCACCGGGATGAGCGCGCCGAGCATCGAGATCGGCGCCACCAGGCCGCGGGAGAGGTCGCCGAAGTGGGTGTTGGCGTCCTTGCCGCCGGTCGGGCTGTCGGCGCGCGCCATGTACTGCATCATGACCTCGCGCGGCTGGACGCCCCGCACCAGCATCGACCCCAGGTTGCGGATCAGCGGTCCGATGACGTCCTGCGGCCCGAGCGCGTAGGCGCTGCCGACCGAGATCGCCTCCTGGCCGCGGCTCGAGTAGAGCCCGCCCACGACCTTGCCCTGGCGGTAGAGGTTGCCGAGCCGGGTCTCGGTCAGGCGCGTGAGCTGGAGGTAGCGATAGAGCGCGAGCTGCTGCTCGCGTCCGAGCGCGGTCTTGGCGAGGCGATCGGCCGGCGCCGCCGGCTGCGGATGAAGGGGGCCGAGCCCCCGGGTCGTCTTCGTCGACATCGTTCTCTCTAGGAGCCCGCTGGTCGCGGGACGGACTGCGCTCCTGGAGTCTATTGGATACGGCGCGAAAGCTTTCGCGCCTCAGATATGGATGGCGTGGCCGGTCGCCGCGTGCGCCGCCTCGGCGACGCCCTCGGCGAGCGTCGGGTGGGCGTGGATGGTGCGGATCAGCTCCTCGGTCGTGGTCTCGAGGTGCAGCGCCACACAGGCCTCGGCGATCAGGTCGGTGGCGTGGGCGCCGATGATGTGCACCCCGAGCACCTGGTCGTACTTGGTCTCGCGCACCAGCTTCACGAACCCCTCGGTGTGCCCGAGGATGCGCGCCTTGCCGAGGGCGGTGAACGGGAACTTCCCCACCGCCACCTCGTACCCCCGCTCCCGCGCCTTGGCCTCGGTCAACCCGACGCTGCCGACCTCCGGGTCGCAGTAGGTGCAGGAGGGGACCTGGTCGTAGTCGATCGGCCGCACCGGCTGACCCGCCATGTGCTCGACGGCGAGGATGCCCTCGTGCGAGGCGACGTGCGCCAGCGCCGGTGTCGGGACCACGTCGCCGATGGCGTAGACCTGCGGCACCGCCGTCTGCATGGTGCCGTTGACCTGCACGAAGCCGCGCTCGACGCCGATGCCGAGCGCCTCGAGCCCGAGGTCCTCGGTCACCGGCCGCCGGCCGATCGCGACCAGCAGCAGCTCCGCCTCGACCGCCGACTTCTTGCCGCCTTCGAGCTGCAGCTTGACTCCGCCCTCGGTGCGCTCGACGGCGGTCAGCTTGGCGCCGGTCAGCACCTCGAGGCCGCGCTTCTTGAGCGCCCGCTCGAGCTCGGCCGAGACCTCCTCGTCCTCGATCGGCAGCACGCGCGGCAGCATCTCGACGAGCGTCACCTTGGCGCCGAAGGAGGCGTAGATCGACGCGAACTCGGTGCCCACCGCGCCGGCGCCGAGCACCGCCAGGCTCTTCGGCACGCGCTCGAGCTCGAGGATGTGGTCGGAGTTCAAGATGCGCTCGCCGTCGGCCGGGGCGAGCGGGATGTCGCGCGGCACCGAGCCGGTGGCGATCAAGACGAAGCGCGCGCCGTAGCTCTTGGTCCCCTTGTCGTTCTGCACTTCGACCTGGGTCGGCGCGGCGAGGCGGCCGCGGCCGTGCAGCGTCGTCACCTTGTTCTTCTTGAGCAGGAACTCGATCCCCTTGGCGTTCTTGTCCACCACCTGGCGCTTGCGCTCCTGGGCCTTGCCGGGATCGAGCCGCGGCTCCGCCACCTCGATGCCGAGCCCGGCGGCGCCGCGGATCTCGTCGAGGATGGCGGCGGTGTGGAGCAGGGCCTTGGTCGGGATGCAGCCGCGCAGCGTGCAGGTGCCGCCGAGCTTGCCGTCCTTCTCGACCACGGCCGTCTTGAGGCCGAGCTGCGCGGCGCGGATCGCCGCCACGTAGCCCCCCGGGCCGGCGCCGATCACGATCAGGTCGAACTCTTGATTGGGCATTCCCTCTCCCGTTGGTCCTGCTCAGCTCTGCAGCACCGGCTCCCCGACCGGCTCCGCCCGATAGCGCCCAGGCTTGTCCTCGACGAGATGCGCGAGCGGCGTCTCGGGGTCGTGCTCGAAGACGCAGAGCCACCCCTCCTGCGCGGCCCGCGGCAGCCAGGCCTTCTTGCTCGCCAGCGTGGTCAGCGGGTAGAGGTCGTAGCCCATGATCCAGGGGTAGGGGACGTGCGCCGTCGTCGGCACCAGATCGGCCCAGTAGACGGCGCGCGGGAAGCCGCCGCTCTCCACGTCCGCGCGGCCGCCGCCCTCGAGCAGCACGATGCACATGTCGGCGTTGTGCCCCGGCGCCTTGACCGCCCGCACGCCGCCGATCGGCTCCGCCGAGCCGTCGAAGAGCTCCGCCACCCCCGCCTCGAAGAGCGGCTCCCAGTTGCGCGGGTCGTAGCTCGCGCGGTCGCGCTCGTTGGGCGAGCGGGCGTGCTCGACCTCGCCGCGCTCGAGCCAGTAGCGGGCGTGCGGGAAAGTCGGCACGAGGCGCCCGCCGGCGGCGCGGGTGTTCCAGCCGCAGTGGTCGAAGTGGAGGTGCGAGAGGAGAACGTGGGTGACGTCGCCCACCTCGTAGCCGGCGCGCCGGATCGATTCCGGCAGCCGCACGGCCCGCTCGTCCATGGCGTAGTTGGCGCGGAACCTCTCCTCGTGCTTGTCGCCGATGCCGGTGTCGACGAGCAGCAGCTCGCTCCCGCGCTCGACGAGCAAACAGTTGGTGGCCATGCGGATGCGGTTCTGGGCGTCGGCAGGCATCACCCGATCCCAGAGGACCTTGGGGACCACGCCGAACATCGCCCCGCCGTCCAGCCGGAACTCCCCATCCCCTACGACCGTCAGCGTGAAGTCCCCCAGCCGCATCGCCGGGGGAGTCTATCCGATCCCATTCGGCGGAGTGGTGGGAATCCAGGCCGGGTCTGTTCGGCGCCCGCCAGGGGCCTCTGCAGGCAGTTGACCCGCGACCGTGTTGTCTACTACACTTCTTTGAAAGCCTTTACCAGCGTTTGTATTCGACGCTCGGCGCGCCTGTAACGCGCGTCAGCCTTTCATCGCGAGGACCTCCGCGCTTGTCAGAGAACCGGCTCCGGCGATACTCGGTCGCGATCACAGCGCTCCTCGCTGCTCTCCTCCTTGGCGGAATGGGGACACTTTTATCCCGCGCTGCGGCACAGCCACCTGCTCCAGGAGCCGCGCCAGAGCCTCTAACAACACACGCAGCCGCTGCTCCAGCGGCTCCCACAGCCGCGGGCCAGGCTGTGCCCCTCGGCGGGACCTCTCCCTCACAGGAAGAGAAGAGCGACATACTTCGCGATCTCGAACTCCGTCTGGCCCTACTTGAAAAAGATGTCAGTGCCTATCAATTGTTCATGGGAATCATCGCTACGGTCTTTGCGATCGGATCGTTCGCGTCCCTTTTCTCGATGTTTCGATTTGAGCAGCGGGCCTCCGAGGCCCACAGAGTCTCGATTACGGGGGAACGTGATGCTCAGAAGCGCGCATCGGACGTGCATACCACATTCTTGGAGGGCTCAAAGACGACTCTCGAGCTCGTCAACGCGACACTGACGCTGGCCCAGGAGGCAGGTGAACGTGCGGCGCGTTTCCTTGAAAACAAGGCCCGGATTACGCTCCTAGAACTCGACACCGAGGCCAGAGACCTCCTGACGCGGGTTGATCGCAAGGATGACCGGGCCTTGATTGCAGATGAGGGGCGACGCGCGACCCTGCTAAGTCTAGCCCAAAAGATCAACCAATTCGAGATCAATCGCTTCTTCCTCCCAGTAGACCTTCCCTTGACTCCTGCTGCTCTTTTCATCCGAGGAATGGAATTTCACCTTGATCAGCAATACAACGAGGCCATAACCCACTGGAAGCGAGTTGCTCTCTCGACAGAGGCCGATAACAACCTGCGAAGCCTAGCATGGTATTGGATTGGGTACGAACACAACAACCTCGCGGAGTTTGCCGATGCTGTGCGAAGCTTCGAGCAGGCCCTGGACTATGCCACTGGGTCGCGACGCTTTGAGCTCGAACGGATCCTTCTAGAATCGCGGTTCTTCAACAAAACCAAAGAAAGCGCTTCTCTCCTGATTCAGCCATTGGAGAACCTCCTGGAGAGGATCGAGGTGGCCGATATTTCGCAGGATGAGAAGGAAGCGAGGAAAACGAGAATCCTCGGGACCCTTGGAAATCTATTGTTTACGGTCGGCCGTGAACTTCAGCAAGAAGAACGAACCGAAGAAGCGAGAGTATTTCTCACGAGAGCGACCAATCATTTCGGAAATGCTGCAGACGTCGACAAATGGGCGCGGTTCGGTCTGGCTGAGACGCTGTGGCACTTAGGAGAGGTGACAGAGGCGGCGCCCCTCTGGGAACGCGTCCGCGACGAAGCGCGCGATGATAGCGTACACAGAGTCGAGCCGCGAACAAAGGTTCTTGCGGCGACCACTGAGCTGATTTGCTGCTTGCGTGTGCCCGAGTTGAGCTCTGAGTTTAGCCACATTCATAGTCAAGTCGTGGAAGCGCTAGGAAGAGTCGATCAAAGACTCACGGTATATTCGCAACTGCAGCGCCGAAACGTTACAAAAGAGGACTTCCTGAAAGAGCTACGGCAGCTCGAAAGAGAGAGGGTCGCCGGGCAGCAGCTTGTGCAGCGTGGATAACTGCCTGCGCTGCAGCACTTACAGACGCCTCCTGGAGCATATACATCTAGACAGCGCTATCATCCGGCCGTGGACGCACGGAAACCCACCTCGCGCCGGTTCTCCTCGCCGGCCCTCACCGGTGCGCAGCGCAAGTGGCTGCGCGGGCAGGCGCACAACCTGCGACCGGTGGTGCAGCTCGGCCGCCAGGGCCTCTCGGAGGCGGTGCTGGCGCAGATCGACGCCGCGCTCGAAGCGCACGAGCTGATCAAGGTGCAGGCGCCGGCGCCGCGGCAGGAGAAGGAGGAGCTGGCGGCGCGCCTCCGCGACCGGCTGGGCGCCGAGGCCGTGGGCATCATCGGCCACGTCCTGATCCTCTACCGCCGTCACCCCGATCCCGAGCGGCGGCGGATCGTGCCGCCGCGCCCGGCGCGCTGATCGCGGGCGCCGGCGGCCAACGTTCGGTCGTGGTTGACGAGACACAATGCAAGTGTGTAGAGTCACTGTGTGCCCACGAACCTTGCCATCGACGACGAACTGCTGGACCAGGCACTGGGTATCGGCGGCTTCAAAACCAAGCGTGAGACCGTCAACGAAGCCCTCCGGGAGTTCATCGCCCGCCGCCAGCGGCTCGAGCTGGTGAAGCTGTTCGGGACGATCGAGTACGACCCGAGGTACGACTACAAGAAGGAACGCCGGGCTCGGTGATCCTCCTCGACACCTCGGTCCTGTCCCGGGTCTTTCGGCGGCGCCGTCCCGGGCCCGAGGAGCAGCGTGTCGCCGCGGTGCTCGAACGTCTGTTCGCGGCGGAAGCGCCTCTCGGGCTGCCGGCGATCGTGCTCCAAGAGGTTCTGAGCGGCATCACCAACGCGCGGCAGTTCACCGACCTGGAGCAGCGGCTGCTGGCGTCCTTCGAAATCCTCAACTCCGGCACGCGCGACCATGTCGAGGCCGCGCGCCTCAAGAATCGCTGTCAGAGCGTGGGCTTGAACGCCTCAGGGCCCGACTGTCTCATCGCCGTGCTGGCGATCACAGGCGGCCACCGGCTTTACGCCATCGATGGCGACTTCGACCAGCTCGCGGAGCATTCTCCGCTGGAGCTGTTCGGCGAGTCAGACGTCCCATAGGGTTCGGTCGCTGCGTCACTCCCCTGCCTCGTAGCGCTGGATCGCCTCGCGCAGGCTGTCGGGCAGCGGCACCGAGCGGCCGGCGGCGTAGTCGACCCAGACGATGACGCCGTGGCCGTCGGCCACGACCTCGTCGCCTCCCCGCCGGAAGATCACGTACTCGTGGCGGAAGCTGCTCCGCCCCACCTCGACGACTCGCGCCGCCACGTCGAGCTCGGCCGGGTAGTGCACCTGGCGGCGGAAATTGAGGTGGGCCGCGACGAGCGACGGGCCGTGCCGCTCGCCCGCGGCGTGCCGCTCGAGCTCGATCGCCGCGAAGTAGCTCATCCGCGCCGACTCGCAGTAGGTGAAGTAGGCCGCGTTGTTGACGTGGCCGAGCGCGTCCATGTCCCCCCAGCGGACGGTGACCGGCTCGACGTGCCGGAAGCCGGCGCGCGTCACGGCTGCCGCGCCCACCGCTTCACTCCTCCGGGAACTTCGCCCCGAGGTAGGTCGCTGAGCTGATGCCCATCAGCGCGAGGAGGCTGGGGCTGAAGTCGGGCATCGCCAGGCGGCCGTAGACCTCGGCGCAGAAGATCACGCCGAGGACGAGCGTCCAGCCGAGCATCTGGAAGCGATAGAGGCTCATGCCCTGGGGGCCGTTCAGCAGGTCGTCGAGGAAGCCCTGCGAGGCGGCGATGCGGGTCGCGGCGGGGGCCGGCGCGGGCGCGGCCGCGGCGGCCGGTGCGGCAGCGGGCGCGGCGGCGCGCTCTCCGGCCGCCGGCGCCGTTCCCCCGGCCGCCTCCCCTTTTCCTTGCATGATGAGCGAGGCGCCGAGGGCCGTGCCGGCGCCGATGCCGAGGAGGGAGAGCACCGAGCCGGTGATGGTGTCCAGCTCCTCGGTGATCATCCAGATGAAGACGTAGGCGGCGAGCGCCAGGAAGGTCCAAAGGAAGAGCTGGAAGCGCGACAGACTGTACGGTGGCAGGGCGCCGGGCGGCGGGACGATGTGGGGGTCGCGCAGCAGGGCGGTGCGGCGGATGAGGACGATGCAGCCGACCAGCGCCGCCGCGAGCAGCCCCAGATAGATGAAGAACTCCCCTTCGGGGAGGACCTCGAGCTCGAAGTCGTGCACCCGAGTGGACCACGCCTCGGTGCCGGCCGGGCCGACGCTCAGCCACATGGTGCGCGTGAAGGCGTCGGGGCTCCCGAGGAGCGCGTGCCAGGCGGCGTCCGAGTCCTCGGTCCGGTCGAGGAGGAAACGCACCAGCTCCGCGCTCTGGTTGCAGGACTCCGGCGGGCTGCCGGCGATGGGGATGCCGTCGAGGAAGAGGATCAGGTCGGAGCAGCCGTTCGGGAGCTGCTTCACGGCGGCGCCGAGGCCCTGGACCTTGACGGAGATCCGCTCGCCGAGCCCTGCCTGCAGCGGACGGTCGCGGTGCGCCTGCGAGCGGACGCCGACGACGAGCGGGGCGCTTCCCGGCGCGCCGGCGGTGGCCGCGGCGGGCGCGGCGTCGAGTGGATCGGCCGTCTCCTTGATCGGCTGCCCGGCGGCCGCCGCCGCCAGCAGCAGGCACGCCCCTGCCGCGACAGACAGCGCACGCACCGTTTCCGCCCTCTTCCGTCGCATCCCTTCCTCCTCCGTGACCTAAGGCGCGCAAGCTTTCGCGCCGGGCTCCAATCGATCTCTAGGAGCGCTTTCCGTCGCGCGACCAGCGCGACGGGCTCCTAGAGCAGCGGCACGATCTGCGTGACGATCCCGAGAATGCCGTTGATCGCGCCGGCCCAGGCGTTGACGTTCTCGAGCCGCTCGAGCGAGCGGCCGAGGTCGTCGATGCCCTGCTGCAGCTCCCCGCTCGCCTGCTCGAGCTGCTGCCGGATGTCGGCGAGCTGCGCGGTCTCGAGCAGCGTGATCTGCGTGCCCAGGCGCGCCCGCGCGTCGACGAAGTCCTGCTTGTCCGCCTGCGCCGGGAGCTGCTTGACCTGGTCGACGACCTCGGTGCTGAAGAGCTGGTTCTGGAGCATGCGGAGCTGGGCCAGCAGCTCGGCGGGCGTCATCGGCGCCGCGGCTTCCGGCGCCGGCTGCTCGGGGGTGGGCTCGCCTGGGTTGGTCATCGCGGCGTCTCCCTCTCGGTACGGATCGTCAGAGCGCGTTGAGCGCGGCCAGGATCGGCTGCAGGTCGCTGGTCACGGCGTTGATGTCCGCCGGCCCGAGCTGGTGGGTGAGGAGCTTCGTCCAGGCGGCGCGCAGGCTGCGCGCCGCGCTCTCCGCCGCCGTGAGCTGCTCGACCGGGTCGGGCGGCGAGATGCCCTGGAAGCGCGCCTGCTTCCAGCTCGTCGCGTCGAGCGGCGTGCCGGCGTCCTCGTACGGATCCACCACCCGCTGCTCGTAGTCGCGGTTGCGGGTCACCGCGAGGCTCGCCGCCGTCTGGTCGCGGATCGCCCCGAGCAGCGCCTCGTGGAGCAGGAGGACGTTGGCGATCGTCTCCTTGCGCTGCTCGAGCTCCTGCTCGAGGGCGCGGCTCTCGGCCTGGCGCACGATGAGCGAGCCGACGCCCGAGGCGAGCGCCTGCGCCGCCGCCGGGCTCTGGGCGAGGCTCTTGCCGCGCAGCTCCTGCGACAAGGTGTTGAGCGTGCCGGCGGTCGACGAGAGCGTCGAGCCGAAGGCCTGGGGAGCGTTGCTGGTGGCGAGGGCGTCGAGCGCGGCGAAGTAGTCGCCGAGCAGGTCGACCTGCCGCCGCAACAGCGCCAGCTCCGCGAGATAGCCGCGGTCGGCCTGGTCGCGCTCCAGGAAGACGGGGCGCGAGACCGGCGCCAGGGTGTCGCGATCGGCGAGCAGCCCTTCCGAGCTGGTGTCGACCTTGATCTGCCCCGCCTGCTGGAGCAGCGCGTCGACCGCCTGCACGTACTGACTGCCGGCCTGCGCGAAGGCGTCGAAGCGGCTGAGGTCGGCGGTCGAGGCGCAGCCCGCCGCGGTCAGGGCGAGCAGCATTCCAGTGGGCAGCAGCCAGCGGCGAGACGACGAAAGGCGCATCCCTACCCCCTGCCCGGCGGGCGAACGGTTCGATCTCGGAACTGTGTGAGCGCGATTCTGTGGAGATGCGGAAGAGGAGTCAAGGGCCGCGGCCTCTATACTCCGGCGCCAGGAGCCCGGCGCGAAAGCCTTCGCGCCTCCAAGGAGACCCGTGCCCATGACCTTGCGCCGCGCCGCGCTCGCCGCCGTCGCCTGCCTGGCCCTCGCCTGCCTCACGCTCGCCGCCGCTCCTGCACCCCAATCGTCGCCGGATCAGCCGGCCGCCGCCGCCGCGCCCGGCCGTCTCGTCGCTCTCGTCGGCGGCCGGCTGATCGACGGCTACGGCGGCCGCCCGCTCGAGGACAGCGTCGTCCTGATCGAGGGCGAGCGGATCAAGGCCGTCGGGCGGGTCGGCGAGCTGGTGGTGCCCGCGGGCGCGGAGGTCGTCTCGACCGAAGGGATGAGCGTGCTGCCCGGCCTCTGGGACATGCACGTCCACCTGATGATCGTCGGCCACGGCGACTACGACCACTGGGACCGGACCTACCCGCCGCTCTTCCGCTCGACGATCATGCCGGCGGCGGCGAAGCAGCTCCTGCTCGCCGGCGTCACCAGCGCCCGCGATCTCGGCGCGCCGCTCGAGGACTCGCTCGCGGTGCGCGAGGCGCTCCGCCGCGGCGAGATCCCGGGGCCCACACTCTACGTCTCGGGCCCGTTCATCCAGCACCGCCCCTACCCCGGCACCGAAGCCTTCCGCTGGGGCGTCGACGGCGCCGCTGACGCCCGCGCCAAGGTGCGCAAGCTCGCCAAGGCCGGCGTGGACGTCATCAAGCTCATCGACCAGGACCAGATGACGATGGAGGAGGTGCAGGCGGTGGTCGACGAGGCGCACGCGCACGGCCTCCCCGTCGTCGCCCACTCACACCGCGCCGAGGAGATCCGGCGCGGGATCAAAGCCGGCGTCGACTGCTTCGAGCACACCGGCCTCGGCACCGCCCCCGAGTACCCGCCGGACGTCTTCGACCTGATGAAGAGCCGCGCCAACACCCTCTACTGGACGCCGACGATCGGCCCGCTTCTGCTCTACGACTACACCCGCGACGGCTTCACCGAGCGCATCGACGACCCGCGCTGGCAGGTGGGCCTGCCGCCGGACGTCGTGGCCGACATCCGCCGCTCCCTCTCGCCGGTCTCCCAGCTCGCCTACTTCCAGCTCGTCGGCAAGCGCCGCCCGACGCTGGCGCGCAAGTTCGAGCAGCTCCGCCAGTCCGGCATCGTCCTCATGATCGGCACCGACAGCGGCGTGCCGCTCAACTTCCACAGCGACTCGACCTGGCGCGAGATCGACACCTGGGTCAACACCTTCGGCGTCGACCCGATGGACGCGATCCGCGCCGCCACCTACTGGCCGGCGGTGCACATGAAGGTCGACAAGGACGTCGGCACGATCGCCGCCGGCAAGTACGCCGACGTCATCGCCGTCCGCGGCGACGTCCTACGGCACGTCGCGCTGCTCCAGGACGTCGACGTCGTGATCAAGCACGGGGTGCGGTACAGGTGACTGGATCCGATGGCGCCGTTGATGGAGCCGCCCTGTTGGCCTCAGCCGGCACGGGTCTTGCACCTTCCCAGCCTAGAAGCGCGGTTATCGCAGCCTCCGGAAACGCCTCGCCCTACACTGGGTCGACCGATCGGGGTTTGCTCGAGTGACCACGACTAGGAGTTACATCATGTCGAATACCACCACCATGGAGATCCACCCCAACGTCCTGTCGACCACCGCCGTCCTCGGCGACACCGTCGTCAACCGTGCTGGGGAGAACCTCGGCAAGATCGAGGAGCTCATGCTCGACCTGGAGAAGGGGCGCGTTGCCTACGCCGTCCTCTCCCTCGGCGGCTTCCTGGGGATGGGCGAGAAGCTGTTCGCCGTTCCGTTCGAGGCCCTGAAGCTCGACGCCAGCCGTGAGCACTTCACGCTCGACGCCGACAAGGACAAGCTGAAGAACGCCCCCAGCTTCGACAGGAATCACCCCCCGCAGACGTCGGACCGCACCTGGGGCGCCGAGGTCTACAAGTTCTACGGGTACAAGCCCTACTGGCAGTAAGACCGGGCCAGTAGCGAGCAGGACCGAGGGCGGCCGTACGGCCGCCCTCTTCGTTTCCGGCGAGGCGACGGCGACCGGACGATCGGTACGAATTACATGTAAGAAGCGCCTACAGCCAGGAGCCGAAGGCGGCAAGAGCCTCTTGCTCGCCGATTGTCTTGGCTTGCGCGGCAACGTCCGGCGGCACCCATTGTGGGAACGGAACCGCGCGACGTACGTGGCGACCCGATGGCGTGTGCTCCTCTCGAACTTGAGCCAACCGCTCGGGCGCGAAGCGGTCGCCGAGCCGAACCAGCGCAGGCCAGAGCCGGCGATGAACCAGGGTGATCTTGCCGTTGATGAGCCGGCAGACAAGGACCTGCTCAGACTCGGTGACGGCCTTCAGGATGACGTAGATCTGATGGCTCTGCGCGTGTGCCCACCAACTGCCCTTGATTGGCTCGCCGATGATGGCCTCGGTGAGGCGAGGCGCAGGTCCCCTGGCTGAAGCGAGGACGACACCATGCTCTCGCACAAAGGCCAACGCCTCCTGAGCGGTTGCGCACTTGGTCATGAGGTCCGACCTTGCCGTCGGGGCCGAAACACCCCGGCAATCCCGGCGGGGCGGGCGACACCGCGGTGGAGACCGGCGCCGGGCCGATCTTCTTCGCACCGTGGCTCAGTGCGCCGGCGGCGCTCTGCGGGCCGTAGGAGCGTCACCTGCATATGTGATTGTTCCGGCCGCAGCTACGCGACCTCGTTGAACTCTTCTCTGTACTTTGCCACACCAGATACCTCCGCCATGGCGTGCACGTCCAGAACCAAGACCATGAAAGCCGCATCCGGCACGCCCTCCCACTGGCTCGCGAGGCCGTGCGTGGAGGCGGGCTCGAACCCGAAGCGCGGGTAGTACTCCGGATGTCCGACGACGACCACGAAAGGACAGCCGCGCTCACGGAGGATGTCCAGACCTCGCCTCACGAGCTGCGAGCCGATGCCCTGCCGCTGGCGATCCGGGAGCACGGCCATCGGGGCCAATCCCATCCCGAGCACTCGTCGCCCGGCGCTCTCGATCACCACCGGCGTAAAGAGGATGTGGCCCACGACGGCGTCATCCTCAGCCACCAAGGACAGCGCGTCGGTGCAGGCCTGCAGTAGTCTCTCGACGAGGTCGGCCTCCACCGGCTGCCCGAACGCCAGCTCGTTGACGTGGCGAACCCGCGAGGCGTCTTCGGGTCGCTCGGGGCGGATGGTCATCACGCTTCCTCCTCGCCACGGTTCGGCTCGCATTCTCCCAGGGTTCACCCGAGAGACCCCTTGACAAGGGTTTTCGGCCCTCTTGGGAGGACTCCACAGATCCCGGCCAGAGGACCCTCCACAGCCTCTAGGCTGCGCGTGGCGGGCTGGTGTTATTCTGAAACGGTGATGGACGTGATGATCAAGCCCGCGCTGGAGCCCCTCGTCGACCACGTGTCGCTGGCGAGCGTGCTGGCGGAGGTTGCCGAGACCGCCGCCGAGACGCTCGAGCTGCAGGAGGTCTTCGAGCGGGTGGCGACGTCGATCCGCCAGCTCATCCCGCTCGACAACATGGGCGTGGTGCGGATCCTCGACGGGCAGTGGGCGGTCCTGCACGCGACGACGGTGCCGTGCCACGAGCACGACGCCGAGTGCTCGGAGCCCGAGCCGCTGGCCTCGTGGTCGCCGCGGCACCGCCCGCGGCCGGGGCCGATCCGGCGCGTCGACGACGCCGCACGCGAGCTGGACCCCGCCTTCCCGCTCGACGCGTTCATCCTCGAGAAGGGCGTGCGGTCCTCCCTCTGGGAGCCCTTCCGCATGGCCGAGAGCTTCAGCGGCGGCGTCTGGGTGAGCTCCTACCGCCCGTACGCCTTCACCGACGGGCACCAGGAGATCCTGCGGCCGATCGCCGCGCTCCTCGGCTCGGCCGTCGAGCACTGGCGCATCTGGGACACCGAGCGGCGGCGCCGCGAGCGGCTCGACCAGCTCGAGCAGCTCGCCGGAGCGCTCGCCGAATCGCTCGACATCCGCGAGGTGTTCCAGCGGCTCTCGGCGGCCGTGCAGCCCGTCCTGGCGCACAACCTGCTCGTCTTGAGCGAGCTCGACGTCCGCGGCCAGACCATCCGCTTCGCCGCGCACTCCGGCGAGACCGACGTCCCGGTGCCCACCGAGCCGGTCGCGCTCACCGCGGAGGAGACGAGCCGCCGCGCGGCGGACTTCGAGCTCATCCGGGACATCCCGGCGGAGCTGGTGCCGGCGACCGAGCGTGAGCGCCTGCTCGTGGCCTCCGGCATGCGCTCCTGGCTGCGCGTCCCCGTCTGGCTCTCGGGCGAGGTGCGCGGCAGCCTCAGCTTCTTCCACCGCGAGCCCGCGCGCTACGACCGCGGCGACGTCGAGGTCGCGAGCCGCCTCGCCGACCGCATCGCGCTCATGCTCTCGCACCAGAAGCTCGCCGAGGAGGCGCGCGTCGCCGCCGAGGCGCAGGAGCGCGCCGAGCTGCTGGAGGCGACCGTCGAGGCGCTGGCGCGCGAGCTCGAGTCGCGGGGCCGTGGCCGCGTCGTCGGCAGCTCGCCGTCGTGGAAAGACGTGCTGCTCCAGGTCGGGCGGGTGGCGTCGTCGGAGACGACGGTGCTCATCACCGGCGAGTCGGGCACCGGCAAGGAGGTTGTCTCGCACCTCCTCCACGAGGGCTCGCCGCGCTCGCGCAAGCCGTTCGTGGCGATCAACTGCGCGGCGCTGCCCGAGCAGCTCCTCGAATCCGAGCTGTTCGGCCACGAGCGGGGGGCCTTCACGGGCGCCATCGCGACCAAGATCGGCCGGCTCGAGCAGGCCGCGGGCGGCACCCTCTTCCTCGACGAGATCGCCGAGATGAGCCCGGTCGTCCAGGCGAAGCTCCTCCGCGTCCTCCAGGAGCGGGAGTTCCAGCGCCTCGGCGGGACGCGCCCGCTGCGCGCCGACGTGCGCGTCATCGCCGCCACCAACCGCGACCTCGCGGCGGCGATCGCGCGGCAGGAGTTCCGCGAAGACCTCTACTACCGTCTGAACGTCTTCGAGATCCGCGTCCCGGCGCTGCGCGAGCGGCCCGAGGACATCCTGCTGCTGGCCGAGTGCTTCCTCGAAGACCTCGGGCGGACGATGGGCCGGCCCGCCGCCGGCATCTCGCGCGACGCCCGCGAGTGGCTCCTCGCCTACCCCTGGCCGGGCAACGTCCGCGAGCTGCGCAATGCGATCGAGCGCGCCATCCTGCTCTGCGACGGCGGCCTGATCACGCGCGAGCACCTCCCCGCCGCGGTCGGCCGGCCCGAGGCCGCACGGCCGGCCGGCGGCAACGGCGGCGCGCCCGACGACGCCCCCCTCCCCCCCGGCGGCGTGGACCTCGAGGCGATGGAGCGGAGCTTCGTCCAGAAGGCCCTCGCCCGGACGCGCGGCAACAAGTCCAAGGCCGCCCGCCTCCTCGGCCTGACCCGCGCCCAGCTCTACTCCCGGCTCGAGAAGTACGGGCTCGGGTAGTCAGAACCGCGTCGCGGCCGGACTGGCCGAAAGGCCGTAGAGCCCCTTCGCGATCGCCCACCCCGCGACGACGAACAGCGGCGCGACGAGCCAGCACAGGCTGCTGCCATACGCGAGGGGGAAGTGGTTGCTGATCATGAAGAAGAGGAGCGGCACCGAGAGGTAGGTGTTGTGCTTCGACCGCAGCTCCGCCAGGCGCACGGCAGCGGCGGGCGGCGCGGTGCCGGCTTGGACGGCGGCGACGATCCGGCGTTGATTCGGCCAGACGCGCTGCAGGACGTTGTTGAGCATGATCGTCCCGAGCATGGCGCCGAGGTGAATGAAGAGGGAGCGCCCCGACATGACCCGGCTGAGCCCGAACGAAGCGCCGGTGAGGAGGGCGAGCGAGACGACGACGCCCAGCCGCTCCCTGCCCGCCAGCGCCTTCCAGAGGAGGTCGTAGACGATCCAGGCGACCACCAGCGCGCCCAGGCCCACGCCGGAGGCGAGCCCCCTCGATTGATGGGTCGCCGCGACGGCGCCGCCGCCGTAGTAGACGATGCCGAGCAGCAGAAGGCCCGCGATCCAGGTGACCACGGCGCTCACGCGCACCAAGAAGAGCACGCGCGGGATCAGCTCCGGAACCACCTTCCGCCGCGAGTCGGCGTCGTAGGTCCTGGCGACCTGGGCGTGGACGAACCCCAGAAACCACAGCAGGCCGATCCACAAGACGCCCGCGACGACGTGAATCCACCGAAAGAGGAGGTGCAACGCCTCGGCGATCATCGTGACCCCTTTCCCGCCTCGCCCGCCGCGCGGGCGGCCCGCGTGCTGCGCTCGAGCAGCCGTGCGTCGCCGAGACGCTCGGCGTACGCGGCGAAGGCGGCGGTGGGGCCGCGCCACCGCAGCTCGTCCACGTCACGGAAGAGCGGCGCGTCGGCCCTCAGCGTCGCCAGGTCCTTGAAGAGCAGCGCCAGGTCGCGGCTCTCGCCCAGCACGGCAGGCGGGAACTCCTCGATCGCGCCATGGCGATTGAGCAGCCGCGCCGCCGTCATGGCGCCGATCCCGGGAATGCCGGGATAACCGTCCGCGGCGTCGCCGACGAGGGCGAGGAAGTCGGGGATCAACGCCGGCGCCACGCCGAACTTCTGGCGCACTCCTGCCGCGTCGAGGATCTTCTGCGTCCTGCGGTCGACCTGCACCACGCGCTCGTCGCGGACGCACTGCGCGAGGTCCTTGTCGGGGGTCCAGATGCAGACCTTCTGCACGCCCTCGTCGGCGGCGGCGAGCCGGGCGGCGGCGGCGAGGGCGTCGTCCGCCTCGAGCTCCACCATCGGCCAGACCGCCACGCCCATCGCGGCGAGCGCCTCCTCGAGCGGGTGGAACTGCGCCAGGAGCGCGCGGTCGACGCCCGCCCCGGTCTTGTAGCCGGGCCAAAGACGATTGCGGAAGGACTCGATCACGTGATCGGTCGCCACGCCGAGGTGCGTCGCCCCCGTCTCGACCATCTGCAACACCGTCTGCAGGACGCCGACGACGGCGCCGAAGGGGCGGTCCTTGCCCTTGTTGAAGCGCCGCTGCCCGTAGAAGTGGCGGAACAGCTCGTAGGTGCCGTCGAGGAGGTGAACGATCATGCGGCCGCTAGGCGCGAAAGCTTTCGCGCCGGGCTCCGATCAATCCTAGGCGCGTTTTCCGTCACGCGCCCGCGCCGAGGTCCACCCTGATCGTGCGCCACTTCCCCTGATTGAAGCGCAGCACGCTCAGCACGCAGCGCGTGACGTGGCCGCAGAGGATCGCCAGCCAGATGTCGAGCGGGTCGAGCGTCCCCGTCCGCCGGACGAGGAAGCAGATGCCGAGCGGCACGACGATCTGCGAGACGATCGAGATGTAGAGGGGGCTCCTGGTGTCGCCCGTGCCCTGCAGCCCGCCGGTGTAGGCGAGCGCGACGGCGATGAAGAGGCCCGACAGGCTCAAGACGCGCAGGAGCTGGACGCCGATCTCGACGACCACGGGCTCGTTCATGCCGAACGCGGCGAGCAGTTGCCGCGGCAGGAACAGGAAGAGCGCCCCGACGGTCACCGCGCCGGCGAGGCCGATACGGGCGGCGACGTGCACCGCCTGGTTGGACCGGTCCGCCTGGCCCGCGCCGAGGTTCTGGCCGGCGACGGCAGCCGCCGCGCCCATCAGCCCGACCGAGGTCCAGGTGACGAGCGAGAAGAGCTCCGTGTAGGAGACCGCGTACGCCGCCTGCGCCGCCGCGCTCTGGGCGAGCGAGCCGATGAAGGCGAGGAGCAGCACGCCGCCGACGTTCATGGCGATGCCCTGGATCCCGGCGGGCAGCCCGAACCGGAAGAGGGCGCGGATGATGGCCCAGTCCGGCTTGAGGCGGGAAGGCGCGAAGGCTTTCGCGCCGGGCTCCGATCGATCGCGGGGGAACGCCACGACCCAGCCGCCGCGCCAGAGCTTCCGCAGCGCGTAGAGCGCCACCAGCCCCGAGGCGCTGACCGTTCCCATCGCCGCGCCGGCGGTCCCGAAGGCGGGGATCGGGCCGAGGCCGCGGATGAGGATCACGTTCAGCCCGACGTTCAACACCGTCATGGCGATCCCGAGCCGCAGCGGCGTCCGCGCGTCGCCGGCCGCGCGCAGGGCGCCGCCGAGCAGGAAGAAGACCATCATGCCGCTGCTGAACACGAACATGATGCGCAGGAACGGCACGGCCTCGACCTGGACCTCGGGCGCGGCGTTCACCAGGCCGAGCAGCCGGGGGGCGAGCAGGTAGCCGAGCGGCGCGAACACCCCGAGGGCCAGTCCGCTCGCGGTCAGGAACGCCTGATAGACCGTGCGGTCGACCTTGTCCTCGTCGCCGGCGCCCACGAAGCGCGCCACGAGCACGCTCATGCCGGTGAACAGCGACGAGATGAAGACGATGACGACGAGGAAGATCTGCCAGCTCACGCCGATCGCCGCGTTCCCCGTGTAGCCGACGTAGTGGCCGACCATGACGTGATCGACGATGCCCTGCAGCCCGCCGATCGCGTTCTGCAACATGGTCGGCCAGGCGATCCGCCACACCGCCGGCAGGAGCGGGCCTTCGACGATGGACCGGTCGTAGCGCCGCGCCGGCGGCGGCGCCGGCGGCACGAGCGGCTCGGCGCCCGCCGCCGTCGGGGCCGCGGTCGCACCCGCCAAGCCTTCCAGTTGTGCATCCACGATGGCGTCGCCGGCAGCCAGGACGAGCGAGTATGCCAGACCCCGACTACGATCCCTGGCGCGCCGGGGCGCCCGCCCGGCCGCGGTCGCGGGCGCCGAAGACGCGCTCCAGCTCGTAGGCCGGCGTGACCTCCAACTGATCGTAGCGGCAGTCCTGCGGCCGCCGGTCGGGCCGCCAGCGCACGAACTGCGCGGCGTGCCGGAAGCGCGTCCCCTGCATGTGGTCGTAGGCCACCTCGCAGACGCGCTCGGGGCGCAGCGGCTCCCAGCTCAGGTCCTTGCCGCGATTCCAGCGGCTGGAGGCGCCGGGCAGGCGCTGCCCCTGGGAGCCCGCCGCCGACTGCTCAGCAGCCCAGTCCCGCCAGGGGTGGCCCTCGAGCGCGTTCTTGCGCCACGGCGCCAGCTCGGCGACGAGCTGCCGGCGCATCGCGGTGGTGAACGCCGCGGTGACGCCGACGTGATGGAGCGTGCCCGCGTCGTCGTAGAGCCCGAGGAGGAGTGAGCCGACCATCGAGCCGGCCCCGTTCTTGTGCCAGCGGAAGCCGGCGACCACGCAGTCGGCGGTGCGGACGTGCTTGACCTTGATCATCGTGCGCTCGCCGGCGCGGTAGGGCTCGTCCAGGCGCTTCGCCATGACGCCGTCGAGCCCGGCGCCTTCGAAGCGGCGGAACCAGTCCTGGGCGAGGTCACGGTCGCGGGTGGCCGGCGAGAGGTGGACCGGCGGCGGTGCCTCCGCCAGCGCCTGTTCGAGCCGTTCGCGCCGCGCCGCGAGCGGCGTCTCGCGCAGATCCTCGTCGCCCAGCGCGAGCAGGTCCCAGGCCACGTAGGAGGCGGGCGATTGCTCGGCCAAGAGCCTCACCCGCGACGCGGCCGGATGGATGCGCAGGAGGAGCGCCTCGAAGTCCAGCCCGCCGGTGCCGACGATGACGACCTCCCCGTCGACGACGCACCGCTCCGGCAGCACCGCGGCGAGCGGCGCCACGAGCTCGGGGAAGTACCGGTTCATCGGCTTCTCGTCCCGGCTCTGCAGCAGCACCTCGTCGCCGTCGCGGAAGACGAGCGTGCGAAAGCCGTCCCATTTGGGCTCGAACAGCCAGCCCTCGCCTGCCGGCAGAGCGGCTGCGGCCTTCGAGAGCATGGGCGCGAGCGGTGGTGTGAAGGGTAGGCGCATGGCGAGAACCCGCTCTCCGATCAGCGCCTGCTCCGGCAGGCGACCCTGCGGGTGGCGGAGCCCATGACCGGGCTCCGCAACCCGCTCTCCGATCGGGGCCTGCTCCGGCAGGCGACCCTTCGGGTAGCGGAGCCCATGACCGGGCTCCGCAACCTTACACTTCCTCAGCCGGCTCGGCCCCTTGTCCCATGTCGATCCGGCCGGATGCCGTTCGTATAGGGGGTGAGACGCCGGCACGGAGCCGGCCGTGACGTCAAGGAGGAACACCAGATGGCGCAGTATCTGCTCAGCGTCTATCAACCCGACGGCGGGATTCCCTCATCCGAGGCCCTGGAGAAGGTTATGCGGGACGTCGGCGCCGTGAACCGGGAGCTCAAGGCCGCCGGCGCGTGGGTCTTCGGCGGCGGGCTGCACCCGCCGAGCACGGCCACCGTGGTGCGGCTGCAGGACGGCGAGCTGCTCACGACCGACGGCCCGTTCGCCGAGGGCAAAGAGCACCTCGGCGGGTTCACGATCATCGAGGCGCCCGATCTCGACGCCGCCCTCGAGTGGGGCCGCAAGCTCGCCCGCGCGATCACCCTCGACCCCGCCGGATCCGGGCTCCCCATCGAGGTGCGGCCGTTCCAGGACGAAGCCGAACGGACGTGTCGATGAACGGCCGGCTGGACATCGTCGGCGGCGAGAGCTGATCCCCGGCGTGCCAGCTCTCCCCGCCGCGGAGATCGAGCGTGTGTTCCGCGCGGAGCACGGCCGCGCGGTGGCCGTCCTGGTCCGCGTCTGCGGCGACATCGACGTCGCCGAGGAGGCGGTCCAGGACGCGTTCACCGCGGCGCTGCAACGGTGGCCGGCCACCGGGATGCCGCCGAGCCCGGCGGGCTGGATCATCACCACCGCCCGCAACCGGGCGATCGACCGCTTCCGCCGGGAGGCGTCCCGCGCCGATCGGCACGCCCAGGCCGCCCAGGCCGTCCTGCTGCACGACCGCGACGAACCGGCCGAGGAGGACGCCGTGCGCGACGACCGGCTGCGCCTGATCTTCACCTGCTGTCACCCGGCGCTCGCCCCCGGCGTCCAGGTGGCGCTGACGCTCCGGCTCCTGGGAGGGCTCACCACCGCGGAGATCGCGCGCGCCTTCCTGATCCCCGAGCCGACCATGGCCCAGCGGCTGGTCCGGGCCAAGGGCAAGATCCGCGACGCGCGGATCCCGTACCGGGTCCCGAGCGAGGCCGACCTCCCGGGCCGTCTCCGGTCCGTGCTGGCCGTCGTCTACCTCATCTTCAACGAGGGCTACACGGCGAGCTCGGGCGACCGGCTGGTCCGCGAGGACCTCTGCGCCGAGGCCATCCGCCTCGGACGGCTCCTGGCCGAGCTCATGCCCGACGAGCCGGAGGTCATGGGACTGCTCGCGCTCATGCTGCTCGTCGAGTCGCGGCGGGCCACCCGCACCACCCCCGAGGGCGACCTCGTGCTGCTGGCCGACCAGGACCGCGCCCTCTGGGATCGCGGCCTCATCGCCGAAGGCCAGGCGATCGTCCGGCACTGCCTGCGGCGCAACCGACCCGGCCCGTACCAGATCCAGGCGGCGATCCATGCCGTCCACAGCGACGCGCCGTCCGCGGCCGCCACGGACTGGCGGCAGATCCTGCAGCTCTACGACCAGCTCCTGGCGCTCGCCCCGAGCCCGGTCGTGGCCCTCAACCGCGCGGTCGCGGTGGCCGAGGTCGAGGGAGCGGAGGCGGCGCTCACCCTGGTCGACGGGCTCGACCTCGGCGGCTACCACCTGTTCCACGCCATCCGCGCCGACCTGCTCCGCCGCCTGGGCCGCCACACCGAGGCGGCGCTGGCCTACGAGGCGGCGATCGCCCGCACCGGGAACGCGGCCGAGCGCGACTTCCTGCAGCGCCGGCGTCAGGCGCTCAGCCGAGAGCGCCTCGAGGAGCACGGCATCCAGTAGCTGGCGCGGCACCTTTCTTGCGAAGCAGCCCGGCGAGGAGAGCCGACCATGGACAGAGGGAACATCGCCAGAGCTTCGGCCAGGATCGACGCCCCGGTTGACGAGGTGTGGGAGGCGCTCGTGACGCCCGACACCATCAAGCGGTACATGTTCGGGACGACCGTCGTTTCGGACTGGCAGGAAGGCAGTCCCATCGTCTGGAAGGGAGAGTGGAAGGGCAAGGCGTACGAGGACAGGGGCACGATCCTGCGCTTCGAACCCCAGCGCCTGCTCCGGTACAGCCACTTCAGCCCGCTCTCCGGCGTGCCCGACACGCCCGAGAACCATCACACGGTGACGATCGAGCTCGCGCCAGAGGATGGCCAGACGCTCGTGTCGCTGTCTCAGGACAACAACCCGACGGACGAGGCGCGCGAGCACTCCGAGAACAACTGGCGCACGATGCTCGACGGCCTGAAGAAACTGCTGGAGCAGTAGGCGCGCTCGGGGACCCTACCACTCACCGACGCCGGACGCTCGCGCCCTCCGCACCGACCAGGCCGACGCGACGGTGCGGTCCTTGGCGTTCTGGTTGTAGTCGAGGAAGACACCGGGGCCGGGGTCGAGATCGACGTGCAGCTCGTCGGGATGCTCGAGGTCGTCGGCGCGTACCGGGTGCGGGACGGAGAGCAGAGCGGCTTCTGGGTGCGTCCCTTGCGCGAGCGTCCCGGGTTCGTGGAGGCGGTCACCTGCTTCGTCAGTGCACTGACCACGGCCTCGGGGTCGTGTGACCATGCCCAGGCTGACCGCGCCTCCCGGGCGCGATCCGGTAACCGATGCTGAGGTGCTCCCGCTCGTCGCCGTAGTCGTTGTAGGTCCAGGCGAGGGAGATTCTGTCGTGCAGGACCACTCCGACGCGGGCGACGGGGGCGCTCGTGGCCAGGTGCGACTCGAGCGGCGCGAAGGAGGCGCGGCTGAAACGGCCGCCGGCCACGAGGTCGACGGCGAAGGAAGCCTTCGGCTGCCAGTGGGCCTGCGCCGCCAGCACCGCGTGCGACCGCAGGCCCGGGATGCTGTCGACCTCGAAGCGGGGACCTACCTCGAGGTTGTCGGCGAGCGCGAACGCGCGCTCGGCGAGCAGCCCAAGGCGCGCATGCGTGCTCGCGCCGTCGTAGCGGAGCTCGACCTCCTCGTCGCCGATGAAGCGGTGGACGGTGTTCTGGGCGGCGGCTCCGAAGAGCCCGTGGCCCACCCGCACCACTCCCGCCTCGGCATACACGTCCCAAGGGCGTGGGCCGGGGAGCAAACGCCCCAGCGTCAGGTACGTCTCGTCGAAGCGCAGGCCGGCGTGCCGATCGGTGAAGGCGTTCTCGCGCAGCGAGAGCGTGTACTCCCCGCGCTCGAGCTCGAGCCCGACGGCGAAGGTGTAGAGGTCGTCCTTGGCGGAGCTGCCGGTCAGCAGGTCGTTGCCGGTCGTGAGCCGCAGCTCGAGGGCATGGGCCCCCGGCGCCAGGGCCGTTAGACCGGCGGCGACCACCAGAACTGCGAGCCCGTGCGCCGCCTTGCGGCGGTGTCCGCGGCGAGCAACATCCTGGCGCTGATCCGGGCTCGGTGCGAAACGGTGCGGTGACATCGTTCTCGTCCTCCCGAGCCGCACCACATTCCACGCCGCTTGCCAACGCGCCAAAGGCGCAGGCAAGCGTCTGACAGCGCGTCAGTTCCGATCGATTGGCGGCGCCACGCCAGCCGCGACGTGTCTGCGGACATCCCGACAGGTTGTCGATTAATCGACAACGCCGGCCGGCGACCGGCGCCCGCCACGCTGTCCTGGCCCGGCGACGGAAGTCTCCTGATGCCAGAGCGTTGCGCCCGGCCGGCGAGCGCTCGCGCCGGGTGGCACGACCCTTGACCTAGAGGGGAAGCGCCGCCACAGGCGGAGCGACGGGTGGCACGGCCGGAACGATGTCGAAATCAGGCCACGTCATTCGTCTTACTGGCGATGAGGTACAGAGGCATGAGTCAACGCAATGTCGAGCGGGTGATCGGACGCCTGGTCACGGACGAGGCGTTCCGCCGCCAGTTCGCAAGCGATCCGGCGGCCGCGCTGCGCGAGGCGACGAGCGGCGGCGCCGAGCTGAACGACTGCGAGCTGCGGGCGCTCGCCACGATCGACCCGCGGGCGGTGGACCGTTTCGCCGAGGCGCTGGACCCGCGCATCCACAAGAGCGATCTCCACGGAGGCTGTCGATGAACGTGGTCGTGCAATTCCGAGTCCTAGCGATCGGGCTCCTGCTGGCTTTCGTTTCCAGCGCCAACGGGGTCGCCGGCGCCGCCGAGCACCCGCTGACGCTCGAGGAAGCGATCGCGAGGGCGCTCGAGAAGAACGAGAGCATCGCCATCGAGCGGCAGTCGCTGACCGCCGCCGAGGCCGCGGTGACCGGGGCGCGCGGGGCGTACGACCCGGTGCTGGAGCTGCAGAGCGGCTGGCGGCGGGCGACTGATCCCGTGAACTCCGCGTTCTCGGGCGCTCCCGCCGGCCAGGAAGCGCCCACCGCCGAGGTCGCCGAAGCGGGCGCGACCGTCCGGCAACTGCTGCGCTGGGGCGGCACGCTGTCGCTGCGCGCCAACGCGTCGCGCGGGACGACAGACGGGACCTTCAACCTCCTGTCGCCGGCCTACGGCACGCAGGTCGGCCTCGAGCTGCGGCAGCCGCTGCTGCGCGACCGGGAGGTCGACGCGGCGCGCTTCACGGTGCGGGCGGCCACCGCCGACCGCGAGCGCGCGTCGGCGGGGCTCGAGCGCGAGGTGAGCGAGACCGTCGCGGCGGTCGAGCGGGCGTACTGGACGCTGGCCGCCACCCGCAGCGCCCTCGAGGTGCGTGAAGAGGCGGTGCGGCTCGCCCAGGAGCAGCTCGCGGAGACCGGCGTCCGCATCGAGCACGGGGCGGCGCCGGAGACCGAGATCTCCCAACCGCGGGCCGAGGTCGAGCGGCGGCGGGGCGAGCTCCTGGCCGCGCGCGAGGCAAGCGCCCGGGCCGAGAACGCCCTCAAGCGCCTGATCCTGGGGGACGCCGACGGCGACCTCTGGCTGCAGCAGCTCGCGCCGAAGGCGGAGGCGGCGACGGCGATCGCCACCGTCGACGTCGCCGCTGCGATCGAGCGCGCGCTCGCGTCGCGTCCCGAGCTCGAGGCGGCCGCGGCGGTGATCGAGCGCCGCCGCGCCGCCACGATCTTCGCGCGCGACGAGGTCCGGCCGGCGCTCGACGCGGTCGTCTCCTACGACCGCTTCGGGCTCTCGGGCTCGCGCAACGGCGCCGTCTCGCTGCCGCCCGGTCTCCCGGGCTCGCTTCCCGACCTCGAGGGGAGCCTCGGGCGCTCCTTCGAGCTGCTCGGCGACGGCGACTTCGAGGATGCGCGCGTCGCGCTGGTGCTCGGCGTGCCGCTCGGCAACCGCGCCGCGCGCGCCGCGGCGATCAGCGCCCGGAGCGCCGAGCAGCAGTCCGAGGCCGATCTGGCGCGGCTGCGCAAGGAGATCCGCGCCGAGGTGCTGGACGCCGCCGCCGCGCTCGACACCGCCGGGCAGCGCATCGAGGCGGCGCGCGCCGGCCGCGAAGCGGCCGAAGTGCAGCTCGCCTCCGAGCGCGAGCGCTTCGCCGTCGGGCTGTCCACCAACTTCCTGGTGCTGACACGCCAGAACGACCTGGCGCGCGCCCGGCTCGACGAGATCTCGGCATTGACCGACTACCGGCGGGCGCAGACCGAGCTGGCGCGCGCCACCGGCTCGTTGCTCGCCGAGCGATCGATCACAGTGGACCAAGGGAATGGAGGGGCGTCATGAAAAAGCGTATGACTCTGATGCTGGCCGGGATGATCGTCTTCCTCGCCACCATCGGCTTCGTGAAGTTCCAGCAGGTGCAGGCGGCCATCGCGCAGGGCGCGTCGTTCCAGCCGCCGCCGGAGGCGGTGACGACGATCGTCGCTCGGCAGGAGCAGTGGCCGGCGACCCTCGGCGCCATCGGCACCGTGGTCGCCGTCCACGGCGTCACCGTCAGCGCCGACCTGCCCGGCGTCGTCGAGCGGATCGCCTTCGAGTCCGGCCGGGCGGTGCGTGCGGGCGCGGTGCTGGTCGAGCTCGACACCAGCCAGGAGCGGGCGCAACTGGCCGCCGCGGCGGCGCAGCGCGACTTGACCGGGCTCAACCTCGAGCGGATGCGCGGCCTCCTGGCCAAGGGGGTGACCTCGCAGGCGGAGTACGACCGCGCCGCCGCCGAGTCGAAGCAGGGAACGGCGGGAGTGGGCGAGATCCGCGCCATGATCGCGCGCAAGACCATCCGGGCGCCGTTCTCCGGCATCCTGGGCATCCGCCAGGTCAACCTCGGCCAATATCTGGCGGGGGGCGACCCGGTCGTCTCGCTCCAGTCCCTGCAGCCGATCTACGTCAACTTCGCCGTGCCGCAGCAGGAGGTCGGCCGCATCGGCGCCGGCGACCAGGTGCGCGTCACGGTCGAGGGCGTGGCCGAGATCGCGGCCACGGGCAAGGTCACGGCCGTCGACTCGATCGTCGACGAAGCGACCCGCAACGTCCAGGTGCAGGCGACGTTCGACAACGCCGACGGCCTTCTCCGCCCCGGCATGTTCGTCCAGGCGCAGCTCGTCCGCGACGCCGTCCAGGCGGTCATCGCGCTGCCGGCCTCGGCGATCAGCTACGCGCCGTACGGCGATTCGGTCTTCATCGTCGACAACCTCAAGGGCCCGGACGGCAAGCCGTATCGCGGCGTGCGGCAGCAGTTCGTCAAGCTCGGCGGCGCGCGCGGCGACCAGGTGGCCGTCGCCTCCGGGGTCAGGCCCGGCGAGGAGGTCGTGACCTCCGGGGTGTTCAAGCTGCGCCCCGGCGCCGCCGTGCAGGTCAACAACGAGGTCCAGCCCGCGAACAGCCCCGCGCCGAAGCCGGAGGACAGTTGATGAAACTCACCGATCTCTTCATCCGCCGGCCGGTGCTGGCGATCGTCGTCAGCCTGGTCATCCTGATCGCCGGGCTGCAGTCCATCCGCTCGCTCTCCGTGCGGCAGTTTCCGCGCAGCGACATCGCGGTGGTGCGCGTGACGACCGCCTACGTCGGCGCCAACGCCGATCTGGTGCGCGGGTTCATCACCACACCGCTCGAGCGGGTGATCGCCTCGGCCGACGGCATCGACTACCTCGAGTCGTCGAGCGCGCAGAACGTGAGCACGATCACCGTCCACCTGACGCTCAACTACGACACCAACGCCGCGCTCACCCAGATCCAGGCCAAGGTGGCGCAGGTACGCAACCAGCTCCCTCCCGAGGCGGAGGCGCCGGTCATCGAGCTCGAGACGGCGGACAACCAGTTCGCGGCGATGTACCTCGGGTTCTCGTCGCAAGACCTCGACCAGAACCAGATCACCGACTACCTGACGCGCGTCGTGCAGCCGAAGCTCTCGGCCGTCAGCGGCGTGCAGCGGGCCGACATCCTGGGCGCCCGCACCTTCGCCATGCGGATCTGGCTCAAGCCCGAGCGCATGGCGGCGCGCGGCATCTCGCCTTCCCAGGTGCACCAGGCGCTGGCGGACAACAACTACCTCTCGGCCCTCGGCCAGACCAAGGGCTCGATGGTGTCGGTCAATCTGATCGCCAACACGGACCTCCAGACCGTCGAGGAGTTCCGCCAGCTCGTGGTCAAGCAGGACCAGGGCGGGGTCGTCCGCCTGGGTGAGATCGCCGACGTCGCGCTCGGCGCCGAGAACTACGACCAGGAGGTGCGCTTCAACGGCCAGGCAGCGACCTTCATGGGCATCTGGGTGCTGCCCACCGCCAACACCTTGGACGTGATCGGCCGCGTGCGCGAGGCGATCCCGGAGATCCAGGCGCAGCTCCCGGCCGGCATGAAGGCCGGCATCCCCTACGACTCGACGGAGTACATCCGCAACGCGATCGAGGAGGTCCTGAAGACGCTCAGCGAGACCCTGCTGATCGTGGTGCTGGTCATCTTCCTCTTCCTGGGCTCGGTGCGCTCGGTCCTCATCCCGGTGGTGGCGATCCCGATCTCGCTCGTCGGCGCCGCCTTCATCATGATGGCCGCCGGCTTCACCATCAATCTGTTGACGCTGCTCGCCATCGTGCTCTCGGTCGGGCTCGTGGTGGACGACGCGATCGTCATGGTCGAGAACGTCGAGCGCCACCTGCAGCTCGGTCAGCCGCCATTTCAGGCCGCCATCCACGCCGCCCGCGAGCTGGTCGGCCCGATCATCGCCATGACCATCACGCTCGCCGCGGTGTACACGCCGCTCGCCATCCAGGGCGGCTTGACCGGCTCGCTCTTCCGCGAGTTCGCCTTCACGCTGGCCGGCGCGGTGATCGTCTCCGGCATCGTGGCGCTGACGCTGTCGCCGATGATGGGCTCGAAGCTGCTGCGCGCCGGCCATACCGAGCGCGGCTTCGCCGGCTGGGTGAACCGCCGGTTCAACGGCGTCCGCGAGCGCTACACCCGGCTGCTCTCCGGGACGCTCGCCTACCGCCCGGTCGTCTTCACGCTGTGGGTGATCGTCGTGCTGCTGATCTTCCCCTTCTACACCTTCTCGCAGCGCGAGCTGGCGCCCGCCGAGGACCAGGGTGTCGTCTTCGGCATCGTCCAGGCCGCCGCCAACTCGACGATCGATCAGACGACGCTCTTCACCGAGAAGATCAACGAGGTCTACGAGTCGTTTCCGGAGACCAAGGCCACCTTCCAGATCACCTTCCCGACCGGCGGCTTCAGCGGCATGGTCACCAAGCCGTGGAGCGAGCGCGAGCGCACCTCCGGGGAGCTCCAGCTCGAGGCGGCGGCGAAGCTGTCGCGAATTCCCGGCGTACGGACCATTCCGATCACCCCTCCCCCGCTGCCCGGCGGCAGCGACTTCCCGGTGGACTTCGTGATCGCCTCGACGGCCGAGCCCGAGCGGCTCGTCGAGATCGCCAATCAGCTCGTGGGGAAGGCCTTCCAGAGCGGCCTCTTCATGTTCGCCGACGCCGACTTGAAGTTCGACCAGCCGCAGGCGGAGCTGGTCTTCGACCGCGACAAGGTGCGGTCGCTCGGCGTCGACATGAGCCAGACCGGGCGCGACCTCGCGACGCTGGTCGGCGGCAACTACGTCAACCGCTTCAGCATCCAGGGCCGCAGCTACAAGGTCGTGCCGCAGATCAAGCGCAGCGAGCGGCTGACGGCCGAGCAGCTCAAGGACGTCCACGTCACCGGGCCCGACGGGCGCCTGGTGCCGCTCTCGACCTTTGCCACGGTCCAGACGTCCACCGAGCCGCGCGAGCTCAAGCGCTTCCAGCAGCTCAACGCGGTGCGCATCCAGGGCGTCGTGCCGCCCGGCGTGGCCCTCGACCAGGCGCTCGCCTTCCTCGAGCAGGAGGCGGCGAAGCTCCTGCCGCCGGGCTTCACCGTCGACTACGCCGGCGAGTCGCGCCAGCTCCGCACCGAAGGGAGCAAGTTCCTCGGCACGTTCCTGCTCTCGGGGATCCTCATCTATCTCGTGCTGGCGGCTCAGTTCGAGAGCTTCCGCGACCCCTTCATCATCCTGGCGGGCTCGGTGCCGCTGGCCCTCTCCGGCGCCCTGCTCTTCTCCTTCCTCGGCCTGACGACGCTCAACATCTACAGCCAGGTGGGGCTGATCACGCTCGTCGGCCTGGTGGCCAAGAACGGCATCCTGATCGTCGAGTTCGCCAATCACCTGCAGGAGCGGGGCAGGGAGAAGCTGCAGGCGGTCGTCGAGGCCGCCGCGACCCGGCTGCGGCCGATCTTGATGACCACCGCCGCCACCGTCGTCGGCCACCTGCCGCTGGTCTTCGCCACCGGGCCGGGGGCCGGGGCGCGCAACTCGATCGGCATCATGCTGGTGAGCGGCATGATCATCGGCACGATGTTCACCTTGTTCGTGGTGCCGTCGATCTACATGCTGGTGGCGCGGACGCGACGGGCCGTGGCAGCCGAGGCGCCCGAGGCAACGACGGAGGGCATGGTGCCCGAGCTGGCCGGCGCCGCAGTGTGACCCAGGGCAACGAGACCACACGCCGAGGACTGGATCAGACCCACCGCGCGCCAGACCTCACAGCCGCAGCACAACCCCGCAGCATCCGCTCCCTCACCCCCGGCGACCGCGGTGGTCGCCGGGGGGTTCTTCTCCCCGCCGGCGGGCACGCCGGTGCCGCCCCCGCCAGTAGCCTTGATCCACGCGCTTGTCCCACGTATATTCTCCACATGAAGGCCATACAGGTGATGTTCGACGAAGACCTTCTCGCTGCCCTCGACGAAACCGCCGACGTGCGCGAAAAGGGCCGTTCCGCGATCCTGCGGCAGCTCGCCAGCGACTTCGTTCGTCAGCGCCACGGCTTCGAGATCGACGCGCAGTACGAGCGCGCGTACGCGGGAGTCGCGGATCCGCTCGGAAAGGGCTTCGCGGGGTGGGAGGACGAGGGCGTATGGCCGCCCGAGTGAACCGTGGAGAGATCTGGCTCTACACCTTCGGGTCACCCGACAAGCGCCGCCCGGTACTGGTGCTCTCTCGCCAGAAGGTGATCGACCTCCTCCGCACCGTCCTCGTGGCGCCAATCACCTCCACTGCCCACGGCGCACCCAGCGAAGTCCGGGTAGGAGTCGAAGAAGGCCTCAAGCACGACTCGGTAGTCAATCTCGATCAGGTGCAGACCGTGGATCAAACGAAACTCCGTCACTTCGTCGGCACGGCCGGACCCGAGAAGATGTCGGCAATCTGCCGCGCCCTGGTGATCGCCACCGGGTGTGAGGACTGATGAATCGCGACGAGGCCGTCGAAGCCCTCGAGCTCCTGCGCCGCGTCGTGCGCGAGACGCGCGACGACACCGTGCTGCAGAACTGGGGCGTGATCTGGATGATCCACGCCTGCACCAACGCCACCGGCTTCATCGCCACCGGCTGGCTGCTCGCGCACGGCGTCCGCACGCCGCCCGCCTTCGTGGCGCTGTGGAGCGCCGTCACCGGGGGCAACCTGTTCACGATCGCCCTGCTGCGCCGGCGGCGCGCCGGAGCGCGCTCCTTCGTCGAGACGCAGCTCTGGGCGATCTGGACGGCGTTCGTCGTCGCGGTCAGCGTCTGCGCGTTCCTCAACTACTTCATGGGCCTCGAGACGCTCTTCCTGGGGCCGGTCATCGCCGTGCTGGCCGCCGTCGCCTACGCCTCGATGGGCTCGCTGATGGGCGGGCACTGGTACGGCGTCGGCGCGCTCTTCCTCGCCGTGGCGCTGGCGATGACGCTGGCGCCGAGCTTCCAGTTCTACATCCTCGGCGCGGTCTGGGGCTGCACCATGTTCACCTTCGGCTGGCTCCTCCACCGCGCCCGCCGCCGGCGCGAGCGGAGCGGCGAGGCCCGGCCCAGCATCGTATGAGCGCGCCGCGGAGCGCCGAGCTCGCGGCGCTCGGCGCTCTCGCCGCGTCGCGCCTCGCGCTCCCGAGGGAGGAGCTCGACGCGCGGCTGCGCGGTGCGGGCGTGGACGGCGCCCGCGCCGTCGTCGACGGCATCGTGGCACGCGGCTGGGCGCAGGCGCGGGACAACGCGCTCCGGCTGACCCCCGCCGGCGCCGCCGCGCTCCTCGACGCCTGGAGCCGGATCGAGGACGCGCTGGCGGTCAATCCCGCCGCCGCCGGCGCCGAGAGCTGTCCCTCGATCCCCTGGCTGACCCTCGTCGAGACGGAGTGGATCGAAGCCCTGTCGTTCAACTACCGCGTCGATCCGGAGGCCCTCTCCGCCCTCCTGCCGCGGCCGCTCGCGCCCGAGATCTTCAAGGCCCGCGGCTGGGTGCAGGTGCTCATCTCCTCGCTGCGCGAGATGCGGCCGCGCGGGCTGCCGGGACCGGCGGGCGTCTGCTTCTACCAGGTCAGCTATCGCGCCGCCGTGCGCTACCGCGGCCACGACGGCGCTTGGCGGCGCGGCGGCTATTTCACCCGCAGCGAGACCAACGATCCGCTGATGCGCGCCATCGGCAACCGCCTCGTCGAGTTCCGCTTCCACGACTTCGGCGCCGCCGACATCGTCATGGTGCGTGACCGGGATCTGCTGACGCTGGGGGTCGACGCGGCGGCGCCCGGCGGCAAGCTCGTCGGTCTCGTCGACACGCGGCCGCTGCCCGGCCCGCCGGATGGCTCGCTGTGGCGCTCGCTCGAGGAGCTCCACGAGCCACTCGTCGAGTGTTTCGACGCCTTCGGCGTCGACCCGGAGGCGGGCTATCTCTACACGCTGCGCATCGAGCGCGGTCCCTGGCGGCCGCGCTTCGTCGCGCCGCTCGACCTCTTCTGCGAGTACTTCGCGCCCGACGGCGCCTGGGGCCGGCGGGCGGAGCTCGACTCGGTCCTCCACATCCCGCGCTGCCCCTACCGTTGGCTGCCGCTCGCCCGCGAGCCGCTGCCGGCGCCATGACCGGCCGGAGGCGACGGAGAGGTGCGAGAATGGCGGCGGTCGCGCCGCGCCGCGTGCGACCCACGGGAGGAGACGCCACGATGACCGACCTTGCCGCGAAGAGATGCGTCCCCTGCCAGGGGGGCGTGCCGCCGCTCGCCGGCGCCGAGCTCGACCGGCTGCTCGCCGAGCTCAACCGCGAGCGCGGCGGCTGGCGGGTGGTGGATGGCCATCACCTCGAGAAGGAGTTCAAGTTCAAGGATTTCCGCGAGGCGCTCGCCTTCGTCAACCGGGTGGGCGAGGTGGCCGAAGCCGAGGGGCACCACCCCGACCTCTGCCTCACCTGGGGCAAGGTCACGATGACGACCTGGACCCACAAGATCGACGGCCTGACCGAGAGCGACTTCATCCTCGCCGCCAAGGCGGACCGGCTGGCGTAGGCCGCGCGCCGACACCCTCTCGCGGCTTCAGTCGCCGGGGCAGACCGGCAGCTCGAGCTGCACGAAGGCGGCGGCGTGTGCCGCCGCGGCGTCGGTGACGAGCAGGTGGAGCTGGACCGCGCCGCCGCAGGGGAAGTCGAACGGCAGCTCGGCGCTTCCTGCCCGCGGCCGCAGCGTGAGCAGGGTCGCGCGCCATGCCGGGTCGCGCACCACGAGCTCCAGCCGCGCCGGCGCCTCGCCTCCCAGCACCTGCCAGGCGACGTTCACCCGGTGGCTGAAGCTCTGCTGGCAGAGGCTCTCGGCGGCGGCCGCGAGCCGCGCTTCGAGTGGGCCGCCGGGGTGCTGCGGCGCCGGCTGCCGCTGCCGGTAGTAGGCCAGCACCGAGGTGTCGCCGGAGAGCACCACCACCAGGCGCCCGCCGTCGCTCGCCGTTGGGACACCGTCGATCACCCACCCGAGGAGCTCGAGCACCGCGCCGTCCGGCGCCGTCGGCTGGGCCCGCAACTCCAGGGTCACCTCCGCTCCGGCGGGGAAAGTCTGGCGGAAGGGGGTCGCCGCAGTGAGGCTCCCACCCGGGCCGTGGACGATGAGCGGCAAGGCGAGCGAGGGCACTCCACCATCGACCTCGGTGAGGAGCGCCTCCGCCGCCAACGTGACCGTGCCCGGCTCCTGGCGCGGCGCGATCTGCTCGCCCACCACGATCGGGCCGACCACTCCCAGCTCCCACGCCCCGCGGCCGTAGGTCGCGGCGCGCACGATGCCGGTCGGCGGACCGATGAAGCGCTGGTGCACGCCGATCTCCATCACCTCGACGTACGGCATGCCCGGCGAGCGGCTCCAGAACCAGGTGCCGCTCTCCCGGCGAGCGCGATAGATCCCCACGTCGGTGCCGACGAAGACCGTCGCCGCGGCACCTGGATCGATCGCCACCGCCGTCACCTTGCCCACCCGCACCTCCGGGACCCAGCCGGTGTCGAGGTCGGTGCTCCGCCAATCGCCAGTGACAGCATCGCGTACCAGCTCGCGCACCCGCCCCGGACCGTCGCCCCGCAGCCCGACCACGATCCGCGCCGCGTCGGCGAGGTCGATCGCGATGTCCTGCACCGCCCGGCCGCAGGCGCAGACCCGCTGCCACGGCACCTCCGGCGAGCCACGCCAGACCTCTCCCGCATCAGTCCCCAGGTAATAGAGCGGCAGCTCGTCGATCCCCGGCCGCCGCGCCACCGTCGCCGTGGTGACCCTGCCGCTCTTCCCCGGCGGCTCGACGAGCTCCCAGGTCGCGCCGTCGCGCAGCTCCGCCGCCGCCGCATCGTCCGCGTTCTGATGGCGGTACAGGAGGCCGGTGTCGTTCTGCAGGCGCAGCAGGTGGCCGGCGCGGTAGGGGTCCGTCCAGTGGGCGATGGCGCTGCCGTCCGGCCAGATCTGCTCGTCGAGGCCGGTGGCGATCCGCCGGCGACTGATCTGGCCGCCGTCGAGGGCGTTGGTGTTGCGGTAGAGCAAGAGGACGCTCGCGGCGTCGAGGCGCGATTGGAAGCCGTCGCCGGCCCCGGCCTGCTTCCAGGTGACGCCGCCGTCGGTGGTGAGCGCATCGCCGTTGTGCCAGAGACCGAGGCTCACCGCCTCGGGATCGGCCGCGGCCTGTCCCAGGGTTCCGGACTGGCCGACCGCGAGGCCGCTGGTGAGTGGCTGCCAGGTGACGACGCCGACGTCGTTCACCACGCCTCGCACCAGGCCGCCATCGGTGGCGACGAAGACCAGCTCGGCGCGCGACGGGTCGGACGCGAAGCTCCCGGGCGCGGCGAAGACGATGTCGTGCACGTCGGCGTGCAGGTCGAGCCCGCGGCGGAAGGGATTCTTGTGGTACAGGCAGCAGCTCAGCGGGGTCCACGAGCGGTCGGTGAGCGGCGGCTTGGCATCGTAGTCGTCGGTGCCGCCGGTGATGCCGCCGTCGTCTCCTCGCCAGAGCCCCACCTGCCCCACCCACGGCAGCTCGGAGCGGTCGACGGCCAGGGCGTTGTTGAACCAGAGCTGCCCTTCGCTCGGCGGCGTCGGCAGCTCCTTCCACGTCTCGCCGAAGTCCTGCGTCCGGTAGAGGTGGTAGGTGCCGCCCTGGTCGAAGCCGGCCCAGAGGCGCCGCCCGTCGCTGCGCGAGATGGCAAGGGCGAGGCGGCCGAAGCCGCTCGCCGGGAGGCCGTCCGTCAGCCGCTTCCAGCTCACGCCGTCGGCGGACCGGTAGATGCCCCAGCCCCAGACGCCGGCGAAGAGGGTGCCGCGGCTGCGGTCCAGCACCAGGTCGATGGCGTTGGCCGCGGGCAGGCTCGCCTCGGCGCGCTCCCAGCAGTCGCGGCCGTCCTCGCGGTAGCGGTAGACCCCGAGAGAGGTGGCGGCGAAGACCGTCGGGGGCGTGTCCGCGCGCACCACCAGGCGATTGACCGCCAGCTCGCTCATCGCGCCGTTCTCGCAGGCGACAGGGCCGGGCGGGACGCCCAGCGCCCCCCATGTGACGCCCCCGTCGCGCGAGGCGAAGACGCCGAGCGGCGAGCCGACGCGCGGTCCGCCGCTGTTGGGGTTGCCCGTCCCCGCGTAGACCCGCTCCGGCGCCTCGGGGTCCAGGGCGAGCGCGCCGATCGCGAGCGTGGCGCGGCGGCCGCCCGCTCCCGCCTCGCGCACCAGCGCGAGGTCGGCCAGAGCCACCCAGGTGGCGCCGCCGTCGCCGCTCCGCCACACCCCGCCCTCGGCGGCGCCGGCGTAGAGGATGTTTGCGTCGAGCGGGTGGACGGCGATGGCGTTGATCTGGCCGCTCTCGACGTCGCCATTGGCGAGCGGCATGCCCGCCGGGCCGATCGAGTGCCAGCTCTCCTCCGCCGCCAGGGCGGCGCCGGGGAGCAGGGCGAGGACGAGAAAGGACAGGGATACGCTGCCGCGATCGTGAGCCATCGGTGTCTCCTCTACGAAGACGACGCAGCAATACCGGCTCGTCCCTCACCTCGCTGCCAACGTAGCTAGGGCCGCGCCGTGGCGAGATCGAGCGCCGCGACGTCGATGCTGTAGATGTCCCCGAGGCCGTTGCCCGGGCCGCGGAGCTTCGCGATCAGCTCGGCGTAGGCGAGGTGCCGCGGCAGCGGCCCGGCGGCGAAGCTGCGCGTGCTGGTCCACAGGAAGGTGCGGCCGTCCGGCGCGATCTTGGGCGAGTACTTCCTTCAGCGCGTCACTCGCCGCCGCCACCGGCCGGTTGGAGATGAAGAACAGCCGCTGCCCGTCCGGCCAGTGCCGCCACCTCCAGTAAACCATGAGATAATGGGAGGGTTTTTCGCTTCCCGTTCGTTACCCTTCCGGAGGTGAGTCTTGATCTATGTCAACCACCGTTGCGCTCTGGCACTGATCCTCTTCACTCTGACCGCCGCCGCGCCCGTCGCCGGCGCCGCGCCCCGGGGCCGGCCGGCGGCGGGCGCGGTCAAGCGGAGCGACCGGGCGCCCTACATCGTCCAGCTCGAGGCGCCGCCGCTGGCGCGCTACCACGGCGGCCTCGGCGGCCTCCAGGCCACCAATCCCCAGGCCCGCGGCGAGCGGAAGCTCGACGTCGAGAGCCCCGACAGCCGGCGCTACACGGCCCACCTCCTCGCCCGGCAGGCCCAGGCGCTGGCGACGATCCGCCAGGCGCTCGGCCGCGAGGTCGCGGCGGCCCACCGCTACACGCACACCTTCAACGGCATGGCGCTGGAGCTGACGGACGACGAGGCGAAGGCGATCGCGCAGCTGCCCGGCGTGCGGCGCGTCACGCCCAACCGCGCCTTGCGGCCACAGACCGACGCCGGCCCCGGCTGGATCGGTGCCCCCGGCATCTGGGACGGGACCGCGACGGGTGGCCTGCCCGGCACCCAGGGCGAGGGGATCGTCGTCGGCATGATCGACACCGGGATCAACATGGACCACCCGTCGTTCGCCGACCTCGGCGGCGACGGCTACGACCACGTCAACCCCCGCGGAGCGGGCAACTACGCCGGCTGGTGCAACCCGGCCAGCCCCGACTTCGACCCGGCGCTGCCCTGCAACGACAAGCTGATCGGCGTCTGGAGCCATCCCGACAGCGGCGGCGACCCCGAGGACGACCACGGCCACGGCTCCCACACCGCGAGCACGGCGGCCGGCAACCACACGACGTTCACCGTCGGGGGCCTCGCGCGCCAGGTCTCGGGTGTCGCCCCGCACGCCAACTTGATCGCCTACGACGTCTGCAGCCCCTTCGGCGAGTGCTGGTTCACCGCCCTCCTCGCCGCCATCGACCAGGCCATCGCCGACGGCGTCGACGTCATCAACTTCTCGATCGGCGGCGGCGCCTGGGACGACCCCTGGGACGACGCGCTCGGGTCGGCGATGCTCGGCGCGCGCGAGGCCGGGGTGTTCGTCGCCGCCTCCGCCGGCAACAGCGGGCCGTGGGCGTCGTCGATCGGCACGCCCGCGTTCTCGCCCTGGCTCCTTAGCGTCGGCGCGGCGACGCACGACCGCGACTTCACCAACGCGCTCGCCGGCATGACCGGCGGCGGCACGACGCCGCCGCCCGACCTCGCCGGCCGCAGCCTGACCGGCGGCTACGGCCCCGCGCCGATCGTGAACGCCGCGAGCTTCGGCGACTCCTGGTGCGATTACCCGTTCCCCGCCGGTACCTTCAGCGGCCAGATCGTCGTCTGTCGTCAGGACTTCTGGACGACCGCGCTCGAGAAAGGGCAGAACGTCCAGGCCGGCGGCGGCGGCGGCCTGGTGATCGCCAACTACTTCGCCGGCGATCCGACCTTCGCCGAGGCCAACGTCATTGCCGCGGTCCACATCACCAGGAGCCAGGCCGACCAGCTCTGGAGCTGGCTCGCCGTGGGGAGCGGGCACACAGGCTCGATCTCGGCGGCGGCGGCGACCTCCAATCCTGCCGCCGCCGACGTCCTCGCCTGGTTCAGCTCGCGCGGCCCGACGCCGCTCGTCGCCGACGTGCTGAAGCCGGACCTCGTCGCCCCCGGCGTCGGCATCCTCGCCGCGACCAAAGACCCCAACCTCTCCGCCACGCTCAGCGGCACCTCGATGTCGAGCCCGCACGCCGCGGGCGCTGCGGCGCTGCTCGTGGCGCTGCACCCGACCTGGACGCCGGCGGAGGTCCAGTCGGCCCTCATGACCACCGCCGTGACCGCCGGCCTCAAGAAGGAGGACGGCGTGACGCCGGCGACCAGCCCGTTCGACCGCGGCGCCGGCCGCATCGACCTCGGGGCGGCGGCGCGCGCCGGCCTGGTGCTCGACGTCCCGACGACCGCTTTCGCGCCCGCCGACCCGGACCTCGGCGGCGATCCCGCGGCCCTGAACCTGCCCGGAATGGCGGACTCCACGTGCGTCCTGGGCTGCTCCTGGACGCGCGTGGTCCGCAGCGCGCTGGCGGCGCCGTCGCAGTGGACGGTCTCGTCGGCCGCGGTGCCGGCGGGGATGACGCTCAGCGTCACTCCCCCCTCCTTCACCCTCGCCCCCGGCGCCAGCCAGACGCTGCAGGTGTCGGTCGCGAACGACGCCGCGCTCAGCGGCTGGAAGACGGGCAGCTTCACCCTCGCCGAGGACGGCGCGCAGGCGCCGCCGGCGCACCTGCCGTTCGCCGTGCGCTGGGTGACGCAGTACCAGCTCGCCGTCAGCAAGTCCGGGAGCGGTTCCGGCCGCGTCACCAGCAACCCGCCGGGGATCGACTGCGGCGCCGACTGCTCCGAGCTCTTCGCCGAGGGTACCTGGGTGACGCTCACCGCGACGCCCGATTCCGGGCACGCGTTCGCCGGCTGGGGCGGCGTCTGCTACGGCGCCAGCAGCACGTGCAGCTTCTACACCTACTACGACCAGGTGGCGATCGCGTACTTCAGCGTGCCGCCGCCGGACGAGGCGCTGGCCAACCGCGTGGCGCTCAAGCGGACGATCGACGGCTCGTTCAGCGGCGACAGTTGGCGGTACTTCTACGCCGATCTCGGCGCCGGCAACGGCGAGCTGGTCGTCGACCTGTCCGACCTGAACGGCGACGTGGATCTCTTCGTCAGGCACGGCGAGAAGCCGAGCTGGTCGAGCTACGACTGCTACGACTGGGACTACGGCGTCCCGAACCGGCGGTGCGTGCTGACGCTGCCGCAGGCCGGGCGCTGGTGGATCGGCGTCAGGAGCGGGGACGCCGCGCCGACCCAGTTCTCGATCCGCGCGAGCTGGGGGGCCACGGGCGATACCGCGCTGGTCAACGGGGTGGCGGTCGACGACCACGTCGGGAGCGCACAGCCGGGGGCCGGGTGGAAGTACTACTACGCCGACGTTCCCGTCGACGGCGACCTCCTCGTCGAGCTCACGAACCTCTCCGCGGACGCCGACCTCTTCCTGCGCTACGGCGCCAAGCCGGACCGCTCGAACTACGACTGCATCTCGGCCGCCGTCGGGACGACGCCCGACACCTGCTCGATCCCTGCTGCCTGGGGCGGGCGCTGGTGGGTGGGGGTCAACAACTTCGCCGCCGGCACGATCGCCTACCGGCTCAAGGGGAGCTGGGAGCTGGCGCCGGCGTCGCAGTTCTACACCGTCACACCGTGCCGCATCCTGGACACCCGCACCACCGGCCCGGCGCTCGCCCACGGCGTGGCGCGAATCGTCGCCATCGCCGGGCTCTGCGGCATTCCGCCCACGGCGAAGTCGGTGTCGTTCAACGTCACCGTCACCCAGCCGACCGGCGCCGGCCAGTTGACGCTTTACGCCGGCAACGCGCCGGTGCCCCTCGCCAGCGCGATCAGCTTCGGGGCCGGCCAGACGCGCGCCAACAACGCCGTCCTGCTCCTCAGCTCGGACGGCGCCGGCACGCTGGCGGGCACCGCCACGGTCGCCGGCGGCGGGCAGGTCCACCTGATCCTGGACGTCAACGGGTACTTCGAATAGGGGCGGCCGGAGCGGCCGCCTCCCTCATGGGCGCGGCGAGCCGGAAGACCCGGCCGCCGCGCGCAGCGCCTCGGCGACCTCCGGCGGACGCGCGTCGGCCTCCGCCCACACCTCGGCCAGCGCCTGGTAGTGCCGCGCGGCGCGGGCGGTGTCGCCCTGGGCGGTGGCGGCGCGGGCGGCGCCGAGGAGGGAGAGGGCGCGGTTGGGGGTGCGCAGGAGCGAGGTCTCGAAGCGGGCGAGCGCCGCTTCGGCGTTGCCGGTCGCGAGGAGCGCTTCGCCGAGCAGCTCGGCGGCGGGCTTGATCGGCTCCGGCGGGCCCATGGGCGCCGGCATCGCGGCCTCGAGCAGCGCCGCCTCGGCGAGCAGCGCCAGCGCCTCGTCGACCTTCCCCTCGCGCAGCCGGACGACGCCGGCCAGCTCCTTGGCGGCGACGCGGATCGGCTGGTCGCGGTAGTCGGCGCCGGCGCCGGCCGCGAGGCCGTCGAGCGCGGCCGTGGCGGCCTGCGCGGCGGCGAGGTCGCCGCGGCGGGCGGCGTCGAGGCCGTCGGCCAGGAGCAAGGAAGCGCGCAAGGCGGGGCGCACCGCCTCGCCGCCGCCATGACCGGCGTGCGGCCCGCCGGCGGCCGCGGCGCTCGGCGTCGAGCCCGTGCCGGCGGCGTTCGCGGCCGGCGCGCTCGCGGCCGCCGTGGCGCCTGGCGTCGCTCCTCCATCGCTCCCGCCGGACGGCGCGAAGGCGGTCTCGGCCGCGGCCGCCGCACCGGCCGTCTCGACGCGCTGCCGCGCCTCCATCAAGCGCAGGGCCGGGTTGGCACGCGACTCAGCCGCCTCCGCCGCCGCCTGCCGCGCGATCGCCAGCGTCGCGCGCGCCGCCGCGTGGCGCCCGCGCTGGAGCTGGGCGTAGTGCAGCCACTGCAGGCTGTGGAAGTCGCGCTTGTCGGGCGCCAGGCCGCGGCGCGCCACCCAGGCGACCGAGGCCTCCCACGAGGCGCGGTTCGAGGCCTCGACGTCGGCCCACTGCCCGAGCTGCACGAAGATGTGCGACGGCATGTGCAGAGCGTGGTGGGCGGCCGGGGCGACGCGGGCGTAGAGGCGCGCCGCGCGCAGGCCGAGCGGCGCGTGCACCGGGTCGTCGTAGGCGTGGATGAGGTAGTGGAGGACGCCGGGGTGGCTGGGGTTGCGGTCGAACAGCTCTTCGAGCCGCGCCGCCGCCTGGATGAGTGCCCGGGTGCGCGCCTCGCCGGCGTCGGCGTGGAGCGCCGGTCCGATGAGTGACAACGCCCAGAGGCTCGCCGCCTCGAGGTCGTCCGGGAAGCGCTCGGCGAGCCGCGCCAGCGCCGCGCTGTACGCCGCCTCGCGCGCCGGACGATCGGAGCCCTCACCGAGGAGCGCCTCGGCCGCCGCCAGGTAGCCCTTCTCGCGCTCGGTCGGCGCCTTCGCCGCCCGCGCCTCCGGTGTCGCGGCGAGCCGCGCCAGCGCGGCCCGCGAGGCTTCGAGGTCCTCTTCCTGCCAGATCGTGTGGTGGTAGCTGAGCGCCTCGCCCCAATAGGCGAGCGCGAAGCCGGGCTCGGCCTGCTGCGCCGTGCGGAACGCGTCGGCCGCCTCGTCGTACCAGAAGTTGTGCAGGGCGGCGACGCCGCGCAGGAAGTGGCGCTGCGCCTCGGGCGATTGCGCCGAGGTCGGGAAGTCGACGCTGCCGAGGTCATCGGCGACCGGCGTCTCGGCACGGAGCGGCGGCGACGCGACGGCGAGCGCAGCGACGAGCAGCGCGGCGAAGTGGCTCGGCTGGGGGTGGCGGATCGGCATGATGGCTCTCCCGGTCTGCACTACCCGGTCAGCCTACTACGCGCTCAGGCGCGCGCCGCCGCCGCGACGCCCTATTCCACCCGCAGCGCCGCGAGCGGATCGACCTGCGTCGCGCGCCGCGCCGGGACGTAGCTCGCGAGGCAGGCGATCGCGGTCAGCAGGGCCGAGATCGAGACGAAGCTGAGCGGATCGGTGGGGCTGACCTCGTAGAGGAACCCGCCGACCACTCGCGTGACGCCGATCGCGCCGAGCAGCCCGAGCGCGACGCCGGCGCCCGCCAGCACCAGCCCCTGCCGCACCACGAGGCGCAGCACGTCCGCCCGCTGCGCCCCGAGCGCCACCCGCACGCCGATCTCGCGCAGCCGCTGGCCGACGGCGTAGGCGAGGACGCCGTAGACGCCGATCGCCGCCAGGAAGAGCGCCACGCCGCCGAAGGTCGAGAACATCTTGCCGAAGAGGGCGTACTCCCACACCCCCGACATCCGCACCTCGTCCATCGGCGAGACGTCGAAGACCGGCAGGTTGGGATCGGCGGCCCGGATCGCCCGGCGCGCCGCCTGCGCCACCTGGAGCGGCTCGCCGCGGGTGCGCAGCACGAAGCCGGTGTTGCGGATCGCGAGGTAGGGGAAGGCCAGGTAGGCGCTCGGCTCCAGGTCGTCGTTGAGGTCGCCGTTCTGGATGTCGGGCACGACGCCGACGATGGTGATCCAGCGCGGATCGGCCTCGTCCTTCAGACGGAAGCGGTGGCCGAGGGCGTCGCCCCCCAGGCGATCCGAGGCAGCGCTGTCCGTCCCGCGACCAGCGGGACGGGCTGCCTCGGGCCAGAACCGGCGCACGAAGGTCTGGTTGACGACCGCGACGGCCGAGCGCTCCCCCGCCTCGGCGGCGGTCAGGCCGCGGCCGGCGGTGGGCTCGACGCCGAGGGCGCGGAAGAAGTCCTGGGTGATGCCGGTGAAGTAGATCTGCGGCTCCTCGCCCGGCGCCGTCGCCCGCCCCTCGATCAGCATCCGCCCGCCGCTGCCGCCGCCGCCGAGCGGGATCAGATTCGAGGCGCCGACCGCCTCGACGCCCGGCACCGCCTCGAGCCGCCGCACCAGATCCCGGATGCGCCGCGTCTTGGCCTCGTCGCTCTCGTAGGCCTCGCCCGGGAGGTGCACGCGCAGGGTCAGCAGGTGGTCGGTCGCGAAGCCGCCGCTCGCCCCCTGGAGGGCGAGGAAGCTGCGCACGAAGAGCGAGGCGCCGACCAGCAGCACCAGCGCCAGCGCCACCTCGACCACCACCAGGCTGCTGCGCAAGCGGTTGCGCGCCACGCTGCCGCCGGCGCCGCGCCCGCCCTCCTGCATGGTGCCGTGGAGCGCCGGCCGCGCCGCCTGGAACGCCGGCGCCAGACCGAACAGGATCCCGGTCACCACCGCCACCGCGAGCGTGTAGAGCAGGACGGTGCCGTCGATCGTGAACTCCATCCAGTAGGGCGGCGGGTTGTCGGCCGGGATCGCCGCATAGAGCAGCTCGATCCCCCAGATCGCCACTAGGATGCCGAGGGCGGCGCCCAGCAGGGCCACGAGGACGCTCTCGGTCAGGAGCTGCTGCACCAGCCGCACGCGCTTGGCGCCGAAGGCGGCGCGGATCGCGATCTCGCGCTGCCGGCTGGTCGCCCGCGCGAGCATCAGGTTGGCGACGTTGGCGCAGGCGATCAAGAGCACGAACGTCACCGCCCCCATCATGGTGAGGATCATCAGCTCGAGCTCTTCCTCGACCGCCTCGCGGCGCATGGTGACGACCGTCCCGCCCCAGCCCGCATCGGCGTCCGGGTAGCGCTCCGCCTGGCGCTTGGCGAAGGCCGCGACCTCGGCGTTCGCCCGCTCGAGGGTGACTCCCGGGGCGAGGCGCGCCACCACCCAGAGCGAGCGCTCGGCGCGGGTCTCCGTCTGGACCAGCGGCGCCAGCGGCACCCAGGCCTGCGCCTCCTCGGGGAAGGCGAAGCGGGGCGGCATGACGCCGACGACGGTGTGCGCCGCGGCGTTGACCAGGATCGTCTTGCCGACGATCGCCGGATCGCCGTCGTAGCGCCACGTCCAGAGGGCATGGGAGAGGATCACCACGCCGGGAGCGCCGGGGCGGTCCTCGTCGTCGCGGAAGTTGCGCCCGAGCATGGGCTGCACGCCCATCATCGGGAACATGCCGGCGGACATCACGGCGCCGATGACCCGCTCCGGCTCCTTGCCGCCCGAGAGGGTCAGGCTGCGGCCGGTCGTGGCGGCGACCGCGGAGAACGCGTCGGACTGCTCCCGCAGGTCCTGGAAGTCGAGCCAGGAGAGGCCGGCCTCGTCGATCTCGTTCTTGACCTGGGTGCCGTGGACGGCGACCAGACGATCGGGGTCGGTGAACGGCAGCGGCCGCACGAGGATGGCGTTGACGACGCTGAAGATCGCGGTGTTGACGCCGATGCCGAGCGCCAGGCAGAGCACGGCGACGAGCGTGAAGCCCGGGCTCTTAGCGAGCATGCGGATCGCGAACCGCAGGTCCTGCAGCAGGGTGTCCATGTCGTCCAGGCTCCTCCAGGCGCGAAGGCTTTCGCGCCGGGCTCCAATCAATCCGAGGAGCGCTTTCCGTCGCGCGACCAGCGCGACGGGCTCCGGGGGACGGCGGCAGGCCGTCAGATGCCCCTACGCCGGCGCCCCCGGTCAGGTTTCACCCGCGTCCGGCGAATGTCCTTGTAGAGAGGGCAGAGGCGTACACTGTCCTCTCAGAGAGTCCCACCCCGCTATGTGCGCATCCTCGCGCTCGGCCCTCTCGGGGCCAGGAGGTCTCAAGATGAACGCTCTTCCTCGGCACCTTCCCACCGCGCTGGCGCTGGCCGCCGCGCTGGCGCTCCTCGCCGCGCCCCCCGTCTTCGCCTGCGGCTCGTCGCCCGGCTCGGTCGGCAACCTCACCTTCGGCAGCGGCGGCGGCCCCAACTTCCTGCCGCCGCCGCCGGGCCTGCAGCAGGCGCAGGTAAGCGCTCCGATCGGCGTCTTCGCCCCCAGCTCGCCGACCACCTGCGTCTGCGGCCTCGGCGCGGGGGTGACGGGGAACCCCGCGCCGAGCTCGCTCAGCGTCGGCCAGGCCGTCTTGACTCGTTTCGACCAGCAGACCGGCCAGCACACGATCCTGACCGAGTTCGTGCCGCTCTCCCTCAACTCCCTCACCACCCAGGGCCTAGCGAACGGTCCCGGGCTGATCCTCCCGGGTGGGCAGTGGTTCGGCTTCTCGGGCCTGATCCAGCCGTTCGACGCCCCGGCGCTCGGTCCGAACGAGATCTTCACCCTGACCTTCTCCCTCAACTTCGATCCCGACGACCGCGACGCGCTCATGGGCCTGCCGCTGCAGTTCGCGAGCGGCACCGGCGAGCCCGACGGCACGCCGATCTTCGATCCGCGCCTCGAGCACCCGGTGACCTACTTCGGCCCGGCCCAGCTCCCCGACTGCCTGCCGACGCAGAACGCCCTCTGCCTGAACCAGGGACGCTTCCGGGCCGAGGTCGACTGGCGGATCCCCAGCGGCGCCACCGGCAAGGGGACGGTCGCGCCCTGCAGTGCGCGCGACGCGGGCAACTTCTGGTTCTTCGGCCCGGACAACATCGAGATGCTGATCAAGGTGCTCGACGCCTGTACTCTGAACAACCGCTTCTGGGTGTTCTACAGCGCCACCACCAATGTCGAGTTCACGCTGACGGTGACCGACACCCGCAGCCCGCGCATTAAGAAGTACTTGAACCCGCTGGGCAACCCGGCGCCGCCGGTCCAGGACACCGCCGCCTTCATGACCTGTCCGTGAGTCGGCGATGATCCCGGCGGCTGCCCGGAGCGTGCCGGGCAGCCGCCGGAGCAGGGACCGGTCAGGGCGTGATGGTGATCGTCTGCCCGTCGAAGCCGGTGAGCGTGAGGCTGCCGGGACCCTCGTTGAAGACGGCGACCGTGTCGCGCAGCAGCTCGATCGCGACCCGCTCGCCGAGACGCATCGATTCGGCGGCGTCGCTGCGCCAGTGGACGCCGGAGATGTTGCGGCCGGTGGCGACGTTCGAGGCGATCTTGTTGAGCTCGCCGCCGACGGTGAGCGGCGCGCCGTTGTACGGGCGGAGCGACTGGCCGGAGGGGTTCGGCTCCACCGGGTTCGGGATGACGAAGTCCTCGTCGAACAGCGCCTTCAGGATGGTGACGCAGGCGCCGGCGACCGTGGCGTGCCCGGCGCCGTACGAGGGATGGGTCGGGCACCCTTCCGGGAACGCCATCGGCAGCACCCAGGTGCCGTAGCGCTGGCGGACGCGGTCCGCCGCCTCGGAGTCGAGGACGTCGCCATGGATCGGGTAGCTCTTCAGACCGCTCTTGTGCACGTGGACGCGGCAGGCGAAGTTCTCCGGCCGCAGCCGCCGGTGCACGAACCACTTCTGGAACCAGACCGCCTTCAAGGCGCGGGTCGCGACCTCGCAGAGGATCGTCTTGTAGAAGGGCCCGCCCCAGGTGGCGAAGCCGATCTGGTTGGCGATGCCGGCGTACGGGTTGCCCGGATTGACCGGGCAGCCGATGCCGCCGCTCTGCGCGTCCTGGGCATTGGGGGGCGTGCCGAGGATGAGGCAGGCGTTGAAGTAGGCCTGGAAGAGGACGTCGATGTGCACCCACTGCGCGAGGTCGCGGCCGCAGCGCATGTAGCGCCGGTGCGTCTCGAAGCGCGAGGCGCCGGGGACGGAGCCGTTCTGCGCCGCGAGGTAGTCGCTGAAGGTGGTCAGGTGATCGTCGCCGGGGACGTGGGTGCGCATGCGGCGGTCGACGAACTCGGCGCCGAACGGCGTCGGCAGGAGCATGAACTGCGAGCAGTACGGGCCGTTGAGCGCGCTGTGCGGCGTGCCAATGCCCAGCTTGTCGCGGAACAGCGTCTGGGGCGTGATCTGGCCGCCGACCTTGGGGCCGCGGAAGTCGGACATGGCGCTGAGCTCGGCGCAGGCGCGGGCGGCGAGCGAGCCCTTGTCGGCGTAGTGGCCGAAGTTCTCGTCACGCAGCAGGGCCATCCAGTAGAGCTCGACCATCTCGCTGGCCTCCTCGGCGCTGTCGAACTTGGGAGCCGGCGGGATGGCGAACTGGTGCGGGTCGAGCCCCTCGAGCTCGAACGCGAGACCGGCCTGCGGGTTGGTCTGGGGATTGGCGTTGACCGGGAGGGCGGCGAAGTCCGCCGGATCGCCCGAGGCGAGGGCCTGAAGCAACAGGGCGTAATCGGCCGGATCGACCTCGCCCAGGCTGTCGTGGTTCAGGCCTTTCGAGTAGTTGGCGACGTAGCCCGGGAATTCGGTCTCGTCGTCGTTGCTGTTCTGGACCGTGGGCCCCGCGTCCAGCATGCGCTGCGCGGCGGCCACCCGCCGGGCGTAGGCGGCGTCGATGCGGTCCTGGCCGAGCAGAGGGCCGACCTGGGGAGCGGCGTCGGCCCGGCTGCCGCCGAAGATCAGCGGCTCGACGGCGAGCGTGCCGCCGGCCATCGCGGCGGCCGCGGCGCCGCCGAGACCGCTCAGGAAACCTCGCCGGCTGATCCCCGATGAATCCGTGCGTGCCGCTGGCCTCGTACGCCCAGCGGGGGGGAGTGTGACTGTCCGCTGCATGTGTCTCTCCTCTCGTGGAAAGCGTTGACGATGCGGCGACCACGGCCACGCACAGCCGCCTTGGGGAGCCTCAACTCCTAGGACTTATGTTCCGAGTTCACAAGTCTTATGCCTATTTGTGCAATTCTATGAAAGCATCTTGTCTCCATAGTGCGCGGGTTGTGCAAAGCGGGACGCGATCGAATAGCAAAAAAGGCCGGCGGTGGGTGCCGCCGGCCCGCGGGTGGGTCGAGGAAGGGTTGGTTTGGTGGCGCGGCCGCCCGCTACTGATTCTGGGCCACGGCCGCCGAGAGGTGCTCGTCGATCAGGTGCTCGCCCAGCCACTGGGCGAGGACCTCGGGCGGCACCGGCGCGAGGGTGGCGGTGAGCTGGCGCTCGGCGCCGTCGCGGCGCACGGTGTAGCGCACCTGCTTGCCGGGGGCGTTGCCCGCCTTGGCCTTCTTGACCGCTTCCATGTTGCCCTCGGTGAGCGCGACGCCGTTGAAGGCGACGAGCACGTCGCCCGCGCGGAAGCCCGCCGCGGCGGCGGGGCTGCCGGCGGCGACCGACTTGACGACGTAGGCGCCGGCGGCGTTCTTGTCGGTATCGAGGCCCAGCCAGCCGTGGGCCTTCATCTTCTCGACGCGCTGCGCGAGCGCGGCCTGGGAGGTCCCCTCGGTGCACTTGCCGTGGCTGCCGCCCGCCTTGGCGGCGCCGCTGAAGCTCAACGAGAGGGTCGCTGCGAGGATGGCAGCCGTCCACTTGGTCATGACCTACCTCCTTCGGATTGCGAGGGCGTGCGGACCGTCCGCTCGCCATGACGGGAGGCTAGGCGCCGGCGGCTGTAAATGTCCTCAGCGCGCCGTAAAAGGGTGCAAATGACGTAATCAATTCGTAAAACCCGCGCCGGCCGCGCCGCGGCGGGCGGGGAGCTGCTCTATCATCCCGGCGGTCACGACGATGCGTCTCGCCGCCTTCGCCAAGCGCCACGCCCTGTGGGCCGGCTTCCTCGCCGTCCTGGCGCCGCTCGCCTTGTTGCTGGCGCTCCAGTACCGCTGGCTGGTCAAGCTCGAGCAGGCCTCGAAGGCGGCGGAGGAGGCGCAGCTCCGCAACTACCTCGAAGCGGTCTCGGACAAGGTGAAGTCCTTCTACGAATGGCAGGCCCGGGACGCGCTCAACCTGCCGCCCGAGATGTTCGCGGCAGGGCGCCTCGAGGAGGCGAGCCACTACTTCGGCAAGGCCAAGCCGGAGGGGGCGCGGCGGCTCTTCGTCATGAGCTTCGTCGGCCCGCAGCAGGACGAGATGCTGAGCTACGACCCGCGGACCGGGTGCTGGGTCACCCCGCCGTGGTCCGAGGAGGCCCGCGCCATCTGGGTCGCGGTCTCGCCCTGGGAGAGGCTGGCGCACAAGGGCGGGACGCTCGAGACCGTCGCGGTGGCGGTGGACGAGCGGGACCTCCCGCATCGCATCCTCCTCTACCCGATCACCGACGCGACCTCCCACATCGTGGGCGTGGCGGGGATGGTCGTCGACGGCGACCACTTCACGGCCGCGGTGCTGCCGCACGCGATCGAGAAGGCGCTGTCCACGTTCTCCTCGGTGGATCCCGAGGAGGCCCCGTTGGTGACGGTGCGTGACGGCCGCGGCGACGTCGTCTTCACGACCGCCAAGGCCAAGCGCGCCGCCCGCCTGCCGGTCGAAGCGACGAAGCCCTTCGCCTTCGTGTTCACCGACTGGACGCTCGGCTTGACCAGCCGCCACGCCACGCCGGGCAAGGTGGCGCGCCAGAACTTCGCCGTCAACATCGGCCTCTCGGCCGTCCTCGCCACCGTCCTCTTGGGCGGCGTCGTGCTGGCGCTGCGCACCGCCTCGCGCGCCATGAAGCTGTCGGAGATGAAGAGCGACTTCGTCTCCAACGTCTCGCACGAGCTGCGCACCCCGCTCGCCTCGATCCGCGTCTTCGGCGAGCTGCTACGCTTGGGCAGGGTCGACAACCTCGAGCGGGCGCGCGAGTACGGCGACTACATCGAGACCGAGAGCCGGCGCCTGACCCAGCTCATCAACAACATCCTCGACTTCTCGAGCCTCGAGTCGGGGCGCAAGAGCTACCACTTCGAGCCCGCCGACGTGGCCGAGGTGGTGGCCGAGACGCTCAAGACCTTCGAGGTGCGGCTGCGGCAGAGCGGCTTCGTCATCCGTTTCCAGCGGCCGGCGGCGCCGCTGCCGCCGGTGCTGCTCGACGCGAGCGCCGTGGCGCAGTCGCTCTCGAACCTGCTCGACAACGCGGTCAAGTACTCGCACGGCGGCAAGGAGATCGCGGTCACGGTGACGCGGCAGGGCGGGTGGGCGGTGATCGCGGTCGCCGACCAGGGGATCGGCATCCCACGCGACGAGCAGCGGAAGATCTTCGAGCGCTTCCACCGCGTCTCGACCGGCCTGGTGCACGACGTCAAGGGCAGCGGCCTGGGGCTCGCGATCGTGCGCCACATCGTCGAGGCGCACCACGGGCGGCTGACGGTCGAGAGCAAGGTGGGCGAGGGAAGCACCTTCGCCATTCACTTGCCCCTCGGGCGCGCGGCGCCGGCGGCGGCCGCTCCCATCGAGCCGCTGACCCCCGGTCCTTCGGAGGCCTGATGCCCGCGGTCCTGATCGTCGAAGACGACGAGGCGATGTCGGTCGCGCTGCGCGACGGCTTCGCGTACGAGGGCTACGCCGTGACGCTCGCACGGGACGGCGAGGCCGGCCTGGCGCTCGCCGCCGCCGCCGCCCCCGACCTCATCGTCCTGGACGTCATGCTGCCGAAGCTGACCGGCCTCGACGTCTGCAAGCAGCTCCGCGCCGGCGGCAACGGCGTGCCGATCATCATGCTGACCGCTCGCGGGCAGGAGATCGACAAGGTGCTGGGCCTGAAGCTCGGCGCCGACGACTACGTCACCAAGCCGTTCGGCTTCATGGAGCTGATGGCGCGCGCCGAGGCGGTGCTGCGCCGCGCCCGCGGCAACGCGACGCCCCTCGACGGCTACCGCTTCGGCGACCTGGCGCTCGACTTCAAGCGCCACGAGGCGACCAAGGCGGGAGCGCCGATCGAGCTCTCGCCGCGCGAGTTCCAGCTCCTCGCCTTCTTCATCCGCCACCGCGGCGAGGTGGTGACCCGCGAGACGCTGCTCGACGCGGTGTGGGACTACAACTCGATCCCCTTCACCCGCACCGTCGACATGCACATCGCCAAGCTGCGCAAGAAGATCGAGGACAACGCCGCCGACCCGCGCTGGATCGTCACCGTCCACCGCTGCGGGTACAAGTTCACCGGCTAGCCGGTGGGCGCGGACAGCCGCGGGGCCCGTCCAGACGGGCCGAGACGCGCTTCTCTAGTCCTCGTAGCCGATGTATGCGCGGAACGCTTGGCGCAGGATGGCGGAGGGCGATTGCCCCTTGTCGCTCGCCGCCTGGTGCAGCAGGGCGAGCTCGCGCGAGCTCAGGTACACGCGCACCGCACCGATGCCCGCAGACGGGGCGGCGGCGTCGGAGCTCTTGGGGGGTGCCGCAGGGACCGCCGGACGGGCGGCGGCGCTGCGCGGGGAGGGTTGGGCTTTCTTCTTTGGAGTCGGCATGGCGAAAGTTTAGCGCAAGTGTCCCGCTTTTGCACCCTGGCGACACTATGTCCTTTTTCAAGTCTGCACGGAGGCCGGTTGTACCGCCTTGTTTACGACTGCTGAGGCGAGTCTGTCACGAAGAGGTTACAGGATGCACCGTTAGTTCGTAGCGACGGTCTACACCTAAGAGGAGGGCTGCGTGGTGCGAACTCTACTGCATCGATCCGATCTCCCTCACCCCTGGCCCCTCTCCCACATGGGAGAGGGGGACGTAGCTCGGCGGCGGCATTTCAAGCGAGGGGCCGCCCTCGTCGCCGCCGTGGCCCTCCTCGGCGCGGCCGCAGCGGCGGCGATCGAGCCCAACCCGCCGGGGGGCTACCTCGAGCAGAAGGAGTTCTTCCTCCCCGAGCTCTCCATCAGCACCTCGCACGAGGCGCTCGGCGACGTGCTGCCGGGGCTCGCCAACCGCGCCGCCTGGGAGAGCTTCCTCGAAGCCCGCCAGCTCGCCGGCGAGGGCGCCGTCCATGCCTTCGTCGACCCGCGCTCGGGCGCGGCGACCAACCTCGTCGGCGCTTTCCCGCTCATCCCCGGCCGCGGCGCGGGCAACTTCGTGACCCTCGAGGAGCTGGGCGACCGGCTCGGCGGGCCGCTCGGCGCGGTCGACGCGGCGGCGGTCGGGGCGGCGGTGCGCGACTTCGCGCAGCAGCACCGCGACCTCCTGGCGATCGACCTGACGCAGCTCGGCCCGAGCCGGGCCGGGCAGGCCAACCCCGACCTCTGGCAGGTCAGCATCCCGCAGGTCTACCACGGCGTGCCGGTGCGCGACGCGCGCCTCGCCGCCTCGATCAGCCACGGCAACCTGGTGATGATCGGCACCGAGAGCTGGGGCGACGTGCGCGGGCTCTCGACCGTGCCGCGGACGACCGGCGCGCAGGCCGAGGAGGCAGGCTTCGCCTATGCCGGCGGGCGCTCGGTCCTCGACGAGCTGCGGCGCCAGCCGACGCTCGAGATCGTCCCCACCGCACCGCAGGAACATCAGCGCGGCGAGGCCTTCGGCGGCCCGCTCGGCGCCGGCTACGGGCACCGGCTGGTCTGGACCTTCGTCTTCCAGCGGCCGCCGGATGACGCCGCCTGGGAGGTGATGGTCGACGCCCACTCGGGCGAGGTGATCGCCTTCCAGGACACCAATCACTACGTCAACCAGTCGATCACGGGCGGCGTCTACCCGCTGACCGATACCGAGATCTGCCCCACACCACAGACCTGCGGCACCATGCAGAGCGGCTGGCCGATGCCGTTCGCCGACACCGGCCTCGCGTCTCCGAACAACTTCACCAACAGCGCCGGAATTTTCGATTGGACCAGCGGCACGACGACCACCACGCTGACCGGCCGGTACGTGGATATCGTCGACTCCTGCGGCGCCGTCAGCAACAGCTCGACCACCGGCTCGATCGGCATGGGCGGCACCAACGGCCAGCACGACTGCACGACGGGCGGCGGCGGCGCCGGCAACACTGCGGCTTCGCGCACGGCGTTCTACGAGACCAACAAGCTCGCGGAAATGGCGCGCGGCTGGCTGCCGACCAACACCTGGCTGCAGAACCGGCTGACCACGAACGTCAACCTCAACAATACCTGCAACGCGTTCTGGAACGGAATCTCGATCAATTTCTATCGTTCCGGCGGCGGTTGCCGCAACACCGGTGAGATCGCGGGCGTGTTCGATCACGAGTGGGGCCACGGCCTGGACGATAACGACGCGGGCGGCTCGCTCTCGAACTCGAGCGAGGGCTACGCCGATATCGCGGCGATCTATCGTCTGCAGGACTCCTGCGTGGGCCACGGTTTCTTCTGGACCAGCAACAAGGGCTGCGGCCAGACCGCGGACGGCAC
>JBIOUG010000179.1:0-40421 GCA_044866775.1 Thermoanaerobaculia bacterium | reverse complement strand
AGGCGCAGCCGCTCCTTCTTGGTGAGCTGGCTCTTCTCGTCGCCGAGGCGGACCTCGATGTCCTTCCAGCGCTCGACCGAGCTGCGGATCGTCACGTGGTTGGTCAGCGTGCCGCCCAGCCAGCGGTGGGTGACGTAATACTGGCCCGCCCGCTGCGCTTCCTCGGCGATCACGTCCTGCGCCTGGCGCTTGGTGCCGACGAAGAGGATGCGCCGGCCGGTGCGGCCGAGCCAGCGGACGAAGTCCGCCGCCTCACGGAAGAGCTGCTCGGTCTTCTGCAGGTCGACGATGTAGATGCCGTTGCGCTTGCCGAAGATGTAGGGCTTCATCTTCGGGTTCCAGCGCCGCGTCTGGTGCCCGAAGTGGACCCCGGCCTCCAAGAGCTCCTTCATCGTCACATTAGCCAAGTGAGCCTCCTACCGCTTCGAGAACTGGAAGCGAGCGCGCGCACCCTTCTGACCGTACTTCTTGCGCTCTTTCTTGCGCGGGTCGCGGGTGAGCAGGCCGGCCGACTTCAGCCGGTCGCGCAGCTCGGCGTTGTATTCGATCAGGGCGCGCGAGATGCCGTGGCGGATCGCCCCCGCCTGGCCCGCGCTGCCGCCGCCCTCGACCGTCACCGCGATGTCGAACTTCTCCGCCGTCTCGGTGAGCAGCAGGGGCTGCTTGATGATCATCTTCAGCGACTCGTTGGGGAAGAACTCGTCGAGGCTGCGGCCGTTGACCGAGACCTCGCCCGTGCCGGGCCGCAGATAGACGCGCGCCGCCGCGGTCTTGCGGCGGCCGGTGCCGTAAAAGCTGACCTCGTTCAAAGTGCCTCTCCTCTTGCTTTAGGAAGCCGCCGCCAGGTCGTACGCGACCGGCTGCTGCGCCTGGTGCGGGTGCTCGCCGCCGGCGTAGACCTTGAGCTTGCGGAGCTGGCGGCGGCCGAGGCTGTTCTTCGGCAGCATGCCGCGGACGGCGCGCTCGACGAGCAGCTCGGGACGGCGCTGCCGGAGCTTGCCGGCGGTCTCCGCCTTGAGCCCCCCCGGGTAGCCGCTGTGGCGGTAGTAGACCTTCTGCTCTTCCTTGCGCCCGGTGAGCACGGTCTGCTCGGCATTGAGCACGATGACGAAGTCGCCGCTGTCGAGGTGCGGGACGTAGGTCGGCTTGTGCTTACCCGTCAAGAGGCGCGCCACCACCGTCGAAAGCCGTCCGAGCGGCACCCCGGCGGCGTCGACGACGAACCACCGGTGCTCAATCTCGGAGAGCTTGGGGCTGTAAGTCCTGTTCATCTCCATCTCCATCCACGACTCTCGAAGGGGGAGGCGGCTCGGGAAGACGCACTAGGGCCGCCTTCGCGGCGCAAAGGAGCGCGATGATAGGCGGGCCTGGGGCTGGCTGTCAAGGGCATGCGGGAGCTGCCCGGCGCGCTGCGCCGCCGGCCACCGCGGACCCTGACTGTACACTACCGGCCGCATGGAGAGCGACATCGGAAGGGCGGCGGGGGTCGACAAGTCGGGGACGGCGATCCGCGACATGTTCGCGGGCGTGGCGCCGCGGTACGACCTGCTGAACCACCTGCTCTCGGCCTCGCTCGACGTCGTCTGGCGGCGGCGGGCGGCGGCGGCGCTCGGGTTGCCGGCGGGAGCGCGGGTGCTCGATCTCTGCTGCGGCACGGGCGACCAGGCGCTGGCGCTCGGCCGGCGCGGCTTGCGCGTGGCGGCGGCGGACTTCTGCGTGCCGATGCTCGCTCTGGCGCGGCGCAAATTGCGGAGCGCGGTGATGCGCTCCGCGACCCGCAAGGTCGCCCGCCAGAGCGGGCGTTTGGATCGCGGGTTCGCGCGCTGGCGCGGCGCTCGCGACGATGCCGCGCCGCGGGGCATGGCCGTTCTCGCCGCCGACGCGCTGGCCCTCCCCTTCCCGCCCGGCGGCTTCGACGGCGCCACCGTCGCCTTCGGTCTGCGCAACGTCGCCGACCTCGACGGCGCGTTGGGCGAGCTGGCGGCGGCGCTGCGCCCGGGCGGGCGGCTGGTGGTGCTGGAGTTCGCGGTCCCGCGCGCCCGCCCCCTGCGCGCCCTCTATCTCTTCTATTTCAGGCGGCTGCTGCCGCGGATCGGCGCCCTGCTCTCGCCGCGCGGCAGCGCCTACACCTACCTGCCCAGCTCGGTCCTCGAGTTTCCGCAGCGGGGCGACTTCCTGGCGCACATGGCGGCGGCTGGGTTCGGCGAGCTCTCCTGGCGCGATCTCGCGGGCGGCGCCGTCTGCCTCTACAGCGGGCGGGGCACCATGCACGTCGAGGCCTCGCAGGCCGTCGCGGCGCCCGCAGCGAAGACGGCAGGTAGGGAGTGATGGGGGCGATTCGGCCGCAGGGTGCGCGGTGACGCGGCTCCTGGACGGTCGCGCCGTCGCCGCGGTGATCCGGGCCGAGGTGGCGGCGGGGGTCCGCGAGCTGGTGGCGAGCGGCGCGCGGGCGCCCGGCCTGGTGGCGGTGCTGGTCGGGGATGATCCCGCCTCACGCCTTTACGTCGGCAGCAAGGCGCGGGCGAGCGAGGAAGTCGGCATCCGCGCCCGGACCATGCACCTGGCCGCCGACACCGGCGAGGAACGCCTCCTCGCGGCGGTCGCTGCGCTCAACGCCGACGACGCGGTGGACGGCATCCTCGTGCAGCTCCCGCTGCCGCCGGGCATCGGCGCGCCTCGCGTTCTCGAGCACGTCGAACCGACCAAAGACGTCGACGGCTTCCACCCGATGAACGTCGGCAGGTTGTGGCTCGGCCAACCGGCCTTCGCTCCGGCCACGCCTTCGGGCGTGCTCGAGCTGCTGCGGCGAAGCGGCATCCTGCTCGCCGGCCGTCACGCGGTCGTCGTCGGGCGGAGCGACATCGTCGGCAAGCCGCTCGCGGCCCTCTTCCTGCGCGAGCACTGCACGGTCACCGTCTGCCACTCGCGCACCCACGACCTCGCGGCGGTGACGCGCGGCGCCGACATCCTGGTCGCGGCGGTCGGCCGCCCGGCCCTCCTTGGTCCAGAGCACGTGCGCGAGGGGGCGGTGGTCGTCGACGTCGGCATCAACCGCGTCAGCGACCCGGCGGTCGTCGAGAGCCTCTTCCCCGGCGACGACGCCCGCCGCGCGGAGCTCGCGCGCCGCGGCGCGGTGGTGGTCGGGGACGTCGACTTCACGCGCGTCGCCCCGCGCGCCGCGGCGATCACGCCGGTGCCGGGCGGCGTCGGACCGCTCACCGTCGCCATGCTCCTCGCCAACACGCTCCAGGCCGCCCGCGCCCGCCAAGGGCTGCCCGCCGGCGCCGTCCGATGACTCGTCGCCGAACGCCCCGTCGGATGACCGCCCGCCGGCAGCGCGCTCCGCGATGAGCGCGCTGCACGTCGGCCTGACCGGCGGCCTCGCGAGCGGCAAGTCGACGGTGGCCGCCCTGCTCGCCGACCGCGGCTGCCAGGTGATCGACGCCGACGAGCTGGTGGCCGAGCTGTACCGGCCGGGAGGCGAGGGCGCGCAGGCGATGCGCTCGCTCCTCGGCGAGGGGGCGCTGACGCCCGACGGCGCCGTCGATCACGCCGAGGTCGCCCGCCGCGTCTTCGCCGATCCCGCCGCGCGGCAGCGGCTCGAGCGGGCGATCCATCCGCTGGTCCGCCGACGCTTCGAGGAGATCGCCGCGGCGGCCGAGGGGATCGTGGTGCTCGAGGCGACGCTCCTGGTCGAGGCGGGCTACGGCCCGGGCTTCGACTTGGTGGTGACGGTCGAGGCCGACCCGGAGGTCCGCCTGCGCCGCGCCATGGCGCGCGGCATGGACGAGGCCGAGGCGCGGCGGCGGCTCGCCGCCCAGGGAGACGGCGGGATGCGCCGCGCCGCCGCCGACCGGATCATCCGCAACGACGGCGACGCCGCGGCGCTCGCGGTGAAGGTCGACGCGCTGGTGGCGGAGCTGCGGCAGATGTTGATGGCCAAGAGAGCCGAGGAAGAGAAAAGAGAAAAGATCAGGTAGGGAAAACGAGGGCGCGCGCGGGCGTCCCTGAGCCGACACATGCCACCGTTACCCTTCGTCCTGGTCACCGGCAACCCCGGCAAGCACGCCGAGGCGCGGCGGATCGCCGGCGCCGAGCTCGAGGCGGCGGCGATCGACCTGCCCGAGATCCAATCGCTGGACCTCCTCGAGGTCCTGCGCGCCAAGGCCGACGAGGCCTGGCGGCGGCTCGGCCGGCCGCTGGTCGTCGAGGAGGCCGGGCTCGAGCTGGCGGCCTTCAACGGCTTCCCCGGGCCGCTCGTCAAGTGGATGCTGGATGCGGTAGGTCCGGACGGCATCGCCCGCGCTGCCGCGGCGCTCGGCGACGCGCGGGCGGTGGCCCGCTGCGCCCTCCTCTACCGCTGGGACGGCGGCGAGCTGATCGCCGAAGGAAGAACCGAAGGCACCCTGGTCTTTCCGGGCCGCGGCGACCAGGGGTTCGGCTGGGACCCGATCTTCCTCCCCGCCGGTGGGAGCCGCACCTTCGGCGAGCTCACCGGCGCCGACAAGGACGCCGTCAGTCACCGCGGCCGCGCTTGGCGCAGCCTGCTCGCGCGGCTGGAGCCGGGCGGTGCCTGACGGCCCGACGCGTCATTCCGCGCGCCGCGCCTCCCGCGCCACCTGGTCGGTGACCACCATCGTCCCGCTCTCGCCTTCGAGCGCCGCCGAGAGGTGCTCGATGTCGGTGATCAGCACGCGGCGGCCGGTCGTCGCCACGAAGTCGATGGCGGCCTCGATCTTGGGTCCCATGCTGCCGGGGGGGAACTGGCCGCGGGCGTGGAGGCGCTTCGCCTCCGAGAGTCCCAGCACCGGCAGCTCCTCCTGATTCTTTTTGCCGAAGTTCTTCATCACCCGCGGCACGCCGGTCAGGATGATGAAGAGGTCGGCCTTGAGCTCGCGCGACAACAGGGCCGAAGTGCGGTCTTTGTCGATCACCGCCTCGACGCCGCGCACCGAGCCGTCCGGCTGGCGCACCACCGGCACGCCGCCGCCACCGCCGGCGATGACGATGTTGCCGCGCGCCAGGAGGTCGCGCACCGGCCCCACGCCGAGCACCTCGACCGGCAACGGGCTCGCCACCACCTTGCGCCAGCCGCGCCCGGCGTCCTCCATCATCCGCCACCCCTGCTCGCGCTCCAGCGTCTCGGCGCGGTAGCGCGAAAAGAACGGGCCGACCGGCTTCGTCGGGTGCTGGAACCCCGGGTCGTCGCCGTCCACGACCACCAGCGTCAGCACCGTCGCCACCTCGAGGTGCATGCCCTCGGCGTCGAGCCGGTTGCGCAGCGCGAGCTCGAGGAGATACCCCATGCCGCCTTCGGTCTCGGCGACTGCGAAGTCGAGCGTGCCGGGCGGCACCTTGGTCGCCGCCTCCTCCATCTGGATCAGCACCTGCCCGACCTGCGGCCCGTTGCCGTGCACCACCACGAGGTCGAAGCCGCGGCGCACGAACTCGATCAGCCACCCCGCGCACTCCTCGGCCCGCCGGAGCTGCTCGCCGACCGTGCCGTGGTCCTCCGGCCGCAGCAGGGCGTTGCCGCCAAAAGCCACGACAGCCAACGGCCGGGCGATGTCGAGCCTCAGGTTGCCGACGATCGGCTCGCGCCTGCGCGGCACCCGCCTCACAGCTCGTCCCGCTCGACCGGCATCGTCATGCACCGCGCGCCGCCCCTGGCGCGCGACAGCTCGTTCGAGAGCAGCGTCACCACCGCGGGCCGTCCGTCGAGCAGCGGCTCGGAGCCCGAGAGCACGTCCTCCTGGGTCAGCACCCGCCAGCCGCGGCGGCCGAGCTCGGCGACGGTCTTGCGGTTGCGGCGATAGAGAAGGATCACGCCGGGTGCGACGGCGAAGGCGTTGGCGCCGTCGGTCCACTGCTCGCGCTGCTGATCGACCACCTCCTCGGCGCCGCCGCAGGGCACCACGTCGAGCTCCACGCCGAGGCCCGCCAGCGTGCCGAGGAGCGAGCTGCGCACCGCGAAGGTGAGCTCGCGCGCGTAGAGGTCGACGTAGTAGACGTGGGCCGACTCCGGCCCGCCGGGCGTGACGACCGGCAGGTAGGCGAGGCAGGTGCCGCGGTCGATGATGGTGAACACCGTGTCGAGGTGCATGTAGGAGCGCTTGCGCGGCAGCTCGACCAGGATGAGGTGGCGGAACGGCGTCTCCTCGAGGCGCAGGTACTCGGCCAGCACCTCGACGCCGCGGCGGTTGGTGCGCTCGGAGAGGCCGATGCAGACGATCTCGCGGCTCACCACGACGACGTCGCCGCCTTCGAGGGTCGGATAGGCGTAGTGCGGGTTGTGGTGCGGCGCCCCGGAGGGGGGCACCTCGATCTCGAACAGCGCCGCGTACTGCTGCAGCGCCGGATGGTAGTCGAAGAGCATGCGGGCGAGGAGCGGCTCGCGCTCGCGTGCGTCGGTCGCCATCGACGAGATGACGACGCGGTTGCCGAGCACTACCTGCGGGTCGCGCTGGAAGAAGTAGTTGGGGAGCGGCTGGAGGTCGAAGAACGGCGGCCGCGCCCCCGGGCCCCCGTCCTCCTCCGTGGCCGGCAGCAGTCCCTCGATCAACGCCGCCGCCAGCTCCTCGGGCACCAGCTCCTCGAGCCGCGACATGGTGTCGCGCGTCACGCCGTAGTCCTGGTGCAGCTCGTCGAGCAGACGCCGCCGCGGCTTCTCCATCTCCAGCACCTCGCCCAGCAGGCGCTGCGCCGGCAGCGCCTCGACCCCCGCCTTCTCGAGCACCTGCACGAAGAGGTCGTGCTCGAAGCGCGCCTCGTCGCCGTCCAGGATGTCGTCGAAGAGGAGCTGCTCCATGCGCGAGGGCACCATGCGGTCGATCTCGCGGCCGGGACGATGAACGAGGACGCGCCGCAGGCGTCCGATCTCGGAGTCGACTCTGATCGTCATGGCGGGAAGAGGAAACGGCCCGGCGGCAGGCCGTCCGGCGCCCCAGTGGGAGGGACGAGGCGGGCATTGTAGCATCGCGCCCGCGATGGCCGCCGAGCCACCCCAGAACCCCCTCCACGAGCGCTATGCCTCGCCCGAGATGGCGCGGCTCTTCTCGGCGCGGCATCGCTACGCGACCTGGCGCGCCCTCTGGATCGCGCTCGCCGAGGCCGAGGCCGAGCTGGGGCTGCCGATCGACGGCGAGCAGATCGCGGCGCTGCGCGCGGCGGCGCCGGGGCTCGATCTCGAGCGCGTGGCCGAGCTCGAGCGCCGCTCCCGTCACGACGTCGTCGCCCACCTGCGGCACTTCGCCGAGCAGGCGGACACCGTGCACCCCGGCGCCGGCGGCATCCTCCACTTGGGGGCGACCAGCGCCTATCTGACCGACAACACCGACGTGCTGATCGCCCGCGACGCCCTGGGACTCGTGGCGGCGCGTCTCGCCGCGGCGATCGGCGAGCTCGCCTCCTTCGCCCGCCGCACCCGCGCCGTCCCCACCCTCGCCTACACGCACTTCCAGCCGGCGCAGCTCACCACCGTCGGCAAGCGCGCCTGCCTCTGGCTCCAGGACCTGGTCGGCGACTACCGCGAGACGCGGACCCGGCTCGACGGCCTGCGCTGCCTGGGCGTCAAGGGGACGACCGGCACCCAGGCGAGCTTCCTCACCCTCTTCGGCGGCGACCATGGCAAGGTGCGCGAGCTCGACCGCCGCATCGCCGCCCGCCTCGGCTTCGCCGAGAGCTTCCCGGTCACCGGCCAGACCTACCCGCGCAAGCAGGACAGCCAGGTGCTGGCGACTCTCGCCGGCATCGCCGAGAGCTGCCACAAGCTGGGCACCGACCTGCGCCTCCTCCAGGGGGTGGGCGAGCTGTCGGAGCCGTTCGACGAGGAGCAGGTCGGCTCCTCGGCCATGGCCTACAAGCGCAACCCGGTGCGCGCTGAGCGCATGTGCGGCCTGGCGCGGCGGCTCCTGACCGACAGCCTGAACGGGCCGCTCAACGCCGCCACGCAGTGGCTCGAGCGCAGCCTCGACGACTCGGCCAACCGCCGCCTGGTGCTGCCCGACGCCTTCCTCTGCTGCGACGCCGTCCTCCTCCTCGCCGCCCACATCGCCGGCGGCCTGGTGGTCCGCGAGGCGGCGGTGGCGGCCCACGTCGCGCGCGAGCTGCCATTCATGGCGACCGAGACCTTCTTGATGGAGGCGGCGCTCCGCGGTGGCGATCGCCAGGAGCTGCACGAGCGCCTCCGCCGCTACAGCCTCGAGGCGCAGGCGGCGGTCGAGCGCGGCGGCGAGAACCCGCTCGTCGAGAGGATCGCTGGCGACCCCGACTTCCGCCTGACGCGCGAGGAGGCCGCCGGGTGGCTCGACCCGGTCGCATTCACCGGCCGCTCGGCGCAGCAGGTCGACGAGTTCCTGGGCGAGGTGGTGGACCCCCTGCTCGCCGCGGCGCGGATGGCGCCCGTCGAAGCGCCGCGGGTCTGACCTGGCACTTCGCCTGAGTATCGAGTACAATAGCGATCCGGGAATATTTCCGGGCCGCCGCTTTCTGCGGCCAGTTCTTCATATCTCTTGTCGCTTGAGACGCGCGACGTTGGCGCGTCGGCAGCCCAGCCTTCACGGGTCATGGACTACCTCAACGCTCCAACGCCTCTCGGCCGCCGGCTGTCGTGTCCCCGCGCCCGGGCCGCCTTCCTCCTCCCCCTCGGCTTCGCCGTCGCCCTTCTCACTGCCTGCACGTCGACCCGCCTGCCCGTCCCGGAGCCCGGGATCGGACATCCAATCGAGTCCGGCATGGCTTCCTGGTACGGCGGCAAGTTCCACGGCCGGCGCACGGCGAGCGGCGAGCGCTACGACATGCACGAGATGACCGCCGCCCACCGCACTCTCCCCTTCGGCACGCTGCTCGAGGTGCGCAATCCGCGCAACGGGCGGTCGGTGGTGGTGCGGGTCACCGACCGCGGACCCTTCGCGAAGGACCGCATCCTCGACCTCTCCTACGCCGCCGCGTACTCACTCGGGGTGGTGGGGCCGGGCACGGCGTGGGTCGAGCTCTACGCCGCCTCCGACGCGACCCTGGCGACGCACTTCACCGTCCAGGTGGCGGCCTTCACCCAGGCGGACCTGGCGCGCGACCTCCACCGCGGCCTGCGCGAGCAGTACCCTGAGGCGGTGCTGCGCTCCGACGGCACCTGGCATCGCGTCCAGGTGGGCGCCTTCGACGACCGCGCGAAGGCCGACGCGCTGCGGCGCGAGCTGGCCATCCTCGGCTTCACGCCGTTCGTGGTGCAGGTCCCCTGACGCCGCGCGGCGGAATTGCGGCCCGCTCCGCCGCGTTGTAGCATCCGGCTCACTTCCCGGTTCCTCCGATGTCGGACGTCCGCAGTCCATCCTCCCGCGCCCTGTCCTCCGCGCGGCGCCTCACCAGCTTCCCGCGCTTCGCCACCTTCGCGGCGGCCGGCTATCTGATGCTCGCGACGGTCGATCTGGCGACGGAGCCGGCGGCCCCTCTGGGGCCGGACCAGGTTGCGCAGGAACAAGGGCAAGAAAAGACTCAGGTGGGGCAAAAGCACCAGGAGCGGCCTGCGGAGAGCGTGGCGTTCCGCGATGGACCCGAGTCCGCTGCGGTGCTCTCGGATCGTCTTGCTACGGGCGTGTCGCCGGCGGACCGCCGGGCCGCAGCCGATGCCCCCACAGCGACCGCCGCCCCTTCCCTACCCAGCAGTCTTTCTTCTTCTTCACCCGGAATCTTTTCTTCTTCCCCAGCCCCCGCTGCCCCCGCCGCGCCCGCCGAGGCCGCGGAGCGCGGCGTCGCGTCCTGGTACGGCCGCGGCTTCCAGGGCCGGCCGACGGCGAGCGGCGAGCCGTTCGACATGCACGGCTACACCGCGGCGCACCGCACCCTGCCCTTCGGCACCCCGGTGGAGGTGCGCAACCCGCGCAACGGCCGCGCCGTCGTGGTGCGCATCAACGACCGCGGACCGCACTCGCGGCGGCGCGAGATCGACCTCTCCTACGCCGCCGCGAGGGAGCTGGGCATCGCCCGCCGCGGCACCGCCCGCGTCGAGCTGCGCGTCCTGCGGTAACGGCGTTCCCTCACTGCTCCCTCACTCGAAGTACCCATAGACGTCGACGATCACGTGGACACCGCTCAAGGAAGCGGTGATCGCGAGGTCGTTGGCGGCGGTCGACAGCGGCAGGGTCATGCCGCCGGCGACGACGCCCTGGCTGGGGGCGAAGATGACGGTCGCCGGCACCGGCGCGGCGGTCCCCGACGGGTAGGCGGTGAAGTACCCGAAGGCGGCGGGGCTCACCGCCGCGAAGTTGAGCATCGCCGCCTTGGCGGTGGCCGGGATGCCGCAACCGCCGGGGCACTAAACTTCTTCGCTCAGGACCGGGACTTACCAGGCGCCCATGCCGCCAGGCGATGACGCCTTGGTCTCATGTTCCTCGGAAGCCCTGTATGGAGATGCGCCAAGTCGAAGCGAAAAACCGTCACCGGCCGAGGCTCGCGCGACGTCAGTCGCGAAGATAGAGTCATGGCGATGGAACGTCCCTCGGAGGGAGACGCGATGCGGCGACGGACCTCGCCGGCACTCTGGACCTGGATGGCGATGCTGGGCGTCTTGTGGGCGGCCGCGGCGGGAGCGGTGGTCCCGAGCGGTTTCCGCGACGACGCCGTAGCGACCGTGGGGGCGCCGACCGCGATCGCCTTCACGCCCGACGGGCGGCTCCTCGTCACGACTCAGGACGGCAGGTTGCTCGTGGGCCAGAACGGCACTCTGGTGGCGACGCCCGCGCTGACCTTCGCCGCGACCCAGATCTGCAGCAACGGCGAGCGCGGGCTGCTCGGGGTGGCGGTCGATCCGGCCTTCGCGACGAACAATTTCATCTACCTCTTCTACACCTTCAACAAGTTCGCGAACGCCTGCCCGACCAACAGCGCCACCGACCCGGTCAACCGCGTCTCGCGTTTCACGCTGCCGCCGACGAACGTCGTCAGCTTCGCGAGCCAACTGGTGCTGATCGACAACATGCCGTCGCCGAACGGCAACCACAACGCCGGCGACCTGCAGTTCGGCAAGGACGGCAACCTCTACGTCTCGATCGGCGAGGGCGGCATCGCCACGGCAGCGCGCGACGAGCACGTGCTGACGGGGAAGATCCTGCGCATCGCTCCCGACGGCAGCATCCCCGCCACCAACCCCTTCCAGGGCGCAGGCACCGCGCGCTGCAACGTCACCGGCTCGACGACCCCGGGCAACAAGTGCCAGGAAACCTTCGCCTGGGGCCTGCGCAACCCCTTCCGCATGGGCTTCGACGGCAACGACCCGGGCACGCGGTTCTTCGTCAACGACGTCGGCGCGGGGATGTGGGAGGAGATCGACCTCGGTCAGGCGGGAGCCGACTACGGCTGGAACTGCCGCGAGGGCAAGCACACCAACAGCACCACCGGCGCCTGCAACCCGACGCCGCCGGGGATGGTCGACCCGTTCTTCGAGTACCAGCACGGCGTGCAGATCCCCGGCACGACGAGCCCCACCAACTGCAACTGCGTGAGTGGCGGCGCCTTCGTGCCGGACGGCCTCTGGCCCGGGTACGACGGCGCCTACCTGTTCGGCGACTGCGTCTGCGGCGGCATTTTCCGCCTCGACGACACGGGCGGCGGCGTCTTCGCGGCCGCCGACTTCGGCTTCGGCCTGGGGACGGTCGTGCACCTCGCCTTCGGACCGTGGGCCAACCGCCAGGCGCTCTACTACACGACCTACGCCAACGGCGGCCAGGTGCGGCGGGTCATCCTCGACGTGCCCTACGACTACTTCACCCTCCCGCCCTGCCGTGTCGTCGACACCCGCAACCCGCCCGGTCCGCTCGGCGGCCCGGCGCTCGCCGGCGGCACCACCCGCACCTTCACCATCGCCGGCACCTGCGGCGTGCCGGCGACCGCGCAGGCGGTGGCGGCCAACCTCACCGTCACCTCGCCGAGCGCCGCCGGGTTCCTGACCGCCTTCGCGGCCGGCGCCCCGCCCCCCGGCACCAGCAACGTCAGCTTCTCCGCCGGCCAGACCCGCGCCAACAACGCCATCGTGCTGCTCGGCCCCGCCGGCGACGCCACCGTCCTCTGCAGCATGCCGCCGGCCGACGCGACGCACTTCGTCCTCGACGTCTTCGGATACTTCAAGTAGGGAGGAGGGGGGAAGAAACCGTCAGCGGACGGGGCCGGCGTCAAGAGGCCGGGTCGTGGCGATCGATCAGGGCGCCGAGATCGGCGCCCGGCGGCAGGGTACCGAAGGCGTGGCCGCCGTCGTCCAAGCGGCCGGCGCAGAAGGCGTCGGCCACGGCCTGGGCGTCGAGGACTGGATCGCGCGCTCGGAGGCGCTCCTCTTCCTCAACTTCCTCGCCGGTGGACCATCGCATCGCCACGCGATCGAACACCCTCGCGGGCAAGCTTCACGCCGATCCGGGACTGGTAGGCCGTCCCCTAGGCCTCCGGCGGGCTCGCTCGCAATCCGCCGCTCGTCGCTCGGGGCGGCGCTAGACTGCGCGCGTGCGGCCGGAGATCGCGAACGCAGCCGGCGAGGACATCCTGGCGCTCCCGGACCGCCTCGATCAGCCGGCGGTCGAGCTGCTGCTGACCGAATACGAGCACCTCGGCGCGTCCCTGCTGGCCAACGAGGAGACGGGCGAGAAGCGGCTCACCGTCTTCCTCACCGTCGTCGGCGCGAGCATCGCGGGCCTCGGGTTGGCGGCCGATCAACTCGCGAGCCAACCGGGCGCTCTGGTCACGGCGATGCTCGTCGCTTCGCTCGCCCTGCTGGTGTTCGGCCTGGTGGTCCTGCGCCGCGTCATGGAGCGCAACGTCGTCACGACTGAGTACGTGAACGGACTGCGACTCATCCGCGCTTTCTTCGTGCGCCAGCAACCCGAGCTCCTGCGCCTGCTCCCGCTTCCACCTGGCCCGCATCCGCAGCCGCGAGAGAAGAAGCCCTGGTGGGGAATCGGCAAGGCCGGCTTCCTCGAAACGCTCGGGGCAACCAACTGCATCCTGGCCGCCGTCGCGGCGGGCGCCGGCGCGTGGCTGAGCCGGTATCCCTGGCCGGCGACTCTGTCGCTCGCGGTCCTGGCTGCGGCCGCCGCCTGGGCTCTGCAGATGCGGTGGGCGCAACGCACCTACGCGGCGCTGACTGCGAAGCGGGCCGCGGATCGCCGGGAAGTCCTTGCTTGGTGGCGCGACAATCCCGGCAGTCCGCCGGCGCCCCCGGGGCCCGCGATGTCCCCGGAGCCCCTGGCGCCCCTGACGCCACCCGAGGAGCCCGAGTTCTTCCGTGCCGGCGTCGGCCTCGTGGTGGCCGACGCAAGCGGCCACGTGCTCGCCCTCGAGCGGTCGCGGATTCCCGGCGCGTGGCAGTTCCCGCAAGGCGGGCTGAAGCGGGGCGAGAGCCTGGAGGCCGCGGCCTGGAGGGAGCTCGCGGAGGAGACGGGCCTCTCGCAAGACGACGTCGACCTCGAGCGGACGCTCGACGTCTGGCTCGGCTACGAGCTGCCGCCGGAGATGCGCTCGGCGAAGACGCGCCGCGGCCAGGTCCACCGCTGGTTCTTCCTCCGCCTGCGCCCCGGGGCCGCGCTGCCGCCGCTGCCGTCGGGCGAGGGCGTCGAGTTCCGTGACCGCCGGTGGATGACGCCGGACGAGCTGGTCCGCGACGCCGTTCCGTTCCGCCGGCCGGTCTACGCGCGCGTCGCCGAGTGGGTCGCGGAGGCGGCGACAGAGCGGCCCGCGGAGTGATCGCCTACCGCGACAGCGTCGCCAGGAAGTCCTTGATCCCGGCGTCCAAGCGGTGGCGGTCGCGGTGGCGGTCGAGGGCGATCTGGACAAGGCGGTCGACGAGCTTGGGGAGGGGGAGGCCGGAGAGGCCCCAGAGGCGCGGGTACATCGAGATGGCGGTGAAGCCGGGGAGGGTGTTGAGCTCGTTGACGTAGAGCCGCGGCTGATCCTCGGCGGCGCCCTCGAGCAGGAAGTCGACGCGCGCCAGGCCGCTGCCGCCCAGCGCGGCGAAGGCCGCCGTCGCCAGCTCGCGCAGGCGCTCGCTGACCGGCTCGGGCAGCTCGGCGGGGGCGATCAGGCGGGCGCGGTCCTCGAGGTACTTGTCGGCGTAGTCGTAGAACTCCCGGCCGGGGACGATCTCGCCGACCGCCGAGGCCTCGAGCGTGCCGTAGCCGAGGACGGCGCACTCGAGCTCGCGCCCTTCGATGCCGCGCTCGACGAGGACGGTCTCGTCGAACTGGAGGGCGAAGCGCACCGCCTCTTCGAGCTCCTCGCGCCGCTCCACCTTGCGCACGCCGACGCTCGAGCCGCCGACGCTCGGCTTGACGAAGAGCGGCAGCGGCAGCCGCCCGGCGCGCTCGAGGAAGCCCTCCGGGTCGCGCTCGAAGGCCTCGCGGCCCGCGGCCTCGAACTCGACGACCGGCACGCCGGAGGCCGCGAGCTGGCGCTTCGAGAGCAGCTTGTCCATCGCCAGGGCGCTCGTCGTCACGCCCGGGCCGACGTAGGGAAGGTCGAGCATCTCGCAGAGGCCCTGGAGGGTGCCGTCCTCGCCCCAGGTGCCGTGCACGATCGGGAAGAGCACCTCGACGCCGGAGGCGAGGAGGTGGCGCAGGGTCGGCGCCACCGGCTTGCCGGCCGGCGGGATCGCCTTGCCCTCGCCGTGCAGCGTCTCGCGCGCCACCTCGGGATGGACCCAGCAGCCGTCCTGGGCGATGCCGAGCGCCGTGACGGTGTGCCCCGCCTCCGCCAGCCCGCGCGCGACGGTGCGCGCCGAGACGATGGAGACCTGGTGCTCGACGCTGCGGCCGCCGAAGATGACGCCGACGTGTGCCATGCCCTCTCCTCTGCTTACGCGCCGCGGCGCACCGGCACCGGCAGCGGCGTCAGGTGCACGACGCGCGCCCGCTCGACCTCGGGCAGGGCGCGGATGCGCTCCAGCACTTCCGGCGCGGGCTCCTGGTCGATGCGCAGCACCGCCAGCGCCTCGCCCTCCGGCTCGCGGCGCGCGAGGTGGATGTCGGCGATGTTGACGCCGGCGTCGCCCAGGATCGTGCCCAGCCGCCCGACCACGCCCGGCACGTCGCGGTTCTCGAGCACCAGCAGGCGCCCCTCCGGCCGGAACTCCAGACGGAAGCCGCCGACGCGCACGATGCGCAGGTCGGCCTGGCCGAAGAGCGCGCCGTCGAGCTCGACCGGGCCGCCGTCGCGGCCGCCTAGGCGCGAAGGCTTTCGCGCCGGGCTCCGATCAACGCTGGGAACGCTGTCCGTCCCGCGAGTAGCGGGACGGGTTTCCAGCGCCACCCGCACCTGGTGTGGGTAGTCGCCGGCCATGGTGTGCGCCGAGGAGACCATCTCGACGCCACGGCTCTCGGCCAGGGCGACCGCGTTGACATAGTTGACGGTCTCCCCGAGGTGGGGCGCGAGCGCTCCCTTGAGCGCCGCCACCGCCACCGGCAGCCGCAGCCCCTCCTCGACGCCCCAGGTGTCGACCGCAAGCCGGCTGGGCGGTCCGGCGAGGAGCAGCGCCGCGAGCCGCCCCAGCCGCTCGCCGAGCGCCAGGAACGGCTCGCCGTGCGCGCCGGCGGGGCGGAAGGGGAGGTTGACGGCCGCCACGGCGAGCGAGCCGGCCAGCGCCGCCAGCACCATCTCCGCCGTCTCGGTGGCGATCCGCTCCTGCGCCTCGAGCGTCTGGGCGCCCAAGTGCGGCGTCGCCACGACGCGCGGGTGGCGGGCGAGCGCCAGGTCCTTGGGCGGCTCGTCGGCGAAGACGTCGAGCGCCGCGCCGGCCAGGTGCCCGCTCTCCAAGAGCTCGAGGAGCGCCGCCTCGTCGAGCAGGCCGCCGCGCGCGCAGTTGACGAGGAGCGCGCCCTTCTTCATCAAGCCCAGCCGGCGGCGGTCGAGGAGGTTGCGCGTCTGCTCGGTCAGGGGCAGGTGGAGGGTGACGACGTCGGCGCGCGCGAGGAGGTCGTCGAGCGGCAGCAGCTCGACCTCCAGCCGCCGCGCCGCCGCCGGGTCCAGGAACGGGTCGTGCGCCAGCACCTCCATCTCGAAGGCGCGGGCGCGCGCCGCCACCCGCTGGCCGATGCGGCCGAAGCCGACGATCCCCAGGCGCTTGCCCTGGAGCTCGTTGCCGGTGAAGCGGCTGCGCTCCCAGGCGCCCGCCTTGAGCGAGGCGTCGGCCGCCGGCACCTTGCGCGCCAGCGCGAGGAGGATGGCGAAGGTGTGCTCGGTGGCCGAGATGAGGTTGGCGGTCGGGGCGTTGACCACCAGTACGCCGAGCTGGGTCGCGGCCTCGACGTCGACGTTGTCCACCCCGACGCCGGCGCGCCCCACCACCTTGAGCCGGCGGCCAGCGCGCAGCAGGTCGGCGGTGACCTTGGTCATGCTGCGCACGACCAGGGCGTCGGCGTCGGCGATGATCTCGGGGAGGCGCGGGCGCTCCTCGGGTTTGACCTCGACCACCTCGGCGCCGGAGGCGCGCAGGATGTCGATGCCGGAGCGCTGGAGCGAGTCGGCGATGACGATGCGGTGGGTCACGATCTCCCGCCGTCGATCAGCTCGTCGATCGTCCCGAGGAGCGTCTCGAGGTCGCTCTCCCGCACCTCGCCCATGTGGCCGATGCGGAAGGTCGAGGGCTTCCAGTCGCCGTAGCCGCCGCCGATCGTGAAGCCGCGCTCGGCGAGGCCGCGCACCAGCGCCGGCGCGTCCACCCCCGCCGGCGGCTTCAGGCAGGAGACCGTCCACGAGCGCGCCCTCTCGGCGGCGGCGTAGACGCAGCCGCGCGCCGCCGCCCAGGCCGCGGTCCGCTCGGCGAGCCGCCGGTGGCGCTCCCAGCGCGCCTCCATGCCCTCGGCGAGGATGCGGTCGAGCTGGCGGTCGAGGGCGTAGTAGAGCGGGATCGCCGGCGTCGTGATGGCGCCGCCCTCGCGATGCTTGTCGCGGTAGCGCAGGAGGTCGGTGTAGAAGCCGCGGTTCGCCACCTCGGCGGCGCGCGCCGCCGCGCGCTCGGAGAGGGTGAAGACGACGAGCCCCGGCGGCAGCGCCAGCGCCTTCTGCGTACCGCCGAGCACGATGTCGATCCCCCAGGCGTCGGCCTCGACGGGCGCGCCGCCGAGCGAGGAGACGGCGTCGACGAGGAGTAGCGCGTCGCTCGCCTCGCGCACCGCGCGGGCGATCTCGGCGAGCGGGCTCATCACCCCGGTCGAGGTCTCGTTGTGCACCAGGGTGACCGCCTCGTACCGCTTGCGCCCGAGGGCGCGGCGCACGAGGTCGGGATCGACCGCCTGCCCCCAGGGGAAGGAGAGCCGGTCCGCGCTCTTGCCGACCGCGCGGCAGATCGTGTGCCAGCGCTCGGAGAAGGCGCCGTTGGTCAAGCTCAGGACGTCCGTGCCGACGCAGGAGACGACGGCCGACTCCATGAGGAGGGTCGAGCTGCCGGTGGCGATCATGGCGTCGCCGGCCGTGCGCAGCACGCGCGGCAGGCGCTCGGCGAGCGAGAGGGTGAAGGCGCGGAAGCCGGCCGAGCGGTGGCCCACCATCGGCCCGGTCATCGCCTGGCGGACATCCTCCAGCACGTAGCTCGGGCCGGGGAGGAAGAAGCGGATCGGTTGTGGAGCCCGGTCATGGGCTCCGCTACCCGAGCGGCCGCCTGCCGGAGCAGGCGCTGATGAGGTATCGGGTTCGGTCATCGGGAGTGTCGTCCCCGCGCGCGCTCTGTGGCACGTAGTCGGCCCGCGGCCATTCCCCTGCCGCGCGGCCGCCCGCCCGCACAACAGCGCGGCGGGCAGCGCATCTTAGCCCGCGACCCAGGCGGGAGGGTAGGTGGCGCCGGCGGCGTTGTGGTACCATGTAAGTGATTACTGCGACAGTCTGCCAGATGCGCCTAAGTCAATAGGTCGGGGACCGACGTGGCCTTCCTGTGGGAACGCGGAGAGCACGCGGCGGCGGCGCGATTCAGCGCGGAGTACGTACTGTCGGCGCCGCCCGCCGCCGCGGCGTTGGCGGCGCTCGACGGACAGCCACTCGAGGGACTGCTCTGCCATCACTGGGTCGAGCAGCACGGGAAGCCGGGCGCCCACCTCGTCTCGTACTGGAGGGACCGTTCTGCGTATGAGCAGGAGCGCGGCGAGCTCGAGCGTCGGCTCGGGCTTTCCGATCCCACCTATCAAGGGTTCGTGCGCCAGCTCCAGACACGGCAGCCGGCGCACCGCAGAGCCCTGGAACGCCTGCGACGGGGCACTCACTGGGGCCGCAACCTGCTCGCGATCGTCGGCGCCAGCACCACGCTCATGCCGCTGTATGTGGCCACCTGCGCCCGCCCGATGATGATCTCGCGGCTGGACTGTCCGCGGAACGTGGTGGCCGAGGATCGATTCACCGGCAACGTCTCGCTGCGCAACGAGCGCGGACTGAGGGCGAAGATCAACCTGGTCACGCTCAATGCCACCCCCCAATCGATATCTCCCAAGCCGATCACGCTGATCTTCGACGCGCAGCGCGAGTCGGTCGGCGCACACGGGGAGCGGGAACTACCGTTCGAGGGCCGTCTACCGACTGACGGAACCTACGATCTCGCCGGGGAAGTGGAAGTCGAGGCGGGCCTCTTCGATCGGCGCAGGCCCTTCAAGGTGGAGCGGGAGATCGAGGTCTGGTCGGCGCTGCCCAAGATCTATGACCTCGCACTCAGCGGTGGTGGGCAATCCGCCGTCGTCACGGGCCGGCTGCGCCTCGGCCCGGCCGCTCCAAACGGGCTTGGCTGCGAGGTCCACCTACACCCGAGATCGGGTTCCGCGGCGACGACTGCGGCAACCGTTCGCTTCGGCGCGGTTCGTTTTCGCGGCGTCACGGCCTGGCCGCCTCCCGAGGTCGAGCACGATGCGGCCGGCAGGTGGACCGCCTCCTATATCACCTGGACGACGCCTCCACTGCCGGAGTTCACGGAACGGAAGCTCTCGGTCGAGCTCGAGTCGGATCAACCCATCGACTGGCGGGAACTGGACCCCGAGGTCGAATGCAGCCTGAGCACGGAGGAGAGATGAGCACGACAATCTGGCGGGGTCTGCTGTTCGCGGCCCTACTGCTGAACGCAGTCGCTTCGGCGGCTGAAGAGACCGAGGTCAAAGGCCGCGTCGTGGACCGGGATGCCGGCGGAGCAGGCCTTCCCGGAGCCAAGCTCTCGATCTGGCTACACCGCCGGGGCGATCCGAACCCGATCTCGGTGTGCGAGAGTCGGTCCCGCAGCGATAAGAACGGCAACTTCAGTTTCCCGTGCGAGCTGCAGGCCGACCCCGTCCGGCTCCATGTCAGTCGCATGGCCTATGTTCCGAACCCCAGGATCGTGCCGCTCACCATGACGCCCGGTGAAACCAACGTCAAGGGCGAAGCTCCATTCGACGGCATCCCCCTTTCCAGGGTCAGGGACACCCGGGCGTACTTCGCGGCGGAGGCGCAGCGGTTGGCGACGACGGTGCTCGGCGGGACGTCGACCCTCGAAGAACAGGCCGCCGCCGTGCGCGCGCTGAGCCTCCGGCCGGAGGAGGAGCAGATGTTCCTCGCCGCCCTCACGACGGCGGTGCAAGAAGCGCAGGCGCAACCGCGTGAGCTGATGGCGGATCTGGACACCGATACGGACGCGCTGCCATCGACCGCAAGCTCCCTGGCGGTGATCGGAGGCCTGGGGGTCGCGTCGATGGCGGCTGCGTTCGTGCTGCGGCGCCGGCGTCGTAACCGCGGACAGTGAGCCGACCGCGTGCTAACCTAGATCGCGATTCGAGCAGGCGTCCGAGATGCTCACGGAATACGTCCAAGCCGCACTCAGCGAGGCTCGGTACGAGATCCTCCCCGACGACGGCTCGTACTACGGCGAGATCCCTGGCTTCGACGGCGTGTACGCCAACGCCGATCGGCTCGAAACCTGCCGCGAGGAGCTCCGCGAGGTCCTGGAGGAGTGGATTCTCCTCCGCGTGTCCCGGCAGCTCCCTCTCCCCAAGGTCCGCGGTCTCGAGCTCGCGATCCAGCAAGCGGTCTGATGCCGGCCTTTGGCCCGGTTTCCCGCCGGGACCTCGTCCGTGCGCTCCATCGTCTTGGCTTCCAAGGACCCGTCTCGGGAGGCAGGCACCAGTTCATGATCCGCGGTACCGTGACGGTGCGGATCCCGAATCCGCACCCCGGCGACATCCCGCTCTCGCTTCTCGGCCGCATCCTCCGTCAAGCCGGGATCAGTCGGCGCGAGTGGGAGGAGGTCTGAGGCGGAGGGTTTCGCTGGTTCAAAGCCGGCGCTGCTCGAGCAGGGCCGCCTCGAAGGCCGTCGCCGCCTCGTCGGACCAGGCTCCGCCGAGGTGATCGAGGTCGAGAGCGTCGAGCTTGCCGGCCGACGTCAGCCGCGAACTGCTGGTCCCAGATCTCGTCTTGTGCGCCGCGGCGCAGGTCGTCTGCGTATCTGCTATACTAAAACTTTCCATTGGAGAGACCGCGACCGATGGTTGTGGTAGCGCGGGCGGCTCGAATCCGTCGCCGGTTCGAGGAAGCGCAGGACGTATGGTACTGCGTCGAGTACGCGGCGACGGCACCTCCCTCCCACAATCCGCTCCAGGACAAAGACATCAAGGGGCTGGTCCTCCAACACTGGGTGGAGCGCAACGCGAGTTCCAGCAGCAGGTTGCTCTCCTACTGGAGCAACCGCTCCAAGTTCGTGGATAGCAGGGACGTGTTCGAGCGGCGCCTGGGCCTGGGTGGGCCGCTGGCGGAGGGTTATGTCCGTCAGTTCACGATCCAGCGCTCGCCGCTGTGGTGGAGGACGCTCCGCCTCGGTCTGAAGACCATCACCGCCGCCACGGCCCTGTTCGGCGCCTGGACGGCGGTCACGGCACTGCTCGGCCCCTGGTGGGCGCACCCCGACGTCGACGTGAGCCTCGACATACCGAAGCGAGGCATCGAAGGAGAGGAGTTCGAGGGCGCCGTGACGATCACGAATCACGGCGAGTACAAGGTGAAGGTCGATCTCTCACCGCTCGCCTGGACGCCGCAAACGGACGCCCGCGTGAACGCTCCGGGCTGGACCGGCTCGGTGCCCAAGGACGATGAGCGGGCGATCCCCATCGCAGGAGTGTTCCCGCCCCGCGGCGTCTACACTCTCGGCGGCGAGCGTGAAGCGGGTTCCTTGCGCACGGACCGCAAACCCGTGGGGCTGACCGTTCGAGTCTGGCCCAAGGAAACGCATATCGAGCGCCACCTCGCCACTGAGAGCCCGGCGACGCGGGCGATCGTGACCGGCAAGATCGAAGTCGGGCCGGAAGCTCCCAAAGGGTTGCGCTGCTACTTCAAGGTGAACGGGCCGGTGCGGTTCGACCCTCGCACACCGGTGGTGTTTGACGGAATCGACGGTCGGCCATCCGCGGGGGTCGGCCCGCCCCGCGGCAAACCGGTCGCCTACCTTAGATGGTGTACCGAGCCATTCGCTGAGTACAGCGAGCCTCGATTCAAAATCGTCATGGTTGCCGAGACCCCAGTCGATTGGCAAGGAGTCGTTGCCGGCGCTGACTTCAAATGTCGGATACGGAGGGAAGATCCATGTTGAAGACCTGCATCTGTCTCGCAGCCGGTCTCGTGCTGCTGGTGACCACGGCCGCGGCAGTCGTGGCCCAAGAGGCGGACGAGACTGTGGTGAAGGGTCGAGTCCTCGACGGGGACGAGGAAGCGGGGCTGTCAGCCCTCGTCGAGGTTGTGTCGGAGTCACAGAACGGTCGACAGATCAATGTCTGCAGCGGCGCCAGCAACGACGACGGAGACTTCGAGTTCACCTGCCAGCGCAATGGGCTGGCGGTGACGATCAGGATCAGCGCCGGCGAGTATGAATCGGTGGAGAGCGACGCCACCCTCACGGAGGCGACCGTCGACCTCGGTGACGTCCGACTCTACTCGCTTCCCGACACCGCGAGCGGGCTGACTGCCACCTTGCTCGTGGCCCTCGCCGCGCTCGCCGCCGCGTTTGCACTGCGGCTCGAGAGGCGCCGGCGCCCACACTGACGCAGCGGCAACTGGATCACCGGAGTCCTATACTGGGCGACCGTGGAATCTGAGCCGACTCGGCCGACCGGCACAGCACCTCGATCGGACGACATCCCGGCGGAGTGGCTGGCCGAGTTCGAGGCTGCGGCGTGGCGGCCGCTGCGCACTCGGTTCCGCTACGCCTTTATCCGCACCTACAAGCCGGTGCTCGACGACGCGCCGTTTCGCGCCTTCGACACGATGGCCGACTACCGCCGCTGGTGCGAGGAGAACCTGCCGGACTGGCTGGGCTATGGGCGCGTTTGAGTATACCACGCAAGACGCCGTTCTCTTCGTGGAGAAGAGCCCAGAGAACGGCCGGGTGATCGTCGCGGCTCTGCGTGAACTCGGTTTCGCGCTCGATGACGAGCAGGCGGCACAGATAGAGCGCGGGAAGGACTTCGTGCAGCTCAAGAACGGGCCGTTCGACCTCGACCTTGTCTTCGCGCCCGACGGCATCGAGCGCTTTGCGGACGCGTGGCGGCGGCGCGTCGACATCGAAGGCTTCAACGTCTGCCACCTCGACGACATCATCGCCAGCAAGGAAGCTGCCGGCCGCGCGAGGGATCTCGAGTCTCTACCTCGGCTGCGGTCGTTCCGTGAGTACTGGCGGCACGGCAGAGGTCGCGGATAAAGTTACGCGCCCGCCGGAGACTCCTTCGCGCACAACGCTTCCCAATGAGGGCGGCCGGGGCGGACCTGGTGGATCTTTCCTTGCCGGCGCATGCGGCGGAGGACGACCGAGACCCGGCCGGGTGACCGGGCGGCCGCAGGCGCTCGGGAAGGGCGACTCCGGCGCGGGGGCGCCCACACGCCGCGACACCGGCTGGATCTGCCGCGAAGTCGTGCTCCCCGGCCGTCATCTCACGCGGCGCGAGCTGCTGATGAGCCATCGTCGCGGGCGGGGAACGCGTCCGCGCCGCGAACACGCGTGGAAACGCCGTGATCTCTCGACAACCCGCGGCTTTCACCGTTCTCCTGCATCCTGTATGTGGGCAAGTCGCGGCGGACTCCGGCAGTTTCGCGGCGTTCCGACGACAGAAATGGCCGGTACCAGCCGGCCAGGGTGAGCAGACCGACCGAGTCACGACTTTTCCACGAGATATCGCGGCAGATTTCGGAGAACAGGCGGCCGGTGCGCCCAAGAAAACCGTGAGTTGCCGTGACCTGCTCGCTGAGCAGACTGTATTCGCGACTGAGTCTATAGATTCCGCGGCAGGGACGAAATGATTCGCGGCTTCCGGCGGCGCACCGGAAGGCGCCTGTTCTCACTCCCACGGCCGCGGCTTGCGCAGCGCGGCGACGAGCGCGTCCATCGTATAGGAATGGACGGTGCCGGCGGCGTCGGCGACGGTCCACCCGCCGCCGGCGGCGGGCGCGAGGAGCGGCGCGTCGACGGCGCCGCGAACGAGCACGAGGCGGCAGCCGAGGAAATGCTCGCGCAGAAGGTCGCGGAGGACGAGCGATCCGGCGACCGGCTTGACGGCGACGGTCCGGCCGCCGCCGGCCGCCACGGCGCGGAGGCAACCCGCGGCAGCCGCGGCCTCGAGGCTCGCGGGCAGGCTTCCCTCGAACACGGCCCCCGGCGCGGCGGGATTCCGCGCCGGCGCGCCTGTCGCGGCGGTCGCGGCGGTCGCGGCGGTCGCGGCCGAGCCTCCTCGAAGGCTCCATCCTGCCGCGGCCTGCGCGGCGGCGAGATTTCGTGCCAGCCCGTCTGGCGCGGCGGGCGCTTCCGGGCTACCCGGCGGGCTCCCCTCGCTTGCAGGCTCCGTCTCACGTGCCGTCCGCACGGCCGGCCCCGGGGCACTCGCGACCATCTCACTACCCGCCGCGAGCTCCAGCCATCCCACCCGGACCTTCTCGGCCCGCGCCGCGGCGATCAGCTCGGCGTAGCGCTCCGGCCCGTCCTCGACGCGCAGCAGATGGGGCGCCTTCACTCCCTGTCCTCAGAGGCTGTCGATCTTTGGGCCCCGGAACTATGAGGACCCTTCTGATCGTCGTCCCGAGCGAGAGCGAGGGATCTGGGGGCAGGGTGGCGCGAAATCATCCCTCGACCTCGCTCGGATTGTGTGAGGGAATCCGAGCCGTCCTCCGAAAACGCCCGGGACGTAGCCCGGGCGCTACACTCGGGATGACGTGCAAGGGGAGCGCGCTCGACCCGACGGATCACACCTCCTCCGGGTAAAGCAGGATCGCGCGGCGCTCCTCGCGGAAGGCGGCCTCGTCGGCGGGCCAGGTGGCGATCCACGCGTCGAGAGACGCCCCGCCGCCGCCGTCGCCTTCGATCCCCAGGCGGCAGGCGTCGCCCCCGGTCAGGAGGTCGATCGCCGGGCGGTCGGAGACGAACTCGTAGGGCGCGGCGCGCCAGGCGAAGGCCGCGGGCGCGGCCTCGGCGGCGGCGCGCAGGAGCTCGATGCCCAACCGATAGGCGGCGAGCGCGCCGCCGTCGGTCACCACCAGCTCGACGCCGCCGCAGGTCGCGCCCGCGTGCTTCTGGAACTGCGGCTTGAAGTAGGTCGGGACGAAGGCGATGCCCGGCAGGCCCGCTCCCGCGAGGCGCGCCGCGAGCCGCGGCGGCTCGACGGCCGGCGCGCCGACCAGAAGGAACGGGCGCGTCGTGCCGCGCCCCTCCGACAGCTCGGTCGCCTCGACGAGGCAGAGCCCCGGATAGACCATCGCCGTCGCCGGCGTCGGCATGTTGGGCGAGGGCGCGATCCACGGCAGCCCGGTCTCCTCCCACAGCATGTCGCGCCGCCAGCCTTCCATCGCCCACACCGTGAGCCCCGGTCCCCAGTCGCGCCGCTCGGCCTCGAGCCGCACCAGCTCGCCGAGGGTCAGGCCGTGGCGCACCGGCATCCTGAAGGCGCCGACGAACGACTCGTAGCCGGGCTCCGGCAGGTTGCCCTCGACCACCGCGCCGCCGAGCGGGTTGGGACGATCGAGCACCCAGACCTCGCAGCCGGCGGCGAGCGCCGCCTCGGCGGCCCAGACGGCGGTCGCGGCGTAGGTGTAGTAGCGCGCGCCGACGTCCTGGAGGTCGATCAAGAGGAGGTCGAGCCCGGCGAAGGCGGTGGGGCACGGACGCAGGCTCCGCTCCGAGTCGCCGTAGAGCGAGTGGAGCGGCGCGCCGGTCCAGGCGTCGGTGCCGCCGGCCGCCGCCACCATGTCCTGCTCGACGCCGTAGAAGCCGTGCTCGGGGCCGAAGAGCGCCGCCGGCGGACCGGCCGGCGAGGCGGCGAGGGCGAGGTGGATCGGGCGCAGGTCGGCGGTGACGGAGGCGCCATGCGCAAGCAGGCCGTAGCGCCTCCCGGCGAGCCGCGCCGGCGCCGCGAGCAACCGATCGAGCCCGGTGCGGACGGCGGGCCGTCGCGTCATGCGCGCAGCCCCACGCGCCCCGCCTCCTCGCGCGCCCTCGTGCGCTGCGCACTCATGCCCGCCGCCGGTAGTCGCCGGAGCGGCCGCCGCTCTTGGCTTCGAGGCGGAGGTCGGTCACCACGGCGCCGCGCTCGATCGCCTTGACCATGTCGTAGAGCGCGAGCGCCGCCGTCGCGCAGGCGACCAGGGCCTCCATCTCGGCGCCGGTCTTGGCGGTCACCACGACGCGGCTCCGCACCTCGACGCCGTCGGCCACCGGCGCGAGGTCGATCTCGACCTGCTCGAGGGGCAGCGGGTGGGCGAGCGGGATCAGCTCGCCGGTGCGCTTGGCCGCCTGGATGCCGGCGAGCCGCGCGACGGCGAAGGCGTCGCCCTTGGGCAAGGTCGAGAGACGGATGACCGTCGCCGGCGAGAGGAGCACGCGGCAGGAGGCCACGGCCTCGCGGCGGGTGACCGGCTTGCCCGAGACGTCGACCATGTGCGCGTGCCCCTCGGCGTCGAGATGCGTGAAGGATCCGTCGAAGCTCATGAGGGATGGGAGCGCGCGTGCGGCAGGCCGCGGCGGGCCGGTATGCTACCGGAACCCCATGCGTGTGGCCATCGTGGTCCCGGCGCTCGACGAGGAAGAGGCGCTCGGCAAGAACCTGCCCGCGGCGCTCGCCGCCGCCGACGAGGTGATCGTCTCCGACGGCGGCAGCCGCGACGGCACCGTCGAGGTGGCGCGTCGCCTCGGCGCGCGCACGGTCGCCGGGCCGGCGGGCCGCGGCGGTCAGTTGAACCGCGGCGCCGCGGCGGCCGACGCCGACCTGCTGCTCTTCCTCCACGCCGACACGGTGCTGCCTCCCGGCGGCGTCGAGCTGGCGCGGGCGGCGGTCGAACGCGGCGCCGTGGGCGGCGCCTTCCTGGTGCGCTTCGACGTCGACCGGCCGCTGCAGCGGTTGGGCGCGCGCCTGATCAACCTGCGCACGCGCTGGACGCGGGTGCCGCTCGGCGATCAGGCGCAGTTCGCCACCGCCGAGGCCTTCCGCCGCCTCGGCGGCTACCGCGACTGGCCGATCCTGGAGGACCTGGACTTCGCCCGGCGGCTGAAGCGGCTGGGGCCGGTGGCGCTGGTCGAGCGGCCGGTCACCACCGCGGCCCGCCGCTTCCTCGAGCGCGGCGTGGTGGCCACGGTGGCGACCAACTGGCTGATCTGGGGACTGTTCTTCGCCGGGGTCTCGCCGCACCGGCTCGCCCGGCTCTACCGCCAAATCCGCTGAGGTGGCTGGAGAGCAGCGCCCCGCGGCGCCCCCCTCGCGCCGGCGGGCTGTGTCGCAGTGGGCCGCGGTTCGATCGAGACGGCGCGAAGGCTCTCGCGCCTCGCGCCCCTAGCGTCGCTTGCCGCCGCGCTTCGAGTTGACTGCGTCCTTGAGATCCTTGCCCGCCTTGAAGCGGACGCTCTTGCTCGCCTTGATCGTGATCGTCTCGCCCGTGGCGGGGTTGCGCCCCTTGCGCGCCCCGCGCTCGGAGACCGAGAAGCTCCCGAGGCCGGGGACCTTCGCGCCGTCGCCGCTGCGCAGCGCTTCGGTGACCGCCGACACCACCGCCTCATACGCCTCCGCTGCCTGCCGGCGCGAGATCCCTTCGACCGAATCGGCAATCCTCGCCACGATGTCTGCTTTCCCAGCCATCTCTCTCCTCCTTATGAAGTCAGGGGGTACAGGCTATGTCCGAAGGTACCGGAGGAGACGATAAGCGACACCCCCAGGGCTGTCAACTCGAAAAGATCATCTTTCCTCATTTTCTTTCGAGCACGTTGACGGTGAACCCGTCGTGATCGCCGCCCGGCAGGACGCGCCACACTCCGGGCCCGGCGAGCCCGCGGTCGAGCGGCGCCGGCAGCGCGCCGTCGAGCCGGTGCGGCGCGAAGTCCGGATGGGCGCCGAGGAAGCGCGCCACGACGTCTTCGTTCTCCTCCCGCTCGATCGAGCAGGTGATGGCGACGAGCAGACCGCCGCGGCGCACGCACGGCGCCGCGCCGCCGAGAAGGCCCAGCGCCTGCTCGGTCAGGCGGCCGATCTCGGCGGCGCTGATGCGCCACTTGATCTCGGGATGGCGCCGCAGCGTGCCGGTGCCGGTGCAGGGAAGGTCGAGCACCACGCGATCGAAGGCGCGGGCGACGGCGGGGCGCGCGGCGTCGGCGACCAGGAGCGGCAGCCGGCGCCGCAGCCGCCGCAGGTTCTCGCGCAGCACCGCCGCGCGCCCAACCGCGACGTCGGCGGCGACGAGCGCGAGCCGCGGCTCCCAGGCGAGCAGAGCGAACGCCTTGCCGCCGGGCGCGGCGGCGGCGTCGAGCACCGTCTCGCCGGGCCGCGGCGGCGGCAGCACGGCCGCCGCCTGGCTCGCCTCGTCCTGGAGGTAGAGGTCGCCGCGCCGGAACGCCTCGGTGAGAAGCGGGTTGCCGCGCAGCACGGTGAGGCCGAGCGGGGCGAGCCCCGCCGCCTCGACCTCGAGCCCCTCGTCGATCAGCGCCTCGGCCAGCAGCTCGCGCCCGCCGCGGTCGCGGAAGGCGAGGAGCTGCAGCGGCTTCGGACGGTTGTTGGCGGCGAGCAGCTCGAGCGTCCGCGCGCGGCCGAAGCGCTCGAGCCAGCGCGCGACGAGGAAGTCGGGGTGGCTCGACTCGATCGCCAGCCGCCGCACCGGATCGCTCTCGCGCACCGGCCAGGCGGCGAGGTCCGGCGCGCGCGCGATGCGGCGCAGCACGCCGTTGACGAAGCTCGCGCCGCCGCGGTGGGTGATCTGGTGCGCCTGCTCGACCGCCTCGTTGACCGCGGCGTGCGCCGGCACGCGGTCGAGGAAGAGGAGCTGGTAGGCGGCGACGCGCAGCGGCGCACGGAGCGCCGGCTCGATGGCGGCGAAGGCGCGGCTGCTGGCGAGCGCGATCACGTGGTCGAGCCGCCGCAGCCAGCGCAGGCTCCCGAGCACCAGCTCGCGCAGCAGCCCCTGATCGCGCTCGTCGAAGCGCGCGAGCGCGCTCGCCAGGAACGAGTCGGCCGGCGCCAGCGACTGGAGCGTCCGCTCGACGACCCACGCCGCCGCCACCCGTACGTCGTCCTGCGGCGTCCGCCGCGGCGTCATGCGCCGGCTGCGCGGCCGGTTGCTCACCCGAAGCGCTCCCCCGGCCGCAGCCGCTCGCCGTTGGCGAAGGCGGCGGCTGGGAGGGCGCGCCGCCCGGGACGTTGCAGCGCCTCGATCCCGAGCACGCTGCCGCCGCCGCAGGCGACGGCGAGGCGGCCGTTGAAGAGACCCAGATAGGTGCCCGGAGAGAAGGGCGCGGGCGCGGTCGGATCCACCGCCGCAGCCGCCCTCGCATCAACCGGCGCGGTGGCCGCAGGGTCGACTCGCGACGCCGACGTCGCCGCGAGCCGGCGCGCCGCGACGAGCTTGACCGGCTGCTCGCGCAGCGTCGCCCAGACGCCCGGCCAGGGGGTGAAAGCGCGCAGGCGATCGTACAGCGTCGGCGCCGGCAACGACCAGTCGGCGCGGCCGCTCTCCCGCGTCAGCCGCGGCGCGTAGGTCGCCTCGTCGTCGCGTTGGGGGATGGCGGTGAGGGTCCCCTCCGCGAGCCCGACGAGCGTGCGCAGCACGAGATCCGCGCCGCGCGCCGCGAGCCGCGCCGAGAGCTCGCCGGCAGTCTCCTCGGCGCCGATCCCGACGGCCTCCTGCAGCAGCACCGGCCCGCTGTCGAGCCCCTGCTCCATGCGCATCGTGCTGACGCCGGTGGTGCGGTCGCCGGCGGCGATCGCCGCCTGGATCGGCGCCGCCCCGCGCCAGCGCGGCAGCAGCGACGCGTGCAGGTTGATGCAGCCGTGAGGCGCCGGCAGCTCGAGCAGCGCCCGCGGGAAGATCTGGCCAAAGGCCACGACCACCGCGATCTCAGGCCGCAGCGCCGCGAGCGCCGCGAGGAAGTCTTCCGCGCGCACGCGCTCAGGCTGAAGGAGCGGCAGGCCGAGCTCACGCGCGCGACGCGCCAGCGGCGGCTCCTCCACCCGCCGGCCGCGCCCGGCCGGTCGCGCCGGCTGAGTAACCACCGCGAGCGGCGGCGATCCGCCAGCGACCAGCGCGTCGAGCGTCGGCACGGCGAACTCCGGCGTGCCGAAGAGCACCAGCCGCTCGATACCTTCGGCGGGCATGGCCGGGCATCGTACCGCGGGGCTGCCACAGGGGCCCGGCCGTGCCGCTCTCGCGCAGATCCTGTGAAGCCGGACCATCCTCCGAAAACCGCCCGGCACGGGGGCCGGGCGCTACGCAGCGTGTGAAGGAGTTCGGGCTGTCCTCCGAAAACGCCCGGGACGTAGCCCGGGCGCTACACTCGCGCCAAGCGTTCTCTCAGATTACGGCCCGTCGCGTGCAGGAAAGCTTCGCACCTACAGACGCGCAGCCCGTCAACCTGAGACTCTTTTTTCGCCGGTGGTTCGAGTCGTCGCTGACGTCGTTCGACGTCGCCGACGCCTTCCGTGTCATGCGGCCGCGTGGGGTGCCGGTCCGGAGGGAGCGGAACCGGCGCGCGCCCCTCTCGGCCAGCAACACCGTTGTGATGCACGCGCGCAGCGCGTGCGAACCGCAGGCCACCACCGTGTTGGAGCAGCACCGCGAAGCGGCGCGCCTGTGGAGATCCCTCCGGACCGGCACCCCACGCGGCCACTGTCGGTGCCGTGCGGGGGCCGCGCGGGGCGATCCCCCTCCGCCGACCTAGTCAGTTCCCGGGGTGGCGCCGCGCGGTAATGCGCGGTGCGACCCACAAGGTCGCCCGCCTGAGCGGGCGCTGTCAGTTGCCCGGGTTCACCACCACGAACCGCCGCTCGCCGAGCAGCGTCGAGCCACCGGCCTTGTCGGTCACGATGACCTGCAGGAAGTGGTTGCCGTTCGCGACCGTCGTCGTGTCGAACGCGAACTGCCACCCCGGCTTCAGGCTGTCCGGGAAGCCCGGATAGGTCGCCGACACCTGCGGCCGTGACAGACCGAGAGTCGTCGTGCCGACGAACTGCCCGTCGACGTAGAAGAACAGCGCCTGCACCCCCTGGATGTCGAGCGCCCAGCCGTGCGCCAGCATCACGCCGCTGTACTGCTGGCCGTCGAGCGGCCCGCCGATGAAGCCGATCGCGTCCTCGTTGCCCAGGTCCTCGTCGCAGATGAAGGTCACCGGGATGCTGTCGATGTTCGCCACCTGCCCCTGGAAGTCGCTGGCACGCACCGTCAGCACGTGATGCCCCGGCGTGTAGCCGAAGGCCATCAGCAGCCCGATGTCGAGCACGAAGCGGAAGCCGCTCTGCGGACTGTCCTTGAGGTTGGGGAAGAACGGCTGAATGTCGACCCGCCGCAGCCCGTAGCAGTTCGACAGCCCGCCGGTCGCGGCGGAGAAGAAGCAGTCGGTCTTGCTGTTGGCGAACTCGCCGCCGTCGATCAGCAGCTCGACGTAGCCGACCCCGTGGTCGTCCGCCTGGACGCCGGCGTCGAGCGCATAGCCCGAGACCACGGCGAAACGCCGCGTCGGGTCGGCGAGATCGCAGCGGCCGCGCAGCTCGGCGTTCTCGTTCGGGAACTCGATGGCGCCGAAGGGGGCGAGCGAGTGGCTGAGATTGTGGAACTGGAACGTCCGCGCTGGCAGGAACACCTGCTCGCCGGCGTCACTGGTGATGCGGATGCTGACCTTGTGCAACCCGTTCAGATAGTGCGTCGTGTTGAGGCCGAAGGAGAAGCCGGCCGCGGCCGAGTCGGGGAAGCCGGGGTGCAGCACCGCGACGCCGGGCCGGCTGCGACCGTAGGCAGCGCGGCCGGCGATGACGCCGTCGACATAGACGTCCACCGCCGCGACGCCGTCGTCGTCGAGCGCCCAGCCGAACAGCGGCAGGATGCCGGCGCCCGCGTTGCCGCCTCCCACCTTGCCGCCGAAGGAGCCGAAGGGGGCTGCGGCCATCGCCGGCAGTGCAGCCAGCAGGCAGGTCGCAAGGGTGATCCCGAGGGTCTTGCGCTGCATCGCTTTCCTCCGCCTCTCATGGCTCGGCGCCGGAAACGGCCGAGCGCGCAGCATCCAGTCTGTTGAAGCTTTACTCGAAGCAGTGCCGGCGATCTTAGCGACGGCAATAGAAGAAAGTCAATTTCAGTTTGGCGCCGCGAAGCCTCGGAGCGCCTGGGGGTTGGGCGTGACTCGGAACGGGGGCGCCTTTCAACTCGCGGGCAAGCCCACCAAGCCCCGCAGGTGCCCCTCGACCAGGAGCGGCAGGTTCTCGAGGTCGTAGCCGCCTTCGAGGACGGCCAGCACCCGCCCCTGCGCCACCTCTTCCGCCAGCTCGGCCAGCCAGCTCCCCCACTGCGCGAAGCCCGCGGCGGAGACCGCGAGGCCGCCCAGCGGGTCGTCGCGCCAGGCGTCGAAGCCGGCCGAGACGAGGAGGATCTCGGGCGCGAACCGCCGCAGGGCGGGGATCACCCGCCCGCGCAGCGCCGCCTCGAGCTCGCGGTCGCCGGCGCCGGCCGGCAGCGGGACGTTGAGCGTGTACCCCTCGCCGGCTCCGACCCCGACCTCCGCGGCGGCGCCGGTCCCAGGGTAGAACGGGTACTGGTGCGTGCTGGCGTAGAAGACGTCGGCGCGGGCCGCGAAGAGATGCTGCGTGCCGTTGCCGTGGTGGACGTCGAAGTCGACGATCGCGATCCGCGCCGCGCCATGCCGCTGCCGCAGCTCCTCGGCCGCGACGGCGGCGTTGTTGAAGAAGCAGAAGCCCATCGCGACGTCGCGCTCGGCGTGATGGCCGGGAGGCCGGACGGCGGCGAAAGCGCGGCGGCCGGCGCCGCCGGCGACCCAGGCCGCGGCCGCGAGGGTCGCCTCGATCGCTCCCCAGGCGGCGCGCCAGGTCCCTTCCGAGAGCGGGTTGTCGGCCGAGTCGAGGAGGCCGTCGCCGCGCTCGACCGCGCGCCCGAACCGCTCGACGTAGGCCGGATCGTGGAGGCGGCACACCGCCTCCCACGCCTCCGCCGCGGGCTCCGCCGCGCCGCCGGCCTCGACCATCGGCCAGCCCTGCCCTTTGAAGTGCGCGACGACCGAGGCTACCCGCGCGGGGCGCTCCGGGAAGCCGCGCGGCGCGCGGTGCTCGAGGCAGCGCGGGTCGGTGTAGACCGGCAGCACCGCGCGATCCTACCCCGCGCGCCGCGGCCGTCCTGCCTTGGCGCGCCGCCTTCCGCCCGCGGCCGCTAAGCCGAGATCCCTTCGACTGCCAGCCGCTGCCGCATGCGATGCACGACCGAAGCGACCGACCCGGCGGTCAGCCGCCCGCCCGCCGCCGCCGCGATCTCGCAACAGGTCCAGCCGTCGAAGAGAGCGAGGACGGCGATGCGTGCGTCCCGCCGCTCCCGCCCCGGCCGTGCCAGCGCCCGGCACCGCTCGAGGAACTCGCGCCGCCGCTCCGCCGCCAGCAGCCGTTCCTCCGGCGACGCCGCCGGATCGGCCGCCCGCTCCGCCATCTCCTCGGGGCACAGCTCGATCAGCCGCCCGCCCCCGCGCTTGGCCGCCGCGACCGTCCGCAGATGATCGAGCGCCACCCTCTCGGCGACCCGCCCGAGATAGGCCGCCAGCTCCTGCTCGTTCCCCGCCCGGCACCCCCGCAGCCGCCGCCCCTCCGCCGCCAGCAGCCGGCAGTACACCTCCTGCACCACCTCCTCCACCTGCTCCGCCCGCACCCGCGCCCCCGCCGCCGCCAGCGTCCGCCGCACCCGCCGCCGCAGCCCGGCGCCATGCCGCTCCACCAACAATGCCCATCCCCGCTGGGAAGCCCAGATATCCATCTCCGCTCCTTTCGTGGAGCGGAGGCGAAGAGAGCTGAACCGAGTTTTCGCGGGCAGGACGCCCGTCAGGAAGGAACGTCTGCATTATACCTGAACCTGAACAAGGCAAGAAGCGCCGCGCGGGACGGAAAGTGGCCCATGCGGCGAAGCGAAGCTCCCACCACGGCCGGGCTACAATCCGCGCTCCCCATGCGCAAGCCTGTCCTCTGCCTCTGCCTCCTGTTCCTTGTATTCCTGGTCGCGTGCCGCGGCAAGGATGACGACGCGCGCCCGCTGACCGGCGCCGCGCGGGGATGGAACGTTCTCCTCCTCTCGGTTGACACGATCCGCGCCGATCGCCTGGGGGCCTACGGCTACGGCGCGCGCCCAACGAGCCCGAACCTCGACGCGTTGCTCGCCTCCGGCATGCGCTTCGAGTCCGCGATGGCGCCGCGGGCCAGCACCTGGCCGAGCCTCGCTTCGGTCCTCACCGGCCTCTACCCCGTCGCCCACGGCGTGCTCGAGAACGGCTACAGCTTCCCCGACGCCCTGCCGACGCTGCCCAAGCTCCTCCACGCCGGCGGCTACGAGACCGGCGCCTTCCTGTCCAACATGTGCAAGGCCAACCACCGCGGCTGGGACGCCTTCGCCTGCAGCGGCGGGCAGGACGGCAGGACCGTGCGCCGCGCCCTCGCCTGGGCGGGCGAGCGTAGAGGCGAGCGCCCGTTCTTCCTCTGGGTCCACCTCTTCGGCGCCCACGGGCCGTACTACAACGGCGGCGACGGCGGCGAGCGGCTCGATCCGGGATACAACGGCCCGGTCGGCCCACGGAAGTGGCAGCTCGACCGGATCATGCGCGAGCGGGTGCCGCTCGCGCCGCGCGACGTGGAGCACCTCGACGCCCTCTACGACGCGGCGGTCATGGGGAGCGACCGGCTGGCCGGCGACCTCCTCGACGGCCTGCGCGCCGCCGGCCGCCTCGAGCGCACGGTCGTCGTCTTCCTCTCCGACCACGGCGAGGAGCTGTACGACCACCACGGCTACCTCTACCACGCCTGTTCCGTCTACCAGACGACCCTGCACGTGCCGCTGGGGATCGCTGCGCCCGGGCTCCTGCCGGCGGGGACGGCGCTTCCCGACACCGTCGAGCTGGTGGACGTCGCCCCGACGCTCCTCGCGCTCCTCGGTCTGCCGCCGCTCGGCGAGGCGCAAGGTCGCTCGCTGCTGCCGCGCCTCGAGGCGCCGGGCGGCGAGCGCGAGGAGCGGCCCGCCTTCTCGCAGCACGGCGCCGCGCCGCTCTACACCGTCCTCGACGGGGAATGGAAGCTGGTCTACAACCCGCGCGGGGTGTCGCCGGTCTGTATCCCGGGGGCGCCGCCCAACCACTACCCGATCGGGCGCACCGAGCTGTACGACCTCTCCCGCGATCCGGAGGAGACGGCGAACCTCGCCCTCGGCGAGCCGGCGCGCGTGACGCGCCTCGCGCGCTTGATCCGCCAGCGCTTCGCCGGCGTGCGCAGCCGCGCCCGCCCCCAGGATCTGCCGGAGGAGCTCGAGCAGGAGCTCAAGAGCCTCGGCTACGTCGCGCACTAGGCCGCCGGGCTGGCGCCGGCCGGCGGTTTTCTGCCACGATCAAGGGCGGTGTCGCGATCCTGGATTCTCCTGCTGGTGACGATGGGCCTCCTGCCGCCGGCGGCGGGCGCCGCTCCGCTCTGGGCGGCCGCCGACCTCGCCGAGGTGGTAACCCCGCGCCACGGCGAGGCGCTGGTCGCCGGCGAGACCGCGTGGCTCGCGTGGCGGGGCGGACCGGGGCTCTCCCGCTTCGCGGTGGCGCGGGAGGGAGGCATTCCTCTCTCTCGACGGCGGCAGGACCTTCGCCGTCCGCCTGACGCCGCACCTCGACCTCGGCCGCTCGCGGGTGGCCTTCCAGGTTCCGCCTCTCCCTTCGGCCGACGTGCGGCTCTTGCTCCGCTTCGGCGACGAGTGCGAGGAGCGCGAGCAGGCCGTCGCCGGGCGGTTCCGGATCGTGCCCGGCGCCGCGCCGGCTCCGGTCTTCCGCCGTCGCGTGCCGGCGCCGGGCGAGGCGGCGCGGCCGGGCGGGGCGGGCGTGGTCCTCTGGGCCGAGGGCGCCCGCGACGGCAGCGGCTGGCGTGAGGTGGAAGGGCGGAGCACTCCGCAGACCTGCGCACCCGGCTACCAGGCCAGCACGTCGTTCGCGGCGGCCGCGGAGGAGCCGGAGCTCGAGCGGCCGGCCGCGGCGCGCAGCGAAGGCGGCGTCCTCCGCTCCACCCTCCGCGCCGGCGTCGCCGGCGCCCCGCCAGCGGCCGCCACCCTCGTCCAATCTCTCCTGCTCCTCCTCCATCGCCTGAACCGTTGAGCCCGGCGCGCACGCGCCCGTGCGCACACGGCAGGTGAACCCGCACGCCGCCGGCCTCCGCGTGGAGCCGGCGACCACATTCGGCCACTCACTCGATGGAGGAGCCCTGGCATGGACTCACACGACGCTCTCTCTTCCGCTCACGGCACGTTCGCCGGTCTCACCGCTCTCGTTGCCCGCGCCTCGCTCGCGTCTCGCGCTGCGCGCGCTTCGCGCCACTCTCTCGCCGTGCTCGCCGCCCGCGCCCGGGCCGGCTGCCTCATGGCCGGCCTGGTCGCCCTTCCCCTCGCCATCTCTCCGCTTGCGGCCGCTCAGACCACCTCGCCTCCGCCCCCGTCCGCGCAACCATCCCAGGCGCAAGCCGCCGGCGAGGAGCCCGCCGCGCCGGCGGCCGGCGAGATCCCGGCCGTCGCCGAGACGATCCAAGTGACCGGCACGCGCGTGCCGGAGGACGTCGAGCCGGTCCCGGTCTCGATCACCGTCGTCAGCGCCGAGGAGCTGGCGGCGCGCGGCGCCACCGACCTGCCGTTGGCGCTGGCGCTGGTCGCCGGCGTGACGGTCGCGCCGGGCGGCGACGTCGGCCCCGCCGGCTCGGTGCCGGAGATCTGGGGCCTGCGCGAGTTCGACGCCTTCCTGCTGGTCGTGGACGGCGTGCCCTGGGGCGGCGCCTTCAACCCCGCACTGCCCGAGCTCGACCTGACTGACCTCGACCGCATCGAGGTGCTGCGCGGGCCGGCGCCGGTCCTCTACGGCGCCACCTCGTTCGCCGGCGTGATCCACGTCCTGCACCGCCGGGCGGGCGCTCCCGGCCGCAGCGCGCGCCTGTCCGCGGCGAGCCACGAGAGCGGCAGCGCCGCCTTCTCCACCCCGCTGCCGCCGCTCGGCCGGCTCAAGCAGTCGCTGAGCGTCACCGGCGAGCGGCAGGGCTTCCGCGACGACCGCACCGGCTTCGATCGCGGGCATCTCCTCTACCGCGCCGGCGCGGGCGGACTGCGGCTCGACCTCGACGCCACCCTCGTGCGCCAGGATCCGGCGAGCCCTCACCCGCGGCATGGGACGCGCTTGACGCCGCTCGTGCCGCTCGACGCCAACCACAACCCGCGCGACGCCCACCTCGACGAGGACCGCCTCCATCTGACCGCGGGCTACGACCGCCAGCTCGGCGGCGGCTCCTGGTCGACGACCTTCGCCGCGACGCATTCCGAGCGCGACACTCTGCGCGGCTTCCTGACCGCGCTGTCGGCGAACGCCCCCAACGCGCGCGGCTTCGAGCAGGACCTCTCGCTCGACGACCTCTATCTCGACAGCCATCTGGCGCTGCACCCGCGGGCCGACCTGCAGCTCATCGCCGGCTTCGATCACCTCTACGGCCACGCCGAGGCCCGGGCCGAGGACTTCGACTACTTCGCGCCGCTCGACGGCCACCTCGCGCCGGCGGTCGGCGGCGCGCCGCGCCGGACGCGCTTCGACGTCAAGGACGAGCGGAACTTCTCCGGTCTCTACCTGCAGGCCGAATGGACGCCGGCGCCGCGCTGGAGGTTCCAGCTCGGGGCGCGCTTGAACCACACCGCCGAGGACCGCGAGGCGGGCGAGGAGCCGCTCGCCGGGGAGGAGCCCGGCGAGGAGGAGGACGAGGGGCGCGACGAGCGGACGGTCACCCGCGGCAGCGGCGCGCTCGGGGTGAGCTGGCTCGCCTGGGAGCGCGCGGGCGGGGCCGTCTGGGCCTTCGCCGACGCGCGCAGCACCTACAAGCCCGCCGCCATGGACTTCGGTCCCGAGGCCGAGGCCGAGATCCTCGAGCCCGAGACCGCGCAGAGCTACGAGCTGGGGTTCAAGGGCCGGCAGCTCGCCGGGCGCCTCGACTGGGAGGTGAGCGTCTTCCAGATGGACTTCGAGAACCTGGTGGTGGCGCAGGCGGTCGACGGCCTGCCGGTCCTCGTCAACGCCGGCGGCGAGCGCTTCCAGGGCGCGGAGCTCGAGACCGAGTACCGTTTCCGGCCGGCGCTCCTCGGGCGTCTCACCTACAGCCGTCACGACGCCAAGTTCCGCGACTTCCTGCGCGCCTTCGACGGCGTGCCGACGCAGCTCCGTGGCAACCGGCTCGAGCTCTCGGCGCGCGACCTCGGAGGCGCCGAGCTGGTCTACGCGCCAAGGCGCGGCTGGGGCGGCGCGCTCGCTTACGAGTGGGTGGGGGACCGCTTCCTGAACCAGCGCAACACCGCTCTCGCTCCCGGCTACTCCACCTGGTCGGCCGCCCTCGGCTACCGCTTCTCGACCTGGGAGCTGCAGCTCCGGAGCGAGAACCTGAGCGACGAGCGCCCGCCGGTCGCCGAGAGCGAGCTCGGCGACGCCCAGTACTATCGGCTGCCGGCGCGTAGCCTGCGGCTCACCTGGGCGACGCATCTGTAGCAAGGCCCGAAAGCCCTCGCCCCGGGCCTCAGTCTCGCCAGGAACGCATGCGTCCCCCTCTCCCATGTGGGAGAGGGGCAAGGGGTGGGAGATCGGGTCAACGCAGTAAAGCTGGACGAAGCGCCACCGCTCGCTCAGCTCCACCGGTGGCACCGGACAATACGGTGCCCCTCTTCAAACCAGCGGCTCTGACCCTCGCCCGCGCGGCCGGCCCAGCGTTGACTTACCCGGTTGCCTCCTTTAAGCTTGCCCGTCTTTGGCGGCAAGGGGGAGGTTAGCTCAGCGGTCAGAGCACCTGCCTTACACGCAGGGGGTCGCGGGTTCAATTCCCTCACCTCCCACCAGCGCGTGGGTCGTGCCGCCTCACCCAATGCGGGGTCGTAGTTCAGTTGGTTAGAACGCCGGCCTGTCACGCCGGAGGTCGCGGGTTCGAGTCCCGTCGGCCCCGCCATCAACACTCGGGAGGACGCACATGCGCGACAACATCAAGCTGGTCTCGACGGCGGGGACCGGCTACTACTACACGACGACCAAGAACAAGAAGGCCTCGACCGAGAAGCTGCGCCTGAAGAAGTACGACCCCAAGGTGCGCAAGCACGTCGAGTTCGTCGAGGAGAAGCTGCGCTAGCCCGCAGGCGAGGGTTTTGCTAGAGGGTTTTGCTGGCGAGTGAGTGAGGAGGGCGACCATGCCGCACGAGCTTCCCAACCTGCCGTACCCCGTCGAAGCGCTCGAGCCCCACATCGACGCGCAGACGATGCAGATCCACCACGGCAAGCACCACGCGACCTACGTCACCAAGCTCAACGAGGCCCTGCAGGGGCACGACGACCTGCAGCGCAAGAGCGTCGAGGACCTGCTCCGCGGGTTCGACGCGGTCCCCGAGGCGATCCGCACCGCGGTGCGCAACCACGGCGGCGGCCACGCCAACCATTCCCTCTTCTGGCAGGTGATGGGGCCCGAGGCGGGCGGCACGCCCGAGGGCGAGCTGGGCGAGGCCATCGAGCGGGAGTTCGACAGCTTCCAGGCCTTCAAGGAGAAGCTCACCAACGCCGCGGTCAACCAGTTCGGCTCCGGCTGGGGGTGGCTGGTGGTCTCCGGCGGCCGCCTCGAGGTCGTCGCCCGTCCCAACCAGGACAGCCCGCTGATGGAAGGCAAGACCCCGCTCCTCGGGGTCGACGTCTGGGAGCACGCCTACTACCTGCGCTACCAGAACCGCCGCCCGGACTACGTCGCCGCCTGGTGGAACGTGGTGCGGTGGCCGGAAGTGGCGCAGCGCTTTCGTCAGGCGCGCGGCTGACCGCGAGCCGTTCGCACGACAGCCGCGCCCGGCGGCTTTGTTACCGGGCGTTATCGATCCTCACGGCTAACTTTCAATTATAGAGAAGTTTACACCCGTCTGCCCAGCGAATGGGCGGCGTGGATGCTGCGCCTGGGCGCCAGTTCAAGCCGTTTTCAAGCTCCCCGACGATACGATGACGTCTACGAAACGGGGAACGGCACAGCGCCGACAATCCATCCGAAGGAGAGAACGCCCGATGGCCAGCATCGACCGCGGCAGCCTCAGCTACGGACGTGAGGAGCGCCACTTGACCAAAGTCTTCAAGGCACTCTCCGACGGGACGCGCCAGGAGATTCTCCGGCTGCTGGAGACGCAGCAGCGGACGGTCGGCGAGATCGTCGGCAACTTCAGTCTGTCGCAGCCGACCATCTCGCGCCACCTCTCCGTGCTCAAAGAGGCCGACCTGGTGGTCGACCAGCGGCAGGGGCAGAACGTCATCTACCGGCTGAACAACGAGGCCCTCTCGGCCTCGATGCAGGAATTCTTCGGCCAGTTCCGCAGTTGCCAGGAAGTCCTGCGCTAGCAGGACGTTCCGTGGGCGGCGGTGGCGGCGCGGCCGCCTGACGGCGCGGAGGTATACTACCGGCCGCGTCGAAGGCGGCCGGCGACTCCGCTGTGAAGTGCCTTCCTTCCTCGCCTTCCTTGGCGGTGTAGCTCAGTTGGTCAGAGCAAGCGGCTCATATCCGCTGTGTCAGGGGTTCAAGTCCCTTCACCGCCACCATTCCTCGCTGCGCTCGGTATGCTGGCGATGAAGGGCCTTGGTGGCCCGAGGCTCGCTGCGCTCGCCTCGGGCGGAGCAAGTCCCTTCACCGACGACCGTCCTTATAGACGCTATAGACGCTCGCTGCGCTCGCGTGGGCGGAAGCACGTACCTGTGGCGGCCCGCCACCATTCCTCGCTGCGCTCGGGTGGCCGGAAGCACGGACCCGTGGCGGCGGCGTAGCGCCCGGGCTACGTCTCGGGCGTTTTCGGAGGGCGGCCCGAAGTGCTGCGCCGCTGGCTCTCTTCCTGAGATGAAGCTGCTTTCTACATTGGAGGACTTTTTCGGGCGGTGGGCGCCGGTCGCCCCTGGCGACGGCGTGGTGGTGGCGTTTTCGGGG
>JBIOUG010000178.1:0-50205 GCA_044866775.1 Thermoanaerobaculia bacterium | reverse complement strand
GCGTGGGATCTGGGTGGGGGGCGGTGCCATACTAGCCTCAGGTAGGGGAAGGATTCGCGCCACCCATCCCCCAGATCCCTCGCTCACGCTCGGGATGACAAGCAAGGGCTGCCGCGCGCGTGCGAGTGCGCTCAGGCGTTCTCGAGCCGGAGGAAGTGAACTCGTCCGAATTCGTCGCCTGCAACGATGGTGGTGCCGTCGGGTGCAACAGCGCAGGTACGGACGGGACCGTCCGTCGTGAAGGTAGTAATCACTGCGCCGCTCGCGAGGTCCCACACCTTGAGGGTGGTGTCCTCGGAAGCCGACACCGCCCGCTTGCCGTCCGGCGTCACCGAAACGCCGTTGACCCCGGACGCATGGCCCTCGAGGGTGTTCTGCACGGCGCCGGTCGCGAGGCCCCAGACCTTGAGAGTCCTGTCTCTGGAGGCCGACACTGCACACTTGCCGTCCGGCGTCACGGCAATATCATCGACCGCGTTCGCATGGCCTTCGAGGGTGTTCAGCACCGCGAGGGCCATGAGGTCCCAGACCTTGAGGGTGCCGTCAATGGAGGCCGACACCGCACGCTTGCCGTCCGGAGTCACGGCTACGCCGTTGACGCCTTGCGTATGGCCTCTGAGGGTGTGCCGCAGCGCGCCGGTCGCGAGGTCCCAGACCTTGAGGGTGCCGTCACTGGAGGCCGACACCGCACGCTTGCCGTTCGGAGTCACAGCTACGCCGTTGATCGATCCCCATTGGCCTTCGAGGGTGTGCAGCACCGCGCCGGTCGCGAGGTCCCAGACGTTGAGGGTGCCGTCAACGGAGGCCGACACCGCACGCTTGCCGTCCGGAGTCACGGCTACGCCGTTGACCCAGCTCGCATGGCTTTCGAGGGTGTGCAGCACAGCGCCGGTCGCGAGGTCCCAGACCTTGAGAGTCCTGTCCCAGGAGGCTGACACCGCACGCTTGCCGTCCGGCGTCACGGCTACGCCGCTCACCCGGTTCGCATGGCCCTCGAGGGTGTGCAGCACAGCGCCGGCCGCGAGGTCCCAGAGCTTGAGAGTATTGTCATTGGAGGCCGACACCACCCGCTTGCCGTCCGGAGTCACGGCTACGCCGTTGACCCAGCTCGCATGGCCTTTGAGACTGTGCAGCACCGTGCCGGTCGCGAGATCCCAGACCTTGAGGGTCCTGTCCTTAGAGGCCGACACCGCACGCTTGCCGTCCGGCGTCATGGCAATGCCCTGGACCCCGTACGCATGGCCTTCGAGGGTGTGCAGCACCGCGCCGGTCTCGAGGTCCCAGACTTTGAGAGTGGCGTCGTCGGAGGCCGACACCGCACGCTTGCCGTCCGGCGTCACGGCTACGCCGTCGACCTCGTACGTATGGCCTTCGAGAGTGTGCAGCACCGCGCCGGTCTCGAGGTCCCAGACCTTGAGGGTGTTATCCGCGGAAGTGGACACCGCGCGCTTGCCGTCCGGCGTCACGGCCACGCCGTTGACCCCGTGTGTATGGCCTTCAAGAGTGTGCAGCACGGCGCCGGTCTCGAGGTCCCAGACCTTGAGGGTGTTATCCGCGGAAGCGGACACCGCGCGCTTGCCGTCCGGCGTCACGGCTACGCCGTTGACCCAACCCCCATGGCCTGCGAAGATGCGCTCCAACGCGCCGGTCGCGAGGTCCCAGACCTTGAGGGTCTTGTCCGCGGAGGCCGACACCGCCCGCTGGCCGTCCGGCGTCACCGCCACGCTGGCGACCCCGACCGCATGGCCTTCGAGGGTGTGCAGCAGCGCGCCGGTCGCGAGGTCCCAGACCTTGAGAGTGGCGTCGTCGGAGGCCGACACCGCGCGCTGGCCGTCCGGCGTCACCGCTACGCCGTTGACCGCCTTCGCATGGCCTTCGAGGGTGCGGACCAGCGCCCCGCCGGGTGACGTGAGACTCGGCGTCAGGGGACGCAACCAAGGCGCCGTGGTCTCCGCACGGGCCTGCGAGAGCAACGCCCGGATCTCTCCGTCCTCTTCGTGAAGCAGTCGCCCGGTTAGGTGACCAGCGAGCTGTGCGTGGTCCTTCGCCAGCACATGAGCGGAAAGCCTCAACGCTCCCTGCACGAGCCTTGCGCACCGATCGCCTGCGAGCGCGTCGAAGTCTCGTAGCAGCGCATTGATGTCGGTGGCCAGCAGCTTCGCCGAGATCCAGTCGTAGTCGAGCAACAAGGCCCGCAGCTCGTCGCGCCGGTCAGCCCTCGAGAGGTGATCGCTCAGGTGATGCCACAGGTACGGCTCGCCGGCCGGCAGCGTCCACCAGGCACGGTGGGTCTCGGAGGTTGCAGGCGCGAGAGTCCGGGCACAGGCGTCCAGCAGGTCGGAATGGAGCTTACGGACGTCGTCGGCGGCGAGTTGCAGGAAGTCCCGCTGCAGGTCGTGGAAGCGGATGCTGGCCGTCTCGTCTCCCCCCTCCAGGTACAGTAGACCCTTCCTCTCAAGGTCGGTGAGTAGCCGGCGAGACTCGTAGTCCTGCAGTCCGCCCGTGTGCGCCCACAGCCGAGCGACGACCGAGACCGGCATGGGCACGTCTTCCGGCACCACGGCAAGCTCGAGGTAACGGGCCCGGACGCTCTCCGGCAGGGCGTCGAGGCTGAGCCGCAGCGAGGTGAAGACGCTCGCGTAGGGATGATCGAGAAAGCGCAGGTTTCCCGCTTCGAGCGCCGCTAGGAGGTCGGCCCACGGCGTGCCGTCGCGCACCATCGCGCCGGCCACGGAGATGGCGAGCGGCAGATAGCCGCAGCGCCGGACCAGAGTCCTTGCCTCCCCGGGCAGGGCGGCTGCGGGCTGGCCGATCCAGTTGGCGAGCAGCGCGAGCGCCTGCTCCTCGCCGAGCACGTCGAGCTTGACGTTCTCCGCCCCAAGGGCCGTGAGCACGCCGGCGTCGCGTGTCGTGGTGAGCATCCGGCACCGCGCGCCCGCCACATCGAAGGCGCGGGCGTGCTCGTAGCGCCACACGTCGTCGAGCACCAGCAGGCAGGCACGGTCGGCGAGCAGATCTCGGATCTGACCACTGCCGGACGACACCGATTCGACGACGGCCGGCGCGCCCGTGAGCTGTCGGATGAGGCTCGCCTGCAGGCTCAGAAGGTCCGGGTTCTGACCGAGAGTCAGCCAGTAGATGCCGTCGGAAAACGCCAGCCGGACGGACTCGTCGTGCACGAGATCGATGGCGGCTACGGTCTTGCCGAGCCCGCCCAGCCCGAAAAGGCCAACCCTGCCGGGTGCCCCTTCCCCGCCCGCTCCGGTGAGGCCCACCGTATCGTGGGACCCGGCGAGCAAGGCGCTCCGGATGCGGTCGCGGATCTCGGGGCGTGGGATGTGATGAGGCCGCTGCGCCGGCACGCCGAAGAGCTTCCCTGGCGTGGCGGCGGGCAGGGGACCCGGTGCGGCCAGGGGCGCGTCGCTGGCCCGGCCCTCTCGCGTTGGCCCCTCCCCCTCGCCCTGACTTCTCCAGAGAACGTAGCCCACCCCCTTGACTCGCGCCTCGCCGGCCGCGGCGTGGCCGAACCCGGTTACCGGCGGGGCGGGCGCCGTGAGCCCCGCGGCCTCCGCGAGCTCGTAAAGCGTACGGAAGATCCGGGCCAGGGCGGCCTCCCGCTCGGCCGGTCGCTCCAGGAGGTTCAGGGGCTGGTCGGGCGGCCTCGGCCACTGGTAATCGAGCAGCTCCTTCCGCGCCAGATCAACAACGCTGCTGCTCACCGGCACGCAGACGATGGTGACCTCGCCCGAGGCCGCTGCTTCCAGAATCGGCGGCAGCTCGGCGCTCGCGATGAAATCGGAGGCGAGGAAGTCCTGGCTGACGAGCAGAACGGCGATGCGCGCCCGCGCCAGCCCGTCGCCGATCTCGCGCCGCCAGCGCTCGCCAGTCTGGATGTACGGGTCGGCCCACAGGCGGCCGCCGGCCTTGTACGACTGCCCCCAGGGAAACGGCTTGAGGAAGATCCGCAGCCGGTCGAGCCAGGCCTCGTCCTTGTGGCTGTAGCTGACGAAGATGTAGTCGCGGGCCATGGGGGTCGTGGCGCAGCCTACGCCGGGGCGCGGGTAGCCGTGCTTGAGAAGCTCCGAGTTGAGCCCGGCTGTTGGGAGCATTATGTCGAATGCCCACCTGCTCGCCCATGGATCGCCGCCTGAGGCCGCCGCCGCCCCCCGGCTCCTCGCGGTTGCGGCTACGGCCACCTGGGTGCCTGGCTCCTCCGCGTCACCACGGCTACTCGCGGCGGCGCCGGAGCTGCTGATACCACGGGAGGAGGCGCTCCTACCGGGGGAGCAGCCGCTCATACTCCGGTCGGAGCGCCTCATACCGCGGTATGAGGTCCTGCGACCGCGGTATGAGCTCCTCATACCGTGGTATGAGCGCCTGCTACCGCGGTATGAGGGCCTCATACCCCGGTCTCAGCGTCCTCAAACGGCAGTACGAGCGCCTCGACCGGCGGTACCAGGTCGGCGTACCGCGGTACGAGCGTCCCCGGGCGCGGTACCGGCTCCTCGTACCGCAGTACCGCCTGCTGGTACCGCAGTACCAGCTCCGCGTACTGCAGTACCAGCGCTTCGTACTCCGGTACCGGCTCTTCGTACCGCGGTACCGGCGCCTCGTACTGCAGTACCAGCGCCTCGTACCCCGGTACCGGCTGCTCGTACCGGTCGTGTCCTAATTCAGGTAGGACACGACCCTCGTACCGCGGTACCGGCTCGGCGTACCGCGGTACGAGCGCCTGTTCCTCGCCCCCGGCGTGTCCCTCGGCGCGCCCGAAGAGCGCCTGCTTGCAGCGCACCCATCTCGTCCGGCATTTCTGGCAGCGGCCGTAAGTCGTTCAGTCCTAGGAAGATCCTCGCCGCGCATCGCGGACGGCGCCCGGTGAGGGCAAACGCCCGCTGGCGGACGGCGCGCAAGCTGGCCCGCCGGTGCGGCCTCCGCCTTAGGCCGCCCGGATCACCAGCTCGCCCGTGCGCACCTCAACCTCGAAGCCCCGACCGAGCTCGAACCCCGCGGCGCCGAGCCAGCGGCCGGAGAGCCGGAGGTACGGCGCCTTGCCGCCAGCGTTCAAGCGGGCCGAGATCGTCCCGGCGCGGCGGCCGGCGGCCCTCGCCTGCCGGCGGCGGGCCTGCAGCCGCCCCTGGCGCGCCGCTGCCGCCAGCGCTGCCGCAACGGCGGCGGAGCGGAGCACCTCCGGGTCGAGCCGGACGCCGGTCACCTTCTCGTGCAGGTCGAGGAGCTGCTGGTACTCGTGCGCGCCGTACTCGGATGGGTCGCCGAAGGGGCCGGCGGGGGGCGGCGGGATGAGGTTGGTAGAGTGAACCTTACGGCTGCGCATGGAGTGTCTCCTCCTGTGCGGTCGAGGGCGCGGCGGAGCCACTAACTCTGTCGCGCCCGCTTGATTGATCTCGGCCACGCGCCGCCTGCGGCGGGGCGGGCCGGCTTCACGCGTTCTCGATCGATCCTCCTCCTGTTGATGACGCCTTACTTACGACAGCAAGCCTATCCTTAGCGGGGGCAGCGGTCAAGCTGATTGCCTGGCGTAATTCGCCGCCGCCGGTGCTAGGTTCCCGGCGACCCGGCGGGCCTCCATGGATCCCGAACTGCGAGGCGGCTGAGCTCGTTCCTGGCCTCCTCCAGGTCGGACTCGAAGCTGTCGAGCTCTTCCGGCGAGAGATGAGGCAGGGAAGCGAGTAGCTCGGGAAGCTCGCCGAGTCGTCGCACCGGCGTCACCGGCCGCAGCTCGGCGACGGGTTGCCCGTCCAGCATGAGCACGAAGCGCTCGCTGCGGCGGACAACGCGGTCCAGGTACTCCGAGAAGTTGCCAGCGACTTCGCCGACGGTGGGGCGCGATTCCATCGCCTTGGCCTCCGGTGGGATCGAAGCAGCGGCGGGCACGGCCGTCCCGACTACCTGCCTCCTCCGCGTACGGGTCGCGCCGTGCCCGGCGCGCGCGAGCCGCTGTTGTAAGCTCGGGCCATGGCCGCGACTACCCCTCCGACCTACGAGCACATCGTCGTTGACGACGATGGCGTTCCTTGGATCGAAGGAGCGAACACCAAGGTCGTGGAGCTGGTCGCCGAGGTCAAGGCGTATGGCCGGAGCCCTGAAGAGCTGGCGTACCAGCACCCCCACCTTCGACTCGGGCAGGTCCATTCCTCACTTGCCTACTACTGGGACCACCAGCAGAGCATTGATGCGGACCTGAAGCGCCGCGAGGAGCTGGCAGAGAGGCTCCGGCAGGAGGCCAGCGAGCACCCGCTCGTCGCGCGGTTGCGGGCAACCGGGCAGCTCTGACGCCAGGAAGATCCGACATGACCGACGAGCAGCTCCTCGAACGCATCGTGCTCGACCCACGCGTCATGGTCGGCAAGCCGGTGATCCGCGGGACGCGGCTGACCGTGGAGCACATCCTCGGCCTCTTGGCGCACGGTGCCACGGAGACCGAGATCGTGGAGGAGTACCCTGGGCTGACGCGCGAAGACCTCCAGGCCTGCCTCCTCTTCGCCACCCGCTCCCTCGCCGACTTCGCGTTCCTGCCGCTCGAGCACCCGGCGTAGATGCGGCTCCTCGTGGACGAGTGCGTCGGGCCGACGGTCGCGCGTTGGCTCCGACAGCAAGGCCACGAGGTTTTCTCCGTCTACGACGAGGCACGGGGGCTGAGCGACGACGAGCTCCTGGCACGGGCCGCCACCGGGCGCTGGATCCTCCTCACCAGCGACAAGGATTTCGGCGAGCTGGTGTTCCGCCAGCGCCTCCCGCATTGCGGTGTGGTCCTCCTCCGCTTGGAGGACCAGCGAGCGAGGCAGGTGATCCCGGTACTGCGAGCTCTGCTCGAGGAGTATGGCGACAGGTTGGGAGACACCTTCACCGTCGCCACCGAAACCAAGGTCCGTTTCCGGTTCTGAGCCACGATATAGACTCCCTCCGGCCCCATGCGCCAGTACCTCGACCTCCTCCGGCACGTGCTCGACCACGGCATCCCGAAGGGGGACCGGACCGGCACCGGCACCCTGAGCGTCTTCGGCTGGCAGATGCGCTTCGACCTCCGGGCCGGCTTCCCCGTCGTCACCACCAAGAAGCTCCACCTGCGCTCGATCGTCCACGAGCTGCTCTGGTTCATCGCCGGCGACACCAACGTCCGTGCCCTGCAGGCGCAGGGGGTGACGATCTGGGACGAGTGGGCGGACGAGACGGGGGACCTCGGGCCGGTCTACGGGCGGCAGTGGCGGGCGTGGCCGGCGGCGGACGGGCGGACCATCGATCAGCTCGCGAAGGTGATCGCGGAGATCCGCCGCGACCCCGACTCGCGCCGGCACCTGGTGAGCGCCTGGAACGTGGGCGACCTCGAGCGCATGCGGCTGGCGCCGTGCCACGTGGTGTTCCAGTTCTGGGTCGGCGGCGGGCGGCTGTCCTGCCAGCTCTACCAGCGCAGCGCCGACTGCTTCCTCGGCGTGCCGTTCAACATCGCCTCCTATGCCCTGCTCACCATGATGGTGGCGCAGGTCTGCGACCTCGCCCCGGGCGAGCTGGTGCACACGCTCGGCGACGCCCACCTCTACGCCAACCACCTCGAGCAGGCGCGGCTCCAGCTCACGCGCGAGCCGCGGCCGCTGCCGCGCATGGAGGTCAACCCGACCGTGCGCTCGCTCTTCGACTTCCGCTACGAGGACTTCACGCTCGTCGGCTACGATCCGCACCCGGCGATCCGCGCGGCGGTGGCGGTATGAGGGTGTCGCTCATCGCCGCGCTGGCCGCGAACCGGGTGATCGGCGACCAGGGCAGCCTCCCCTGGCACCTGCCGCCCGACCTGGCGCACTTCAAGCAGCTCACCATGGGACACTGGCTGCTCATGGGGCGGCGGACCTGGGACTCGATCGAGCGCCGGCCGCTGCGCGGGCGGACGACCGTGGTGGTGACGCGCGACCCCGCGCTCACGGCCGAGGGCGCGCACGTGGTGCGCTCGATCGACGAGGGCTTCCGCCTCGCCGAGGACGGCGGGGCCGAGGAGCTGTTCGTCTGCGGCGGCGAGGAGATCTACCGCCAGACGATGGGGCGCGCCGACCGCCTCTGCCTGACGCTGCTCGACCGCTACTTCCGCGGCGACACGCACTTCCCCGAGGTCGACCCCGCCGCGTGGCGGCTGGTGTCGGAGGACCGGCACCCGCCGGCCGGCTATCCGCCGACGGCCTTCAGCTTCGTCGAGTGCGAGCGGGCGCTGCCGCACGAGCCCGCGGGCGGCGCGGAACCTTGAAGGCGTCGTATCACGCGCCACTCGGCGCGGCCCTGGCGCTCGTCCTCGCCGTCTTCTCCTGCGGCCCCGGCCCGGGGGCGCTGACGCCGGCCTCGGCCTGGGAGCGCACCGGCAAGGTGCGGATCCACCTGATCGAGCTCCACGATGGCGGCGTCCTCGGCGCCCGCATCGGCTGCGGCGACAGCGTGGTGCCGGTCGACGTCGAGCTGCCGGCGCCGCGGCCGGCGCTGCGCGGCGCCCTCGAGGCGCTGCTCGCGATCGACACACCCTACGACCCTCGCTCCGGCCTCTACTCGGCCCTCCACGCCTCGCCGCTCCGGATCCGCCGCCTGCAGCAGGACGGGGGGACGGTGCGCATCGACTTCAGCGGCTGGGTCGAGCTCGAGGAGGAGTGCGACGCGCCCCGGGTCCTCGAGCAGCTCACGCGCACGGCGACTCAGTTCCGCGACGTCCAGCGGGTAAGCATGTACGTCGACGGCGCCCCACTCGAAGAGGCGCTCACGGCGCGCGGCCTCGGGGGCGGACGGTAGACCCGGGCTGCACTAGAATGCCCGGCACGCAACAGCCACCAAGCGGAGGTGCGATGGCATCGGGCGCCGAGCCGGTGAAGGACCGCCAGACCGTCAGCCCTGAGGGCGAGCCGGTCGAGCGCTTGATCGCGGGGGTCGTCCTGCGGCATGCGCGTCCCCACGAGGACAAGCGCGGGGAGGTCGTCGAGATCTTCAACCCGGCGTGGGGAATCCATCCCGATCCATTGGTCTACGCCTACCAGATCGTGCTGCGGCCGGGCGCGATCAAGGGCTGGGTCGTGCACCAGCTCCAGGACGACCGCCTCTTCCTGAGCAGCGGCATCGTGCGCTGGGGCCTCTACGACGCACGGCCCGACTCGCCGACCCACGGGCAACTGAACCTGCTCACCTTCAGCGAGCGGAACCGCGCCCTCCTGATCATCCCGCGCGGCGTCTTTCACGCCGTCGAGAACATCGGCACGGTGGAGGCGGTCTTCATCAACTTGCCGACGGCGCCGTACAACCACGCCGATCCGGACAAGTACCGCCTGCCGCTCAAGAACGACCTGATCCCCTTCGCCTTCGATGACGACCGCGGCTGGTAGCCCCACCGTCACCGTCATCACCGCGACGTACAACAACAGCGCCACCCTGCGGCTCGCCCTGCGCAGCCTGCTGCGCCAGGACTTCGGCGACTTCGAGGCCTGGGTGGTGGGCGACGCCTGCACGGACGACAGCGCCGAGGTCGTGGCGGCCTTCGCGGATCCGCGTCTCCACTGGCTGAACCTGCCCAGCAACGTCGGCAGCCAGGAAGGCCCGAACAACGAGGGCCTGCGGCGCGCGCGGGGGGAGTACGTCGCCTATCTGGGCCACGACGACCTGTGGCTTCCCTGGCACCTCTCGGAGCTCGTGGCCTTCGCCCGTGCCCGGCAGGCCGACCTCGTCCATCCGCTGAGCGCGGTCCTCGCCCCCGAGGGGCTCGTAGTGGTGGGCGGGCCGCCCGGGCGGCGGCGCAGCTACGAAGACCACTTCGTGTTCCCCTCGAGCTGGCTCCACCGCCGCGCGCTGCGGGAGGAGGTCGGTCTCTGGCGCGCCGCGGATGAGCTGGGCACCGGCGTCGACATGGACTACCTGCGCCGCACCCACCGGGCCGGCAAGAAGATCGCCTTCCTCGAGCAACTGAGCGTCCTCAAGTTCCCGTCGGCGTACTGGCGGATGTACGCCCTCGACTCCGGGCCGCCGCAGCTCCCGTTCCTGCGCGCGCTCGAGGAGGACCCCGAGGCACTCCATCGCCGCCTCCTCCTCGAGATCGCCGCCGCCTTCGCCCGCCACGCCGCCACCCGCCGCTCGCCCGGCGAGCTGGCGCGCGAGCTGGCGCGCTCCGCGGTGCGCGAGCTCCTCGACCTCTACGGCCGCGAGCGCTGGCCGCTCTCCTGGCTCTGGCGCCGGTACTACCAGCGCGCCCGCCGGCGGCTGCGGGTGCGCCGCGGCCTGTCGCGCGATGGCGCCCGAGGGTCACCGCAATGAACGCCTCTGTCCGCCCGTTCCGCATCGACGTCCCAGAACAGGTGTTGGTCGATCTTCGCGAGCGCCTCGCCCGCACCCGGTGGCCGGACGCCGCGCCGGGCGGCGGCTGGGACCAGGGGACCGAGCTCGAGTACCTCCAGGAGCTGGTCGAGCACTGGCGCACACGCTTCGACTGGCGGACGCACGAGCGCCGGCTCAACGAGCTGCCGCAGTTCCTCGCCGCGGTCGGCGGCCTGGACATCCACTTCGTTCACGTCCGCGGCCGCGGGCCGCAGCCGCTGCCTCTCCTGATCACGCACGGCTGGCCCAGCTCGTTCGTCGAGTTCGAGAAGATCGTCCCGCTGCTCGCCGACCCGGCCGCCCACGGCGGCGACCCGGCCGACGCCTTCGATGTCGTCGCCCCGGTGAGGTTTGAAGAGGGGCCATGGGAGAGGGGGACACCTACCCGGCCAGGTGCCGGCGGGCCTCCAGCACGAGGCCCGGGTCGTGCACCGTCACCGCCGCCGCCCGCTCGCCGGCGACGAGGAAGCGGATGCGGACCGCTTCGGCGCCCACGGGGTAGAACTCGTTCCCTCCCAGGTGGAGGAGCCCGCGGCGCGTGCCGCCGGTGCGGGCGAGGCCGAGGTGGCCACGCTCGATGGTGACCTCCAGGCGGTCGCTCTCGCCGCGGCCGAAGGCATAGGAGCCGGCGAGCCGCTCCATGTCGGCGGTGGCGAGCGGGGAGAGGGCGGGGCTCGCGTCCGCGTCGCCGACCGTCTCGAGGTACGCGACCACGGCCGCCGCCGCGGCGCCGCCGGCGCGGGCATGGGCCATGAGCGTGATGCCGTGCGGGCCCTTGGTGCGCTGGATGCCCGGCGCGGCGGCGACGAAGGCCCTGACGACCTCGAGCTGGCCGAGCATCGCCGCCGAGAAGATCGTCGGCCGCGCGCCGTGCGCGAGAAGCAGCGCGGCGATCTCGCGGTTGCCGACGTGCGAGGCGGCTCCCAGCGCCGTCTCCCAGTCCCCGAAGCCCCAGTCCCAGGCGGCGCGGGCGAGGGTCGGCCGCTCGCCGAGCAGCTCGCGGACCCGCTCCACCTTGCCGTGGGAGACGCCGACCATCTCGCGGACGAGGTCCGGCGGCTGGGTCGGGAAGAGGGGGTGTACGGGTGACGGACTCTCCGCGGCCGCCGCCGCGGACGTCGGCGCTTGCGGTGAGGCTGCCGCGAGCGGGTTCGCCACTCCGAGCCAGCTCAGGGTCGAGAGGGACGCCGCCGCGGCGGGAGCCGCGGTCAGCATGGCGCGTCGGGTGATCGGATCGGGCACGAGGGCCTCCTTTCTGCCTCCCGAGACTTACGCGCAACGCGGCCTCGCCGCCAGCGCCCGGGCGCCAGGAACGCGCTAGGAACCCGCGAGGAGGCGGGCTTCGACCGCGGTCGCGATCTCGGCGGCGATCTCCGTCTGCAGTGCCAGGGCGTCGGGCGCGTCCGCCTCGCGGCGGGTGGCCCAGAGGTGCGACTGATCGGCGACCCGGATGAGATGGGCAAGGACGCGCACCCTGCCGGCATCCCCCTGCACCTGGCCCAGGACCAGGTATTGGACGTCGAGACGCCTGCCGATCTCCGTGAGGTCGCGCCGGCGCCGCGGCTGGAAGAGGACGGCGGCGTTGCCGATGACCGCGAGCCGCCCGGGATCGATCGCCGCCAGGCGGACCACCGTGGCGTCGGAGAGCCCGCGCGCCAGGACGTCGCGGGCCGGCAGGCCGGTCTCGTTGTCGAAGGGCACGACGGCGAGGCGCACCGGCCCCGAAGCTCGCGTGCCGGCGCCGCGGGTGAGCGCAACGGCAGCCGCCAGGCCCGCAACGATCACCAGGGCGAGAACGAGACCGGCGAGCCGCCGGCGCACGGCGGCCGGCGGCGGCGGCGAGGCGAGGATCGGCGAGACGACCGGGGCCTCGGAGCCCGGCCATGCAGCCCGCCGTTCGTCGCCGGCGGCTCCGGGGGCCGGTCGGGTCACGATCTCGACCGGCGGCAGGAAACGGTACCCGCGGCGCGGCAGCGTCTCGATGAAGCGCGGCGAGTCCGCCGTATCGCCGAGGGCGCCGCGCACGCGGCCGATGCAGTAGCGCAGGCCGCGCTCGAAATCGACGTACGTCTCCTCGCCCCAGAGGTGGCGCCGCAGCTCGTCGTGGCCGACCAGCTCGCCGGCGCGCTCGGCGAGGAGCGCCAGCACTTTGGCCGGCTGCGGCTCGAGCCGCAGCCGCCGGCCATCGCCGACGAGCTCGCCGGTCGCCGGATCGAACTCGAAGCCGTCGAAGCGGAAGGCTCGTCGCTGCTCCATTACGGTTCCCCGCAACGCGGGTCATCCTCTCACGCCCAGTCTGCGCCTCGCGGTGCGGCGCCTTGGGCTAAACACTGTCGCTAGCGTCCTTAGGCAGGGTATCGCGTATACTTACGCCTGAGTTGCGAGGCCCTGGCGGCACGGGGTAGAGTCGCTCACATGATCAAAGTGAATCGCGAGCAAGCTGAAGGCCAGCTAGGACGCTTGATCGAGGCCGCGGCGGCCGGGCAAGACGTCGTCATTACGATCGCTGGCGGACCTACGGTGCGACTCGTGCCTGTTCTCGGCAATTCCGCCAAGCCTCAGCCAGAAGCGGACACGGAGAGGCGCGGGCGTTTTTTCGCGGCGGTCAACACCGCGTACGCGGAGCTGCGAAGCCGCAAGGACGAGTGGAAGGATCTCGAAGCAGAGCGGAGCGCCTGGGACTCAACGCTGCTCGACGGACTGCCTGCTGGCGAAGCCTGGGATGAAGATGGGGGCACGCGCGGCCGGTGAGCGAGCCGGTGCGCGGCGAGGTTTGGCTCGCCGACCTGGATCCATCGCGGGGCCACGAGCAGGCGGGAAAACGCCCTGTGCTCGTCGTCTCGGACGACCTCTTCAATCGCGGTCCCGCAGGAATGGTGATCGTCCTCCCGGTCACCTCTCGTGTTCGCCCGATCCCCGTGCATGTCGCCGTGCAACCTCCGGAAGGCGGCTTGCGGGTCGAGAGCGCCATCCTCTGTGACGCCGTGCGGTCGATCAGCAAGGAGCGGTTATTGAAGCCCTGGGGCCTCGTGACCGCTGCCACTCTTGCGGCCGTCGAAGACCGCCTCCGGCTCCTCCTGCGCCTGTGAGCAGTGCTCGCATCACTCCGGCTGTTCGTCCCGAAGGTTTTCGATGAGCTGGTTCGACACCGCTTCGCCGCGGCGGGGCAGCGGCTCGAAACCGTAGAAGCTCTCCGGCTCCACCACCGCGGAGCCCCGGTGTCGATGCGTCAACGCCTCTCGAGCTAGGTCGGACAGGATCTCTCCCGCGGAGCGCTTCTCCCGCCGGGCCCGCCTCTTGACCGCCAGGAGGACATCGTCGGCGATGTTGAGGGTGGTGCGCACGCATCAGATGGTAGAACATCCGGTCACGCGGCGGCGGGGTGCCCTCCTGGCGCCCTGGAACGGCCGATGCAGGGCAATCGGCGGACCATGGTGACCGACCATCCAGAGCTGAAGGGCGGCCGCTTGACGCTCGCCGACCTCGCGCGGCTGGTCGAGCAGGGCGAGGTCGATACGGTGCTGGTCGTCTTCCCCGACCTCTACGGCCGCTTCATGGGCAAGCGCGTGCCGGGCGCCTTCTTTCTCGACAGCGTGGCGGGCGGCGGGATGCACGCCTGCAACTACCTGCTGACCGTCGACATGGAGATGGAGGTCGTGCCCGGCTACCGCTTCGCGAGCTGGGAGCAGGGGTACGGCGACTTTCACTGCGTTCCCGACCTCTCGACCCTGCGCCGCCTCTCCTGGCTCGACCGCTCGGCGCAGGTCATCTGCGACCTCGAGATGGCCGACCGGCCGGTGGCGGTGGCGCCGCGCTCGATCCTCAAGCGGCAGGTCGAGCGCGCCGCGGCGGACGGGTACCGCGTGATGGGCGCCTCGGAGCTCGAGTACTACCTGTTCCGCGAGACCTACGACTCGGCGCGGGCCAAGCGCTTCGACGGCCTCGAGACCTTCGGCTGGTACCTCGAGGACTACCACATGCTGCAGGGCACCAAGGAGGAGGTCTTCCACGGCGCCCTGCGCCGGCACCTCGAGGCGAGCGGCATCCCGGTCGAGTCGAGCAAGGGCGAGTGGGGGCCGGGGCAGCACGAGCTCAACATCCGCTACTGCGACGTGCTCGAGATGGCCGACCGCCACGCCATCTACAAGCAGGCGGCGAAGGAGATCGCTCTCGCCCAGGGCGTCGCCGTGACCTTCATGGCCAAGTGGCGCGCCGACCTCGCGGGGTCGAGCATGCACCTGCATCTCTCGCTCTGGGACGAGAACGGGAAGAAACCGCTCTTCGCGGGCAAGAAGAAGCTCGGGCCGCTGCGCGTCGCCGACGAGTTCCGCTGGTTCCTCGGCGGCTGGATGCAGCACGCCCGCGCCCTCGCGCCCTTCTACGCCCCCTACCCCACCTCCTACAAACGCTTCGTCTTCCAGTCCTGGGCGCCGACCAACATCGCCTGGTGCCTCGACAACCGCACGTCCGGCTTCCGCGTCTTGGGCGACGGCCCGGCGCTGCGCATCGAGTGCCGCATCCCGGGGGCCGACGCCAACCCCTACCTCGCCTTCGCGGCGAGTCTCGCCGCCGGCCTCGACGGCATCCGCCGCCGCACCGAGCCGCCGCCGCTCTTCACGGGCGACGTCTACAAGGCGGGCGACCTGCCGAAGGTGCCAGCGAGCCTGCGCGAGGCGACCGACGAGATGGAGCGGAGCGAGATGCTGCGCGAGGCCTTCGGCGCGGAGGTCATCGAGCACTACGCGCACTTCTTCCACACCGAGCAGCGGAAGCTGGATCAGACAGTGACGAGCTGGGAACGGGAGCGGTACTTCGAGAGGGCGTAGGAGGCGCGATGCGGCTGGCAGGCAAAGTAGCCCTCATCACCGGCGCCGGCAGCGGCATCGGGCGCGAGTCGGCGCTGCTCTTCGCCGCCGAGGGCGCGGCGGTCGTGGTGGTCGACGTCGTCGACGGCGCCGGCGAGGAGACGGTGGCGATGGTGCGCGAGCGCGGCGGCCGGGCGCTCTACGCGCACGCCGACGTCTCCCTTTCGGCGGACTGCGCGGCGATGGTCGCCGCCGCCGAGGCGGGCTTCGGCCGGCTCGACGTGCTGTTCAACAACGCCGGCATCATGCACGACGGCGACGGCGACGCGGTGGGCACCAGCGAGGAGGTCTGGGAGCTGACGATGGCGATCAACGCCAAGGGCGTCTTCCTGGGCTGCAAGCACGGCGTGCCGGCGCTGCGCCGCGCCGGCGGCGGCGCGATCATCAACACCGCCTCCTTCGTCGCCGTGCTCGGCGCGGCCACGCCGCAGGTCGCCTACACGGCGAGCAAGGGGGCGGTGCTGGCGCTGACGCGCGAGCTGGCGGTGGTCCACGCGCGCGAGAAGATCCGCGTCAACGCCCTCTGCCCGGGACCGCTCGAGACCAAGCTCCTCATGGACTTCCTCGACACCGAGGAGAAGAAGCAGCGCCGCCTGGTGCACATCCCGATGGGCCGCTTCGGGCTGGCCAAGGAGATGGCGCAGGCGGCGCTCTACCTCGCCTCGGACGAGTCGTCGTACCTGACCGGGGCGACGTTTCTGGTCGATGGCGGGATCACGGCCGCGTACGTGACGCCCGAATAAAGGGACCGTTTGGTCGATGCGGCCGTTGTGGGTGAGGGAGGGTTTGGAGCTGCTTCCAGCTTTACTGCGTTGATCCGATCTCCCTCACCCCTGGCCCTCTCCCACCTGGGAGAGGGGGACGAATTCTTGCGCGTGGTAGAACTGACATCGTGACGTGGAACGACCCGACGGAAGCCTCCGCCGCCTTCGAAGGCCTGCTGCTAGCCGGCGAGCGCGTCCCCGCCGCCGACGGCGCCGAGGCGGCGGTCCACGATCCCGCGACCGGCGCCGTGCTGGCGCGGGTGGCGCAGGCCGGGACGGAGGACGTCGACCGGGCGGTGCGGGCGGCGCACGCCGCGTTCGCGGGCGGCCCGTGGCGGGCGATGAACAGTCGCGCGCGCGGGCGGCTCCTGCAGCGGATCGCCGACCGCATGCGCGAGGACGGCGAGCGCCTCGCCGGCGTCGAGTCGCGCAACGCCGGCAAGCCGATCAAGGCGGCGCGCGGCGAGATCGGCGCCGCCGCCAACTGCTTCGAGTACTACGCCGGCGCGGTGGGCAAGTTCGGCGGCCAGACGCTGCCGGTCGCGGCGCGCGGCACCGCCATGACCTTCCGCGAGCCGCTCGGCGTCTGTGCGCTGATCACGCCGTGGAACTTCCCGCTGCTCATCGCGAGCTGGAAGATCGCGCCGGCGCTGGCGATGGGCAACACGGCCGTGCTCAAGCCCGCCGGCGCCACCCCGCTCTCGGCGCTGTTGCTCGGCGAGCTGGCTCTGGAGTGCGGGCTGCCGGAGGGGGCGCTCAACGTCCTCCCCGGCGCCGGTGAGGTCGCCGGCATGGCGCTGGTGCGCCATCCGCTGGTGCGCAAGGTCTCCTTCACCGGCTCGACCACGGTCGGCACGCGGGTCATGCAGGCCGCCGCCGAGGGCATCAAGCGCGTCTCGCTCGAGCTGGGCGGCAAGTCGGCGAGCCTGGTGTTCGCCGACGCCGACCTCGACCACTGCGTCGAGTCCTCCATCTGGGCGGCCTACGACAACGCCGGCCAGGACTGCTGCGCGCGCAGCCGCCTCCTCGTCGAGCGTCCCGTCTGCGAGGAGTTCGTCGCCCGCTTCGTCGCGCGGACACGCGCCCTCCGGCTGGGCGATCCGGCCGACGAGGCGACCGAGATGGGGCCGCTGATCTCGGCCGCGCAGCGCGACCGGGTGCGCGGCTACCTCGCCGCCGGCGACGCCGAGGGCGCGCGCCGTCTCTGCGGCGGCGAGGCGCCGCCGGACGGCGCCCTGGCGCAGGGTCACTACCTCACCCCCGCCGTCTACGTCGAGGTCGCCCCCGCGATGCGCGTCATGCGCGAGGAGATCTTCGGCCCGGTCGTCTGCATCCTCCCGTTCGACGACGAGGACGAGGCGGTGCGCATCGCCAACGACAGCGACTACGGCCTCTCGGGATCGCTCTGGACGCGCGACGTCAGCCGCGCCCTGCGCGTGGCGCGCGCCCTCGAGACCGGCATGCTCTCGATCAACAGCTCGTCGAGCGTCCACCTCGAGCTGCCCTTCGGCGGCGTCAAGCAGAGCGGCCTCGGCCGCGAGCAGGGGATGGCGGCGCTCGAGGCCTACAGCGAGCTCAAGTCGGTGTTCGTGGCGCACTGAGAGCGGTGTGGTGACCACGAACGCCCGCGTCGCACAGCCACAGCCACGCGAGTGCTACGATCATCCATCGCATGTTGGATCTCCCTCGCGGGACCGCTGGCGCCCCGCTGCGGGCGCATGACCCGCTGCACCTAGCGTCGGACGGCACGGAGGGTTCTAACGAATGAAACAGAGCAGGGCCAGCGGACTTCTCCTCGAGTGAGGCGCGCATCGACGGGCTGGTGCTTTGCCCTTCTACTGCTCCCGGCGATCGCATCCGCCCAAGTTGAGGCGCGGCAGGCAACGCCGGAAGATCTCGCTCCCGAGGGCGTCGTAGAAGTCGCCTCCCCGATGTTGCTCGAGGTGTCGCTCGTGGATGCCGGCGAGGGCGCTGGCCGTGAGGAGAACCGCTAAGTCCGGGCGAGAGTGCCATGGGGCGCCGGGGCACCGCGCAAGAGGCCCTCGGTCGAGAGATCTTCGTCGACATCCGGCCAGTGGATGCCGTAGCCGCCGCCGCTGATCTGCCAGTTCGCGCGCTGTGTTGGGCTGGCGTGGAGAAGGCGCGGGAACCAGGCCAGGGGGGTCGTGATCGCGCGGCCGTCCATCAGCTCGACGGTGAAGGAGTCGTCCGAGAACGATACGTCCCGGACTCGTTCGTCAGCTCGCGTCGCCGTGATACCCATGCCAGGCCTCCAGCAGCATCCGCCGATGCGTCGTGCGCTCGACATCCCTCAGCTCATGAGCTCTGAAGCCGAGGTTACGCGCCAGCGCCACGGGCTCGAGCCAGAACTTGGCCGAGAGGTCGTCGCGGTCGACATGCACGTGCGGCGGCTCGTTCGGCTCGTGGCTATAGAAGTAGAGCCGATACGGCCCTTCCCGTAGAACCGTCGGCATTCGCGCCTGATGATACTGCCTACCGCCTAGTCCCGTAAGAAACGCCCGCCCTCGCCGGTGATAGCTTAGCCGCCCGTCTGCGGGAGGGCCCGACCGATCACGACGACACCCGGGCGCGAAGTCCGCGCCGTGACCGACCCCATGCCCCATCTCGCTCGGCGTGTGGGCTTGTTCGACGCCACGATGATCGTCATGGGCGGCATCGTGGGGTCGGGCATCTTCATGAACCCGTCGGTCGTGGCGCGGCACGTCCACACGCCGGCCGCGATTCTCGGCGCCTGGGTGGTGGGCGGGCTGATCGCGCTGGCGGGAGCGTTCATCTACGCCGAGCTGGCGGCGCGGCTGCCGGCGGCGGGCGGGCAGTACGCCTACCTGCGCGAGGCGTTCCATCCGGCGCTCGGCTTCCTCTATGGATGGGTGGTGCTGCTGGTCATCCAGACTGGCGGCATGGCGGCCGTGGCGGTCACCTTCGCCGCCTACTTCCTCGACTTGACCGGGCTGCCGCTCGCGCCGCAGCTCGTGGCGTCGCTCCTCCTGGCCGCGCTCGCGCTCGTCAACTGCCTCGGCGTCCGCGCGGGCAGCGGCGTGCAGAGCGCGTTCATGGTGCTCAAGATCGGCGTGCTCCTGGCGCTGATCGGCGGCGGCGCCTGGTTCCTGCTGCGCGACGGCGCGGCGGCGGCGGTCTCGCCGCCCCCGTCGCCCGCACCGGGCGCGCCCGCCGCCGCGCGGTCGGCGTTCGGCCTGCTGACCGCCTTCGGCGCCGCGATGGTACCGGTGCTCTTCGCCTACGGCGGCTGGCAGACCGCAAACTTCGTCGCCGAGGAGGTGCGCGAGCCGCGCAAAAACCTGCCGCGCGCTCTGGTGATGGGCGTCGTCGCCGTCATCGCGCTCTATCTCGCGGTCAACTACGTCTGCGTCCGGGTGCTCGGCCCGGAGGCGCTGGCCCGCACGAGCACCCCGGCTTCGGCGGTGATGCAGGCCGCCTTCGGCCGCGCCGGCGCACGCTGGATCGCCGTCGGCATCGCCATCTCGACCCTCGGCTTCCTGAGCCAGGCGATGCTCACCGCGCCGCGGCTCTACTTCGCGATGGCCCGCGATCGCCTGTTCTTCCCCGCCGTCGCCTGGATCGACCCGCGGCGGCGCGTGCCGAGCGTCGCCATCGTGCTCCAGGCGGTGCTGGCGATCGTCATCGCCGTCTCGGGCCGCTACGAGCAGATCCTCTCCTACGTCATCGCGATGGAGTTCGTCTTCTACGCGCTGACCGCGGCCAGCCTCTTCGTCTTCCGGCGGCGCGAGGGGCGCGGCAGCGCCCGCGCGGTGGTCGCGGCTCCCGGCGAGGCGCCGGCCGCCGCCGCGCCGCTGCTCCTCCGCGTTCCCGGCCATCCGGTGACGACCGGCCTCGCCGTGCTCGTGGCCGCGACCGTGGTGGTGAACACCGCCTACAAGTATCCAGTGAACACCGGCATCGGCATGGCCATCCTGCTCGCCGGCATCCCGGCCTATCTCCTCTGGAGCCGCCGCGCCGCCGCGCGCCGGCCGGCGCCGCCGCCGCCGTGACCGGCGCGCCCGGGCCGCGCCGCGACTCCCGCTCCGCCTACATGGAGTGGGCCAAGCTCCATGCGCAGGCGCGCTTCAACCTGGTCAAGAGCGACGTCGCGGCCTATCCGCTCGCCAAGCTCCCGGTGCAGCTCGCGGACCTCGAGATCAACGGCCCCAACCCCTACGGCTACGCGCCGCTCCAGGAGCGGCTGGCGCGGCACGGCGGCGTGCCGGCCGAGTGCGTGGTGGCCGCCATCGGGACCTCGATGGCGAACTACTTGGCCCTGGCGGCGCTGCTCGAGCCCGGCGACGAGGTGCTGATCGAGCACCCGACGTACGAGCCGCTGCTCGCCGCCGCCCGCTACCTCGGCGCGACGGTCCGCCGCTTCCCGCGCCGCTTCGAGGACGGCTTCCAAGTCGACCCGGCGGCGGTCGCGCGGGAGATCACCCCGGCGACGCGGGCGGTCGTGGTCACCAACCTCCACAACCCGGGCGGCGTGCGGGTGCCCGACGAGGTCCTCGGGCAGGTGGCGGAGATCGCGTCGCGCGAGGGCGCGCACCTGCTCGTCGACGAGGTCTACCTCGAGGCCTGCCTCGACACCCCCGTCCGCTCCGCCTACCACCTGGCGCCGAACGTCGTCGCCACGAGCAGCCTCACCAAGGCCTACGGCCTCTCCGGCCTGCGCTGCGGCTGGGTGCTGGCGGCGCCGCCGCTCGCCCGCCGGATGTGGCGGATCAACGACCTCCACGGCTCGACCGCCGCCCACCCGGCGGAGCGGCTCGCGGTCGCCGCCCTCGACCACCTCGACGCGATCGTCGCCGACGTGCGCGCGCTCCTCGTCCGCAACCGCGCCCTCCTCGACGCCTTCTTCGCGGCGCGCCGAGACCTCGCCTGGGTCCCGCCCGCGGCCGGGACGCTGGTCTTCCCGCGTCTCCTAAGCGGCGGCAAGCTCGCCGCCGCGCCTGAATCAACCGGCGGCGTCGAGTCGCTCTGCCGGCTGCTCCGCGAGCGCTACGACACCACCGTCGTCCCCGGCCACTTCTTCGAGATGCCGGAGCACTTCCGGATCGGCTTCGGCGGCGAGACGGCGATGGTCGAGGAAGGGCTCGCCCGCCTCGGGCGCGCACTGGACGAGGTGGCGTAGGCCGGGCTCGCCGAGCGCGAGCGGCTACGACACGGCGGCGCCGGTTGCAGGTGCGGGCGCCGCCGCGTGCCGCGCGCGAAACCAGGCGGCGGTGCGGGCGACACCCGCGACGAGCGGCAGGGGCGCGGGGAGGCCGAGATCGCGGCGGAGGCGCGTCGCGTCGACCGCGGAGCGCTGCTGCTCTCCCGGCTTGGCCGGACCGTGCACGGGCTCGAGCTCGCTCCCCACCGCCCGCGCCAGCTCGCGATAGAGATCGACGACCGAGGTCTCGACGCCGGTGCCGACGTTGTAGACCAGGAACCCGGGCCGGCCCGCGACGGCGAGGTTGGCGCGCACGGCGTCGGAGACGTGCACATAGTCGCGGGTCTGGAGGCCGGCGCCGTTGATCGTCGCCGGCTGCCCGGAGAGGAGGCGGTCGAGGAAGATCGCCACCACACCCGCCTCGCCGTGCGGGTTCTGCCGCTCGCCGTAGACGTTGGCGTAGCGGAGGCACGCGACGTCGAGGCCGTAGGTCAGGTGGTAGCCATAGAGGTAGTGCTCGAAGGCGAGCTTCGCGACCCCGTAGGGAGAGAGCGGCCGCGCGGGGTGGTCCTCGGCGGCCGGGAAGGCCTCCTGCTCGCCGTAGATGGCGCCGCCGGTCGAGGCGAAGATCACCTGCCGCACTCGCCCGCGGCGCGCTCCCTCGAGCAGGTTCAAGCCGCCGACGACGTTGACCTCGGCGTCGAAGACGGGGTCCGCGACCGAGCGGCGGACGTCCATCTGCGCGGCGTGGTGGACGAGCAGGTCGGCGCCGGCCGCCACCTCGGCGGCCTCGCGCGAGCGGATGTCGAGGACATGGAGCTCGGCCTCGGGCGGCACGTTCTCGCGCCGCCCGGAGGAGAGGTCGTCGACGATCACGACCCGGTGCCCCGCGGCGAGAAAGGCTTCGGCGAGGTGCGAGGCGATGAAGCCTGCACCTCCAGTGATGCAGACGCTCAGCGCCTCGTCCATGCGGCCATCCTACCGCCAACCCTATGGGGACAAATGATTTGACACCTTCGCACAGGCGTTCTAGACTGCCCGCCGTTTCGGAAAACGAATGATCAAGTCGGACATCGTCAACCACGTGGCGGAGATCTCGGACGTGCCGCGCGTCAAAGCGGCGCAGGCCGTGGACACCATCATCGAGGCGATGAAGAACGCCCTCTGCGACGGCAAGCGCATCGAGCTGCGCGGCTTCGGCGTCTTCCAGGTCCGGGACCGCAAGAAGGGCGTCGGCCGCAATCCGAAGACCGGGGTCGAGGTGGCGATCACCCCGGGCAAGACCGTGCGCTTCAAGCCCGGCAAGGACCTCAAGAACCTCTGAGCCCCCCGCCATCCCCGACGAGCCCGTAGGCCCATCCCGGCCGATCACCCCTAGCGAGGTGCTGCCGCCCTGCGGCCGCCCGGATGCGCCGCGGCCGGCGCAGCCGCGTTACGGGCTGGCGCTGCTGCTCTTCGTCCTCACCTTCTTCACCACCACGACGATCGGGCCGGGCGTCCTGATCCTCACGCGGACCGACATGACCCTGACGATGGAGCCCTGGCTGTCGCCGCAGTGGATCGCCTTCGTCTGGCGCGATCCGGCGATCCTCTCGCTCGGGCTCGCCTTCTCCCTGCCGGTGCTCTTCATCCTGCTCGTCCACGAGCTCGGGCATTACATAACCTGCCGCCGCTACGGGCTGGCGGCGACGCTTCCCTACTTCCTGCCGGCGCCGGTCGGGATCGGCTCCTTCGGCGCCTTCATCAGGATTCGCGCCCCGATCCGCACCAAGCGCGAGCTGTTCGACGTCGGAGTGGCGGGCCCGATCGCCGGTTTCGTCGCCCTCCTGCCGTTCCTGTTCCTCGGGCTCGCCTGGTCGCGCCCGGTGCCGCTCGCCGCCATCGAGGTGCCGAAGGGGCTGGCGTTGACGCTGCTGCTCCCCGGCCGCAGTCTGCTCTTCGAGCTGGTGAGCCGCCTCTTCCACGGGCCGTTGCCGGCGGACAGCGTGCTCGACCTCCACCCCTTCGCTCTCGCCGCCTGGTTCGGCCTCCTCGCCACCGCCATCAACCTCCTGCCACTCGGGCAGCTCGACGGCGGGCACATCCTCTACGCCGCCACCGGGCGGCTGCAGCGCCGCCTCGCCTGGCCGCTCTGGCTGCTGCTCGCCGCGGCGGCCCTCATCTGGCCGGGTTGGCTGCTCCTCTGCGTCCTCGTGCTGGTGATGGGGCTCAAGCACCCGCCGGTGCGCGACGAGGCCGAGGCGCTCGGACCGGGGCGCCGGGCGGTGGCGCTCCTCGCGCTCCTGCTCCTCGTCCTCTGCATCATGCCGGTGCCGATGCGGGACGTCGTGCTCAACTGAAGCCGCGCCTCAGGGCGTGCCGGCGCGCTCCCCCGTCAAGGTAGAACTCGGCCCAGCAGTGATCGCCGCCTTGCGGACCATCGAACGCCTCCTCAGAAGTCGTAGATGAGGTAAACGTTGAACCGGTTGTCCTCGCCACGGGCGAGGCCGAGGTACTCCGTGGTCCAGTCGAGGTAGTCGAGACCCACGGTGAAGGCGCGCGCCGGTTTGAAACGGTTGACCAGATACCAGGCTCCGTTGCGGGTGCGGCCCTGCGCGGCGAGATCACCCTCCTCCGGGTCGTCGCGCGTGACGCCGGCGTACACCGCGTAACGCGGCGTAGCTTGGAGCCCCACTTCGATCCACCCGCCCTCGGACTCGATCTCTTCGCCGGTCGTGGCGTTGACGCCCTGGGCGATGCCGCCCCGTACGTCGCTCAGGTTCTCCCCCCGCCAAGCCTCGCCCTGCAAGGTGAGCCGTGGCCCGACGGGGAGACGGAAGTCCAGGCCCAGGGAGCTGCCGTCGAACTCGGTCTCACGGCCGACCGGTCTCGTCGTCTCCTCGCGCGCGAGATGGCCGGAGAGCCCGATCTCCAGGCGCCGGTCTTCTCCGCCCACCGGCACGGAGATTCCGACTCGACCCTGGAAGTGCGGTCGGGAAGAGGCCTCGCCGTCGCGTACCCCGTCGTTGTCCAGATCCTTGCTGTCGACCGCTCCCGTGAGGCCCAGCCCCACGGCCCAGGAGGCGCGCACGCCGTCGCCCTTGGGCTCGTGGGCAAAGCGGAGCTGGGCGCGGCGGTCGCCGAGGTTACCGGCGTTCCACATCAGCGTGTCGCTGTTGACCGTGGGGAAGAGGGGCGAGACGATGTCCGAGGTCTGCCCGGCGAGCAGCGAGTTGTCGCCCCAGGCGAGCTTGAGGAAGAGGTGCCGGAAACGGGGCACGCCCCGCGACTCCCGGCCGCCGTTCTGGAAGTCCACTTCGATCCTGCCTGTCAGCGCCGCCCCTCCCAACGGCGGGAGGGCGGGGCCGGCAACGTCCAGGCCAAGGCGGGTCAGGCGCGGATGGAGGGTGAAGTTGCCGGCGTCCCTGGGGGTTGCCCGCGAGTCCTCCGAGAGGATGAAGAAGGGGGTCTGGAAGGCGTCGGGACGCGAGTCGTCGACGATCCCGTCGAGCCGTGCGAAGCCATAGAACCGGAGTCGGCTCTCGCTGCCGGCGGCCATCTCCTTCGCAGGCGCCGGCGGTTCGGGCGGCGGATCGGCAGGGAGGGGATAAGCGACTGCTGGCCCGGCGATCCGGCACAGCCCGAGGAGCGCGGCGACGACCCACCACCGGGCACGACGACGACCTCGCACGGCGACCATCCAATGCATGGGCACCTCCTTGCGCCAAGGTGGATGGGGATGGTAGGAGGGAGAAAATCTATCTGTCAAATAGATTTCTTCGATGCACGGCCGCTCGAGTCACACATCGATCACGAAGGTCGCCGGCCCGTCGTTGACCAGCTCGACCTCCATGGAGGCGCGGAAGCGGCCGGTCTCGGCGGGCAGGCCGCGCTCGCGGAGGCGGGCGACCAGGCGGTCGACGAGCGGCTCGGCCTCCGCGGGCGGCGCCGCACGGTCGAACGAGGGACGGCGGCCGCGGGCCAGCGGCTGCCCGGCGAGGGTGAACTGCGACACCACGAGGAACGCGCCGCCCACCGCGGCGGCGTCGAGGTTCATCTTCCCGGCCGCATCCTCGAAGACGCGCAGGGTGGCGAGCTTCTCGGCCGCGGCGTCGGCGCTGGCGGGACCGTCCCCCTTCTCGACCCCGGCGAAGACCAGGAGCCCGCGCCCGATCCGGCCCACCGTCTCGCCGCCCACCCGCACGGCGGCCGAGCGCACGCGCTGCACGACCAGACGCATCGTTTTCCGTCTTCTCCCATGGAGGGGGCACGCGGCGCGAAAGCTTTCGCGCCGGGCGCCAATGAACCCGCGCGTGATACCTTAACGGACTCGATCCCTCAGGAGACCAGAGGCATGCTCAACAAAGTGATGCTGATCGGCAACCTCGGCCGTGACCCGGAGGTGCGCTCCACCCCCTCGGGCCAACCGGTGGCGAGCTTCACCCTGGCCACCAACCGCCGCTGGAAGGACAAGAGCGGCACCCGCCAGGAGCAGACCGAGTGGCACAACATCGTGGTCTGGGGGCGCCAGGCGGAGATCGCCGGCCAATACCTGACCAAAGGCAAGCAGATCTACGTCGAGGGCCGGCTGCAGACCCGCTCCTGGGAGGACAAGCAATCGGGCGAGAAGCGCTACCGCACCGAGATCGTCTGCGACAACTTCCAGATGCTCGGCGGCCGCGGCGGCGGAGACTTCGACAGCGGCCACGCCGCGCAGCCCGGGCCCGCGGAGCCCCACTACGACGAGGGCGGCGGCGGTCCCGGCTACGGCGGCGGCACCGAAGACGACGACATCCCGTTCTGATCCCCGAGGCGCAGGCGGTGCCCGGCGCCGTGGCGCTCGCGGCCGTCCTCCTCGCCCGCGCCTAGGCGGCGCCGGCGCGGCGGCGCTCCGCGCCGCACTATGTCTTGACCAACTATATCGTCTACAGATATAGTCACCGGCATGAGCAAGCGAGAAGACCCCACCGCGGAGGAGCTGCTGCCGCTGCCGGCGGCGGCGTTCCACATCCTCGTCGCGCTGGCCGGATCGGACCGGCACGGCTACGCCATCATGCAGGAGGTCGCCGAGCGGACCGGCGGCCAGACGAAGCTCAACCCCGGGACGCTCTACACCACGCTGCGGCGGCTCCTCGAGCAGGGGTTGATCGTCGAGCTCGACAGCCGCGCCCGCGACGAGAGTCACGACGAGCGGCGCCGCCACTACCGGCTGACGCCGTTCGGGCGGCGCGTGGCGCAGCTCGAGCTGGCGCGGCTCGGCGAGTTGGTCTCCCTCGGTCGCCGGGCGGGCCTGGCGCCACGGCGGTCGTGAGCGCCATGGACGCGCGAGGGGACGCGGGGAGCTGGGCCGAGCGCGTGTACGCGGCGCTGCTGCGGGTCTACCCCGGCCCGTTCCGCGAGGAGTACGGCGGCGAGATGTGCGCCGCCTTCGCCGGCCGCTGGGCCGAGGTCAAGGGCGCGCGGAGCCGGGTCGCCGCGGGGCGCTTCTGGGTCGCGGTGGCCGCGGACACGCTGGCCACGGCCCTCGGCGAGCACCGGCACCTGGTCGCCCAGGACCTGCGTCACGCCTGGCGCGCGCTCTTCGCGTCCCGCAACCTCTCGTTCACCCTCGCGTCCGGGCTGACGCTCGCCTTGGGCATCGGCGGCGCGACGACGATCTTCAGCCTCGTCCACGCCGTGCTGCTCGCGCCGCTCCCCTACCGCGAGCCCGACCGGGTCGTCAACGTCGCCGAGACCAACCTCCCCCGCGGCGTCGACGAGTTCGCGGTCTCGATGCCCAACTTCCTCTCCTGGGAGGAGAGGGCGCGCGGCTTCACGGCGCTAGCCGCCCTGCGCGAGGTCAGCGTCAACCTGAGCGGCGAGGGCGGCGCCGAGCGCCTCTACGGCATCGCGGCGTCGGCCGACCTCTTCGACGTCCTGGGGCTACCGCTCGTCGCCGGCCGCGCCTTCACCGCCGAGGAGGATCGTCCCGGAGGCGGCGCCGTCGTGATCCTCGGCGAGCGGCTCTGGCGGCGCCGCTTCGGCGGCGACCGGGCCCTGCTCGGCCGCGCCATCCGCATCGAGGGCGCACCGCGCACGGTGGTCGGCATCGCGCCGCAGGATGTCGGCTTCTCGACCGCGGTCGACCTCTGGCTGCCGCTGGCGCCGGACCCGGCGGTCTACGGCCGCGGCGACCGCCGGCTCCTCGTCCTCGGCAGGCTGGCGCCGGGCGTGACGCCGGCGCGGGCGGCGGCGGAGATGGCGGCGCTCGCCGCGGCGCTCGGGCGCGAGTTCCCCGACAGCAACCAGGGCTGGGGGACGCTCGTCCAGCCGGCGCGGGACTGGATCGTCCGCCCCGAGCTGCGCGCGCGGCTCCTCGTGCTGCTCGCGGCGGTGGGGGTCCTGCTGCTCGTCGCCTGCGCCAATGTCGCCAACCTCCAGGTGGCCCGCGCCACGGCCCGGAGGCGGGAGATCGGCGTCCGCCGGGCGCTCGGCGCAAGCCCCGCGCGCGTGGTGCGGCACCTGATGACCGAGTGCCTGGTGCTCGCCGCCCTCGGCGGCGCTCTCGCGCTCGCCCTCGCCTGGGGCGCCGTCCAAGGCGCCGCGGCCGCGCTCCCGGCGTCCATGCCCCGCCTGGCTGCCGTCACGCTGAGCTGGCCGGTCGCCGCGGCCGCCCTCGTCCTCACCGGCCTCACCGCCGTCGCCTTCGGTCTCCTGCCCTCGCTCCTGGCCGGCGGCGCCGACGTCCTCGGCGCGCTGCAGCAGGGCGGGCGCTCCGCCGTCGACGCACGGCGGACGCCGGTGCGCGAGGCGCTCGTCGTCTCCCAGCTCGCGCTCGCGACCATGCTGGTCGTCGCCGCCGCGCTCCTCACCCAGAGCTTCTGGAGGCTCCAGGGCGTGGCGCTCGGCTTCCAACCCGACCGGCTGGTGACGGCCCGCATCTCGTTTCCGGACTGGGGGGACGAGGAGTACCACGAGGAGGATCTGGTCCTCCTGACCGCGCTGCTCGACGAGATCCGCACCCTGCCGGGCGTCGTCTCCGCCGGCATGTCGAGCGAGATCCCGCTGGGAGACTTCGACACCACGATGGCGGCCGTCCCGCGCCGCATCGCGCCCGGCGGGGACGAGGGCACGCAGGCGCACTGGCGCACCGTCACTCCGGACTATCTGCCGGCGCTCGGCGTTCCGTTGCGCCGCGGGCGGTGGTTCGAGCAGAGCGGCGAGAGCCACCGCTCCGTTCTGCTCGCCGAGGCGCTGGCCCGTCGCCTGTGGCCGGACGGGACCGACCCCGTCGGCCACCAGGTGTGGCTGAGCAACGGCCAGGCATACAACGTCGTCGGCGTGGTCGGCGACGCCCGCCAGCTCGGCCTCGCGGAGGACGTCACGCCGACCATCTACATGTCGCACACCTGGGCGATCCTGCCGACGATGAACCTCATCGTCCGCACCGACGGCGACCCCGATGCGCTGGCCGGCGCGCTGCGGCGGGTGGCGGCGCGCCTCTCACCCGATCGCCCCTTCTTCGACGTGCGCACGATGTCGGCGGTCATCGCCACGAGCGTCGCGCAGCCCCGCCTCCAGGCGCTCGTCGTCGCGCTCTTCGCCGGCGCCGGCCTGCTGCTCGCCGCCATCGGCGTCGCCGGCGTGGTGGCCTACGGCGTCGCCCAGCGCACGCCGGAGCTCGCCGTCCGCGCCGCGCTCGGCGCCTCGCCGCGGCGGGTGCTGCGACACGTCCTCGATCGCGGCCTCGGCCTGTGCGTCGCCGGCGTCGCGATCGGCGCGCTTCTCGCCTATGCGCTCGGGGCGGGACTCCAGGACCTGCTCTACGGCGTCCGCGCGGAGGCGCCGGCAACCTATGCCGTGACCGCCTTGACGCTCGTCGTCGTGGGCCTGCTGGCGTGCTGGCTGCCCGGCCGCCGCGCGACGCGGATCAGCCCGAGCCTGGCGCTGCGGGGAGAGTGATCGGCAGCGTGATCGTCACCTCGAGCCCGCCGCCCGGCCGGTTCCTGGCGGCGATGTGGCCGCCGTGCTCCTCGGCGATGCGGCGGGTGATGGGGAGGCCGAGGCCGGTGCCGGTGTCGTGGGTCGAGAAGTAGGGGTCGAAGATCCGCGGCAGGACCTCCGGCGCGACGCCCGGTCCGGCGTCGGCGACCACGATTCGCGCCTCGCCGCCGCCGTCCTCGACCCGCACCTCCACCCTCCCGCCGCCGGCGCTCGCGCGCAGGGCGTTTTCGAGCAGGTTCCTCACCGCGCGGCCGAGGAGACGGGCGTCGAAGCGCGCGGCGAGCGGGCCGCCGGGCCCGTGGAAGGTCACCTCGACGCCGTCCGGCGGCGCCGTGCGATACACCTCGACGAGTTGGCCGACGGCGCGGCCGAGGTCGCCCGGCCGGGGATCGATGCGCGGGATCGAGCTGTAGGCCGAGAACTCGGACGCGATCTGCCGCAGCTCCTCGACCTGCGCCAGGATGTTGGCGGTGCAGCGCTCGAAGACCTCGTCGAAGTGCTCGGGATCGCTCGCCAGCACCTCGCGCATGTGCTCGGCGGAGAGGCGGATCGGGGTGAGCGGGTTCTTGATCTCGTGCGCGATGATGCGCGCCATCTCGGCCCAGGCGAGGAGGCGCTGGCCGCGCAGCACTTCGGTCGCGTCCTCGACGACCAGCAGCGCCGCCGGCTCGCCGGCCCCCGGCACCGGCACCCAGACAAGCGTCCACTCCCGCTCGCCCCCCGCCGCGGCCGGCAGCCGCACCGTGGTCCGCGCCGGCTCGCCGCCGGCGCCGCGCAGGAACGCGGCGACCGGCGCCAGCCGCGGGTGGCGCGCGAGCGCCACCTCCAGGCTCTCCCCCACCGCCGTCCCCAGCATCTCGGCCGCCACGCGGTTGTGCATCAGCACCCGCCGCTCGGCGTCGAGCGAGACGACGCCCGAGGTGATGTTCTCGACCATCCGCTCGACGACCTGCTTCTCGCGCACCAGCCCCTCGCGCGCGTCGGCGATGCGGCGCGCCATCTGGTCGACCGCCTCGACGAGGGCGGCGAGCTCGAGCTCGGTGGGCGCCAGGTCGAGCGCCGGCGCGCCGGCGGCGATCCGCCGCGTCCCCTCGACCAGCTCGGTCAGCGGCCGCGTGAAGTTGCGCGCCAGACGGGTGGCGACGGCGAGCAGGAGAGCGAAGAGGCCCGAGCTGACCAGCAGGCCGTGGCGGCGCAGGTGAGCGAGGTCGCGCGCCGCCTCCTCCTGCTGCGCCAGCAGCGGCATCGACAGGAACAGACGCGCCTCGGCCGCCGGCACGCCGGGGACGCGCAGCGGCGCGTAGAGCTCGAGGTACGCGGTCTGGCCGGCGCGGTTGGTGCGCGAGGAGAGCGGATAGCCGAGCAGGGCGAGGCGCGAGTAGATCTCCCCCGGGATGCGCTTGGGCAGCAGCCCGGCCGTGAACAGTTCGTGCCGGCTCGAGGCGTAGACCTCGCTCCCCCAGTAGAGGTTGACCTCGTGACGCGTCACCCGCGACAGCCAGACCAGCAGGTCGTCGTTGAGCGCGGTGTCGAGGCCGAAGCCGGGGGCGAAGGTGAGGATGTAGTCGCCGAGGACCTTCTGCACGGTGTTGAGCGCCGCTTCGCCGGCGGCGCGCCGCGCGGCGACCAGGCGCTGCTCCGTCGAGCGCACGAGGATGGCGTTGAGGATGAGGAGCGGCAGCAGGAGGAGGAGTGTCGTGACGATGAGCAGCCGCTGCGAGTAGGAGCGGACGACGCGGCGCAGGGCGTCGCGGAAGGCGGCGCGCGGCAGCGCGAGGAGGAGCGCCGCGCCGGTCGCCAGAGCGGCGAGGAAGAGCGTGCCGAGCGTCCAGGTCGCGACCCGCTCGAGCGCCTGGAGCGGGGTCAGGGCCGGCACGAAGACGACGGCCCAGCCGTCCGGCACGGCGCGGACGTAGGCCGTCGCCGGCCCGGCGGGCGTGCGGACGGGCGCCCCCCGCGCCGCGCCCGGTGCCTCGCGCCGCAGCCGCGGCGGCAGCGGCGCCGTCTCCTCCCAGGGCGAGCGGACGACCCGCCCGTCGGCGTCGTAGAGCGCGAAGACCGCCGCCTCGGGGAGCCCCGCCGGCTCGGCCGCCGCCGGCTCGCCGCGCAGCAGCCCCTCGGCGACGCCGGAGAGGCGGCGCGGCGACGCGGCGCGGAAGCCCGGCTCGGGCAGCAGCCACCAGCGCACCGTTCCCCACGGCTGGCCGCGCACCGCGAGCGGCGCGACGCCGCGCAGGAGCAGCGCGCGGTCGAGCGCCAGGCGCGAGCCGGGCCAGCGCTCGGGGCTGGTGTCGATGCGTCCCTGCGGATCGAGCGGCAGGCCGAAGGCGAAGGACGAGCGCGCGCCGCCGAGCGGCTCCACCACCAGCGCCGAGCGCGCATCGCCACGCGCCAGCGGCGACGCGCTCCAGAGGGCGAACGCGAGGTCCTGGCGCTCGAGCCCGAGCGGCACGCGCGGCGCGAGCCGCGTCACGTCGCGGCCGCGGAAGTGGCGGTCGAGCCCGGCGGACACCCGCCGCAGGACCGTCTCCGGCGGCGGCGCCAGCCGCGCGAGCAGGTCGCCGGCGACGAAATCGCGCAGGCGCAGCCGATACGCGGTCTCCCAGACGCCGGCCGCGGCCAGCGCGGCCATCAGCGCCAACGCCGCGAGGGCCAGCGGCTGCTCGGGCCAGCGCCGGTCCGCGGCCCAGAACGCCGCCACCGCGCCGCCGGCCGCGAGCAGCGGCAGCGCCACGAGCGGCAGGTCGTGCGCGGCGCCGCCGGCGAGCAGCAGCGCCACCGCCAGCCACCCCCAGCGGTCGCCCGGCCGTGTCGCCGCGGGCGCCAGCCGTCCCGCGCCGGCGAGCAGCCCGAGCGCCGCCGCCGCCAGCGCCAGCCGCAGTCCGAACGGCGCCGCCGGCAGCAGCAGGTCGCCGGCGAGGTCCAGCGGCTCGCCGGACACCAGCGCCCACGCGGCGAAGGCGAGGAGCGCCACCGCCAGCGCGCCGAGCGCCGCGGCGGCGCGACCGGAGCGCCGCAGGCGCGCGGGGACCTCGAGGAGCCCGAGCCCGCCGGCGGCCAGCGCCAGCCCGGCCGCCAGCGCGGCGAGCGTCGCCGGCGGCAGCGCCGCGGCGGCGCCGGCGGCGACGAAGCCGCCCAGCGCCAGGACCGCGATCCACGCGCGCCGCTCGGCCGCCTCGCCGGCGCGCCGCGGCTGCAGCACGAGCCCGACGCCGCGCATCACGGCGAGCGCCAGGAGCGCGACCGCGAGCCCGCCCCAGGCGAGGCCGCCGAGCCAGGCGGGCGGCGCCGCGCCGCGCCCCGCGGCCGGACCGACGACCAGCGCCGGCGCTCCGGCGAGCGGCACCACCAGCGCGCCCGGCACCGCCTGCGCCGGGCGGTCCACCAGCGTCCAGCGGCGCGCCCGGTCCGGCGCCGCGAACGGCAGCGTCGCCGTCGAGAGGCTGACGCCGGCGACGACGCGCCACGGGCGGCGCCCGCCGTCGAGCGGCTGGACGACGAAGAGCGTCGCGGCGCCGAACCCCGCCTGGTAGTCGAGGCCCGCGCGCGGCAACTGGCCCGCGGCCAGCTCGTGCAGCAGCCCCTCGCCCGCCCACGCGACGGGCGAGCCGTCGGGGTCGACCAGGAGCAGCGAGCGCCGGCCGGCGCCGCGTCCCGGGTCGAGGGCGGCGAGGCGCCGGAAGGCGGCGAGCTGCAACGCCGGCGTGACCAACGCGTCCGCCGGCGCGGTAAGCGCCGTCTCCGATACTTCCGCCGCGGGGCCCGGCGCGACCGCCGCGGCGGCCTCGACGGCACGCCCCCGCAGCTCGTCCCAGAGACGCGCGTAGCCGCGGCCCGCCTCGCGCAGCCAGACCTCTCGCGGCACCTCGGCGGCCGGGCGCAGCGCCCACTGCGCGGCGAGCGCGGCGGTGGCGGCGAGGAGCGCGACCCCGACGACGGCGACCTCGCGCTGCGGCGGGCGGCGCCACAGCCAGAGCGCGACGAGCGCGAGCAGCGCCAGCGCCGACCACGGCGGCGGCAGCAGCGGCGCCGCGAGCGCGGCGAGCAGGACGGGGACGTCAGGGAGTGGGCGTCGCAAGGGGGTCAGGCGACTCATCGAGAGCGCGGCGGGGAATTTGCGCTCAGAGCGTGTGAGTGAACCGGCATGTTCTCCGAAAACGCCCGGGACGTAGCCCGGGCGCTACGGCGCGGTTTCGGCCGCACCGGCGCTCAGCATCGGCACGTCGACGCCCAGCCGGCGCGCGGTCTCGACGGCGCGTGCGTAGCCGGCGTCGGCGTGGCGGACGACGCCGGTTCCGGGGTCGCCGGTCAGCACGCGCTCGAGGCGCCGCGCCGCCGCCGGCGTGCCGTCGGCCACCACCACCATGCCGGCGTGAATCGAGTAGCCGATGCCGACGCCGCCGCCGTGGTGCACCGACACCCAGGTGGCGCCGTTCACCGCGTTGAGCAGCGCGTTCAGGATCGGCCAGTCGGCGATCGCGTCCGAGCCGTCGCGCATGCCTTCGGTCTCGCGGTTGGGCGAGGCGACCGACCCGCAGTCGAGGTGGTCGCGGCCGATGACGATCGGCGCCTTGACCCGCCCCGCAGCGACGAGGTCGTTGAACACCCGTCCGGCACGCGCCCGCTCGCCGTAGCCGAGCCAGCAGATGCGCGCCGGCAGCCCCTGGAAGGCGACCCGCTCGCGCGCCATCAGGATCCAGCGGGCCAGCGCGCGGTCCTCGGGGAAGGTCGAGAGGATCGCCTCGTCGGTCGCCGCGAGGTCGTCGGGATCGCCCGAGAGCACCGCCCAGCGGAACGGACCCTTGCCGTCGCAGAAGAGCGGCCGGATGAAGAGCGGCACGAAGCCGCCGATCTCGAAGGCGCGCGTCTCGCCGGCGGCGAGCGCCTGGCCGCGCAGGTTGTTGCCGTAGTCGAAGGTCACCGCGCCGCGCTCCTGGAGCGCGAGCATGGCGCGCACGTGCGCCGCCATCGAGCCCATGGCGCGAGCGATGTAGGCCTGCGGGTCGGCGCGGCGGAGCGCCAGCGCCTCCGGATACGGAAGACCGTGCGGCACGTAGCCGTCGAGGGCGTCGTGGGCCGAGGTCTGGTCGGTCAGCACGTCGGGGACGATGCCGCGCGCGACCAGCCGCTCGAGCAGGTCGACCGCGTTCGCCTCGACCGCGATCGACACCGCGCGGCGCTCATCGCGCGCCGCGAGCGCGCGCTCGATGCCGCTGTCGAGATCGGGCGCCGCCGCGTCGAGGTAACGCGTGGCGAGCCGCCGCTCGATGCGCGTCGCGTCGACCTCGGCGGCCAGGCAGACGCCCTCGTTCATCGTCACTGCCAGCGGCTGCGCGCCACCCATGCCGCCGAGCCCGGCGGTGACGACGAGCCGGCCGGCGAGCGTGCCGCCGAAGCGCTGGCGCGCGCACTCGGCGAGCGTCTCGTAGGTGCCCTGCAGGATTCCCTGCGTGCCGATGTAGATCCAGGAGCCCGCGGTCATCTGGCCGTACATCGTGAGGCCGAGCCCCTCGAGGCGGCGGAACTCGTCGGCCGTCGCCCAGTGCGGCACCAGCATCGCGTTGGCGATGAGCACGCGCGGCGCCTCCTCGTGCGTGCGGAAGACGGCCACCGGCTTGCCCGACTGCACGAGGAGCGTCTCGTCGCCGCCGAGCCGCCGGAGCGTCGCGACGATCGCCTCGAGGCACTCCCAGTTGCGCGCCGCCTTGCCCGAGCCGCCGTAGACGACCAGCTCCTCCGGGCGCTCCGCCACCTCGGGGTCGAGGTTGTTGAGCAGCATGCGCAGCGCCGCCTCCTGCTGCCAGCCGCGGCACGAGAGCGCGGCGCCGCGGGGCGCGCGCAGCGGGCCGCGAAGAGCCGTCGACGCCGGCGTGGTGGTGGTCGCCATGGCCGCTATTCTCCCTCACTCGGCGCGCTCACGAGTTCCCCAACATCTTGTGGCACCCTCTTCCCTTGACAACAACTCGTGGTATCATTCGCAGACATGGCCGGGGGGCAGTCCAAAGGGTGTGACGGGTGGGTGCGTGTGACGTGCTCAACCACAACGGAAGGGAGGTGATCGAATGGCCGCGAAGAAGCCCGCCGCGAAGAAGACCGCCAAGAAGCCGGCGACCAAGAAGCCGGCGAAGAAGAAGTAACGTAGGGCAGCATCAGGGGTCGTTCAACCAGAACCCCCGGCCCCTTCACTCTCTCTTCTCTTGATCTCAGATTCTTCCCGGCGGCTGGCTAGTCCAGCCGCAGGTGTCTCCGCGCGGGGCGCCAAGGCGCGAAAGCTTTCGCGCCGGGCTCCTATGGCCCGATGCGCTCGACGCGCACGAGCGGCCCGTCGACCGCGCCGGGCCGCCGCAGGTCGATCGCGCCGCTGATCGCCCACAGGTTGTCGCCCGCCGGATCGAGCAGCGTCTGCGCCACCTCCCACGTGCGGTCGCCGGTCTTCTCGACCTGCGTCCAGCGGTGGCGGCGCGCCTCGGCGCTGAAGACCAGCTCGCCGTAGTCGGCACAGAACGGCGCCAGCGCCGCCGCGAAGCGCTCGGCGTCCCAAGGATCGCCGGGCTCCTGCCGCACGGAGAGCGCCGCCTCCTCCCACTCGCCCTTGGCGAGGGCGTGCACCAGCAGGTGCATCTCGGCGCGCACCCGCGCCTCGAACACCCGCGGGTCGCGCAGGAGCTGGTCGGCCCACAGCGCCGCGCGCGCCCGCTCCCGCTCGCGCTCCCGCGCCAGCCGAATCTCGGGATGGAGCAGGCTCTCCCACTCCTGGAGAAGGCTCGTGTCGGTGTGCTCGATCAAGGCGCGGAAGTAGCCGATGGCGTCGAACACCTCCTCGGTCTTCGCCGCCTGCGGCACGCTCTGGTCGAGCGTCTTGTAGAGCTGCGAGATGTAGCGCAACAGGACGCCCTCGCTGCGCTGCAGCCCGTAGGCCTTGACGTAGTCGGCGAAGGAGAGCGACCCCGCGAACATCTCGCGGCCGATCGACTTCGGCCGGATCTCGCGCCCGCCGACCCAGGGGTGGGCGCGGCGGAAGCGCACGAAGCTGCCGTGCAGGAAGTCGGCGAGCGGCTGCGGGTGCGTGACCTCGTCGAGCCGCTCCATCCTCTCCTCGTACGGCATCCCCTCTTCCTTCAACCGCGCCACGAGGTCCTGCTTCGCCTTGTCGACCTGCTTGCGCAGCACGATCTCGGGGTCCTCGAGGATCGCCTCGGCGAGCGTGATGACGTCGAGGGCGTACTCCGGCGACTGCGGGTCGAGGAGCGCCAGCGTCTCGATCATGTAGAGCGCCAGCGCCTGGAGGAGCGAGAAGTCCCACTGCAGCTCCGCGGAGACGACCACCCAGAGGTACGGGGTCTGGAGATCGCGTGACATGCGCAGCACGCCGGCGCGGTAGAGCGAGCGCACGAGGGCTGCGGCGTGCGACAGCAGCCGGGCCTTGCTCGCGTCGTCCTCGTGGCTGCGGGCGATCAAGTCGCGGAGCGAGGCGAAGTTGCGCCGCGTCGGATCGTCCTGCTCGGCGTCGCGCTGCAGGAGGTTCAAGACCATGCCGTGGGTGATGCGGAAGCGCGAGCGCAGCGTCTCGGGCGGGCGGGAGATGAGCTTCTCGAAGGTCTCCTCGCTCCAGGTGACCTCGCCTTTGCCCGCCGCCTTGGCCGGCGGCCGCCGCCGCTTGCCGTCGCCGGCCTTGCGCTCGGCCTGGCGCTTCTCGATGACGTGCTCGGGCGCCTGCGCCACGACGCTCCCCTGGACGTCGAAGCCCTTGCGCCCGGCGCGGCCGGCGATCTGCTTGAAGTCGCGCACCGCGAGCACGGCCGTCTTCTTGCCGTCGAACTTCGCCAGCCGCGAGAACAGGACGGTGCGGATCGGGATGTTGACGCCGACGCCCAGGGTGTCGGTGCCGCAGATCACCTTGAGCAGCCCCTGCTGCGAAAGCTGCTCGACGAGGAGGCGATACTTCGGCAGCAGCCCCGCGTGGTGGACCCCGACGCCGAAGGAGAGGAAGCGCCGGAACTCCTTGCCGTAGGGCGTGTCGAGCCGGAAGTCGCCGATCGCCTCGCGGATCCGCTCGCGCTCCTCGCGCGTCGAGATCGCCATGCTGGTCAGGGCCTGCGCCAGCTCGGCGCACTCGCGCTGGGTGAAGCTGACGATGTAGATCGGCGCCTTGCCGGCGGCGAGGAGCCCGTCGACCGTCTCGTGGAGGGGCGTCTCTCGGTACTCGAAGTCGAGCGGCACCGGGCGCTGCTCGGAGCTGACCAGGGCCACCTCGCGGCCGCTCCGCCGGCGCAGGTGCTCGGCGATGGCGCTGGTGTCGCCGAGCGTCGCCGACATCAGGAGGAACTGCGCCCGCGGCAGGCTGATGAGCGGCACCTGCCAGGCGACGCCGCGCTCGAGGTCGGAGTAGTAGTGGAACTCGTCCATCACCACATAGGGCGCCTGGAGCGCCTCGCCGCGGCGCAGCGCCATGTTGGAGAGCACCTCGGCGGTGCAGCAGACGACCGGTGCGCGCGGGTTGATCGAGGCATCGCCGGTCAGCATGCCGACGTTGCCGGCGCCGAAGTCCTCACAGAGGGCGAAGAACTTTTCCGACGCCAGCGCCTTGATCGGGCTGGTATAGAAGGACGTCTGCCCCTCGCACAGCCCCTTGAAGTGGAGGCCGAGCGCCACCAGCGACTTCCCCGAGCCGGTCGGGGTGTTCAAGATGACGTGCCTGCTGGCGAACAGCTCGAGGAGGGCCTCCTCCTGCGCCGGATAGAGCTCGAGCCCGAGATCGGTCACCCAGTCGAGGAAGCGGGCGAGGATCGCCTCGGGATCGGCGGCCGCGCCCTCCGGCGGCACGCGCGCGGCGAGCGACGGGCGGCCGCCGGCCGGGGTCGGGACCAGCTCGGAGGAGAGGACGGCGGAGGCGTCGGCGGGCTCGGTCACGGCAGGCATTGTGGCACGGCGGGCCGGCGCGGACGGCGCCCCGCATACCTGTCGCTCTCCGCGCGCCGAGCCGGCGACGGTGCAGGCGGAGAAGCTGAGGCAGCCGCCGGGGGAAAGGCTAGGACGCGCAGCTACCAGCCGGGGTTCCAGATTTCCTGGAGCTCGAGCGTGAAGCCGCCGACCAGCTCGCCGAAGCGGGCGAGGTCGACGTTGCCGCCGGAGAGGACGACGCCGATGCGGCGGCCGGCGATGTCCGGCACCTTGCCGTGGAGGAGCGCCGCCGCCGCCGCCGCGCCGCCGGGCTCGACGATCAGCTTCATGCGCGAGGCGAGGAGGGCCATGGCGCGGCGCAGCTCGAGATCGCTCACCGTCACGATTCCTTCGCAGAGGGTGCTCACGATGGCCAGCGTCCGCGCGGCGGGCTGCATCGTCTGGAGCGCGTCGGCGATCGTGTCCGGGAGCGGGATCGACACCGGACGGCCGGCGGCGAGCGAGCGCCGCATGTCGTCGCCGGCCTCGGGCTCGACTCCCCAGAGCCGGATCTCCGGCGCGACCCCGCGCGCCGCTACCGCCACGCCCGAGAGCAGCCCGCCGCCGCTGCACGGGGTAACGACGACGTCGAGGCTGGGCGCCTCTTCGAGCAGCTCGAGCGCGAGCGTCCCCTGGCCCGCGATCACCGCGTCGTCGTCGAACGGCGGCACCAGCACCGACCCTTCCTCCGCCTCGAACCGCCGCGCGATCTCCTCGCGGCTCTCCGCCGCCCGGTCGTAGAGCACCACCCGGGCGCCGTAGCCGCGGGTGGCCGCGACCTTGGCCGCCGGAGCGTCGGCGGGCATGACGATGGTCGCGGCTACCCCCAGCGTCCGCGCCGCGAGCGCCACCGCCTGGGCGTGGTTGCCCGAGGAGAAGGCGACGACCCCGCGGGCGCGCTCCTCGTCGGTCAGGAGCGTCAGGCGTGAGAAGGCCCCCCGCGCCTTGAAGGCGCCGACGCGCTGGAAGTTCTCGCACTTGAAGAAAAGGCGCGCCCCGGCGCGCTCGTCGAGTTGGCGCGAGGTGAGGACCGGCGTGCGGTGGACGTGGAGCGCGATCCGCTCACGGGCGGCGCGGACGTCGGCGAGGATGACGGAGAGGGCGGGCACGGGCCGGGACCGGACGGGCGCGGACTGTACCATCGGGCGGCACCCGCGCGGGGCCTGCTCGCGGCGCTGCGCGGCAGGTCAATGGCGCGTCAAGTTGGCGTCCGAGAGCCCGTCTCCACCCCCCGATGCCACGGCGGGAATATCGCTACACTCGCCGGGACTTATCGTCGCGTCTGCATGGGTCGTTTCAAGCGCTTCCCCGCCGGGTCCCCCTCCCTCGTCGCCTGCGTCGTGCTCGCCGGCCTGCTGGGCGCGATGCCCGCGCTCGCCGCTCCCGGGCGGATCGCCCGGCCGGTCAATCAGATGCGGCCGCCGGGCGCCGCCGCCCCGACACCCGATCTCGAGCCGCGCGTGCTGCGCGCCGCCGTCGCGCCGGGGCGGATCCTCGAGGATTTCGAGCACGGCGTCCCGCTCGAGCTGCTGGAGATCGACGCGGGTCTCGCGCCCGCCCTCCTCGCCGCCGCCAACGACGAGACCGTGCGCGTCGAGGAGTGGCCGGTGGCGCCCGACCGCCGCGAGACCGTGGTCCTCACCCGGCGCGACGTCTACGCCCCCGGCGCGCGGATCCTGCGCGTCGAGCGGGGCCGCACCGTCGAGGTGCCGCGGTCGCGCCTGGTCTTCCTCTGGGGGGCCGCCGAGCTGGACGAGGAGACCCGCGTCCTCGTCGCCGTCGATCCCGACACCCTCGCCGTGCAGGGGTTCACCGACGCGGACGGCGCCAAGCACGAGCTTCGCCCCTCGCCGGACGAAGAGCGCGGCGGGCGTCCGGTCTATCGCCTGGCGCCGCCGGAGATCTTCGCCGCACCCGGGGAGGAACCGCAGCAGCCGTGGAACTGCGGCGCCGGCGAGGCCCCGCAGGCGATGCCCCTGACCTTCGAGAGCGGCGCCTCGACCGCGGTGTGGGAGGAGGCGATCAGCACGCTCCACACCGCGACGGTGGCGATCGACACCGACAACGAGCTGATGCAGCTCAAGTTCTCGGACAACACCACCTCGGCCACCAACTACATCGCCCAGCTCATGGCGGCGATGAACGTCTTCTACGAGCGCGACCTCCTGGTGCGGCTGGTGCAGGGGACGACGTTCCTGCGCGTCTCGAGCACGCCCGATCCGTGGACCGGCGGCACCGGGGCGGCCGACTCGGCGAAGCTGCAGCAGTTCTCGACCTATTGGAACACCAACTACGGCGGCGTCAGCCGCGCCGTCGCCGCGCTGCTCTCGGGCAAGTCGGCCAGCACGGGCTCCTCGTCGGGGATCGCCTGGATCAACGGCCTCTGCAGCACGAGCATCGGCTACAGCTTCACCCAGGTCTTCCGCTCGCCCTCCTCGACCGGCAGCGCCGACGCCTTCGTCGTCGGGCACGAGATCGGCCACAACTTCGGCAGCAACCACACCCACTGCTACCTGACGCCGACGCCGATCGACACCTGCTACAACGCCCAGGCGGGCTGCTACTCCGGCGGCACGAGCTGCCCCGCCGAGACCAACATCAACGGCGTCCTGGCGCGCGGCACGCTGATGAGCTACTGCCACCTGCTCGGCGGCTGCCGCGCCGACCGCGTCTTCCACCCGCGCACGGTCGACCTCCTCGACCCGATCATCGAGAGCAAGGTCGGCGCCTGCATCTTCCCGGCGGTCTCGGCGCCGACGATCAGCGCCGTCGCGCCGAACACCGGGTCGACCGCCGGCGGCACGCCGATCACCGTCGCCGGCACCGGCTTCGCCGCCGTCGCAACCCTGACCCTCGGCGGGGTGCCGGCGACCTCCGTCGTGGTCACCAGCCCGACGACCATCACCGCCGTCACCGGGCCGCACGCGACCGGCGCCGTCGCCGCCGTGGTGACCAACCCGGACGGCGGCTCGGCCACCCGCGCCAACGCCTTCTTCTACGCCCCGCCGCCGCCGGCGGTCGGCTTCTACACGGTCACGCCCTGCCGCGTGATCGACACCCGCAATCCCAACGGTCCGCTCGGCGGCCCGGTCCTCGGCGCCTCGGCCCAGCGCACCTTCGACGTCACCGGCTCCTGCGGCATCCCGAACGGCGCCCAGGCGATCTCGGTCAACGTCACGGTGAGCGGTCCCAGCGCCGGCGGCAGCCTCGCCTTCTACCCCGGCAACGCTTTCCCGCTCGGCACCAGCACGATCGGTTTCTCCGCCGGCCAGACCCGCGCCAACAACGCCATCATCAAGCTCGCCACCGACGGCAGCGGCACGCTCGGCGTGCAGAACGCGGCCAACGGCACGACACACGTCGTCGTCGACGTGAATGGCTATTTCATGTAGCGCCCGGGCCGCGTCCCGGGCGTTTTTCTTTGCGCCGCCCTATCCAGCCTGCGGAGGACATCGCGAAAACGCCCGGCACGTAGGCCGGGCGCTACGACAACGGCGCACAGGGAGCGCCGCGTGTCACGGCACCCAGGCGTAGCCGACCTTGGCGAAGAAGGTGCGGTCGGTCTGCGTCAGGTCCACGCGCTGGTCGCCCTGCGCGTTGTCCGAGTAGCCGACGAACAGCACCGTCTGCGGGTTGAGCTTGTAGGAGAAGAGGAGCTGGCTGAAGAGCCGCTCGGTCTCCGGCGCGACGGTGAAGGTGTAGAGCAGCGGGTCGCGCTCGATGTCGGTGTACTGGAGGATCGTGCGCAGGAAGCTGCGGACGCTGAACTGGTAGGTCAAGTTGAGCTGCGAGAGGTTGGCCTTGAAGAGCTCGCCGCCCTTGACCTCGAGCCGCTGGTAGGTGTGCGAGAGGGTGGCGCGGAGGTGGCGGCCGAAGTTGTAGCGGATCGACGGCGCCAGGAACACCTCCTCCCCGGCGCGGGCGTTGGCGACGTCGAGCTCGTCGCCCAGGCTGACGTCGAGCGACAGGAAGAGGTTGCCGGTCGGGAAGAGCTCGTAGTAGCCGTTGAAGAAGGTCTCGTCGAAGCTCCGGCCGGCGAAGACCCGCTCGCGCTGCCCGAGGTCGAAGAGCAGGAACGACTGCAGCGGCCCGTTGATGAACGCGTTGACCTCGATCTCCTCCTCGATCAGGTTGCCGCGCTGGTCCTCGCGCAGGTCGTAGTCGCCGCCGATCTCCATGCGCGTGTACCAGTCGCCCTCCTCGCCGTTCCAGATGCGGTGGCCGCCGGCCAGCCAGAAGGTGTAATCGACGCGCGTCATGAATCCCATGTCGGCGCGAAAGTCGCGCCCCACCTCCTCGTAGCGGCCGTAGAAGTTCCAGTCGCGCGAGTTGTGGTCCCAGCTCGCCCACAGGGCGTGGTCCTCGAAGCTCCCGGTGGGCTGGCCGAGCGCCGCCGCCAGGCCGTCCGGGTAGTCGGTGCGCGAGAAGAGCCCCTGGAAGCGGAAGGAGTTGGAGTCGCCCAGGCGGTAGAGGGCGTCGATGCCGCCGAGCTGGTTCGAGTAGTCGCCACCGTCGCGGCCGGTCACGAGCGCGCCGATCGCCGACGACTTGCCGAAGTCGCGCCGGTAGCGCAGGACGGCGTCGTTGGTCTCGGTGTCCGCGAGGCTCGCGGTGCGCGAGGTGTCCTTGCCCGGGACGATCAGGTTCGTCCGCGCGTCCCGGGCGGCGAAGACGCCAACGGCGTTCTTCCCTTCCTTGCCGGTCAGCTTGACCCCCCAGTCGGGGTCGGCGACCGTGCGGGTGAAGACCGCCTGGAAGGGGCTCGAGAAGAAGTCGCTCCCCTCGAGGAAGAAGGGGCGCTTCTCGGGGAAGAAGAGGGCGAAGGCGGTGTTGACGTCGAGCTGCGCCGAGTCGGCCTCGACCTGCGAGAAGTCCGGGTTGAGAGCGGCGTTGAAGGTGAGGTTCGGGGTGATCCCCCACTTCGCGGTCAGGCCGACCTCGGAGTCGACGTCGCCGTCGGCCAGGCCGCCATCGGGGAACGACTCGCGGACGTCGGTGCGGCTGGCGGTCAAGGTCGGCGCGACCTCGACGTTCCGCCCCGGCGTGACGCCGGCGAAGCCGGTCATCTTCGAGGCCTGGCAGACGTAGCACGAGACGTTGCGGTCGAGCGGGTGGCTCGAGATGCGGTGGCGCTGCGCCCGGGGATAGAAGCGGAGGGCGTCGAAGCCCCAGGTCTGTCCGGCGCCGGTGCGCGGGAAGCGCAGCGAGCTCCAGGGAATGCCGATCTCGACTTCGTACCCGGTCTCGGTGATCCGCCCCGCCGCGTGCCAGAGGGCGTCCCAGGAGTCGTCCTCGTTGCCCGAGACGTCGTCCATGAACAGGTCCATCTGCACCCCGAGCGGGTTGACGAAGAACTCGAAGGCGCGGCGCTCGTCGTTGAAGGTGTCGAGCACGATGCCGACGAAGTCGTCGGAGAAGGCGCGGTCGCGGTCGGAGAGGTGGGCGCGGATGGCCGCCGGGTTGGGGTCGTGCGCCTTGAAGGCGACGTAGAGACTGCCCGCGTCGTAGGTCAGCAGGCAGTCGGTCTCGACCGGCGGCGGCTGGTTCTCGGCCGGACGGGTCTCGAAGCGCAGCGGCACCACCGTCGCCCGCTCCCAGGCGGTCTCGTCGACCTTGCCGTCGACGGTGATCGCCCCGGCCGCCTCGGTGACCGGGTAGGGGTCGCGCTTGGCTGCCGGCGCCGCCGGCGCCGCCTCCTGCTGCGCGGCCAGGCCGCCGGCGCAAGTCAGCCCCAGTAGACCCGCCAGCAGAACACCCCTTCGCTCCATGCTCCTCTCCTCCCAGCTCCATCAGACGTACGAGGTCCGGAAACGGTTGGTTTACCCGCTCCGCCACCCAGATCCTTTTGCGCTTTGAGCGTGTGAAGGAATTCGGGCCGGCCTCCGAAAACGCCCGGCACGGGGCCGGGCGCTACGGTGGCGGGCCTACCCCTACCCGCCCGCCCGCCGCAGGTAGACATCGCCGTTGCAGGTCTTGAAGTGCATCTCGGGGCCGCCGCCGTTGATGGCGCCGGTCACGGCGCGCTCGACCGTCAGGCGAAAACGGCCGCCCGAGCGCTCGGCCGCCGGCGGCGCCGAGCCCTGGCGCACCGCGACATCGAAGTCGGTGTAGATCTCGCCGTTCTCGGACTCCATGCGCAGGTCGGCCTTGGCGCCGGCCGGGAGCGTGACGTCGATGTTGCCGTTCAAGCTGCTGAAGGCCATCGCCTTGCCGGCGGTCACCGTCGAGAGCACGACGACGACCGGGCCGTTGATGGTGTGCGCCACGACCGACCCCGCGACGCCGCGCGCCGTGATGGCGCCGTTGGTGTTGGACAGCTCGTGGTCGCCGCGCACGCCGGAGACGTGGATGTCGCCGTCGTTGACCGTCGAGAGGTTGACCGAGGTCTGCTCCGGCACTCGGATGTGCAGGTTGACCGGGGCGAGCGGCGAGGCGCCGATCTCGACCACGTTGTCCTTCTCCTCGATCGAGAGACTGAAGCCGGTGTTGGGAATGCGCCGCATCCCCTCGCGGCTGTCCGGCTTGTCGGCCCTGTGCCGCCGCTCGCGGCCGCCGGCGCGGGCCTCGACCACGACCTGGTTGCCGCCGCCGGCCTCGACGGTGATCGAGCCGGTCACCAGGCCGACCTCGAGGCGCACGGGTCGGGACGGGTCGGTGAGCGGCACTTCGTAGCGCTCGGCCTGCCCCTCCTGGGCGGCGGCCGGCAGGAAGGCGACGAGGGACAAGGCGGCGCAGGCCGCCAGAGCAATGCGTCTCATGGACTGTTCTCCTAGCGCTCAGCGATCCTGGTTGCGCACCAGGATGTTGCCGTTGATGGTGGTGAAGGCAAGCTCCGGCCCGCCGCCGCCGATGGTGATGCCGAAGGCGCCGTCCTGCTGTAAGACGAAGCGCCCCTTGCGCCGGTCCCCGGAGGGCGCGGCGAGGCTCTTGCGGACGTACGGGAAGTCGCTGAAGACCTCCCCGTTCATGGTCTTGAAGCGCAGGTCGGCCGCGAAGCCGGGGCGGAAGGCCACGTCGACCTCGCCGTTGACGGTCTCGAAGCGGCACTCCGCGTCCGGGTTGGCGGCGAAGACCACGCGCACCGGGCCGTTGACCGACCGCGCGCTCCCGGCGCCGCGCACTCCCGTCATCTCGACGCCGCCGTTGACGCTCGACACCGCGAAGCGGCCGTCGGCCCCGTCCACGCGCACGTCGCCGATGACGGTGTCGAGCTCGAGCTCGGTCCCGGCCGGCACGCGGAGCTCGAAGGCGTAGGTCACCCGCTCGCCGACGCGGTCCTTGTCGCGCTGCGAGTTGAAGCTGCGCCGGCCGTCACGGCAGTCGTCGCGGAAGGGGCCGTCGACGACGAAGCGGACGCGGTTGCCTTCCTGAGTGACGTCGAGCTTCACCTGCTCGCGCGCGGCGGCGATGTCCTCGCGGGTGCGGCCGGTGACCGTCTCGCCGATCACGGCCTCGACCGCGTCGCCGCGCGCCGCGGCCACCGTGATCGGCCCGCGGTAGTTGTCCACGACGACCACCCGCGGGCCGCCGCCGGCGGCGAAGGCCTTGACCTCGCGCCAGGAGCGGCTGTCCTCGAGCGCGGCGGCGGGGGCGCAGGCGAGGATGAGCAGGAGCAACGGCAGAGAAACCAGCTCCAGGTAAGGAGGCTGCTTGCGGATCGCCGGAGCGGAGCGTAGCGTCCGGCCCCCGTGCCGGGCATTTTCGAAGGACGGCCCGAATTCCTTCACACGATCAGCGGGTGACTCCAAAGGCGCAGCACGAAAAGCCATGAGTGGTTGCTCCTCCTAGACCCGGCGCTCGAGGCGCCGGCGCAGGTAGTCCCGCACCGTGGGATCGACCGTCTCGTCGCCGGCCACGCGCCGGAGCAGCGGGCGCGCGCCGGGCTCCTCGACCAGCAGGTCGACGAGCGCGATCTGCACCAGCGGCGACTCCTGCCGCGGGAAGCTCTCGACCAGCGTGCGCTGGACGCGCGGGCGGCCGGCCACGCCGGTCAGGGCGTCGATCGCCGCCAGGCGGACGTTGACGTTGGGATCGTGGGCGACGGCCTCGAGCATCGCCGCGAGCACCCGCTCGTCGGAGGGGCCGGTGCGCCGCCCGTAGCTCACGCCCTTGAGCCGCTCGCTCGCCGAGTCCTGCTCGAGAAGCGAGAGGGTGACGAGGCGCGAGAGCGAGCGGACCTCGGAGCGGAGGTCGGCCATCTCGCCCTGGCCGCGGCCGCCCGCCGGCAGGCGCGTCCCGAGGGCCACGCCCAGGATGAGCGCCGGCAGCGCCCAGGCCAGGCCGGCGAGAGCCGGCCGTATCCAAGTCCATTCGATGCGGGCCGGCCGCCGCGGGAAGAGCGCCGCGAGGAGGTCGCGCAGGCGCCCGCCCGCCGGCCGCCGCGCCCCTTCCTCGCCGCTCCTCAGCTCCTCCGCCCGCTCCACCTCGGCGTCCAGCATGCGGTAGAAGCGCTGCCGCAACGCCGGGCCGGGCTCCTCCTCGGGCAGGCGGTCGAGCGCCTCCCACAGCCGCCGCAGCGACTCGTCCTCGGGAGTGAAGTCGTCACGCTCCATGGCTGGCCTCCATCTCCGGCGCCTGGAAGACCTGCTGCAACTGCCGCAGCGCGCGGTGTACCCGCACCTTGACCGCGCCGGCGCTGCAGCCCAGGATGCTTCCGATCTGCTCGTGGGTGAGCCCGCCGCTGCGGGTCAGCAGCAGCAGCTCGCGCTTCTCGTCGGGGAGCTTGAGCAGGGCCGCCCGCAGCCGCTCCATCGACTCCGCCATCTCGAGCTGCTCGAGCGGCAGCGGTCCCGGGCTCGGGTGCTCCTCGAGCGCCGCGTCGTCGGCCGTCTCGCGCCGCCCGCGGCGGCCGAAGTGGTCGACCGAGACGTTGCGCGCCAGCGCGAACATCCAGGCCGAAAATTCGCCCCGGGCGCGGAAGCTCTTGCGGTACTTGAGCATGCGGATGAACACCTCCTGCACCAGGTCCTCGGCCACCTCGCGGTCGCCGGTCATGCGCAGGAAGAAGTTGAACAAGCGCACGTGGTGGCGCTCGAAGAGCGTTCCCAGCTTTTCCACGTCTCCGTCCCGTACCTGGCTCATCAGCTCGTCGTCCGAGGTGTCGTTCAAGCGTCCCCCATGGCGCCCTTTCTGGTGCTGGATACCGGGGCGGCGGACAAAGGTTACGGCCAGAGGGGCCGGACGGCGCCAACCGCCGGCCGCGGGGCGCGTCTAAGGAGGCGCATGGAGGGGCACGACGCGGAGGTCGTCGAGCAAGCGAGGAGCGGAGATGCCGAAGCCTTTCGCATTCTGGTCGAGCGGCACAGCGAGCGGGTCTTCCGCCTCGCCTACCGCATCACCGGCGAGGAGGCGGCGGCCGAGGACGCGGTGCAGGAGACCTTCCTGCGCGCCTTCCGCTGGCTCGCCCGCTTCGACGCCCGGGCGCAGTTCAGCACCTGGCTCCATCGCATCGCGGTGAACACCGCGCTCGAGATCATGCGCAAGCAGCGACGCCACACCACCCGACATCAGACCCCGGCGGCCGACCAGCCCGATCCGCTGGCCGCCGTCCCCTCGGCCGCTCCCGGCCCCGAGCGGCTGGCGCTGTCGCAGGAGGTCGAGCGCGCAGTGCGGGCGGCGATGGGCGAGCTGACGCCGCTCGAGCGCGCCGCCTTCGTCCTGCGCCACTTCGAGGGGCGGTCGATCGCCGAGATCTGCGCCTTCCTCGACCTCGGCGAGAGCGCCGGCAAGCACGCGGTCTTCCGGGCGGTGCGCAAGCTGCGCGGGGCGCTGGCGCCGCTCGTCGGCGGGCCGGCGGCGGCGGCGGAGAGGCCATGACGATCAGGACTGCGCTGAAAGGCTTTCAGGTAAGGAAGGACGGCGAGGGTGGGTACGGGAGGACGGGACGATGAGCTTCCCGGGCGACGACGATCTCATCCTCTTCTACTACGGCGAGGCGGAGCGGGCCACGGAGATCGAGGCGCTACTCGCCGGTTCGGCGGAGCTGCGGTCACGGTACGAGGAGCTGCGGCGCGTGCTCGACGCGGTGGACGAGGCCCTGCCGGTGCCGGAGCGGTCCGAGGGCTACGGCGCCGAGGTCTGGCGGCGCCTCGCCCCCCGGTTACCCGTAACGCCCGGGCTACGTCCCGTGCGTTCTTCCCCCGCCGCCTGGCGCCCCCGCCTGCGCGACCGCTGGCGCGACCCGCTCTGGCCCGCCGCCGCCGGCTGGGGCAGCCTGCCGCGCCTCGCCGCCGCCGCGGCCGTCCTTCTCGCGCTGGGCTTCCTCCTCGGGCGCGGGCTGCCGCCGGCCGGCGAGGCGCCGCGGATGGCCGCCACCGGGCTGCCGGCGGCGGCGCGCGACCAGATCCTCGTCGCCACGGTGGCGAGCCACCTGGAGCGCTCCGAGCGCCTTCTGCTCGAGGTCGCCAACGCCGAGCCGGAGCCGGAGGAGGTGGTGGACCTCGCGGCCGAGCGGCGCTGGGCGGCGGACCTGCTGGCGGCCAACCGCCTCTACCGCCAGTCGGCGCGCCAGGGGGGGCGGCCGCGGCTGGCGGCGCTGCTCGACGAGCTCGAGCCGCTCCTGCTCGACCTCGCGCACGCCCCCGACGAGCTGCCCGCCGGCGAGCTGGGGGCGCTGCGCGAGCGGATCGAGGAACGGGCCCTGCTGTTCAAGATGCGGATCGTCGCCGACCGTCTCGAGCGCCTGGAGCGCCAGCGGCGGCCGGCGCCGGGCGCGACGACACGGACGATTCTGTAGGAGACGCCGATGCGACCTTCGAACCACGCCCTCCCGCTCGCCGCGCTGCTGGTGGCGGGCGCAACCCTTGGCGCGGCGGCCCCGGGCGCCACCGCCTTTCCCGGCTTCGGCTACGCCGCCGCCGCGGACGCGACCAGCCAGGATGACCTCTATGACGCCGGGCGCAAGGCGCTCGACGCCCGCCGCTACGGCGAGGCCGCCGAGCTGTTCCGCAAGGTCGTGGAGCGCGGCGGCGCCCAGGCCGACGACGCCCTCTACTGGCGCGCCTACGCGCTGCACAAGGCGGGCCGCGGCAACGACGCCTTGACGGCGCTGCGGCGGCTGCGCGAGCAGCACCGCGACAGCCCCTGGCTCGACGACGCCGAGGCGCTGGCGGCCGAGATCCGCGGCCCCCGCGAGCCCGAGGAGGTCGCGGACGAGGAGCTCAAGCTCTACGCCATCAACGGCCTGATGGGCGCCGACCCCGAGCGCGCGGTGCCGCTGCTGCAGAAGTTCCTGCGCGGCAACCACTCGGCCAAGTTGAAGGAGCAGGCGCTCTTCGTCCTCTCGCAGAGCGACTCGGCGGAGGCGCGGCAGACCCTGCTCAAGGTGGCGCGCGGCGCCGCCTACCCCGAGCTCCAGCGCAAGGCGATCAGCTACCTCGGCGTCTCCGGCGACAAGGGCTCGGTCGAGGCGCTGCGCGAGCTCTACCGCACGGCGACCGACGTGGCGGTCAAGCGGGAGATCCTGGAGGCCTTCCTCGCCGCCGACGCCAAGGAGCCGGTCCTCGAGGCGGCGCGCGGCGAGCGCGATCCACGCCTGCGCGACAAGGCGATCGACCTCCTGGGAGCGATGGACGCCAGGGCCGAGCTGCGGCAGCTCTACAAGAGCGAGCAGTCGGCGGAGATGCGGATGCAGGTGCTCGAGGCGCTGGCGGTGGCGGACGACGTCGAGACGCTCGCCGAGGCCGCGCGCAACGACCCCGATCCGCGGCTGCGGCGGAAGGCGATCCACGGGTTGGGGATCAACGACAACGCGGCGAGCGCCGCCGCGCTCAAGGCCGCCTACGCGGGCACCACCGACCGCTCGCTCCGCAACGCGGTCATCGAGGCCTTCTTCATTCAGGACAACGCCCGCGCCCTGATCGAGATCTTCCGCACCGAGAAGGACCCGGCGCTGCGGCGCGAGGCGGTGCAGAAGCTGATGATGATCGACTCGGCCGAGGCGAACCGGTTCCTGGAAGACGTATTGGACAACTAGTGAATCGCGCCGATTCCTGCACCGGTTTTCGTCCCCCCGGCTCTTCGAGGTTTGCACAGGGTGTCGCGAAAACGCCCGGCACGGGGGCCTGGCGCTACAGACCATCGCCCCGTAGCGCCCGGGCCACGTCCCGGGCGTTTTCGGAAGACTTACCGATGTTCTTCACACCTGTTCTAG
>JBIOUG010000177.1:0-57879 GCA_044866775.1 Thermoanaerobaculia bacterium | reverse complement strand
CCCCCCGCGGCCCGCGGCGCGACGACCGCGATCACCGCGCTGCTCCTCGCCGGCGCCGCGGCGGCGCAAGAGACGGCGGCGCCCTCGCCCTACGAGCCGGCGCCGCGGGACCCGCTGGGCACGCGCTTCGTCAACGTGGCGACTCCCTTCCCGGTCGGCGCGCACCAGTGGGAGCTGCTCTTCACGCACCGCTTTCACCAGACGGTCCAGGATGGCGACTCCTCCGATCTCTGGGGGCTCGACAGCTCGGCTGACATCGGCATCGGCCTGACGTTCGGCGTCACCCGCAGCCTCGACCTCGGCCTCTACCGCTCGTCGTTCCAGGAGGACTACGAGCTCGCCGGCAGGTTCCTGGTGATCGAGCAGGCGGCGCGCGTGCCGCTGACGATCGCCCTGCGGGCGGGGGTGGACCGGCTCGAGCGCCAGGAGGTGGTGGATCCGACCCGCCCCTTCGCCCAGCTCCTCCTCGCGCGCCGCTTCGCTCGCGGCGTCAACCTGGTCGTCGCGCCCTCCTGGGTGGGCGACACGACGCGCCTGCGCGACGCCTTCAACGTGCCCGTCGGGTTCTCCCTGCCGCTGCCGCGCGGGCGGCTGCTCGAGATCGAGGTGGTGCCCGCCAACGGCGACCTCGACGAGAGCGTGGCGGCGTGGCACCTGGCCTTCTCGAAGGACGTCGGCGGGCATATCTTCGAGGTCGTGCTCGGCAACTCGCGCGCCACCACCGTCGACCAGATGCTGGGGAGCGACTTCCCGCCGGGCTTCGAGGAGGAGGACGTGCGGCTCGGCTTCAATCTGATCCGGCTGTTCCCGTACGGCGGGGGCCGCGCCGCGCGCAATCGGAGGTCCGGATGACCAAGCGCTCGCCCGTCGCCCCGTCGCTCCTCGCGCTCGCATGCCTGCTCGTGGCGCTCGCCGCCGCCTGCGCCGCGGTCCGCCACCAGCATGCTCCCGCCGCGAACGGCGCCGCGGCGGCGTCTGCCACTGCCGCGGAGGCACCGACCGCGCCGCCGGCCGCGACGCCGGCGTCGGACGGCTTCAAAGACCTCGCCCTCGACCAGCAGCTCGCCGAGGTGCGTGGCGAGGTGCAGGCGACGAAGCGCCGGCTGCGCGAGCAGGGCAAGTACGACTGCTGCGTCATGCCGGCCTGCAACCAGTGCCTCCTCGAGTACGGCGAGTGTCACTGCCGGCAGACGGTGGAGAAAGAGGGCGGCCCTTGCTGCGGCGAGTGCACCGAGGCCTGGCTCGAAGGGCGCGGCACGGTCGAGGGCATCGACCCCTGGGAGCTGCTGGAGCGGAAGAAGAAGCAGCAGGCCGCGCCCGAGGCGGAAGGCGAGACGCCGCCGGGGAAGCAGCGGCACGATCACTCGGACGGCCACCACCGCGGGCATCACCTGGGGCTGTGAGCTCGCCCCAATCGTCAGCCTGTAGCGCCCGGACCACGTCCCGGGCGTTTTCAGAAGACCGCCCGCACTCCTTCACACGCTCTGTAGCGCCCGGCCCCACAAGGATCTGGGTGGGGGAAAGCCCTGCCTAACCGGCTGCCCGAGACACGCAGCGGACTGGCCAGCCGCGCCAGACAAGCGGAGCCGGGGAAGCGGCGGCATTCGATGCTGCGCGAGGCGCGGCGCACCAGACGGGAAGCAGAAGCGTCGGGGCCAGCTCGGCCGCGTGGATCAGAGCGCCGGCTGCCGTCGTCTCTGTCGTGACCGGCAGCTCGCGCGCGACGGCACCGTCGTTGGCGACCAGGCGAGCGGTCGCCGAAGTCCCGTTTCCCCCCACCTGAAAGAGCAGCGTGTACTCGCCCTGCAGAGGGCTCTGACTCGCCGCCCCTGGGGCCAGCTCGAGGTGGAGGAACATCACCTCGGCTCCGGCAGCGAGCTGCGCCGCGGTCAGGCTCTCGAGGCCTGCCAGGAGTGCGCCGGCGACGAGCCCGCTCTCGGGCAGCGACAACACGGTCAGGCTCTCCGGCAGGATGGTCAGTCCGCGCTTGCCGGCGAGCCGCGCCAGGGCGTCCGCCATGCGGCTGCGCATCGCGACGTCGATGTTGCCGATCTCCCCCGCGGCCCTGCGCGCGCCTGCGGCACCGCCCGGAGCCGCGCCTTCGGCCGGCGGTGCGGAGGCAGCGGGCGCCGCCACCACCGTCATCTCCACCGGGAACTTCTGTTGCCGGCCGTCGCACGTCCTGACCGCCACGTACTCCTCGGTCTCCTCGACGAAGCTCTGCTCGCGCGCGCAGCCCTTGCAGTCGACCAGCAGCACGGCGCGATATACCCCGGGCGCCAGTCCGGCCGTGTCGAAGCGGAGCGACACCGTGTGCGAGGAGCGCCCGGCGATCCGCAGCGCCTCGACCGGCTCGTCGAACTTGACCCACGGCGCCTCGGGCGCCGACACCCGGAACTCGTGCTCTCCGACGCACGTGTTGCGCACGACCAGCGCCGTCGCCATCGCCTCGCCCTGGCCGACCCGGAACGTCCACTCCCCGTCCTCGGCGGCGGTCGCCGGCGCACCGCAGAGGGCGAGCACGCCGAGAGCAAGGACCGCCGGCGCGGCGCTCCGCCTGCAACCGCTCTCTGGGGTGCGCGAGCTCATCGCGACCCAAGGTAGCATGATCCGATTCCCGACCGGCGTCGCTGCACGCGTATACTTCCGCGCGTGCGGTTCGACTGGGATAAGTGGATGAAGAAGGACTCTGACCTGCAGGACGAGCAGCGCCCGGAGTACGACTTCCGTTCGCTCTGGGTCGTGGCACGCGGGCCGGGCCGAGCGAAATCGGGGGAGATCCCGATCTACCTCGCGCCGGACGTCGCAGAGGTTTTCCCCGACTCCGACTCGGTGAACGAAGCCCTGCGCACTCTGATCTGCCCGACCAAGGACCAGCCCTCTCGCTGATTCCGCAAGCCTGCGCTTCCTGGCGTGTTCTCAGGCGGCACCTTCCGATTTCTCCCGCCAGGACCTCACTGGCTCGATGCTCGATCTCTGCCGCCCAAGCCGCCTCCGCTTCTAGCGCCGGCGAACTCCCAGAAGGGCGATGGGCACGACTTGACTACACCGCTCGAGATTGATTAGAATCTGCGTAAAGCATCAGCATTCGAGCATGGGAGCAGGTAGGCCCCACTCTCTTGGTTGAGAGCCAGGTAAACCGGCGGGTGCGAACCATGTCGAAAGCGCCTCGGCTGTACATCCCCCGCAGCGTCGACGGCCAGTTGAGCAAGCTTGCCGATTGGTGGCTTCAGGGCGATAGCCGCGCACACTGGGTGACGCTGTCCTCGGTGCCAGGCCGCGGCAATACCTGGCTTCTGGAGCAGTTCCTGGCTTCGCTCCAGAAGCAGAGAGCATTCCGGAAGCGCTTCTGCGCCGTCCTCGTCACCGGCAGTCGGCCGGGGTCGATCCCTCGCGCACTCAGCCCCGTGACGCAGGCGGTTCGCGACCTTTACTCCACGTCGAGACTCTCCCACCTGCATCGGCTGGGCCGCCGCTTTCACCAGGCGAGCGCGTGGCAGCTCGCCGGCGTCGCGCTGATCCTCCTGGCCGGAACGGCCCTGGCCTGCCTGCTCGTCGGCTTCGACGAGTACATCAAATCGCAGGATGTGAGACAGCGGGCCTTCGTCACGTCCCTATCGGGATTCTTCTCGACCTACCTTCTCGCCAACTGGCAGGCATTTCCGATCTGGCTGCTGACCGCAAGCATCATCGTCGTTCCCTTCTCGGTCGCGGTGTTTTTGATCCGGGCGCTGCTCTTGCGGGAGGCGTCTCCTCCCAGAGTCACCGAAGACGAGCTCAAATTCTTTGAGAAGAGCGAAGGGCTGAGCGAGGCGATCGCTCACCTTTGCCGAGGGCTGCAAGGGCTGGTGATCCTGATCGACAATGCCCGCTGGTTACCCTTCGAGGACATCGCGTTCCTCAACTCCCTCCTGGTTCCCGACGACGACGTCGCACCCGAGTCGCCTTGGCGGCCGGGGCGCCTCCTCGTGATTGCGCTCGACTGGCAAGGAAGCGGTCAACGACCGCTGTTCGACGTATCGGCCAAGCTACGGGCGCAGGTGATCCCCGTCACTCCCTTCGATCTGATTCAGCTCCGCAGCATCTTCCTCACTCAGCTCGAAGAGCATGAGCGCTCGGGCCACGACGAAGACGAGGTCCTGCGCGAGGCGAACGGAAATGTCAGGCCGATCCTGGCGATCCGCGACCGGAAGCTGACCGCCGAGGTGGGATGGGATTTCACCGCTGTGCGGGATGCGAGCTCGGGAAGAGCCTTTGGTCTGGCCGACTTGATGGTTTATCAGGTGGTGCGAGAGCCGACGTCGGTCGACAGGGACGAGCTCGAGACCTGGCTCGCCAGTGACCAGCTCGAGGCGCATCTTCGCGAGTTCAGGGTACGCCCGATCGAAAAGGGCAACGTGCCGTCCCTGGTCGAGAAGTTCGGCGGCTGCTCGCTGGTTCGGCAGACGGGACGGGTGTCTCATCTCGACTCCGCCCGATCCGCTGCCCTCGAGAACTGGCTCGAGATCAACGAGCCGTTGCTGCTGGGCCGGGCGCACTACTTCTGGTTCGGGTACTGCCGCCGCCAGGCGGGGGCGCCGATCAATCCCATGGCCGCAGCCGCGCTGTCGAGCGACCAGCGGCATTCGCTCCAGCAGGCCGCTTGGCACGCAGAGACATTGGTGACCGGAACGGGTGGGGGTGACGTCCTGGGTCAGGCCTCCGGACTCGCTACCGAGGAGCGCCGGCGCTGTAAGCGAGAGATCGTCGAGGTTCTCGTGATCGGCGCGGCGTTGTGGCGCGACGAGGGAGATTGCCAGACTTCGATCGAGCTGCTCCAGGCGGCGCTGCTGGCCATCGAAGCCACGGAGGGGGCCGATGACCTGGCGGCCGCCGTTCTCGACCAGCTTTGGCGGAGCTGGTGGCTCTGCGGCGACCCCGTTCTCCGGGACGAGATCCGCGAGGTGACGAAGCGATGGTCCACGGCGGGGCCGGCCGCGGCCCACGAGCGATTTGAAGAGCTCCTCAAGGGCACCGCTGCGTTGCCCGCTCCGATTGCATCATCAGCTCTCGGAGACCCCTTCTTGCTGAACCTCCATTCGCTGACGGAGCTGACCTGGAAGCTGCGCCAGGAGCACGGTTTCGTCTTGACGGGCCTGGCAGACACAGAGGCGGAGATTCCCGAGCCGCTCGCCGCTCCTGCCTCACGTGCCGAGTTCCACTTGCGCTACTACCGGTGCCTCAATACCTTGAAGCGCCGTGATTTTGCCGGGTTCCAGCAGACGCTGGGCGCATGGCGTGACCGGCTGCGGGATCTCGAGCCCACCCTCGGCGCACGCCTGGGCGACGAAGTCTTCGGCAGGCTCGAGCTGGCCAGATACCACCACTTGCTGGTGGTCGCTGCCGCAGCGACGGTTCAGTCGCCAGTCGCGAGCCTCGAACGGCCGAAGTTGGCTCTGGCTGAGACGCTGGCAGCGGCGCTTCTAAACCCCGAAGAGGCAGACGGCGAGGTGGGGAGTTGGGCTTGGCTGGAGGCGCGCCGCGCCTACGAGCAGACCATTCGCCTCGCGGCTCTTCTGCGCTGGCGGGTTCTCCTCCTGGAGGCGACCTTCGGGCTCGCCACGCTCTTGCGTCTCCGCGCGGCCGCGGAGCCACCTGATACTGGAGGCGAAGAGTGGGACGGGCTGCTCAGCCGGTGCATCGAGCACGAGAAAGCACTCGGCTGGACCTTCTATCAGCCGGAGATTCACCGGACGCGCTTCGAGGTTTTCCACGAGATCTCGAGCGAGCTGAGTGTGGAGGACGCTTACAACACGTGGCTCGCCATGCGCACGGCGCAGTACCCGGTCCGGATCATCCTCGAATGGCACCAGAAGGTCAGCTCTTTGCTCAACGACTACCACAACAGCGACGATGATTGGCGTCGCAGCGCGTCCCTGCACGTGACCTGGGCGCGCGAGCTGGCGATTCTGCCGGAGGCCGCCGGCCTCCGCAGGTTCACCTCCCTGGAGCATGAACAGGCCGAGGCTCTGCATTTCGCCGCTCAGGCCATGCGCAACCTCGAGGAAGTGGAGAAAGCCGAGGAGCTGCTCGACGAGGCCGAAGGCTTGCTGAGCTCCGCTCCTCCAGCGCCGAATGAGCATGAGGCGACGATGGTGCGCGAGTTGACCCTGAAGCTGCGGCTTCAGCGGGCGTGGGTGTTCCGGAGTCAAGAGCGACTACAGGAGCACGCTGAGGCCATCCACGGAATCTGGCGCGAGGCGAGGAGAGGCGATAGCAACATCGCCCTGGTTCTCGGCAGCCTCGCTGCGATCGAAGCGCGCGAAGGCCACCTCGAGTCCCCTTGGCCCGCGCCACCGGAAACCGATCCCGCAAAGGATCCCGCCAACTCTCATCTCTCGCTGCCGCGGAGCTGGTTCGCTGGCGGAGCCACCTCCCCCGCGACCCTCATCGAGTTCCGCGTCTATCAGTTGCGCTCACTGCTGTGGTCGCCAAGCTCCGCGGTCGATTTCCCCGCCGAGTGTGCCGCGCAGTGGAACTGGGGAGGGATCAACCGCTTCGGCGAGACCTGGCTGCGGCTCGCTCACCTGGCCGCAGAGCGCGATCTTTCCCCTGCGACTCTCCGGCTCATGCGGCAAGGGCTGGATGCGGTCCGCTGGTACTTCGCGAAGATCGCAAAGGTCGACAGCAAAGAGCTCGAAGCGCTCCGGCTGTTGATGCAGTACGCCCCAGATCCGTCGTACCGCGCCGAGTACACGACTGCTCTTGCCGAGTACGAGTATCTCCTCAAGCGTGAGCTGCAGGTAAGCTCCGAGCGGCCGGATTGGATGGCGCTCGCCTCCCGGGTACACGACTACCTCGGCCTGCTGGAAGACTCCGATCTCGTGTCGCGTCGTTTGTACGAGGTGGCGGACGTAAAGTCGATCGAGGGGCTGCTTCGCCGTCGTGACAAGCAGAGGGACGCGCTGCCACGCGCGCGTGCTGCCTTCAACAAGAGGGACGTAAACGGCTGCCGCGACATGCTCGAGAAGTTGCTACCCGCTTCCGACCTGCCATGGGTCTTTCTCGAGGATCTCCATGTGCTCGATCTCTGGCTACGCTGCGCGGTACGGTTGGAGGACGGCGAGGATTTCACCGCCAGGGCAAATCAACTGCGCCAGCTGTCGCTCCGCTTCATCAAGCAGTTCAGCGAGACCATCTCCGAGCCTCAAATCCAGCGTCTCGCCCTGGAGCTGCTCGAGACTGCGAGCCAGGCGGGCCGTATGACCGCACCGCCTCCTGCAACCGTGGTGGCCGCACGGGAAGCTTCACAAGCCAGACGCATGCCCCATCTCCGCTCACCATCTCCGCAGCCAGCCTGAGGGGCAGGCTGGCCGCAAGCGGCGTACGACGAGGCCTCGCGAGCCGATCCTTTGGAGGCGGACATGGAGATCCGTGCTCCGGCAGCGGGCGGAAGCCGGCTCTCGTGACTTGCGCGGAGAGATCAATTCACCGCCAGCAGGCGGCGCGCTTCGGTGACCAGCTCGGTGAGGCCGGGGGCGTCGAGGGCTTCGGGAGCACAGGTGAGGTAGCGCTCGATGTCCTCGACGGCGCCGGGGAGGTCGCCGGACTGCAGGCGCACGAGGCCGCGCTCGCGGCGAGTCTCGGCGTCGTCGGGACAGAGCAGGAGGATGCGGTCGAGGGTGGAGAGGAGGGGGCGCGCGGCGCCGCGGATCGAGTAGATGCCGCGCAGGTTGCAGAGCATGCGCAGCAGGATCTGCCGCGGGCCGAGGGAGCGCATGAGGCGCGGATGGAACGCCAGGGTGCCGCCGCTCACGCGCTCGAGGATCGCCGCGCAGTCGTCGGGCGTGAGGAAGCGGCCGGCGTCGAACGGATCGAGGACCACCTGCGGGTGGCGGGCGTGCCGGAGGAGGAAGTGCCCGGGGAGGCCGACGCCCACCAGCGGCACGCCGGCGCGGCGGCCGACCTCGATGCAGACGACGGCGAGCGAGATCGGGATGCCCAGGCGCCGCTCCAGCACCTCGTTCAAGAAGCTGTTGCGGGGGTCGTAGTACTCGTCGGCGTTGCCGCGCAGGCCGTAGTCGTGGAAGACGACCTGCAGGAGCGCCGAGAGGCGCTCGAACTCGCCGTCGTGATCGGCGACCAGCCTTTCGACCGCCGCCGCCAGCTCGTCGAGCCGCGCCAGGCACGCGGCGACGTCGAGGCCCGGATAGTCCTCGGCGGCGATCAGCAGCGCCGCCTCGCCGAGGTCGATCTCGTCGTCGGAGCGGCAGACCATCTCCGCGAAGCGCTGGCGATACGGGCAGGTCATGACATGGGTGCGGGGCGACGGTCCGGTGGCTAGAACACCGCGCTCGCGCGCAGCATTTCAGCCCCGGCTCACTCGATGAGGAGTGCGATCGTGGTGCCGCGGCCTTCGAGGTCCACCCGGCCGGGGGAGATGGCGACCACCTTCATGCCCTCGACCACCTCGCCGACGCCCACGACGCGGCCGTTGAGGAGCGCGACGGGATTGGTCGAGAAGGCGATGCCGCCGAGCTCGATCGCGCCGCCGCCGGGCAGATCGGCGCGGCGGACGTGAGTGGAGGCGGCGGGGCGCGGGGCGGGCGGAGCGCCGGGCGCCGGCGGCGACGGTGCTGCGGCCTGGGAGTCGGTGGGCGCCGCACCGGCGGAAGACGGGCCGGGTGAGGGAGAGGCGGCCTCCTCGCGCGGTGGCACGACGCCGGGCCGCGTCGCTCCGCCTGGGGACTCGCGGCGGCTCAACACGACGCCTTGTTCCCCTACCTGAACCTGGATCGGGGAGCCTGGCTCGGTGATCTCCGGAGGCCCGGCGGCAGGCCCCAGGATGTCCAACCCCGCCCCCGGCGCCTCGCTCGTCTCGAGCTCATCGAAGAGCAGGGCCGGAGGCCGGGTGCCGGCCTGATCGTCGTAGCTCAGGCCCTGCGGCGCCTCGGTCACGGCCGGAGCGCGGCGCGCCTCCCGCTCTCGCTCCCCGGGCCGGTCGTCATCCGAGAGCGCCGAGACGCCGAGCCCTACCGCCACCCCGGCGGCCAGACAGACGACAGCGGCGCCGGCCCAGAGCAGCAGGCGCGGCCGTCGGCGGGCCAGCGGGTAGCTCGGCACCCAGCGGCTGGTGGGCGTCCGCTGCGCGACCTGCTGCCGGTCGGCCTCCGCCCGCGCGCGCTTGAGCGCTTCGTCGATCAGGCTCATCGCGCTTCAGTTCCCCTCGAGCTCGCGGATGGCGCGGCGCACGTGGCGCCCGGTCAGCCGGTCGGTGCCGGTCACGAAGCCGCAGAGCAGCGTCTTGTCGCACACGGCGTTGATCAGCCGCGGCACGCCGCGCGAGTAGCGGTAGATGCGGCGGATCGCCCAGCGGTCGAAGGTCGGGCGGCTGTTGCCGCCGGCGACGTGCAGGCGGTGGCGGATGTAGTGCTCGGTCTCCTGCCGCGACAGCGGGCGGAGGTGGTAGCGGACGGTGATCCGCTGGCGGAGCTGGCGCAGGCCGCGCTCGTCGAGCCGGTCGCGCAGCTCGGGCTGGCCGACGAGCACGATCTGCAGCAGCTTGCGCTGGTCGGTCTCGAGGTTCGAGAGCAGGCGCACCTCTTCGAGCAGCTCGGGCTCGAGGTCCTGCGCCTCGTCGATCAGCAGCACGACGTCGTTGCCCGCCGCGAGCTGATCGAGCAGGAAGCGGTTGAGGAGCTCGAGCCCGGCCGCGCGGTCGATGCGCCCGGGGGCGAGCCCGAGCTCGTGGAGGATGGTGCGCAGGAGCTGCGAGCTGGTGAGGCAGGGGTTCAAGATCAGCGCCGTCCTGTAGGTCGGCCCCAGCTCCTCGAGGATCGCGCGGCAGATGGTGGTCTTCCCCGCTCCGACCTCGCCGGTGAGCTGGATGAACCCCTTCCGCTCCTGGATGCCGAACAGCACGTGGTGGAAGGCCTCGCGGTGGCGCTCGCTGTAGAAGAGGAAGCGCGGGTCCGGCGTCAGGTTGAACGGGGGCTCGTGGAAGCCGTAGAAGTGGTCGTACATCGGTGGGGGCCTGCGTGGCGGGGCTCTCGGGGCCCTCTATCCTAACACTCGCCCTCCCGCCGCCTGTTCCAGGGGGCGGCGTGGTGGCTGGCGGCGCCCGCCAAGGGCTCCGGCGCGCGGCGGTGGCGACGGCTTCCGCCGGTACAGGCGCCCGTCGCCCTCGGCGCTCACCAGGTCGTAGTGATGCCGGAGCCGCCGCGCCACCGGCGTCCCCGGGGGCAGCTTCCAGGTGTAGACGTAGTCGACGCTCTCGCGATAGACCCCCGGGCGGTAGTTGTACGGCTGGGCCTCGAGGGTCCAGATGTCCGGCCGCAGGAGGCCCGGGCGGAAGCGCACCGGAAAGAGCGCGCTCCCCGCCTCGTAGTTGTCCCAGTCGACCAGCTCGCGCTCGAGCGCGACGTAGTCGGCGGCGTGGTTGAAGATCGGGACCCGCGCCGCCGTGCCGAAGCGGTCGAAGAGGAGGGGGACGAGCGTCGAGTGGACCGGGATCCCTTCGAGGCCGCGGAGGAAGACCTGCATCTCGCGGTCGAGGGTGCGGTACCAGCGGAGCTGCTGGCCCGTGCTCCAGAGGGCGAGAAGCGCGAGGGCGGCGATCCCCGCGGCGCGGAATGGCCGGCCGAGCCGCGGCGAGAGCCACGGGACCAGGAAGAGATAGGGCAGGAGGCTCAGGCGCTGCTTGACGAGCGAGCCCCCGGCCAGCCCCGGCGGGACGACGAAGTAGAGCGCCAGGGCCAGCACCGCGAGCAGCAGGAAGGCGTCGGCGGGGCGGCGGCCCACCCCCTCGCTGGCGAGCGTCAGCACGACGAGCAGCCCGAAGGCCGCCGCGACGGCGATGCCCAGCCGGATCTGCGCCGGCTCGAAGGTGACGAGGACCTCGAGCCGCGTCAGGTAGCGCACGAGCGTCCCGGCGCTCCAGGCCTCGGGCATCGGGGCCGTTCCGCGCGCCGCCACGAACCAGACCGGCAGCACGGTCTGCGGCGCCAGGATCGCGAGGTGGCGGAGGTGGCGGCGCCAGGTCGCGCGCCGCAGCGTCGCGAGCCAGAGGACGCCGATCGCCGCCAGCGCCAGCACGGTCGAGAGGATGTGGGCGAAGTAACAGAGCAGGAGCAGGGCGTTGAGCGCGACGGCGGTGCGGAGGTCGGGCCGCTCGCGCCGCCGCCACCAGACGGCGAGCGCGAGGAGCGCCAGCCCCAAGCTCAGGCAGAAGTTGGTGAACCCCATCTGGAAGAGCCAGTTGTAGGCCAGCGGGAAGCCCAGGAACGCGTACCAGCGCGCCCCCGGGTCGACCGCGCCGGCGAGCGCCCGCAGCGACAGCAGGAAGAGCGCCAGGCAGGCCGAGAGGACGAGCTTCTCCGCCACCCCCGGCGAGACCACGCCGAGCAGCAGCGCCAGCCCGGCGTGCTGCAGCCAGTTGGGAAGCGGCTCGCGGGCCAGCTCGTAGGTCGCGGCGAGGCGCGGGTGCGCGTCGCCGGCCGCGAGCTCCCGCACCAGCCAGGCGTTGTAGAGGTGGCTCGGGCCGTCCGCGGTGGGAAGGTAGGCGACCAACCAGAGCGGGATGAGGGAGACGGCGACGAGGAGCGCGAAGAGGGAGCCCTCCGCCGCCGGGCGGGTCACTGTTGCCGCGTGCGCTCCCCGCGGGCGAGCGAGCGGATGAGCTCGACCGTCGGAGCGGCGCCGGTCGGACGCCGGCGGGACCGGCTCCACGGCTGCCGGGTCGCCCGCGGCACCTCGGGCACCGGCGCCTGCGTCGCGCCGGCCTGCGCCGCCTCCCGCCGCAGGCGCTCCCGCGCCACCGCCGTCACCAGCGCCTGCGGCGCGGTGTCCTTCGGGCCGGCCTGCCGCCGGCCGCGGCGGCTGTCGTCGTGCGTCCGCATACTCGTCTCCCTGTCCCTACTACGCAGCAGGGAGGCATTTCGTTGAGCCCGGACGGACAAGTCGGCGCCAAGCCCGGCGGTTTTGCCTTCCACACGCCGCATCTGGTACACCTTGCACCCCCGCCGGGGCGGCCCGGGCGGAATCTTCGAGCGCGAGGGCATGGTGCGGGACGACGGCAGGAAGCGGGTGGTGATCGAGGGGGTGGCGCCGGAGGTCGACGGCGGGCGCTTTCCGATCAAGCGGGTGGTGGGGGAGGAGGTGGTGGTCGAGGCCGACGTCTTCGCCGACGGCCACGACGCCCTGACCTGCCTGCTCCTGCACCGCCGGGAGGGCGACGACGCGTGGGCCGAGGCGCCGATGGAGCTCCTCGGCAACGACCGCTGGCGCGGCCGCTTCGCCGTCGCCGCGCTGGGCCGCTACCGCTACACCCTCTGCGCCTGGGTCGACCCCTGGCAGACCTGGCGGCGCGACCTCCGGAAGCGGCTCGCGGCCGGGCAGGACCTCGCCGTCGACCTGCTGCTGGGCGCGGACCTGGTGCGCGCCGCCGCGGCGCGGGCCGACGGCGAGGACGCCGAGGCGCTCGCCGCCGCCGCCGGGCGCCTTGCCGGATCGGACGACGCCGCCAGACCCGGCGGCGCTCCAGGCGGTCCGCATCCCGCCGCGGCCGAGCGCCGCGGCTCCAGCTCCAGCGGCGCCGAGGATGCCGGCCCTGCCACGGCCGCCGAGCGCATCGAGCTCGCCCTCTCCGACGACCTCGACCACATCGTCGAAGCCCACGCCGACCGCTCCCGCGCCACCACCTACGACCGCGAGCTGGCCGTCGTGGTGGACCGCGAGCGGGCGCGCTTCTCGGCCTGGTACGAGATGTTCCCGCGCTCCTGCGGCACCGGAGCGGAGCCGGAGGGGCGCCACGGCACCTTCCGCGACTGCGAGCGCCGCCTCCCTTACGTCGCCGGCATGGGCTTCGACGTCCTCTACCTCCCGCCCATCCACCCGATCGGCCGCACCCACCGCAAGGGGCGCAACAACCATCCGGTGGCCGAGCCCGGCGAGGTCGGGAGCCCGTGGGCGATCGGCAGCGAGGAGGGGGGGCACAAGGCGGTCAACCCCGAGCTGGGGACCCTCGACGACTTCCGGCGCTTCGCCGCCCGCGCCCGCGAGCACGGGCTCGAGGTGGCGCTCGACATCGCCTTCCAGTGCTCGCCCGACCACCCCTACGTCCGCGAGCACCCGGAGTGGTTCAAGCGCCGGCCGGACGGCGCCATCCAGTACGCCGAGAACCCGCCCAAGAAGTACGAGGACATCTATCCCTTCGACTTCGAGTGCGAGGACTGGCGCGGCCTCTGGGAGGAGCTCGCGAGCGTCTTCGAGTTCTGGATCGAGCAGGGCGTCGAGATCTTCCGCGTCGACAACCCCCACACCAAGCCGTTCGCCTTCTGGGAGTGGCTGATCGGCGAGATCAAGGCCGCGCACCCGGGGGTCATCCTGCTCTCCGAGGCCTTCACCCGCCCGCGGCCGATGGTTCGCCTGGCGAAGCTCGGCTTCACGCAGTCCTACACCTACTTCGCCTGGCGGACGACCCGCGACGAGCTGGCGCAGTACTTCACCGAGCTGACGACCACCGCGGTCAAGGAGTTCTTCCGCCCCAACGTCTGGCCCAACACCCCGGACATCCTGACCGAGCAGCTCCAGTTCGGCGGCCGGCCGATGTTCGCCCAGCGCATCATCCTGGCCGCCACGCTGGCGGCGAGCTACGGCATCTACGGCCCGGCCTACGAGCTGCTCGAGCACGTGGCGCGCGAGCGCGGCAGCGAGGAGTACCTCGACTCCGAGAAGTACCAGCTCCGCTCGTGGGACCTCGAGCGGCCGGAGAGCCTGGCCGAGACGATCGCGCTCTTGAACCGCATCCGGCGCGAGAACCCGGCCCTGCAGAGCAACGCCGGGCTGCGCTTCCACCCGACCGACAACGACCAGCTCCTCTGCTACAGCAAGGCGACCCCGGACCTCGCCAACGTCGTCCTGGTGGCGGTCAACCTCGACCCGCACCACGTCCAGGCCGGCCTGGTGGAGCTGCCGCTCGGCGAGCTCGGCATCGACCCCGAGCGCGCCTTCCAGGTGCACGACCTGCTGACCGGCGCCCGCTATCTCTGGCACGGCCCGCGCAACTTCGTCCAGCTCGATCCGCACGCCGTGCCGGCGCACGTCTTCCGCATCCGCCGCCGGGTGCGCAGCGAGCACGACTTCGACTACTTCGCCTGAGACCCGAAGAGGCGCGATGAGCCCACGCGAGCCGCGGCAGCCTTCGGCCGAGACCGACCCGCTCTGGTACAAGGACGCGGTCATCTACCAGATCCACGTCCGCGCCTTCGCCGACGCCGACGCCGACGGCATGGGCGACTTCGCCGGCCTGACCGCCAAGCTCGACTACCTGCAGGAGCTCGGCGTCACGGCCCTCTGGCTGCTGCCGTTCTACCCCTCGCCCTGGCGCGACGACGGCTACGACATCGCCGACTACACCAGCGTCCATCCCGCCTACGGCACGCTCAAGGACCTCCGCGTCTTCCTGCGCGAGGCCAAGCGGCGGGGACTGCGGGTCATCACCGAGCTGGTCATCAACCACACCTCCGACCAGCACCCCTGGTTCCAGCGCGCCCGCCGCGCCGCGCCGGGGAGCCCGGCGCGCGAGTTCTACGTCTGGAGCGACACGCCGGAGAAGTACCGCGAGGCGCGCATCATCTTCAAGGACTTCGAGGCCTCGAACTGGAGCTGGGACCCGGTGGCCAGAGCCTACTACTGGCACCGCTTCTACGCCCACCAGCCGGACCTCAACTTCGAGAACGAGCGCGTCCACCGGGCGGTGCTCCAGGCGCTCGACTTCTGGATGGAGATGGGGGTCGACGGCCTGCGCCTCGACGCCATCCCCTACCTCTACGAGGCCGAGGGCACGAACTGCGAGAACCTGCCGCCGACGCACGTCTTCTTGAAGAAGCTGCGCGCCCACGTCGACGCCCGCTTCCCCGGCCGCATGCTCCTCGCCGAGGCCAACCAGTGGCCCGAGGACGCCATCGCCTACTTCGGCGCCGGCGACGAGTGCCACATGGCGTTCCACTTCCCGGTCATGCCGCGCCTCTTCATGGCCATCCGCATGGAGGACCGCTTCCCGGTCATCGACATCCTGCAGCAGACGCCGCCGATCCCCGAGCCCTGCCAGTGGGCGATCTTCCTGCGCAACCACGACGAGCTGACGCTCGAGATGGTGACCGACGAGGAGCGCGACTACATGTACCGGGTCTACTCGCAGGACCCGCGGGCGCGCATCAACCTCGGCATCCGGCGGCGCCTGGCGCCGCTCCTCGGCAACGACCGGCGGCGCATCGAGCTGATGAACGGCCTGCTCTTCTCGCTCCCCGGCTCGCCGGTCGTCTACTACGGCGACGAGATCGGCATGGGCGACAACTTCTATTTGGGCGACCGCAACGGCGTGCGCACGCCGATGCAGTGGAGCTCCGACCGCAACGCCGGCTTCTCGCGCGCCAACCCGCAGAAGCTCTTCCTGCCGGTCATCATCGATCCCGAGTACCACTACGAGGCGCTCAACGTCGAGGCGCAGCAGGGCAACCCGCACTCGCTGCTCTGGTGGATGCGCCGCCTGATCGCGCTGCGCCGGCGCTACCGCGCCTTCAGCCGCGGCACGATCGAGTTCCTCCAGCCGGCGAACCACCGCGTGCTGGTCTTCGTCCGCCGCCACGAGCGCGAGCGCATCCTGGTCTTGGCGAACCTCTCGCGCTACCCGCAGCACGTCGAGCTCGATCTCGCGCCCTTTCGCGGTTCGATCCCGGTCGAGCTCTTCGGTCGCAACCGCTTCCCGGCAGTTGAAGAGCGCCCGTATCCCTTCACCCTGGGCCCGCATGCCTTCTACTGGTTCGCCCTCGAGGAGGAGCCCGAGCGCTACAGCCTCCCCGGCCGCGAGCCGACGCACGAAGCCGAAGCGCCCGTGCTGGCGGTGGCGGGCGCCTGGACCGAGCTCCTCGACGGCCCCGCGCGCCCCGCCTTCGAGGCGGCGCTGCCGGAGCTGCTGCGCGGCCGCCGCTGGTTCGGCGGCAAGGCGCGCACGGTGCGGGCGGTGCGGATCGCCGAGGTCATCGCGGTCGACGGCGACGGCGGCGGCGACGCGCAGGTGGCGCTGCTCGACGTCGACTACACCGAGGGCGAGCCCGAGACCTACGCCCTGCCGCTGGTGTTGCGGCAGCCCGGGCGGATCGCGCCCGAGGCGGTGCTGGCGCGGGTCGAGTCGGCGGCGGCGGGGCAGTCGGGCGTCCTCGCCGAAGCGGTCTGGGAGCCGGCGTTCGGCCGGCGGCTGCTCGACGCCATGGCGCGGCGGCGCAAGCTCCGCGGCCGCGAGGTCGAGGTCCTGGCCTGGACCTCGCCGCTCTTCCGCGAGCTGGCCGACGGCGCCGAGGTCGAGCCGTCGCTGCTCGGCGGCGAGCAGAGCAACAGCTCGCTGCGCTTCGGCGAGCGCTTCGTGCTCAAGCTCTTCCGCCGGCTCGAGCCGGGGACGAACCCCGAGCTCGAGATCACCCGCTTCCTCTCCGAGCGCACCTCCTTCCGCAACACGCCGCCGATGCTCGGCGCGCTCGAGGTGCGGCGCGGCCGCGGCGAGCCGATGACGCTCGGCGTGCTGCAGGGCTACGTCGCGAACGAAGGGGACGCCTGGAGCTACTCGCTCGACGCCCTGCGGCGCTACTTCGAGCGGGTGATGGCGCGCGACGGCGAGCGCCCGCCGGACGCCGCGGCGCGCGGCCACCTGATGGACCTCGCGGCCGGCGAGCTGCCGCCGGCGGTCTACGAGGTCCTGGGCACCTACCTCTCCTCGGCCCAGCTCCTCGGCCAGCGCAGCGCCGAGATGCACCTCGCCCTGGGGTCGACGAGCGACGACCCGGCGTTCGCGCCCGAGCCGTTCTCCGCCCTCTACCAGCGCTCGCTCTACCAGTCGATGCGCTCGCTCGCCGGCCGCACCCTCCAGCTCCTCGAGCAGCGGCTGCCGGCGCTCGCCGAGCCCGAGCAGCGCGAGGCCCGCGAGCTGCTGGCGGCGCGCGACCGCCTGCAGGCGCGCTTCCAGACGCTCCTCGGGCCCAAGGTCGAGGCGGTGCGCATCCGCACCCACGGCGACTACCACCTCGGGCAGGTGCTCTACACCGGCAAGGACTTCGTGATCATCGACTTCGAGGGCGAGCCGGCGCGGCCGCTCTCGGAGCGGCGGATCAAGCGCTCGGCGCTGCGCGACGTGGCCGGGATGCTGCGCTCCTTCCACTACGCCGCCTTCGTCGCCCTCTTCCAGGAGGTGGAGGCGGGGCTGGTGCCGGAGGGGCGCCGGCCGGCGCTCGACGCCGCGGCGGACACCTGGGTGCGCTGGGCGTCGGCCGCCTTCCTGCGCCGCTACCTCGAGACGACCGCCGGCGCGCCCTTCGTGCCCGCAACCGCCGCCGAGCTGCGGGCGCTGCTCGACTCCTACGTCCTCGAGAAGGCCATCTACGAGCTGGCCTACGAGCTCAACAACCGGCCCGCGTGGGTGGCGATCCCGCTGCACGGCATCCGGCAGTTGCTGGCGGAGGGCTAGCGCGCGGTGCAGGGACGGGACGACCTCCGCGAGCTGGCGCGGCTCTTCGGGGTCGAGACGGCGTACCACGACCTCGTCGGCGCGCGGCGCGAGGCGAGCCCCGAGGCGCTCCTCGCGGTGCTGCGCCTCCTCGACGCGCAGCTCGAGGACGGTGACGGCGGCGCCGGCGTCGGGCCGGCGCTCGCGGCGCGCCGGCGCGAGCTGGCCGAGCGGCTGCTCGAGCCGGTCGTGGTGGCGTGGGACGGCCAGGGCGTGGCGCCGCTGCGGCTCGCCGCCGGTCCCGGGGGGGCCGGCGGGGCCGGCGTCGAGGCCCACCTCCGCTTCGAGGACGGCGGCGAGCGCGGGTTCCACGCCGCCGGCGAGGACCTCGAGGCGCTGCCGCCGGCGCCCGAGGGAACGGCGCGGTGGGGCCTGCGGCTCGCCGGCCTGCCGCCCGGCTACCACCGGCTGCGGGCGACGGCGGCCGGCGTCGCGGCGGAGGCCACGGTCGTCGCCGCGCCGTCGCGCGCCTGGGAGGGCGAGGGCGACCGGCTCTGGGGCGTCTTCCTGCCGCTCTACGCCCTGCGCACCCGCTGCGACTGGGGCGTGGGGGACTTGAGCGCCCTCCGCCGCCTCGCCGACTGGACCGCGGCGCTGGGAGGGGGCGTCGTCGGCACCCTGCCACTGCTCGCCGCCTTCCTCGATCAGCCCTTCGAGCCCAGCCCCTACGCGCCGGCGAGCCGGCTCTTCTGGAACGAGCTCTACTTGGATCCCCGGGCGCTGCCGGAGCTGGCGCTCGCCCCGGCCGCGCAGCGCTTCCTCGCCAGCCCGGAGCTCGCGGCGCAGGTCGAGGCGGCGCGCGCCGCGGAGCTGGTCGACTACGACCGGGCGATGACCCTCAAGCGGCGGGTGCTCGAGGACCTGGCGCACGCCTTCTACGTCCGCGCCGGCGACCGGCACGCGGAGCTCGAGCGCTTCGTGCGCCGCCGGCCGGAGGTCGAGACCTGGGCCGCCTTCCGCGCCGTCGGCGATCGGCGCGGCGAGCCCTGGCAGTGCTGGCCCGAGCGCCTGCGCGCGGGCAACCTGGCCGCGGCCGACTACGACCCCGAGGACTTCCGCTACCACCTCTGGGTGCAGTGGGCCGTCGAGGGGCAGGTGAGCGCGCTCGCCGCCGAGGCGCGGCGGCGCGGGCCCGGGCTCTATCTCGACCTGCCGATCGGCGTCCACGCCAGCGGCTACGACGTCTGGCGCGAGCGCGACCTCTTCGCGGCCGGCGCCGCGGCGGGCGCGCCGCCGGACCCCTTCTTCGTCGAGGGGCAGGACTGGGGGACGCCGCCGCTCAAGCCGGAAGCGCTGCGCGAGCAGGGCTACGGGTATCTGACCGCCTGCCTCCGCCACCACCTGGCGCACGCCGGCATCCTGCGCCTCGACCACGTCATGCAGCTCCGGCGGCTCTACTGGGTGCCGGAGGGCTTCCCGGCCTCGGAAGGGGTGTACGTCCGCTATCCGATGGAGGAGATGTTCGCCGTCCTCTGTCTCGAGTCGCACCGCCACCGGGCGCTCCTCGTGGGCGAGAACCTGGGCACCGTGCCGCCCGAGATCAACGCGGCCATGGAGCGGCACGGCATCCCCGGCATGTACGTGCTGCAGTACGAGCTGGCGCCGGGATCTCCAGGACCAGGAGCCCGTCCCGCTGGGCGCGGGACGGACAGCGCTCCTGGCATTGATTGGAGCCCGGCGCGAAAGCCTTCGCGCCTCGCCCGTACCCCGCCGGCGGGGTGCGTCGCGAGCCTCAACACCCACGACATGCCGCCCTTCGCGGCGTTCTGGGAGGGGCTGGACCTCGCCGAGCGCGAGAGCCTGGGGGCGCTCGACGAGCGGCAGGCGCGGGCCGAGCGCGAGCGGCTGGCGGAGCTGCGGCGGCAGCTCCTCGCGTTCGCCGGCGCGGCGGACGGGCCGGCGAGCGCGCGCCAGGTGGTGCGGGCGATCCTCGAGCGTCTCGCCGCCAGCCCGGCACGCCTGCTGCTGGTGAACCTCGAGGACCTCTGGCAAGAGACCCGGCCGCAGAACGTGCCGGGGACCTCCGAGCGTCCGAACTGGCGGCGCAAGGCGGCAAGGAGCCTGGAGCACTTCTCGGCGGACCCGGAGATCGTGGCCACGCTGCGGCGGATCGACGAGCTGCGCCGGCAGGGGAGAGGCTGAGCGATGGCGGACGAACGAAAGAAAGGCGGCGGAGGAACACGGCGGCGCCGCGGCGGTGCGCGGCAGAAAGCCGGCGGCGACACGTCGGTCAAGCCGGCCGGCCCGGCCGTCGTCTGGACCGATCCCGACGCGGCCGAGGCCGTGGCTGCGGTCGAGGACGTCGCGCCGCCGGCGAGCCCGATCAGCGACGACGACCTCTACCTCTTCAACGAGGGCACCCACCGCCATCTCGACGAGAAGCTCGGCGCCCATCCGCTGGAGCGCGACGGGGTGCGCGGCACCCACTTCGCCGTCTGGGCGCCCGACGCCGCGTGGGTCTTCGTCATCGGCGACTTCAACGGCTGGGAGCGCGGCAGGACGCCGCTCGCGCCGCGCGGCGGCTCCGGGGTCTGGGAGGGGTTCGTGCCGGGCGTCGAGCCGGGGACCGCCTACAAGCTCCACGTCGCCTCCCGCTACCGCGGCTACCGCGCCGACAAGGCCGACCCCTACGCCTTCCGCACCGAGGCGCCGCCGCGCACCGCGTCGATCGTCTGGGACCTCGACTACGCCTGGGGCGACGGCGAGTGGCTGGCGGCGCGCGCGGCGCGCAACGCCCTCGACGCGCCGATGTCGATCTACGAGGTCCACCTCGGCTCGTGGCGGCGCGTGCCGGAGGAGGGCTTCCGCTCGCTCACCTACCTCGAGCTGGCCGAAGCGCTGCCCGACTACGTGGCGCGGCTCGGCTTCACCCACGTCGAGCTGATGCCGGTCATGGAGCACCCGTTCTACGGCTCCTGGGGCTACCAGACGACGGGCTACTTCGCCCCCACCGCGCGCTACGGCACGCCGCAGGACCTGATGACGCTCGTCGACCGCCTGCACCAGCGGGGCATCGGGGTGATCCTCGACTGGGTGCCGTCGCACTTCCCGACCGACGAGCACGCCTTGGGCTTCTTCGACGGCACGCACCTCTATGAGCACGCCGACCCGCGGCGCGGCTTCCATCCCGACTGGACGAGCTACATCTTCAACTACGGCCGCTGCGAAGTGCGGAGCTTCTTGACCAGCAGCGCCCTCTTCTGGCTCCGGCGCTACCACGCCGACGGCCTGCGCGTCGACGGCGTCGCCTCGATGCTCTACCTCGACTACTCGCGGCGCGGCGGCGAGTGGCTGCCCAACGAATTCGGCGGGCGCGAGAACCTCGACGCCATCGCCTTCCTGCGCGGCCTGAACGAGGCGGTCTACGGGGAAGTCCCCGACACGCAGACGATCGCCGAGGAGTCGACCGCCTGGCCGCTGGTCTCGCGCCCCACCGCGCTCGGCGGCTTGGGCTTCGGCTGCAAGTGGGACATGGGGTGGATGCACGACACGCTCGACTACCTCGCCCGCGACCCGGTCCACCGCCGCTTCCACCACGATGCCCTGACGTTCCGCTCCGTCTACCACTTCAACGAGAACTTCGTGCTGCCGCTGTCGCACGACGAGGTGGTGCACGGCAAGGGGTCGCTGCTCGCCAAGATGCCGGGCGACACCTGGCAGAAGTTCGCCAACCTCCGCCTGCTCTTCGCCTACCAGTACGCGCTGCCGGGCAAGAAGCTGCTGTTCATGGGCTCGGAGATCGGCGAGTGGCGGGAGTGGAACCATGACGGCAGCCTCGATTGGCACCTGCTCGCGGAGCCCCCGCACGCCGGCTTGTCGCTGCTCGTGGGCGAGCTCAACCGGGCCTATCGCGACGAGCCCGCGCTGCACGAGCAGGACTGCCTGCCCGAAGGGTTCGAGTGGATCGACGGCAGCGACGCCGAGCAGAGCGTCCTCTGCTTCCTGCGCCGCGGCCGCCGCCGCGGCGAGGAGGTGGTCGTGGTGCTCAACTTCACCCCGGTCGTGCGCCGCAACTACCGCGTTGGCGTGACCGGCGGCGGCCGCTGGCGCGAGATCCTCAACAGCGACGCGCGCGATTTCGGCGGCAGCGGCCAGGGCAACCTGGGCGAGATCGAGGCCGCGCCCTTCCCGGCGCACGGCCGCTCGCACTCGCTGATGCTGACCCTGCCGCCGCTCTCGGCCGTCTACCTGAAACGCTCCGTCCCGTAATCCTGTAGCGCCCGGGCACGTCCCGGGCGTTTTCGGAAGACCGCCCGACGTCAGAGCCGCGGCCCGCCGCGCCCCGGTCGCGTGGGCGTATGGCACTATGGGAGAGCGGGCGCCCCCGCGCCGCTCCGCGCGGGCTCCGACCCGCCGGAGGAGGGAATCCCATGAAAGCGTTGCGTGTGACAGCCCTCGGGCTGGTGGTGGCGCTGTGTCTTTTGACACCGGCGCCGGCGGCGCTCGCGGACGAGGTGTGGAGGCCGCGGGCGGTGACGGTGAGGCCGGGGGAGTGGATCGCCGGCTGGTTGGAGCGGGCGGCGGAGTGGCTCGGGTGGGAGCGCGGGGGGCCGCGGGCGGTAACGGACTTCGAAAGCTGCGGCATCGACCCCGATGGCGCCCCTCGCCCCTGCCCTCCGGGCGGAACGCCGGCGGTGCCTGCCCCCGTGGGCGACGAAAGCTGCGGCCTGGACTCCGACGGTGCGCCGTGCCGGCCGTGAACACACCCGCGGCGCCGCGCAGCTTGCCGCGCGCTTGACGCCGTGATTGCGCGATCTCCTATAAAATGCCGGTACCGTGAACAAGCGCAAGGGGCACGAGCCGAGCCTTGCCATCGTGCGGCGCTTCGCCGCCAAGCAGGCCACGCCGGCCGAGAGGGCCGCGGTGCTCGACCACCTGTTGGCCGGCTGTGCCGTCTGCCAGCGCCGCCTCCGCCTCGCGGGATGGCACGGGCCGGACCGCGAGGCGGCTCTCTCGCCAGGCAGGAAGGCGGCCCCGGGGCTGCCAGCCGGCGCCTATGACGAGGCGTTCGCGGCCGCCGACCGCGCGGCGCAGGTGGCCCTCGAGCGCAAGCACATCCCGGCGCAGCAGCTCCTCGCCGAGCTGGATCGGCTGCCCGCCGAGCAGCAGGAGCTGCGGGTGCGGAACTTGCGCCGCTACGCCTCGCCCACGCTCGCGGCCGCCTACATCGAGAGGAGCCACGCGGCGCGCTACGGCGACCACGAGGAGCTGCTGCGCTGCGCCCGCCTGGCGGTGGCGGCGGCCGAAGCGGCCACGCCGCCCGACGCCGGCGGCCGCTCTCTCCTCGCCGACTGCCGGGCACAGGCGTGGGGGCAGCTCGCCAACGCGCACCGCATTCGCGGCCACATGCTCGACGCCGAGCGGGAGTTCGCGACAGCGCTGCGCCTCGCCGACGAGGGAACGGGAGACCTCGCATTGCGTGCGTGGCTCTACAAGCGCCTCTCGTCGCTGCGCATGTTCCAGCGCGACTACGCGGCCGCCGCGGCGGCGCTCGATACGGCGCGCGATCTCTATCGCCGGCTCCATGACCGCGCCGGCGAGGCCGACGCCCTGATCAAATGGGGGCTGGCGACAATCATCGCGGGCAAGCCCAAGCCCGCCATCGAGCCGCTCCACCGCGCGCTGTCCCTGCTGACGCCGCAGAACATCGAGCTGCTGCGGGCGGCGACCCAGAACCTGGTCTACTGCTACCTGGAGCTCGGCGAGCCCAAGCACGCCTACAACCTCATGGCCGACGCCGAGCCGCACTTCCTGACCTGCACCGACGAGCTGGTGCTGCTGCGGGTCAACTGGCTGCGCGGCAAGATCGAGCGCGACCTCGGCCTCTTCGACGCCGCCGAGATCCGGCTCACCCGGGTACGCGAGGCGTTCGAGCGCCAGCGCCTGCCTTTCGCCGTGGCCGTCGTCTCGCTCGACTTGGCGGAGGTCTACGCCCAGGAGCGGCGGGTGCCGGAGCTGGTGGGGACGGTGGGGGAGACGATCCCCATCTTCCAGGGGCTGGGCGTGACCCGCGATCTGCTCGCCGCGCTGCTCAAGCTGCAGGAGATCGGTCACCAGACGGTGGCCGCCGTCGCGCTCGTGCGCCAGATCCTGGCGCAGCTCAAGGCCGGCCTGCCGCAGGCCCCGCACCCTGCGGCGCTCGACGCCGTCGGGTAGAGCCACCACAGCAGCGCCCGATCCCGCGCCTCGCGGGGCGGCGGCTGCCGGGGCCTCGGCCCCTAGATCGGCGGGACTTCGCTCTCGAGCTTGGCGAGCAGGCGCTCGGCCTCCTCGGCCGTGAAGATGCCCTTCTCCTTGAACTCCCAGATGAGGACGCGGAGGCTGGACCAGCGGACGAGCTGCCGGCTCGTGGTGTAGGGCGTGGTCTCGGGCTCGGCCGCCGCGGCGCGCGCCGGCGCCGGGCCGTAGATCGCGGTGAAGAATTCCACGGGATGGACGCCGAGCGCGGTGAGGATGCCGGCGATGTGCTCCCATCGCAGCTCGATCTTGCCGGCCAGCACCTGCCGCAGGTAGTCGCCCTTCCGGCCCAGCCGCTCCTCGACCTGGCGTAGCGACAGGCCCTCGCGCCGGATGCGGCGCCTGAGCGCCTCCAGGACCTTGTCCGTGTCGAACCGGCCCTGCGGGTGGGACGTCACGGCGGCAAGTCTACACGGGCGTCACCGGTGAAAGCCACCGCTTGACCCGCCGCAGGCTTGACAATCCCACCTGATACTGGTCTGATTATCGGCAATGACAGACGATCACACCCATAAACAGGTCTATCCCACCGCCCGCCGCTCCGGCACTGGCGCGCCGGAGCGGCTCGTACCGCGGTACGAGCGCTTGGTACCGGCGTACCGAGGCGTCGTACTCCGGTACCGGCGCTTGGTACTCCAGTACGAGCGGCTGGTACCAGGGTACGAGCGGCTGGTACCGAGCCCGCGGTACCGCAGTTCGAGCGTCCGGCCCCCCGGTGCCAGCGCCTGGTACCTCGGTACGAGCGCCCCGTACCGCGGAACCGGCGCCTCGTACCGCGGTACGAGCACCTCGTCCGCCACGCGGAGCGGCCGGTGCCCGAGGGCGAGCGCCCCGTCTCGCCTCCATGGCCGCAGGTTCCTGCACCTCGCAGCCCCCGTCGGGCCGTCGCGGTACCGGCGGCGCTTCCGCTGCACCCTCGTCACCTTCCCGGCCGCGCGCGGCCGGTCCATCAACCTCTTCCGGAGAACCACTCATGCCCAACACGTCGCTCGCCGACAAGTTAAAAGCCTGGCAGGTCTGCGCCACCGCCATGGCGCCACAGCTCGAGGAGAGGCTGGCGCACCTCGGCGTGGAGCACACCGCGCTGCTCGCCGTCATCCAGGGGATCGAGGCCTTCCTCGTTGAGGAGGAGCTGCACAGGTCGAACGTCCACGACACCGTGCGCAAGCGCCGCGAGCTCGAACGGCAAGGCACCAAGCTGTTCGGCCGCATCGACTTCGGCCTCCGCAGCCATCACGGCAAGGACAGCCAGGAGCTGCGGCAGTACGGCATCGACCCGCTGACGCCGCCGACCCGCCGGCGCCGGAGAGAGGAGGAGCCGGAGCCGCCGGCTACCCCGCCGGCCGCCGCGGGCGGCTAACTGCGACGCAACACCCCGGCGGAGGCGCCTGCCTCCGCCGGGCCTCGCGCAGGAGGAGATGGACGATGGGAGGCGCCAAGAGCCGTTGGGACTCTCGTTACAACGAGGGCGGCGCCACCGACCCGGACGGCTCGCCTGGCGAACGGAGATCGGGGAGCGGCCCGGGTGCCTAGACGAGCCGCCGGCAGCGGGCCGAAGCCCGGGGCGCGCGGAAGCGCCGGTGTCAAAGGTGACGCGGCCCTGTCGGTCAGCGGCCCGCCGGAGGAACTGGGCGCCTTTCGCGCCACGGTGCTCCTGCACTTCCGCCACCAACCCGAGAGCAGCGAGATCGCACGCCAGCTCGGCGTCTCGCTGGTGGAGCTCGGGATCGCAATCGAGCGCTTGCTCGGCGAGTCAGGCCAACACGCCCTCGGCGATGAGCTGCGCGCGGCGGCCGTGGACCTCAGGGCCGTCCAGAGGTTCCTGTTCAGGGTCGGCCGCGCCTACGTAGACCGCGAGCTGAGCCCCGCCGACCGCAGCCTCTCCCGCCTCGCAGGCAAGCTCGCGACGCGCGTCGGCGGCCTTGCCACGACGATCGAGGACGCGCTGCCAGCGAGCCACCCGCATTGAGTGGGGGAGCGGCGCCTACGCTGGCGAGGTGATCGGCGACGCGGGGGGTGGAACGTTAGCACATCACGTAGACCGGGGGCGTCTACCGCCAGATAGCCGACTCCGTCTCGCAACCCCGTCGCCGCTCTCCGCCTCAAGGTTATGAAAGCGCCCACCCGGCAGGGGTCTTCCTCGCGGCGATCTAGATCGGCCACTAGGACGGCACCCTCCCGGCCGCCGCGGACAGCCGCGTCGGCGCGATCCGCGCGAGGTAACCCAGGCACTTGTAGATCAGCTTCGCGACGAGGAAGTCGCTCGCGGGCTGGCCGCCGATGGGCGCCAGCTCGACGACGTCCATGCCGACGACCGTCTTCTCGAGGAACAGCATGCGCAGCAGGGCGAGGGTGGGGTACCAGAGGCCGCCGCCGGGCTCGGGGGTGCCGGTCGCCGGCACCAGCGACGGGTCGAAGTAGTCGACGTCGAAGGTCAGGTAGACCTGTTCGGGGAGGCGCGCCAGGAGGCGCGGGAAGAGCTCCTCGGCCGCCGCGAGCTGGTGGCCCCAGAGGACCGGCAGGTCGTGGCGCCGGATGAGCTGCGACTCGGGGGTGGAGAGCGAGCGGATGCCGACCGCGAGCGTCGGGATGCCGTCGTCGACGATGCGGCGCATGACGCTGGCGTGCGAGTAGGGGGTGCCCTCGAAGTCCTCCCGCAGGTCGGCGTGGGCGTCGAACTGCACGACGCCGATCTCGCCCTGCGCGGCCCGCGCCGCGCGCACCGGCGCCTGCGTCAGGCTGTGCTCGCCGCCGAGGGTGACGAGGAACTTGTCGGCTTCGAGGTGAACCTGCGCCTCGGCCTCGAGCTCCGCCAGGGCCTCGGGCATGTCGAAGGCCTCGGGCAGGAAGGGGGGGAGGGTGGCGATGCCGATGCGGAAGGGCTCGGCGCCCAGCTCCTCGTCGTAGAGCTCCATGGCCTGCGAGGCGCGGAGGATCGCCGCCGGACCGGCGGTCGTCCCCTTGCCGTAGGAGGTGGTGCGCTCGAACGGCACCGGCAGGACGACGACGCGGCTGCTCTCGTAGCGCGAGTCCTCGTCCTCGAGGAGCCCGAAGTTGGTGGGGAGATAGGGCATGGGAGTTTTGGGTACATATCGTACCGCTGACGGACGTGGCTCGCGACCGGCGTGCTACGGTCTCCGGCGGTGCCGGTCGACTTGCCTCCAGACATCCTGGCGCGCGCCGCCGCGGCACGTCGGGTGGTGGCGTTCACCGGCGCCGGGGTGTCGCAGGAGAGCGGGCTCGCCACCTTCCGCGGCGAGGGCGGGCTCTGGGGGCGCTTCCGTCCCGAGGAGCTGGCCACGCCGGAGGCTTTCGACCGCGATCCGGACCTGGTCTGGGGCTGGTACGCCTGGCGCCACGGCGCGGTCGCCGCCGCCGCTCCCAACCCGGCCCACCTGGCGCTCGCACGATGGGAGACGCTTTTTCCGTCTTACCTCTTGGTGACGCAGAACGTCGACGGCCTCCACCGACGCGCCGGCAGCCGCGAGCCCCTCGAGCTGCACGGCACGATCGCCCGCGCCCGCTGCGAGCGCTGCGCGGCCGAGCGCGACATGGGCGAGGCGATCGCCGAGTCGCCCGACCGGCCGCCGCGCTGCCGCTGCGGCGGGCGGTTCCGTCCGGCTGTGGTCTGGTTCGGCGAGGCGCTGCCGCCGGCCGTGCTGCGGCGCGCCGGCGAGGCGGCGGCGGCGTGCGAGCTGTTCGTCTCGATCGGCACCTCCGCCGTCGTCTATCCGGCGGCCGGCCTGATCGAGCTGGCGCACCGCGCCGGTGCCTGCGTGATCGAGGTCAATCCCGAGCCCACCCCGCTGTCGCGCCTCGCCGACGCGCGCCTCGCCGCGCCGGCGGGCGTGGCGCTGCCGGCGCTCACCGAGGCGCTCGCCACGGCGCGAAAGCTTTCGCCCTCATGAGACGCGCCGCCGGTCGCGCCCGGGACTCCTCGTCAACGTCGGCCCCCAGCCTGATCTGCGACCTCCCGGAGACCGAGCGGCCGCGCGAGCGGCTCCTCGCCTACGGCAGCCACGCCCTCTCCGACGCCGAGCTGCTCGCGATCCTGCTGCGCAGCGGGCGGCCCGGCTCCTCGGCCGTGCAGGTGGCGGTCGAGCTGCTGAACGAGGCCAACGGCCTCGCCGGCATCCCGGCGATGACCCAGCACGCGCTGCGCCGGTATTACCTCGGCCCGGCGAAGATGGCCACTCTCTTCGCCGCCCTCGAGCTCGGCTGCCGCTTCGCCCGCCAGCAGCTCCTCGAGCGCGAGCCGATGACGCGCCCGGCGGAGGTGGTTCGCTATCTGACCCTGCGCTATGCGGTGCGCGATCAGGAGGTGGTCGGCGCGCTCTTCCTCGACGGCAGGAACCGCCTGATGGCCGACCGCGAGCTGTTCCGCGGCACCCTCACCCGCGCCGCGGTCGAGCCGCGCGAGATCCTGAAGGAGAGCCTGCTGCGCGGCGCCGCCGGCATGCTCCTCTTCCATACCCACCCGAGCGGCGACCCGAGCCCGAGCACGGAGGACCTCCTCTTCACCCGCCGGCTGGCCGAGGCCGGCGAGCTGGTCGGCGTGCGGCTGGTCGATCACCTGATCGTCGGCAGCGGCGGGCGCTGGGTGTCGCTCCACGAGCGAGGGGCGTGCTAAGGCGCGAAAAGCTTTCGCGCCGTATCCAATCAATGCGGGGCTGCTAAGCTTTGCGACGTGCGCGTCTACCACCTCGATTGCTGGAGCGGCCTCGCGGGAGACATGTTCCTCGGCGCCTGCCTGGACCTCGGGATGCCGCTCGGCGTGCTCGAGGAGGCGGTGGCGCAGCTCGGCCTGCCGGGGGTGGGGGTGGAAGCGCGGAAGGCCACGCGCGGCGGCCTCGTCGGCACGCGCTTCCGGGTGCTGGTGGACGGGCGCCCGGTCGAGGGGCCCGACCCTGGCGAAGAAGAAGACCTAGCCACGCACCCCCACCCTCATCCGCATGAGCACGGCCATCCGCACGAGCACGGCCATGAGCATGGCCGCGGCCTCGCCGACATCGTGGACATCCTGCAGCGCAGCAGCCTGCCGGCTGCCGTGCGCGAGCGCGCCGAGCAGCTCTTCGTGCGGCTGGGAGGAGCGGAGGCGCAGGCGCACGGCGTGCCGCTCGAGACCGTCCACTTCCACGAGGTCGGCGCCGTCGACTCGATCGTCGACCTGGTCGGCGCGGCGGCGGCGGTCGAGTTCCTGGCTCCCGGGCGGGTGACCGCGTCGCCCGTCAACGTGGGCGGCGGCAGCGTGCGCACGGCCCATGGCGAGCTGCCCGTCCCCGCCCCGGCGACCGCCGAGCTGCTGCGCGGCGTGCCGGTCTACGGCAGCGAGGGCGGCGAGCTGACCACGCCGACGGGCGCGGTCCTGCTCGCCGAGCTGGTGGACTCCTTCGGCGAGGCGCCGCCGATGGTCCTCGAGGGGAGCGGCTACGGCCTCGGCCGGCGCGACCCGCGCGGGCGGCCGAACGCCGTGCGCCTGCTCGCCGGGCACGCCGCCGAAGCCGGCGCCGTCCGCGGCGAGGTGATGGTCATCGAGTGCGAGATCGACGACCTGCCGGGGGAGGGGTTCGGGTTCCTGATGGAGCGGCTCCTCGCGGGCGGCGCGCTCGACGTCTTCTTCACGCCGGTGCAGATGAAGAAGAACCGCCCCGGCACGCTGGTCACCCTGCTCTGCCGGCCGCCGCAGCTCGAGGGCCTGGCCGGCCTCCTCCTCGTCGAGTCGGGCTCGCTCGGCTGCCGCTTCCACCGCGCCGAGCGGCTCGAGGCCGAGCGCGAGGTGGTCGAGGTCCAGACGGCCTACGGCCTGGTGAGCGTCAAGCGCGCGCACCTGGACGGCCGCCCGCTGGCGGCGGCGCCGGAGTTCGAATCGGTCCGCCGTCTCGCCCTCGCCCACGGCGTTCCCTGGCGCGAGGTCCACCGCGCCGCGCTCGCGGCGCTGGCGAGCGGCGATCGGACTTAGGCTAAAGAAGAGAAAAAGATTTCTGGGTGAGGAAGACGCCCCCGCGAAGTCATCCCGCGACCAGACCTTCCTCCCTACCTGAGCCTTTTCTGCGGCGGCGCCGGGAATCCTCCATGAGATCGAGACGTTCTCCCGGAGAGCCCGGCTCGCCCGGTCTCCACTCCTGGCAACCTCTCTGCTTCTCCCAAGGAACGAGACGATGACGCACGCGCAGACGATGAACGGCGACAAGGGCTCGCTCCAGCTCGGGCTGGCCGGCGGCGGCGGCCTGCGCTGGGGGGTGGCCGACGTCACCGGCGTCGTCGAGGAGGCGCGGGAGAGGCTCGACCTCTCGCCCGTGGCGGCGGCGGCGCTGGGGCGGTCGCTCGCGGGCGCCGCGCTGCTGCTCCGGCTGGCGGTCAAGGTCCCCACCCGGCTGCTGCTCGAGGTGAAGGGGGACGGGCCGATCGGCCGCGTCCTCGCCGAGGCCGACGAGGAGGGGAACCTCCGCGGCATGGTCGGCGACCCGCGCGTCGCGGCGCCCGACCGCCCGGACGGCAAGCTCGGCGTCGGCAACGCGGTCGGCCAGGGCCTGCTGCGGGTGCTGCGCGAGCACGCCGGCGGCGGCAGCTATCACAGCCAGGTCGAGCTGGTGAGCGGCGAGATCAGCGAGGACCTGGCGCACTACCTGGCGCAGAGCGAGCAGACGCGCTCGGCGGTGCTGCTCGGGGTGCTCGGCAAGCCGCACGGCGTGGCGGCGGCGGGCGGCATCATCGTCGAGGTGCTGCCCGGCGCGCGCGACGAGACGATCGACCGCCTGGAGGGCAACATCGCCGGGATCCGCGGCGTCAGCCACCTGGTCGAGGAGGGGGGCGCCGAGCAGGTGCTCGCGACGCTCTTCGCCGGCCTCGACCGCGAGCTGGTGGAGACGCGCCCGCTGCGCTACCGCTGCCGGTGCAGCCGCGAGCGGCTGCGGCGGCACCTCGCGTTCCTCACCGCCGGCGACCGCGACCACCTGCGCGACGAGCGCGGCGAGATCGTGGCCGACTGCGCCTTCTGCGGCAGCCAATACCGCTACGTCGCGGAAGAGCTGGCGGAGCCGGTGTAACTAGGGGCGCTACGGGGCGGTGTCCGTGCGCTCCTGCCGCACCTGGCGGGCGCGGACGATGAAGCGCTGCGGGGCGGGGCCGACGTAGTAGAAGGGGAAGCAGGTCACCAGCGTCAGCGTCGGCTCGTCGGTGTCGTCCAGCACCTCGACGTCCTCGGGCTCCACCACCTCCCGCCACTGCACGCGGTAGTGGAAGACGCCGTCCGGCGTCGTGATCAGGATCTCGTCGTCCTCCTCGATGCCCTGCAGGCCGCGGAAGAAGCGGTCGCGATGGGCGGCCAGGGCGACGTTGCCGGGCTCGCCCGGGAGCGCGGTCGCGGGGACGTGTCCCACCGCGCGGCGCAGGGTGCGGCGGTCGATGCCGCTGGCGACGATCGCCGACACGCCGAGCCGCGGCACCTCGATGCGGCCGATCGCCGCGCCGGGCGGCAGCTCCGGCGCGGCGGTGCCGGCCGCGGCCTGGCCGCTCGCCCCCTCCTCGCCCGGCAGCTCGGTGAGCCCGGCGCCGGCACGGCCTGCGGTCGCGACCGCCGCGGCGCCCGTGCCCGCGGCCAGCGCGCGCTCGAGCCTGGCCTCTTCGCGCCCCTGGTAGAGCCGGGTCTCCGCCTGGACGGCGACGAACCAGCCGACGCCGAACAGGCCGATCAGCCAGAGCCCGCGCTCCAGCCAGACGAGCGGCCGCTTGGGCCGCGGCGAGAGATCGTCGGAAGTGTCCATCGTGTGCGCGCTACGCGCGTAAAACCCCACCGCGGGGGCCGCACCACAGATGCGGCCCCCGCTCGCGTGGGGTCATGCTACGCCCGGAAGGGATCCGGGGTCAGGCGTTGCGGCGCGCGACGCGGAAGCCGGTCGCCGCGAGCAGCGCCAGCAGGCCGATCAGGCCGACGAGCGGCAGCTCGCTCCCGGTCTCGGGCAGCTCGCTGTCTGCCGAGGCGCCGGTGTCGAGGCTGGTGTCCGCCTCGGCGGAGGCCTCCAGGTCCGCCTCCGTCTCGGTCGCGGTCACCGAGCCGGCGGTCGTCCCGGTCGTCACGCCGGTAGTCGTTGTGGTGGCGCCCTCCGGCCGGACCGCCGTGGCGATCATCACGCCGGTGGACGTGCGGGTGTAGTCGACGGTCAGCCGGTCACCGACGTTGATCGTGGCGGGCTTCGTCGTCCGGTTGTCAAGCTGGATCGTGTGCGTCCCGGCCACCGTCTGCAGCACCAGGGCGGAGTCGGTCACCGATTCGACCGTGCCGGTGATCGTCAGGCCCGAGTCGCCAGTGATCGCCGGCGCGTCGGGGTTGGTGCGCTCCTCCTGCACCGGCGGCGACTGGAGCTGCTGCTGTTCCTGCGGCTGTGCCGGTGGGTCGTTGCTGTAGGTCTGCGCTGCGACGGGGGAGACGATCAACGCGAGTGCCAACACGGACAAAGCTACACGTCTCATCGTCAGTTCTCCTGTGGGAAGTTGAACGCTCGTGCTGGATGACCCCACGATGGAGCCTTTCCAAACCCCCTGACGATGCAACGCGAGTGCCACGGCGGCCCCCTTGGAGCGGCGGCGAGACGCATGCATTCTTTACAATCTCACTCGCTCTCACTCCACCTTGGCCCTCTCCTCCTCGGCCACCCGGGCCGGCACCGGGAGGTAGCCGTCCTTGACCACGATCTGCTGGCCCTCGCGCGAAAGCACGAAGCGGAGGAGCTCGCGGACGAGCGGCGGCAGCGGCTGGCCGGGCGGGCGGTTGACGTAGACGTAGAGGTAGCGCGAGAGCGGGTAGCGCCCGGAGAGGACCGAATCCGGGTCCACGCCGTGGTACTCGCCCCCTGCCTCCTCGGCGAGCACGAGGATCTTCACGCCCGAGGTGCGGTAGCCGATGCCGCTGTAGCCGATGCCGGCCGGGTCCTCGCTGACTCCCTGGACGACCGACGCCGACCCCGGCTGCTCCTTGACCGTGTCGCGGTAGTCGCCGCCGCAGAGCGCCTTGTCCTTGAAGAAGCCGTAGGTGCCGGAGGCGGAGTTGCGCCCGTAGAGGCTGATCGGCCGCGCCGCGAGCGGGCCCGCCACGCCGGCGTCGCCCCAGGTGTCGATCGGGCGCGGATGCCCGCACGCCCGCGTCTTGCTGAAGATCGCGTCGACCTCCGGCAGCGCGAGCCGGTCGAGCGGGTTGTCGCGATGGACGTAGACCGCCAGGGCGTCGATCGCTATCCGCACCTGCGTCGGCGGGTAGCCGAAGCGGCGCTCGAAGGCGTCGACCTCGCTCGACTTCATCTCGCGGCTCATCGGCCCGAGCTGCGCCGTGCCCTCGATGAGCGCCGGCGGCGCGGTCGAGGAGCCCTTGCCCTCGATCTGCACCCGCACGCTCGGGTAGCGCTGCCGGAAGGCCTCGGCCCAGAGCGTCATCAGGTTGTTGAGGGTGTCCGAGCCGACCGAGCTCAGGTTGCCCGAGATCCCGGTCGCCGCCTGGTAGGCGGGGATGTTGGGATCGACCTCGATGCCGCCGGGCGCGGCGGCGGCCGCCGCGGACGGTGCCTCGGGTCGCGCGCTCTCGGTGGTGGACGGGACCGCGACGTCTGGCCCGGTCTCCTCGCCGCCGCCGCAGGCGGCCAGGAGCCCGGTCGTCAAGCAGGCTGCTGCGAGGGGCGCCCATCGGTGCCAGCGCTGTGGTGTCATCGCTTGCTCCTCTCCTCGTCGTTTCCCCGGAAGGTGATCCTAGCCGCGTACGCCCGGCCGGGGCTGTCCCAGGTTCGTGATAAGCCTGCACCTTGCGTTCGAGCCGCCGGCCCCCAGATCATGACCGCATGACGTTTCGTCGTTCACCGCGCATCCTCTCGCTCGCCGCCGTCGTCGCGGGGGCGTCGGCGCTCGGCGCGGCGCTGGTGCTCGCGGCGCCCGAAGAGGGGTTTCGTAATCCGCCCGCGCCGCTCAGCATGGCCGAGGAGGCGCTGGGCGGCGCCGACGGCCCGTTCTACCCCTCGTCGGCGCGCAACACCGGGCGCGGCCGGCTCGACGGCCGGCTCTTCCTCGACGCGGCAGCCTGCGGCCGCGCCGGCTGCCATCCCGCGGCGGTCGTCGAATGGCGCGCCTCGCCGCATCGCTACTCCGGCCTCGAGAACCCGTGGTACCGCAAGAGCTTCGAGGCGCTGCGCGCCGCCCAGGGGCCGGTCGCCTCGCGCTGGTGCGCCGGCTGCCACAGCCCGGCGCTGCTGCAGTCGGGCCAGATCGACCGCCTGCCGGCTGCGAGTGGCGGTACGTCGGCCGGCTCGACCGGCGGCCCGCGCTTCGGCGAGGCGGGGCCGCAGCCCGAGCCGGACGTCGTGCAGGCCGGGGTCACCTGCACCGCCTGCCACGGCATCGGCACGGCCCGCAGCACGATGGGCCAGGCCGATTACGAGCTCGACCTGCCGCCGCTCCACGACCTCGCGACCAGCCGCGAGCCGTTCCTGCAGGAGATCCACGAGCACCTCGTGCGGGTGGACCCCCAGGCGCACCGCCGTGCCTACGCGCGGCCGGCGCTGGCGAGCGCCGAGCAGTGCTCGACCTGCCACAAGGCGCACCTCGATGCGCCGATCAACAGCAAGGGCTGGTTCGCCGAGATGGACGACCACACGTCCTGGCAGGCCAACGCCATCTCCGGCGAAGGCGCGCGCTCCTTCAACTTCCCGGCGCGCACCGTGACCTGCGTCGACTGCCACATGCCGGAGAGCGCCGGGCAGGGCGCCCCCGGCGGCACGCGCCGCTCGCATCGCTTCGCCGCGGCCAACACGGCCCTGCCGACGCTGTTCGGCGAGCGCGAGCAGCTCGCGGCGGTCGAGCGCTTCCTCAAGGATCGCCAGGTGACGCTCGACATCTTCGCGCTGAGCGCGCCGGCGCCGCCCGCCGCCGCTCTGCCCATCGCCCCCCTCGATCCCGTGGTGGCGACGGTCCGCCGCGGCGAGGCGCGCCGGGTCACCGTCGTCGTCAGGACCCGCGGCGTCGGCCACCTGTTCCCCGGCGGCAAGAAGGACCTGCACGATTGCTGGCTCGAGCTCAAGGGGGTGGACGACCGCGGCCGGGTGGTCTTCTGGAGCGGTCGCGCCGACGCGGCATCGCCGGTCGATCCGGGCGCCCACTTCCTCCGCGAGCGCTGGGTCGACGAGCGCGGCGAGCTGCTGACGCGGCGCCAGAGCTGGCTGGTGCGCGGCGTCGCCTACCGCGGCTCGATCGGGCCCGATGCCTCCGATGCCGTCCACTACCGCCTCGAGGTGCCGCCCGACGCCGGCGACCGCATCACGCTGACCGCCCGCCTCAACTACCGCAAGCTCTCCTGGGACTTCACTCAGTGGGTCTTCGGCGGCGGGGGAGCCGCGGCACGACAGCCGCCGCCGATGCCGATCGTGGTGCTCGCCGAGGACACGACGGCGCTGCGGGTGATCGATGCCGGCGCCCCGCTCCCGGAGACCGGCGAGCCGCAGCCGGGCCCGGCGCCGCCAGCGGACGTCGAGCGCTGGCACGACTACGGCGTGGCCCTGGCGCTGCAGGGCGACTGGCGCGCCGCGAGCCCGGTGCTGCAGGCGGTGACGCGACTCGCCCCCGACCACACCGACGCCTGGGTGAACCTGGCGCGGGTCGCCCTGGCCGAGGGGGACCTGGCGCTGATGCGGAAGGCGCTCGACCAGGCCGTCCGGCTCGAGCCCGACACCGCCCGCGTGCACTACTACCTCGGCATGCTGGCAGTGCGCGAGGGCGAGAGCGAGCGGGCGCTCGAGCACCTGCGCGCCGCGGTCGCCAAGCGCCCGCGCGACCGCGCGCTGCGCCGCGAGCTGGCGCAGCAGCTCCTCCTCGGGCAGGACTATGCCGGCGCGGCGCAGGAGCTCGAGAGCATCCTGCTCGTCGACCCCGAGGACCGCGCGGCGCACCTCAGCCTGACGCTGGCCTACCGCGCCCTCGGCCACGCCGAGCGGGCGGAGCGCCAGCAGAAGCTCGCCGCCCGCTTCGCGCCGTTCGAGGCCGGGCACATCCTGACGCCGGAGTTCTGGGCCTCGCACCCGCACGAGAACATCGAGCGCCAGCTCGTCCACGAGCACCACTCGGCGCCGCTCGCCGCGCCCGCGAAGGTGGAGGGGCGATGACTCGCGCACACGGCGGCGGCGTACAGCGAACAGATCAGGTAGGGGCGAAGCTTGCCTTCGGCCGGCCGGAAGCGGCGGCGCTTGCCTCCGCCCCCTGCCGGGCACGCCTCCTCTCTACCCAGCTCTTCTTCTCTCTGTTGTTTCTGCTCGTAGCGTCCCGGTCAGTCGGCGCCGCCGTCCCCGAGCCCGCCGCCCGCTTCCACGACGCCACCGCCGCCGCCGGCATCGACTTCGTCCACGCCAACGGCGCCTTCGGGCAGAAGTGGCTGCCCGAGACGATGGGCTCGGGCGTCGTGGTCTTCGACGCCGACGGCGACCGGCGGCTCGACCTCTTCTTCGTCAACGGCCGGAACTTCGAGGGCAGGCCGGGGCAGGCGGCCACGCAGCGTCTCTACTTGAACCGCGGCGGCCTGCGGTTCGCCGACGCCACGGCGGCGGCGGGTCTCGACCTCTCCGCCTACTGCATCGGCGCGGCGGCCGGCGACCTCGACAACGACGGCGACGCCGACCTCTACCTCTCGTGCCTCGGGCAGGACCGCCTGCTGCGCAACGACCTCGCCTCCGGAGCGCCGAAGTTCGTGGACGTCTCCGCCGCGGCGGGCCTGGCGCGCGAGACCGAGTTCGGGGCCTCGGTGGCGCTCTTCGACGCCGACCGCGACGGGCTCCTCGACATCTACGTCACCCGCTACGTGACCTGGAGCCCGGAGACCGACGTCTTCTGCTCGCTCGACGGCAAGACCAAGGCCTACTGCACGCCGCAGACCTACATCGGCGCCGCCTCGCGCTTCTACCGCAACACCGGCGGCCTGCGCTTCGCGGAGGAGACGCGCGCCGCCGGCCTCCACCAGCCGGGCGCCAAGGGGATGGGCGTGGCGGTGCTCGACTTCGACGCCGACGGCTGGCCGGACCTCGCGGTCGCCAACGACACCACTCCCAACTTCCTCTTCCGCAACCGCGGCACGGACGCGGCGGGGCAGGTCTCCTTCGAGGAGATCGGCGTCACCGCCGGCTTCGCGCTCTCGCCCGGCGGCGGCGCCCGCGGCGGCATGGGCATCGACGCCGCCGACTTCAACCGCAGCGGCCGCCCGAGCCTGGTCGTCGGCTACTTCGCCAACGAGATGTCGGGCCTCTACCGCAACGAGGGCAACGGCCTCTTCATGGACGTCGCGCAGCTCTCGCAGTTCGGGCGCAACACGCTCCTCTACGTCACCTGGGCGACCTGCTTCCTCGACTACGATCTCGACGGCTGGCTCGACCTCTTCATCGCTAACGGCCACCTCGACACCGAGTGGGAGCGGGTGCGCGCGACCGCGACCTACGCCCAGCCGCAGCAGCTCTTCCGCAACGAGGGGAAGGGGCGGTACGTCGAGGTGACGCAGGCGGTCGGCGGCGACCTGGCGAAGCCGCTGGTGGGGCGCGGCGCGGCCTACGGCGACCTCGACGACGACGGCGACCTCGACCTCGTGGTCACCACCGTCGCCGGCCCGGCCAAGCTGTTCGAGAACCGCGGTCCGGCGCCCGCCAACTGGCTGCGCGTTCACCTGGTCGGGCGGCGGAGCAACCGCGACGGGCTCGGCGCGGTGGTCGAGGTCACGGCCGGCGGCGTCACCCAGAGCTGGCTCGCCCGCACCGGCGGCAGCTACCTCTCGCAGTCCCAGGTCGATCCCCACTTCGGCCTGGGGACCGCGGCGACGGTCGAGAAGGTGGTGGTCCGCTGGCCGTCGGGGACCGTGCAGACCCTCACCGGCGTCGCCGCCAACCAGCGGCTCACCGTCGAGGAGCCGGATGCAGCGAAACCCTAGGCGTGAGCGTAGCCCGGGCTACGTCCCGGGCGTTTTCGGGTAACGTGGAGCCATGGCCGACCGCGACCTCGAGCGGCGACCGCTGCTGCGGAGGTCGCGTTGGCTGCTGGTCGCGGCCGTTGCCCTACCCGGCGTGTTCTTCTTCGACTCCTTCGCCCAGCAGGCGATCTATCCCGCGCCGCGGGTGCGGGTCCCTGCGCCGCCGCCGGCGCCGTACGAAGAGGTTGGGCTCCGACTCGCCTCGGGCGTGACGGTGATCGGCTGGGCCTGGACGCCGGCGGACGCGGCAGCCGATCGCCCGGCCGTCCTCTTCCTCCACGGCAACGGCGAGAACCTCGAGACCATGCGGCAGGTGGGGCTGCTGGACGACCTGCGCGGGCTCGGCGTTCCCTTCCTCGCGCTCGACTACCCGGGCTACGGGCGGAGCGGCGGGCGCGCCAGCGAGCGGGGGCTGGTCGCGTCGGGCGAAGCGGCGCTCGCCTGGCTCGCCGCGCGCCACCCCGAGCGGCCGCTCGTCGCCTGCGGCTGGTCGTTGGGCGCGGCGGTGGCCGCGGCGCTGGCGGCGGATCCCGAGCAGCGGGTGACGGGGCTCGTCGCCCTCTCGCCCTGGTCCTCGCTCCTCGAAGTCGGCAAGCACCACCTCCCCTGGGTCTCGGGGTTCCTGCTGCGTGAGCGCTACGACTCGGTCGCCGCGGCGGCGCGGATCCGCGTGCCCGCCCTGGTCATCCACGGACGGCGCGACAGCATCATCCCCTTCCGGTTGGGCGCCCGCTTCGCCGCGGCGCTGCCGGGCGAGACCACCCGCTTCGTGCCCGTCCCCGACGCCGGGCACAACGACCTCCTGGGGCACGCCGTGGTGTGGCAGGAGATCGGGCGCTTCCTCGCGCGCGCCGCGTGGTAATCTCCACAGCCGATTCAGCTTGCCTCTCCGAGCGCCCGACGCGGCGCCAGTGCGGCGGTCGCCGCGTCCCGGGCCTCGAAGGACAGTGTCGTCAAGCGCCTGGCTCACCTGCCGGGCGTCGCAGCACATCCATTGGAGGAGGACAAGATGATGACCAGGAGGCACGGAGTCCCTGACCTGCTCACGGGGATCTCGCTCGGGCGGTGGCTGGCGATCGCCGCCCTGGCGGTGGCGGTGGCCGGATGGCAGGCCCCGCTCGCCCTCGCGCAGGAAGAGCCGCAGCAGCCGCAGGCGGAAGAGAGCGCAGAGCCGCAGGAACCCGCTGCCGAGGCCGAGGAGCCGGCGGCGGAAGAGGAGGAAGGGATCGAAGGCGCGATCCGGGAGGAGATCACGGTCACCGGCACGCGCGTCGAGGGACGCACGGCGACCGAGACCCCGTCGCCGGTCGACATCATCGACGCCGACGTCATCAAGACGACCGGCGCCACCGAGACCGGCAAGATCCTCCAGCTCCTCGCTCCCTCGTTCAACTTCTCGACCACGTTCATCAGCGACGGCACCGATGCCATCCGGCCGGCGACGCTGCGCAGCCTGGGTTCCGACCAGGTGCTGATCCTGGTCAACGGCAAGCGCCGGCATCCGACGGCCCACGTCAACGTCCAGCAGACGATCGCCCGCGGCGAGTCGGGGACCGACATCAACGCCATCCCCGCCTCGGCCATCGAGCGCATCGAAGTGCTGCGCGACGGCGCCGCCGCCCAGTACGGATCGGACGCCATCGCCGGCGTCATCAACATCATCCTCAAGGACCAGACGGGGGCCACCGACCTCTTCCTCGACAGCGGCCAGACCTACGAGGGAGACGGCGACGTCCTGACCGGCGGCCTCAACACCGGCTTCAAGCTCGGCGAGGACGGCTTCTTCAACGTCAGCCTGGAGTACCGCGACCGCGGCGAGACCAACCGCGCCGGCCCGGACTCGCTGCGCGTCAGCCCGCCGCGCGTGACCCAGCGCATCGGCGACTCCGACGCCAAGGACGTGCTGGCCTGGGTGAACGCCGCGGTCCCCGCCGGCAACGGCGAGCTCTACCTCTTCGGCGGCTACTCGGAGCGGGAGACCAACTCCTCGGGCTTCTTCCGCACCCGCGGGGACGCCCGCACGGTGCCGGCGGTCTATCCCAACGGCTTCCTGCCGACGATCATCACCGAGCCCACCGACGCCTCGCTCGCCCTCGGCTACCGCCAGGCGCTCGGCGACGACTGGCACCTCGACGTCGGCGGCAACTGGGGCAACAGCGAGTTCGCCTTCCACGAGGCGAACACCGTCAACGTCAGCTACTGGTTCGAGCCGCGTGACCCCAGCAACCCGACCGGTCCCCGGTTCCAGGAGTCGCCGCTCGAGGCCGACACCGGCACCCTCGAGTACGACCAGCTCGCCTTCACCGTCGACCTCGCCGGCCAGGTGGATTGGGGGGTCGGCAGCGGTCCGCTCTTCGTCGCCGCCGGCGCCGAGTATCGTCAGGAGGGCTACCAGATCACGCCCGGCGACGAGGTCTCCTACGAGTACGGGCGCACCGACAACCGCGCCATCCGCATCCTCGCCCAGGACGGCAGCATCGCCCAGCCCGGAACGCAGGGGTTCCCCGGCTGGTCGCCGCGCGAGGCGGTGGACGACGACCGCGACAACGTCGCCCTCTATCTCGACTTCGAGTCGCCGCTGACCGACCGCTTCCTGGGCGGCGCCGCGGTGCGCTTCGAGGACTACTCGGACTTCGGCAGCACGGTCAACGGCAAGCTCTCGGGGCGCTACGAGTTCAGCGACCGCTTCTCGCTGCGCGGCACGGTGTCGACCGGCTTCCGCGCGCCGAGCGTCCAGCAGCAGTTCTTCAGCCAGCGCTCGACCAACCTGAACGCCGCCGGCGTGCTGACCGACACCCTGACCGCGCGCCAGGGCGGCACCGTCACCAGCGCCTTCGGCGTCCCGGCGCTCGATGAGGAGACCTCGCGGAACTACTCGCTCGGCCTGGTCGCCACCCCGCAGCCGAACTTCCGGCTGACCGTGGACCTCTACCGCGTCGACATCGACGACCGCATCGTCTTCTCGAGCAACATCCAGCCGGAGTCGGGCGACTGCGGCACGCCGTTCAACCCGAGCCGCTGCCCGATCCGCGCCATCCTCGATCCGATCGGCGTCGGCCAGGTGCTGTTCTTCACCAACGCCATCGACACCCAGACCGACGGCCTCGACGTCGTCGCCCTCTACGACTGGACGCTCGGCGGCAACTCGCTGCTGAGCATCGAAGGCGCCTTCCACTTGAACGACACCGAGGTCACGGCGCGCCGCTCGTCGTCGAGCGTCCTGCCGGCGCGCGTGCTCTTCGACGACACACAAGTCACCCTGATCGAGGAGGGGCAGCCGGGCGAGCACTACGTCGTCGGCGGCACCTACTACCGCGGCGGCTGGAAGGCCAACCTGCGCTTCAACTACTTCGGCGAGGTGGCCGGGGAGGGCTTCACCCCCGGCTTCAAGCAGACCTGGGGCGGCAAGTGGCTGACCGACGTCACGGTGACGGCGCCGCTGCCCGGCGGGCTGTCCTTGACCGTCGGCGGCCTCAACGTCTTCGACGAGTACCCCGACAACTGGGACCCGGTCAACGCCTTCCCCTTCCCGCAGCTCGGCTTCGTCTACGGCTGGGAGACGCTGCCCTTCGGCATCAACGGCGGCTACTACTTCGCGCGGTTGAACTACCGGTTCGACCACTAGCTCGGACTTCTCCGGCCCGCGGCGCTGCGCCGCGGGCCGGTCCTTCGCTCGTGCCGCGTGCGCGATCAGCCCTCAGTGCACCAGCTTCCGGTACTTGATCCGGTGCGGCTGGTCGGCCTCGGCGCCGAGGCGGCGGTGCCGGTCCTCTTCGTAGGCCTCGTAGTTGCCCTCGAACCAGACCACCTGCGAGTCGCCCTCGAAGGCCAGGATGTGGGTGGCGATGCGGTCGAGGAACCAGCGGTCGTGGCTGATGATGACGGCGCAGCCGGCGAAGTTGAGGAGCGCTTCCTCGACGGCGCGCAGGGTGTCGACGTCGAGGTCGTTCGTCGGCTCGTCGAGGAGCAGCAGGTTGCCGCCGGCCTTGAGCGTGCGCGCCAGGTGGACGCGGTTGCGCTCGCCGCCCGAGAGGTCGCGCACCTTCTTCTGCTGGTCGGGGCCGCGGAAGTTGAACGCCGCGGCGTAGGAGCGGGCCGGCACCTCGCGGCTGCCGAGGGTGACGACGTCGCGGCCGTCGGCGATGAAGCGCCAGACCTGCTCGTCGCTGTCGAGCGCCTCGCGGCTCTGATCGACGTAGGCGATCTTGGCCGTGTCGCCGATGCGCAGCGTGCCGCCGTCCGGCTTCTCCGTGCCGACGATCATGCGGAAGAGGGTCGTCTTGCCGGCGCCGTTCGGGCCGATGACTCCGACCAGGCCGCCGCGCGGCAGCGCGAAGGAGAGCCCGTCCATCAGCAGGTGGTCGCCGTAGCCCTTGGTCAGCCCTTTCGCCTCGACCACCAGGTCGCCGAGCCGCGGCCCCGGCGGGATGTGGATCTCGTTCGGGTCCGCCCGGCGGTCGGCCTCGCGCTCCTCGGCGAGCAGCTTCTCGTAGGCGGTCAGGCGCGCCTTGCCCTTGGCCTGGCGGGCGCGCGGCGACATCCGCACCCAGTCGAGCTCGCGCTCGAGCGTCCGCCGCCGCGACGACTCCTGCTTCTCCTCGACCGCCAGGCGCTGCTGCTTCTGCTCGAGCCAGGAGGAGTAGTTGCCCTTCCACGGGATCCCCTGGCCGCGGTCGAGCTCCAGGATCCAGCCCGCCACGTTGTCGAGGAAGTAGCGGTCGTGGGTGATCGAGACGACGGTCCCGGGGTAGTCGGCGAGGTGGTGCTCGAGCCAGGCGACCGATTCAGCGTCGAGGTGGTTGGTGGGCTCGTCGAGGAGCAGGAGGTCGGGGCGCTGGAGGAGGAGACGGCAGAGCGCGACGCGCCGCTTCTCGCCGCCCGAGAGGGTCGGGACCTCGGCGTCCGCCGGCGGCAGGCGGAGCGCGTCCATCGCCACCTCGAGTGTGCGGTCGAGCTCCCAGGCGTTGGCGTGGTCGATCGCGTCCTGGACGCGCGCCTGCTCGGCCAGGAGCTTGTCCATCTCCTCGGGCGAGAGGTCCTCGCCGAAGCGGGCGTTGATCTCGTCGAAGCGGGTCAAGAGAGCGCGGATCTCTGCCACCCCCTCCTCGACGTTGCCGAGCACGTCCTTCGTCGCGTCGAGCTGCGGCTCCTGCGGCAGCCAGCCGACGCGCGTCCCCTTGGCCGCCCAGGCCTCGCCGCCGAACTCCTTCTCGACCCCGGCCATGACCTTGAGCAGCGTGCTCTTGCCCGAGCCGTTGGGCCCGATGACCCCGATCTTGGCGCCGGGGAAGAAGGACAGCCAGATCCCCTTCAAGACCTCGCGGCCGCCGGGGTACAGCTTCCGCAGGTCCTTCATGACGTAGATGAACTGTTCGGACATCGTGACGCTCCTCGTCTCTGGGTAACGCGGGGAGAGGCCGCGGGAGGAGGGGTGATTCTACCAGGCCACCGCGACCGCCTGCCGCAGGTAGCGGTCGCCGGTGAGCCGGTCGAGCATGAAGGCGGCGACGTCGGCGCGGGAGATGCGGACGGTCCAGAGGTAGCTGCCGACGCGCGGCCCGTCTCGGTAGCGGCCGCGCGGCTGGCCGTCGGTGAGGACGCCCGGACGGACGATGATCCAGTCGAGCGCGCTGGCGCGGATCAGCCGCTCCTGGCGCACCTTGTCGTAGAAGTAGAAGGGCAAGATGAAGACGCCGACGAAGAGCGTGTAGTAGAGGCCCAGGCGGCCGAAGCTGTCGCCGACGCCGAGCGAGGTCTCGCAGACCAAGCGGCGCACGCCGTGGTTCTCCATGGCGCTGATCAGGTTGCGCGTGCCTTCGGACAGGATCCGCGTCGGGTAGAACCAGCGCTTGTGACCGAGGGCGCAGACGACCGCGTCCTGGCCGCGCACGGCGGCCTCGACCGAGGCGTAGTCGAGGACGTCGCCGCGCGCCACGGTGAGGCGGTCGTGCCGGAGGGGGAGCTTCGCGGGATTGCGCACGAAGGCAGTGACCTCGTGGCCACGCGCCAGGGCCTCGCGGACGAGCGCCTGCCCCGTGCCGCCGGTCGCGCCGACGACGAGCACTCTCATCCCGGCCGCCTCCCCTCCCGGCCGCTCACGCGCTGCGTCCGCCGTCAGCTCGCCTTCTTCTCGTGCATCGCGAACACCGCCCCTTGCGGGTCGGCGCAGACGGCGATGCGGTCGCCGCCGGGGACCTCCATCGGCCCGTTGATGACGTTGCCGCCGCGCTCCTTGACCTTGGCGACCTTGTCGTCGAGGCCTTCGACGAGGATGTAGTAGGTCCACGCCGGCGCCGGCATCTCCGGCATCTTCTTGTACACGGCCCCCATCGACGGCCCGCCGTAGCCCCACATCTGGTACAGCGCGCCGCCGCCCATGTCGAAGTCGTCCGTCTTCTGCCAGCCGAAGAGGCCGCTGTAGAAGTCCCAGGCCGCGCCGGCGTCCGTCGTCGCGAGCTCGTTCCAGGAGATCTCGCCGACCTTGGGCTCGCCGGCGGGCTCGGCCGCGGGATGGAGCGACTGGTAGATGGCGAAGAACGCGACCTGCGGGTCCTCGAGCACCGCGAAGCGGCCGACGGTCGGGATGTCCTGCGGCGGGTGGTGCGTCTTCGCTCCCCGCTCGCCGGCGCGGCGGACGGTCGAGTCCACGTCCTCGACGCCGACGTACCCCAGCCAGTGGGGCGGCGTCGTGGCCCCGGCCGGCATCGGCCCGATCCCGCCGATCATCGTCTCCCCGGCCTTCCACATCGTGTACGGCTCCCCGGCGGCCGTGAACACCTCCGTCCCCCAGCCGATGACGTTGGTGTAAAAGGCCTGGACGGCTTTCGGATCATTGGTCATCAGGTCGTACCAGACGAAGCGTCCTGCGTTCGGATCCGGCATCACGTCCTCCCTTCTCGGACTGCTATCGTAGCGCGCGGCGGCGGTCTGGAGGAGTGCTCGCCGTGACGTGTCTGTGGCGAAACGACCCGCTCGGGGGCGCAGTGTAAGATTCGCGCCCTCTGGAGCCCCTCCCGCCCGTGGATCGCATCCGCAACTTCTGCATCATCGCCCACATCGACCACGGCAAGTCGACGCTGGCCGACCGGCTGATCCAGCGCACGGGGGCGGTGGAGGAGCGGGACTTCCGCGACCAGATCCTCGACTCGATGGACATCGAGCGCGAGCGCGGGATCACCATCAAGAGCAACACCGTCTCGCTCCTCTACACCGCCGCCGACGGCGGCGACTACGAGCTCAACCTGATCGACACGCCGGGGCACGTCGACTTCTCGCACGAGGTGCGGCGGTCGCTGATGTCGTGCGAGGGAGCGCTCCTGCTGGTCGACGCCTCCCAGGGGGTCGAGGCGCAGACCGTCGCCAACCTCTACCTCGCCCTCGAGTACGACCTCGAGATCGTGCCGGTGATCAACAAGATCGACCTGCCGTCGGCCGACGTCGAGCGGGTGCGCGAGGAGATCGACGCCGACCTCGGGCTCGACCCCTACGCGGCCGTCCTCTGCTCGGCCAAGCTCGGCACCGGCATCGACGAGGTGCTGGAGGCGGTGGTGCAGCGCATCCCGCCGCCGTCGGGCGATCCCGAGGCGCCGCTCAGCGCCCTGATCTTCGACGCCCAGTACGACGTCTACCGCGGCGTCGTGATGCTGGTGCGGGTGCGCGAGGGGACGCTGCGGCCGGGGCAGCGCATCCGCCTCATGCACGGCGGCGCCGAGTACCAGGTGGAGGAGGTCGGGCGCCTGCGTCTCAAGCGCATGGCCACGCCCGAGCTCGCGGCCGGCGAGGTGGGGTACGTGATCGCCGGCGTCAAGGCGGTCTCCGACATCGCCGTCGGCGACACGGTGACCGAGGCCGACCGCCCCGCCGGCGAGCCGCTCCCTGGCTACAAGGAGGCGAAGCCCGTCGTCTTCTCCTCGATCTACCCGATGGCGACGGACGACTACCAGGACCTCGCCAAGGCGCTCGAGAAGCTCAAGCTCAACGACGCCGCCTTGACCTACGAGAAGGACTCCTCGGCCGCCCTCGGCTTCGGCTTCCGCTGCGGCTTCCTCGGGCTCCTGCACCTCGAGGTGGTCCAGGAGCGGCTCGAGCGCGAGTACGGCCTCTCGCTCCTCCTCTCGGCGCCTTCGGTGCGCTACCGCGTCCACCTGACGAGCGGCGAGGAGATCGAGGTCGACAACCCAAGCTACTACCCCGACCCGGCGCAGATCGAGACGGTCTACGAGCCCTACATCCGCGCCACCGTCTTGATCCCCGAGCGCTACCTCGGCGTGGTGATGGAGCTCTGCCGCGAGCGCCGCGGCGCCAACACGCACTTCGAGTACCTGGCCCAGGGACGCCTGCAGGTCGTCTCCGAGCTGCCGCTCGCCGAGGTGCTCTTCGACTTCTACGACCGCCTGAAGAGCGCCACCCAGGGCTACGGCTCCTTCGACTACGAGCTGATCGACTACCGCGAGACCGACCTGGTGAAGGTGGACATCCTGGTCAACGGCGAGCGGGTGGACGCGCTCTCGCAGCTCGTCCATCGCGACAAGGCGCGGCCGCGCGCCCTGCACTACTGCGAGCGGCTGGCCGAGTCGATCCCGCGGCAGAACTTCAAGATCGCGATCCAGGGCGCGATCGGCGGCCAGATCATCGCCCGCTCGACGATCAACCCCTACCGCAAGGACGTCATCGCCAAGTGCTACGGCGGCGACATCACGCGCAAGCGCAAGCTCCTCGAGAAGCAGAAGGAGGGGAAGAAGCGGATGAAGATGGTGGGATCGGTCGAGATCCCGCAGTCCGCCTTCCTCGCCGTCCTCAAGACCGATCAGGGGAGCTGAGCCGGCCCTCGGCGCGTCCCGAGGCGTGGAGCGGGCCGGGGTCGCGCGACCCCGGCCCGTTTTGCGTCCGGGCCGCCGGCTGTGGGATCATCCGCGCCCGCGCCTCCCGTCATGTCCTCGCCGCCGCTCCCCGCCGTGCTGCCGGTCTTCCCGCTCACCGGCTCGCTCCTCCTGCCCGGGAACTACCTGCCGCTCAACGTCTTCGAGCCGCGCTACCGCAACATGGTGGCCGACGCCCTGGCCGGCGAGCGGGCGATCGGCATGATCCAGCCGCGCCTGCCCGACCCCGAGGACGCGTGGGGATCGTGGGACGAGCCGCCGCACCCCGAGCTCTACGCCGTCGGCTGCGCCGGCCGGCTCGACCGCTGCGAGCCGCAGCGCGACGGGCGTTACCTCATCGTCCTCCAGGGAGTGAGCCGGTTCCGCATCCGCGCCGAGCTGCCGCTCCACCGCGGCTACCGGCGCGTCGAGGCCGACTACGCCGAGTTCGCGGCCGACCTCGAGGAGCAGGCGGCGCGCTTCGATCCGGCGCCGCTGCTCGCGGCGGTGAGCGCTTTCAGCCGCGCCCACGGCCTCGAGCTCGACTTCACGCTGCTCGGCGGCCTCGCGGGGATCACGCTGCTCAACGGGCTCGCGGCCGCTCTCCCGTTCGGTCCGGCCGAGAAGGAGGCGCTGCTCGAGGCCGCGGGGCCGCCGGAGCGGCAGGAGCTGCTGCTGTCGCTGCTCCAGATGGGCGTGCCGCGCGGCGCCCGCGAGCGCTTCGTGCCGCCGACGGTGCACTGAGCGTGGCGGCGCCCGAGCTCGCCGTCGTCGTGGTCGTCGGCGCGCGGCGCGCGCGGGCGGAAGGCTGCCTGCGCTCGCTCCTGGCGCAGGACGCCCTCGACTGCATGGAGGTCCTGCTCGTCGACTGCGGGGACGAAGGGTCAGCGCCGATCGCCGGCAGCGACCACCCGGCGGTGCGGGTGCTGCCGATGCCCCCGGGCAGCCTCTTCGCGCACACCCGCGCCGCGGCGGTGCGGCAGGCGCGCGCGCCGGTCGCGGCCTTCCTCGAGGAGCACGCCCGGGCGCTGCCCGGCTGGGCGGCGGCGCTGATCGCCGCGCACCGCGAGCCCTGGGCCGGGGTGGGCGCCGAGGCGCACTGCGCCAACCCGGGGATCGGGAGGAGCGACGTCATCGCCCTGCTCTCCTACGGCTACTGGTTCCCGCCGCTCGCCCGCGGCGAGGTCGAGCTGCTCCCCGGCCACAACGCGAGCTTCAAGCGCGACGCCCTCCTCGCCCTCGGTCCGGAGCTCGAGCGGCTCCTCTCCTGCGACCTCATGCTGCACGGCGCGCTGCGGGCGCGCGGCGGCCGCCTTGCGATGGAGCCGGCGGCGCGCTTCTCGCACCTCTCCGAGCGCGGCCTGCGCAGCTTCGGCCGCGGCGTCTTCCTCTGGTACCGCTGCTACGGCCACCTGCGGGCGCGCGAAGGGCGGTGGCGCTGGTGGCGCCGCCTCGCCTACGTGGTGCTGGCGCCGGCCGTCCCGTTCCGCTTCCTCATCCGCTTTGCGCGCTTCCTCCGCCGCACCCGCCCGCACCACCTGCCGCTGCTGCTGCGCAACGCCCCGTTCGTCCTCGCGACGCACGCCTGTGGCGCCGCCGGCCAGGCGCTCGGGGTGCTCCTCGGACCCGGGGATGCCGAGGCGCGCTTCAGCCGCTACGAGCTGGAGGCGGAGCGACCGTTGCCGTTGCCGGACGCGGCGCCTGCGGCGTAGGCGATCGCCTCGCCGGCGAGCGACGCCGCGAAACCGAGCGCCACGACCGGGAAGGTCGCCGCATAGACCGGCAGCTCGCCGGCGCGCCAGGCGTGGCGGGCGGCGTGGGCGAGGTTCGAGGCCAGGCGCAGCGGCAGGGCGGAGGCGGCGAGGTAGACGAGGCGCGGGCCGAGCCGCCCGCCCAGCCACTCCATCCTGAGCTGCCCGAAGCGCCGCCCGCGGCGGAAGCGCTCGCCGACGAAGTCGCCGAGGCGGTCGAGGTGGTGGTGGTCGACGACCGCTGCGGGCTCGAACCAGAGCACCTCCCCATCGCGGCGGAGCTGCCACGACAGGGTGGTGTCACCCATCAGCATGTCGCCCGAAAAGCCGCCCATCGCGGCGAAGAGCCGGCGCGGGCAGAGCAGGTTGGCCGAGGGGCCCATGTCGACCGGCCGCGGCGGCCCGCCCGGCAGCCATTTGCTGAACTTGCAGAGGTGCACCCCGAGGTCGAGCCAGCGCCGGCCGTGACAGGCGAGGGCGCCGACCACGACCCCGCCCGTCGCGCGGTGCGCCGCGACCATCTGCGCCAGCCAGCCGGGAGCGGGATAGACGTCGGGGTCGGTGAAGACCAGCAGCTCGCCGCGCGCCAGCGCCGCGCCGGCGTTGCGCGCCGCCTGCGGCAAGAGCCGCTCGCGACTGCGCTCGTAGCGCACCTCGGGAAAGCCGTGCACCGCGAGCGCCACCGCGTCGTCCGGCGAGCTGTCGACGACCACGGTCTCGAAGGCGGCGAAGCTCTGCCCGCGCAGAGCGGCGAGGCACCGCGCGATGGTCGCCTGGGAGCGATAGGCCGGGATGACGACCGTGACCTCCGGCCGGCCGGTGTTTGCCATGGAGCGCCGGCAGTCTGCCACTCGGCAGGCGCGCTTCGCAACGTGCCCCTCCGTATACGCTGCAGAGCGCATGCGGGCAGGAATTTCCGCCGCCGCCGGCCGTTTAGGGGTACGGTGAGTCAGATCGAAGGCAATCTCAAAGGCATCCAGCCGTCGCAGCGGCGGGCGCTCGAGAGGACCTATCGCCGGCGCGTGGCGGCGCGGCAGGTCGTCTCGCCCGAGCTGGCGCGCCACCTGACCGAGCTGTCGCTCGACCTCGGGCGGCAGGTCGGCGTGCTCCTCGGGCGCGACGGCACGGTGCGCAACGTCGTCGTCGGCGACGCCCACAGCCTGCTGCTGCCCGACGTCGGCCGCCTGCGCGGCGGCGTCGGCCGCTTCCGCGGTCTGCGCCTGGTCCACACCCACCTGCGCGGCGAGCCGCTCACCCGCGACGACTTGAACGACCTGGCGCTGCTGCGGCTCGACCTGGTCGCCGCCATCGAGGTGCTCGCGGACGGGCTCCCCGGGCGCGTCGAGCTGGCGCACCTCGCGCCGTACGTCGCCCCAGCGGTGCCGGCGGACGGCGAGGACGGCCACCAGGTGACGGCGATCGACCCCTTCGTGCGCGTCGCCGCGCCGGACGTTCACCAGCTCCAGTTCGACTTCGAGGCCGAGATCCGCGCCCTGGAGGACGAGCTGGCGCGCCTGGCGCCGCAGACCGGCGAGACCGCGCAGGAGCGGGCGCTGGTCGTCGGCATCCGCCAGGACGACGAGCACTTCGCGGAGACGCTCGAGCTGGCGCGCTCGGCGGGCGTCGCCGTGGCCGGCACGGTGCGGCAGAAGCGCGGCCAGGTCCACCCGCGCACGGTGGTGGGGAAGGGCAAGCTCCAGGACATCGTCCTCGAGGGGATGCGGCGGCGGGCGAGCGTGGCGATCTTCGACATCGACCTGAAGCCGGCGCAGGCGCGCGCCTTCGAGGACGCGACGGGTCTCAAGGCGATCGATCGCACCCAGCTCATCCTCGACGTCTTCGCCCAGCGCGCCAAGAGCCGCGACGGCAAGCTCCAGGTCGAGCTGGCGCAGCTCAAGTACGCGCTGCCGCGGCTGACCGAGAAGGACGCCGGGCTCTCGCGCCTGACCGGCGGCATCGGCGGCCGTGGACCGGGCGAGACGGTGATCGAGATCGGGCGCCGCCGCATCCGCGACCGCATCCGCGGTCTCGAGAAGCAGGTCGAGGGGCTGTCGCGCCAGCGCGAGCTGCGCCGCCGGCGGCGCCGCGACGGCCAGGTGCCGGTGCTCTCGATCGTCGGCTACACCAACGCCGGCAAGAGCACGCTCTTGAACGCCATGACCGGGAGCCACGTCGAGGCCGCCGACCAGCTCTTCATGACCCTCGACCCCACCAGCCGCCGCCTGCGCTTCCCGCGCGAGGGCGAGGTGGTGATCACCGACACCGTCGGCTTCCTGGCCGAGCTGCCGAAGGACCTCGTCGCGGCCTTCCACGCCACGCTCGAGGAGCTGACCCACGCCGACCTGCTGCTGCACGTCGTCGACGCCGCCGACCCGCGCCTCGAGGCCAAGCTCGAGGCGGTGGGGAAGATCCTCGGCGACCTCGACCTCGCCGAGGTGCCGCAGCTCGTCGTCCTCAACAAGGCCGATCTGATCCCGCCGCACGAGGCCGAGACCCTCGCCCGTCGCTATCGCGGCGTCGCCGTCTCCGCCACCCGTCGCACCGGCCTTGAGGCGCTCATCCACGCCGCCGAGGAGCGGCTCGGGCGCACCGAGCCGCTGGCGCCGGAGCGCGGTGCGCCGCCGCCCGAGGCGGCCGCGCCGCTGCCGGCCTGACGCGCCGGTCTCCGCCCCCGTCCGCGCGGTCGCGCCCTTCCTGCGGCCGGTCGCTGCCTCCGGCATAGACTGCGGCCGTGCCCTCCGGCCTACGCCGCTCGCCCCACGGCCCGCTCAGGGCGATGTCGCTCCTCGCTCTCGCCGCCTGCCGCTCGTCCGGCTCGCCGCCGTCCCCGGACCCGCCTGCCGCGAGCCCGGCGGCGGCGGCCGAGCCCGCCGCCGCGCCGGTGCTTGCGGCCGACCCGCGCGTCCAGTGGCTCGCCGCGCACGCCATCCGCCTCCGGTCCGTCTCGCCCGAGGACCGCGACTACTCGGACCTCGCGCCGCTGCGCGAGGTGCTGCGCGGCGTCCGCGTCGTGCTCCTCGGCGAGCAGTCGCACGGCGACGGCACGACGTTTCTGGCCAAGACGCGGCTGATCCAGTTCCTGCACCAGGAGATGGGCTTCGACGTCCTCGCCTTCGAGAGCGGCCTCTTCGACTGCGCCCGCGCCTGGGAGCGGCTGCGGGCCGGCGCCGCGGCGGCGGTCGCGGTGCCGCGCTGCGTCTTCCCGATCTGGACGCGCAGCGCGCAGGTCCAGCCGCTCATCGCCTATCTGGGCGAGCAGGCGCGCTCCACCCGGCCGCTCGAGCTGGCCGGCGTCGACGACCAGTTCACCGGCAGCGCCAGCCGCGAGGAGCTGGTGCCGGAGCTCGAGGCGTTCCTCGCGCGGCGGCGCGCGGCGGTCCTCCACAGCCCGGAATGGCACCCGTTCACCACCATCTTGCAGCGCCTCTCCGAGAACCTCTACCAGCGCGGCAAGCTGCCGGACCCGACGATTGAGGAGCAGGAGCGGTTCCTGCGCGCGCTCGACGCCGTGGCCGCCGAGGTGGCGGGATGGCGAGGTGCGGAGGAGCCGGCCGTCGCGCGCGAGATCGACTTCTGGGCCCAGGTGCTCGAGAGCATCGGCCCGTCGGCGCGGCAGCAGTGGATCCTCGATCCGGCGAGCCAGGAGACCCCGCCCGAGCTCCTCCGCCTGCGCGACCGGCAGATGGGGCGGAACCTCGTCTGGCTCGCCAATCGGCGCTACCCGGGCCGCAAGATCGTGGTCTGGGCGGCCAGCTTCCACGCCGCGCGCGGCCTGCGGACGATCGACACCGAGTCCCTCCCCAAGCTGCGCGAGCTCTACCGCGATCTGGCGGTGATGGGGGAGGTGGCCGGGAGCGAGCTGGGCGAGGAGATGTACACGCTCGGCTTCACCGCCGCCGAGGGGACGATGGGCATCCCGTTCGGGGAGGAGGCGCCGGAGGCGCTCGCGCCGCCCGGCGCCGGCTCGCTCGAGGATCTCCTCCACAGGGCGGGGCTCGAGCAGGCGATCGTCGACTTCCGCCGGCCGCCGCCCGGCGGCGAGTGGCTGCGGCAGCCGATCGCCAGCCGCCCGCTCGGCTACCTCGAGCTGCGCGCCGACTGGCCGCAGGTCCTCGACGGCATGCTCTACACGCGCACCATGGAGCCAAGCACGCGGGCGCCGGAGCCGCCTTCGCCGGCGCCGCCGAGCTGACCCGGCGCGGCCGGAACCTACCGCGCCCGCGGTCGCGCGGCGACGCGCGGCCGGCGTGGCGTGTGGTATGACGCCCGGCGTGCGCCAGCCCTCGCTCGAAGTCCGGCGTTCGCCCATCGCGGGCTTCGGCGTCTTCGCCACCCGGCGGATCCGCAAGGGAACGCGGATCGTCGAGTACGCCGGCGAGCGCATCACGCCGCACGAGGCCGACGTGCGCTACGACGACGACGAGAGCGCGCATCCGCACGTGGTGCTGTTCACCGTCGATCGACGCACGGTCATCGACGCCGCGGTGGGCGGCAACGAGTCGCGCTACATCAATCACTCCTGCGCGCCGAACTGCGAGACGGTGACGGAGGCCGGGCGCGTCTACATCGAAGCGCTGCGGACGATCGCGGCGGGCGAGGAGCTGACCTACGACTACCGTCTCCAACGGCCAGGGCCGCCGCGGCCGGAATGGACGGCGCGGTACGCCTGCCGCTGCGGGGCAGCAGGCTGCCGCGGGACGATGCTCGCGCCCCGACCGCAGCGGCGGCGGCGCCGATGAGCGCTCCGGGCCTCTACCTCCACGTCCCGTTCTGCTCGGCGATCTGCCCGTACTGCGACTTCGCGGTGCTGACGGGAGGGCGGGAGCGGCGGGCGCGGTTCGTCGCGCACCTGCTCGCCGAGGCCGAGCTCTGGGCCGGCGCGCCCGGATCGCCGCTCGCCGGTTTCGACACGGTCTACTTAGGCGGCGGGACGCCGTCGGCGCTGCTGCCCGAGGAGCTGGGGCGCATCCTCGCGGCGGCGCGGGAGCGGCTGGGCGCGGCGCCGGACGCGTGGGTCTCGCTCGAAGCGAATCCCGAGGACGTCACGGCCGGCGCTCTCCGCGCCTGGCGCGAGATCGGCGTCCGCACGCTCTCGCTCGGCGTCCAGTCGTTCGATCCGCAGGCCCTCGCCTTCCTCGGCCGCCGTCACGACGCGCGGCAGGCGCGCGCGGCGGTCGCCCTCGCCCTCGCCGCCGGCTTCGACACGGTCTCGATCGACCTCATCTACGGCCTGCCCGAGGGCGCCCCGGGCGCCGGCCTCGCCGCCTGGCGCCGCACGCTCGAGGAAGCTGTGCGCCTCGCGCCCCAGCACGTCTCCTGCTACCAGCTCACGATCCACGAGGGAACGCCGTTCGGCTTCCGCCAGGCGGGCGGCGCCCTCGCCGAGCTGCCGGAGCCGGCGCAGGCGGAGCTCTTCACCTTCACCCACCGCTTCCTCGCCGCCGCCGGCTGGCCGGCCTACGAGGTCTCGAGCTTCGCCCGCGCCCCCGCGCACCGCTCGCGGCACAACCGGAAGTACTGGGACCACACGCCGTACCTCGGCCTCGGGCCGTCCGCGCACTCCTTCGACGGCCGGCGCCGCTGGTGGAACGAACGAAAGCTGGCTGGGTGGGACAAGAAGGTCGCGGCGGGCGAGCGGCCGATCGCCGGCGAGGAGGCGCTGGACGATGCCGCGCTGGCCCTCGAAGCGCTGATGCTCGGCCTACGCACGGTCGAGGGCGTGGACTTAGCCGCCCTCCGCGCGCGCTACGGCATAAATCTCCAGGTAGGAAACAGACAGCTCCTCGAACGCCTCGCCGCGGAGGGCCTGCTCGAGCTGTCCGCCGGCCGCCTTCGCCCCACCCTCGCCGGCCTCGCCATCGCCGACGGCCTGGCGCGCAGCTTCGAGCTCACACCAGCGTAGAGTCCCCCCGCCCTCTTCTCTACCCAGAATCTTTTCTTGTTCTTGTCTTCTCGTCCGTCCCTACTGCGTGCCCCCGAGCGGCCCGACGGCGGCCGGCGACGGCGCCGGGTGCTCCACCGCGAACGGCGGCCGCTCCCCCGGCAGCGGCGGCCACTGCACCAGCAGCCCGTGGGCGATCTTCGTGGCCACCTCGAGCCCGTAGAGCTCTTGCGTCAAGTGCAGCGCCGCCGCGTAGCTCCGGGCGCCGCCCTGCGAGGTGATCGCTCGCCGGTCCTGGACGAAGCTGACGTTGACCCGGAGGTCGACCGCGGGGAAGAGCCGGGCGAAGCGCTCGTAGTCGTCGGGGAAGGTGGTCGCCGCGAGGCCGTCGAGGAGCCCCGCCTTGGCGAGCACGAAGGCGCCGTCGCAGAGCGACAGGACGTAGCGCGCCTGGCCGCCCACCCGCCGCACCCAGTCGATCAGCGCCGCGTTCTCGAGGTCGGTGTCCATGCTCCCCTTGGCGCTCGGCACCACCAGGATGTCGATCTCGGGCGCGGTGGCGAAGGAGTGGTGCGGCGACAGGCGCAGCCCCTCGAAGGTGGCCAGCGGCCGGCCGTCCGGCGAGACGGTGAACACCTCGACTCCCGGCTGGGCGTGAAAGACCGTGTGCTGGAGGACGTCGTACGGCGCCGCCAGCTCGGTGTTGTAGACGCCGTCGACGACCAGGAAGGCGGCGCGCAGCGGGCGATCGGCCGGCAGCGGCGCTGCGGCGGCCGGCGAGCCGCTTTCCGCAGTTGTTCCAGGTGGGGCACTGGTCTGGGGCACCGCCGGGATCGGCGCGCCGGTGGTGGCCGGTGCTCCCGTCGCGCTCTCGCCGCCGCCGGCCGCCGCCTCGCCGGCCGGCTCCTGCGGGCGGCAGCCCATCGCCGCAGCAACCAGGAGGGTTATCAAGAAGATCGGAAACCACGGGCCGCGCTGCATCGCCACCCTCCTCGCCCGCCGGCGATATCGGCCGGGCGCGGGTTAGAATAGCCGAGAACATTCGACGGGCCGCCCCCGGTGCGGCCCGCTATGGAGGACCCGACGTGCCCTACAGTGAACTCTTGGTGAGACCGATGCGCGAGGAGCTGACGAGCCTCGGCGTGCAGGAGCTGCGGAGCGCCGCCGATGTGGACGGCTGGATGGCGGAGAAGAGCGGCACCGCGATGCTCGTCGTCAACTCGGTGTGCGGCTGCGCCGCCGGCATGGCCCGCCCCGGCATCCGTCTCGCGCTCCAGCACGACCGCCGCCCCGACCGCGTCGCCACCGTCTTCGCCGGCCAGGACCTCGAGGCCACGGCGCGGGCGCGCGGCCACTTCGCCGAGATCCCGCCGAGCAGCCCCTCGATCGCCTTCTTCAAGGACGGCGAGCTGGTGTACTTCCTGCCGCGCCACCGCATCGAAGGGCGCAGCATGGAGCAGGTGGCCGCCGACTTGAAGGCGGTCTTCAGCGAGCACTGCGCGGTGCCGGCGGCCTGAGCGGGCCGGCCTTCCGCCTCGGTCGATGGGGACCTTCCACCAGAACAAGGGCGAGCTCCACGGCATCACCGTGGTCGTCGACACCACCGGCGCCGAGGTCTTCGTCGGCCGCTGCGACGACGTCGACGAGCGCGGCGTCATCCTCCACGACGCCGACGTGCACCGCGACGGCGAGGGCGGCCGGAGCAAGGAGGAGTACCTCCGCAGCGCCGCCCGCTTCGGCGTCTGGAAGAAGTTCAGCCGCCTGCTGGTGCCGCGCGAGAAGGTGGCCTCGATCCGGCGCCTCGGCGAGCTGTAGCGGCTGACAGCCGGAACGAAGAAAAAATCTGGGTGGGGGGCGGCAAGCCCGCCTCAGCCCGTCTTGCCGAGCGCGAAGAGGTGGGCGCCGTACGGCGGCATGTCGAGATACAGACCGCGGGAGCGCAGCTCGGCGGCGTCCCGCACATAGAACGCGTCGCTGAGCGCGTCGCGCAGCTCAACGGAACCGCCTCCGAGCGGCGCCTCCTCGAGCCCGACGTAGCACTGCGCCTGCGTCGGCCCGAAGTTGACCGCCACGAGCCAGGACTTCCCGCCCTCGCCGCTCCAGAGGAAGCTCACGAACGCCTCCCACGTCGGGTTGCCGGCCCAGGCCGGCCGCGTCTCGAGCAGCCGCCACTCGCCGTCGCCGCCGACGACCTCCCGCGCCGCCGCGAGCAGCGTGCGGTAGAAGGCGAGCACCTCGGGACGGGTCTCCTCGGGCGGCCGCCGCAGCAACTGGACCGGCAGTCGGACGCGGTGCCCCTCGAGCTGGCCGTCGTGGGCGAGGAAGACCCCCGGCGCGGTCGCCGCGATCACCGCCGCCGCGCGATGGCGGTCCCAGGGGAAGACCGCGGCCGCGCGCGGCTCGTCGTGGTTCTCGAGGAAGCGCAGCGAGCGGCGCTGGTAGTCGAGGTCGGCCCGCAGGTGCGCGCGCACCTCCGGCGCCGAGCCCGCGCGCAGCCGCTCGTAGAGCGTCTTGTCGTAGGTGAGGTCGAACCCGGCGCTCAGCAGGGCGTGCTCGAGCCCCCAGTAGGCCTCGGCCAGGAACAGGAACTCCGGATGGCGCGCGCGCACGGCGCCGATCAGCTCCGGCCAAGCCGCCTCGCCGCACGGCGGCGCCGCGGGCACGCCGGCCAGCGCGCGCTCGCCCCAGGCGCCGCCGAAGACCTCGGGGAGCGCCAGCATCGCCATGTCGCAGCGCACGCCGTCGCACTGCTCGGCGATCGTCTCCAGCACCCGCGCCAGGCGCGCTCGGGTCTCGGGATGGAAGAGGTTGAGCTGCGCCGTGTCGGTCCAGCCCGGGAAGTAGGGGTCCCTGCCGTGGGCCAGGACGCGCCGGCCCGCCGCGGTCTCGACGGCGAAGTAGCTCTGCGGCGCGCGCGGATCAGGCGCGGCGGCGGCTGCCGCCGGTTGATCAGGAGCGGCGGCGGATGCCGCCGCTAGGTCCTCCTCGGTCCCCTGGACATAGAGGTCGGGCCGCGCGGTGACCCAGGGGTGGTCGATCCCGGTGTGGTTGACGACGAAGTCGAGGATCAGCCGCACGCCGCGCGTGGCGAGCCGGCGGCGCAGCATCCCCAGCGCCCACTCGCCGCCGAGGAGCGGATCGACCGTGTAGTCGGCGACGGCGTAGGGGGAGCCGCCGACGTCGGCGTCGCTGAAGTCGTCGAGCGCGCGGGCGTACTCGACGCGCAGCTCGGGGATGGATCGCGCGATCTCGATCCCGCGCCGGCCGGAGGGCCAGGCCCCCATCAGCCACAGCCACCCGAACCCGAGGTCGGCGATGCGGTCCAGCTCGGCGACCGGGATCTCGGCGAGGGAAGGGCGCCGGCCGAGCCGCCGCCCCAGGCCGGCGAGCCACGGGCGGGCGTAGATCTCGAGGATCGCCGGCCCGTTGCGCGGCGGCGACACGACGGCGCCCGCGCCCCTCGCGTTGCCGGCCTCCGCCGCTTGGCGATCGCCCGTGGTCATCGTTGGTCGGCTGCGGACTCTACCGCAGCGCTCGAGCGGCGGGCGGCGGCGGAGCTCGTGCGTCCGAGCGAACAAGCTCAGGTAAAGAAGATCCGCTTCAGCTCGGCACGAGCAGGAAGTAGGCGGCGTAGAAGGCGCCCC
>JBIOUG010000176.1:0-53475 GCA_044866775.1 Thermoanaerobaculia bacterium | reverse complement strand
GCAGCTCGACGGAGAACGAGGGGCGGAACAGACCAGATCAGTAAGGTGGGATTGCGACTTCTCCTTACCGAGGTCCGGGGTGAGAGAGCCGAAGTACAACTTGTCTCCGGCGGAACAGACCAGATCAGTAAGGTGGGATTGCGACTTCTGTCCTGGTAGATACGACTTTCTGGGGGTGCGATTTCTGTGGATGGCGGAACAGACCAGATCAGTAAGGTGGGATTGCGACTTCTGAATTGGGTCCACGAGGGGCGGTTTCGGGTTCGCGGTTCTGGGGGGCGGAACAGACCAGATCAGTAAGGTGGGATTGCGACTTTCTGCACGACCTGCCCCTCATAGAAGGTACAGGGCGGCCAACGGTGGAACAGACCAGATCAGTAAGGTGGGATTGCGACCCAGGTCAGCGGACCTCCCCCGCGGTAGGTAGGCGCGGTCGCCTGGCGGAACAGACCAGATCAGTAAGGTGGGATTGCGACGTTGTGGCGATGACGGTTGCGGTGCTTCTTCTGAGGGTAATGGCGGAACAGACCAGATCAGTAAGGTGGGATTGCGACTCTTCGAAGGTCATGATTGGGGCGTCGGCTTCCGGGAATTGAGGCGGAACAGACCAGATTAGTAAGGTGGGATTGCGACTCTTTCTGTCCGGCGGGGGACCCCCTCTCTCGCCGCCGTTCCGGGGGGCCTCTTGTAAGCGCGCGGGTCGCGTCGGCGCACCGTGTGCTAGGTTCTCCTTCACCATGGAACCGCACCGCCTTGCGGAGGAGAGGAGCGCCGCCTAACACCGCGCCATCGCCGAGCGTCTCCAGCGCGAGCCGGAGGTCCTCGACAACGCGCGCCAGCGCGTCCAGAGCTGGTTGGCCGCGAGCGATGGCGGGCCCTTCTACGCTCGCAAGTGGGCGGAAATCCTGGCCGGCGACACGCCTTCAATCGCGGCCTTTCTGGTCGAGCAGAGCGAGCTGGCGAACGAGCTGCGCCAATCAAGCCCGTTCGCCGGCGCCTTAGGGCCTCAGGAGCGCTGGAAGATCTGGCGTGAGACGCGGGAGGCCTTCTCCCGGCGGTCATGACCCGGCACCAGCTCGAGCACCTCGTCCGCGCCGCCGCTGTCATCGCCGCCGACGATGCGATCGTGGTCGTCGGCAGTCAGGCCATCCTGGGTCAGTTTCCCGGTGCTCCAGCCTCTATGCGCGTTTCCGTAGAGGCCGACCTCTTCCCGTTGCACCATCGACCCAGAGGTCTTGTTGCGCCGCCTGCCCACCGTAGAGGTGGATCCGGCGGTGCGGGAGGCCGCACGCCTGGCGATCGAGAAGGCATTCGGCGAGGGGCCGCGCTCATAGCGCAGGTGCCGGAGGCCGTCGAGCGAATCTTCTCGGGTAGGGAATGCGCAAGAGGGGCGGGCTCGCGTGCAGCGAACCCGCCCCCGGGGGTGCTCGGTCCACGGTTACTCCTCGCCGAAGTCCTCGAAGTCGTTGTCCTGGTTGTGGCGGCGGTGACGCTCGCGCCGGCGCTGGCGCCGGCGGTCACGCCCTGGCGCGGTGTGCCCACCGGGCAGGGATTGCTCCCGTGACGCGGTGGGTACGTCGCGCAGGATGCGGGCCGCTCTACGGCGTGCGGCCCGGCGGGACCGTTTGACACTCATGTCGACATCACCTCCTTTCGCTGCGGCGGTCGTCTGCCGCGGTCAGCCTTCGGTCGTCGCAGCTCCGTCGGTCACGGCGGGCGTCGCAGCCGGGGCGGCCGGCGTGACGACGGTCACGGCCTTCGCGGCCTTCGCCGCCTCCGCCTTCGACCGCCGGCGGGTCACCCGCTGGGGCTTGAAGCCGTAGCGGATCAGCGACTCGCTGGTGAAGCCGAACTTCGCCTGCAGGTTGGCGCCGAGGCGCCGGCGGAGCTTGTCGCCGTCCTGGGCGAGCTTGGTGAGCTCGGTGTTGATCTCCCGCACCTGAGCGCGGTAGTCCTCCGAGCGGTCCTGGAGCGCGCGAACCTGAGCCAGCAGGGCCTCGAGCTTCGCGAGCTCCTCGATGACGTGGGGGAGCGCCGCCGTCTCCTTCAGGTTGTTGACCAGCACCTGCCAGCGGCTGACGCGCTCCGAGAATGACTTTCCTGTGACTGTTGCCATGGTGTTGCCTCCTTCTGACTCCTGGATAGGAGCTCCTTTTCAGTCGTTGATGATCCCCGGCGCACCGGGGGCGGTGATCGAACGCAACGCAACGGCCGCGCGGGCGGCCCGCGTGCCGGGTGGCACGGATCGAAGCCTGAACCGGGTGAACCGGCGGCCTGATGGACCTCACCACGGCGCCGGCCAAGACGACGAAGACGCGGTCCGACCTCGCCGCGGTGGCAACCCACTCTCCGAACAGCCGGATCGACCTCGGCGAGTCGCGGACCGACCGGCTGGCCGGCCGAGCCGACCTGACGGAGAGCTGAACCGACCGCGCGGACTCTCGAACCGAGTCGCCGGGAGGGCGAACCGACCTCCGCAAGATACCGACCGACCTTCGCGAAAGCGGAACCGATCGGGTTCGTCCTGCGGGCGGCGCAATCTGTCCGGCTGGCGCCTCGCCCGGCCGTCCGGCGGCGCGATCGGCTCGTACGGCGGCTCGGTTCGCCGCTCCGGCGACTCGGTTGGGCGCGCTGGAGCTTCGGTTCGCCGCTCCGGCGGCTCGGTTCGCCGCTCCGGCAGCTCGGTTCGTCGCTCAGGAAGCTCGGTTTGGCTCGCCGGCGGCTCGATCCGGCCGTCCGGCGGTCGGGTTCGGCTGTCCGTCCGCTCGGTTCGCTCAGTCGAGCCCTCGATCGGCCCGGCGCGAGGCCCGGTCGGCGGCACGGAACGGACGCCGGAGGCGCTGTCGAGTCGAGCGCGTCCTGCGCGACCCGCGCGTGACCTCCGGAGACCGGTCCGGTCTCGAGCGGCGCCTCGCGCGTGGTCTGTTCTGTCGTTTTCCTGAGCATGACAGGCTCCGCGACCTCCGATCCGTTGCTGGCAAAGGTGCCATCGACGGCCAAGATCATACGCATGGCGCTGCTCTGACTGTCAAGAGCCTGTCGGGCAAGGGGCTTGCTTCGCGCGTTGCAAGGAACTTGCCTGCTTCCTATGCAAGCCTCTTGCCGTCATTTGCTATTTCAAGATGCCCTTCAGGACCGAGCCAGGGGGGAGTCGCGTAGCCGGCGCGAGGGGGAGCGCCTTACGCGCCTTGCTTACGGTGCTGGCGGCGAGTCCATGCGCCTTCGCCCTGCGAACCGCCGCTTCGCGCAGCTCACTCGGGGGAGATCCACTGTGCAGGCAGGCGCCGGAAGTCTGTCGCGTCGAAGCTGCAAACCGTCTCGCGACTGCGGACCGCTTGGAGCGCGAGGACCGCATCCGCGAAGTCCACGTTCTCGTCTCTGGCCAATTCGATTGCCCGGATCAGGATCTCGCGATCCTCGGCTTCGACGCCGTCGGCCGATAGCAACGGAACGAGGACGCGCGCGATGTCGGCGTGCGATCGGCCATAGAACGACTTGAGGACCCAGACCATCTCGGCGACGACAAGCGGTGACAAGACCAGCAGGGCCTCACCGGCCTCGGCGCGGCGCATCAGCCGCGCCGCTCGCGCCGCCATCGGTTCAGGCTCGCCGGTCAGGAACCGCAGCAGGACATTGGCGTCGACTCGCAGCCTGATCAAGAAGCCGAGCCTTTCGAGCGCGCACCTAGCGCCCGCCCGACCTGCTTGCGGACGGCCGCTTTCCCCGGAAACGAGCGCTTCGCCGGTAGCGACGCGAACAGATCCGAGAGCCGGTGGCGTTTGACCACTCGCAGGCGGGCGGTCCGATCGGAGCTGACCTCGAAGATGAGGTCATCCCCCTGCGCGATGTCGAGCGCTTTGCGGACTCCCGCCGGGATGGTCACCTGACCCTTGCTGGTGACTCTGGAAGTGGACATTCTCCTTACCTCCGCCGATCTCCTTACTCTAGCATGAGCCGCGCGCGGATGTCTGAACCCTGTACTGAGGTCGCCTCGGTCCAACAACTCGTGCCAGAACCGTGTCTCAACGAGTGAGGGTCCGCAGGCTGCGGTGCGTGGCCGGGAGCTGCGGCTGTGCGGACGTATGCGCTAGCCCGAGCGCGCTGAGTGGGCGAGACGATCAGCCTCGAGATCCGGCGATCGCCCTCCGTCGCGAACGAGGCAACGGGAGGAACGTTGATCAGGAGCGCTACCGAGCCGGTAGGGACTGCGGCACCTAACTACACGCTGCCGCGTATTTCCTACCTGCGGCTTCGCTGCACGCTGGAGGCGCGGGCGCCGGCTCGGCTTCCGGCATACACTGGGTCACTCCTTCGTGGCGCCTTCGGCCAAGCCTTGCGTCGTGCGGTCTGCGCGATGGGGCCAGAGGAGCCTTGCGTTAGTTGTCGCCTTCGCCGTAACTGTCTGTATACCCAGCTCTTCGAGACATTTGTCGAAGGAGAGCCGCCTCCCTTTCTGCGTGGCCTCCCGACCTCGCCCCGCCCGTACGTGTTCGAGCCGCGAAGCGATCGGCGCGACCTCTCGCCCGGCGATCCGCTGCTGTTCGATCTTCTGCTCGTTGGCCGCGCCACCGAGCTCGCGGCCTATGCGCTTCTGGCGATCGAGCGGATGGCGGAGACCGGGCTCGGGGCGGACCGCGCGCGCTTCGCGCTGGCGAGCGCCACGGTACCTGCGGGAAACGGGGCATGGCAGCCAATTGTCAAAGCCGGGAAGGTGGTCGCTGCAGCGGTCGCCCTTCCGCAGTGGACCGGCGGTGCGCAGGAACTCTCGGATGAGGCGGATGAGGTGGGCGCCGACAGCGCCGTCATCCGCTTCCTGACCCCGACCCGCCTCAAGGTCAATGGCCAGCTCGCGTCGAGCGCCGGCTTCCGCACTCTCGCGTTCACCATGCTGCGGCGGCTGCTCGAGCTCGCGCACTTCTACGCTCCGGGAGTCGTGATCGATTGGGACTTCGCTCGCCTGCTCGCACGGACGGCGTCCGTGCGCGTCGCTGCCTCCGACCTCCATTGGCACGACTGGCAGCGCTACAGCAACCGGCAGAGGCAGACGATGAGCTTGGGAGGTTTCGTTGGCAGTCTGAGGCTCGAGGGCGACCTCACGCCCTTCGTCCCGTTGTTGCGTAGTGCCGAGGTTCTTCACGTCGGCAAGGGCGCGACCTTCGGTCTGGGGCGCATCGCGGTGGAGTGCCTCCAGGGATGAGCCGCATGGAGTATCAGGACTTCACAGTCGACATTCGGTCGGCCGCGAGGAGAGGACGCTTCGAGGCGACAGTTGTCGAGGCGCCGATCCGCGACACCCCGCGGGTGACCTTCGGCCGCCCGATTCAACGGCGTGTTCTCGAGGCGATCCACCGTGCGTTCGCCAGGCCTTCGAGCGGAGCGCCGGCGGGCGCTGCCGCGCCGGAGCGCGTGTCAGAGCGGTCGGTCCGCGAGATCGGGAAACTGCTCCACGTGGCTCTCTTCGGCGGCGAGCTGGCGGATCTCTTCCGGCGATGCGCTCTGCTGGCGCGTGAGAGTGGCTGCGGCTTGCGGCTTCGCCTGAAGTTCCGGCTCGACGATCCGGAAGCGGGGTATCTCGCAGCCCTGCCATGGGAGTGGCTCTGCGAACCCCGGAGTGGCCAGCTCATGGCGACGGACCTGGCCACTCCGGTGGTGCGCGATTTCGCCACCGCCCATCCCCACGGCATCCTCGAGGTGCGCGGCCCTCTGCGCATCCTCGTCGTGGGTGCGGCCCCCAAGGGCATGAAGCAGCTCAACCTGAAGCTCGAGTTCGAGCGGATGTCGGAAGCGCTGCGCCAGCTCATCGAGAGGGGCAGTGTGAAGCTCCTTCGGTTGAGGACGGCGAGCCCCGACGCGCTCCGCGACGCCTTGCGCGACAGGAGGGTCCACGTCCTGCACTTCATGGGCCACGGCGGCTATCACCGAGGGTCCGGCAACGGCGCTCTCGTCTTTGTGGACCGTCACGGGAGCGAGGACGACCTGCCCGGCGAGACGTTCGCCGCCTATCTCAAGACCGTCCCGACGCTGCGCCTCGTCGTGCTCAACGCCTGCGAGACGGCGCGTCATGCGGGATGGCTGGGCGCGCCCCTGAACTACGGCGTGGCTTCGGCTCTCCTCGAGCGGACGGGGGTGCGCGCGGTGGTGGCCAACCAGTACTCGATCTCCGATCCGGCCGCCATCGCCTTCAGCAAGTGGTTCTATGAGCGCATCGCGAGGGGCGATGCCGTGGACTCGGCGTTGACCGAAGCGCGCCTCCGCCTCTCGCGTCGCAGCAGCGAATGGGCGACGCCGGTGCTGTTTCTCACCGGGCGGGACGGAAAGCTCTTCGCCGTCGGATCGAGCCAGCCGCGTCGTCGCGCGGACCCCACTGGGCGAACGCGCCTCGAGCGCCCCGTCCGGCTGGGGGTGCGGAGCTTCATCGGATGGGGCGCCGATATGGAGAAGCGTAACGGCGCCGTGCTCGATCTCGTGGGCTATTTCGACGAGCGTTTCATCCGGAGGCGCCAATGGTGGCAGGAGAAGGTCTTCCCCGAGCTGCGAAGCTTCCTCCATGACTCGGTCGACGAACGCCGGCCCCTGCTGCTCGACTTCGCGGCTCACGCCTCGATCGCCTTCGCGGCCGGCTGGCTCCTCGAGGCCAAGAGCGGCCTCGACGTGTGGGTGCGTCAGCGCACCGTTGGAGAAGGGGAGTTCGAGTGGCATCCCACGAAAGGGGTGGTGCCGGACGGCCCTCTCTGGCTCGATCGGCCCGGCATCGAGCTGCGGGCCGGTGCTCCGGACGTAGCCGTCGCCCTGAGCGTCAGTCAGCCGAACGTCGGCGAACAGGTCCGGGCATTTGTCCGGCGCAAGCGTCTGCGCGTGGCACGGATCGTCGATGCGGCCATCGCTCCCGCTCCGGGTCAAGGCTCCGTCCGGAGCGGAGCGCACGCCCTGCAGCTCGCCCAGGCGCTTGTCTCCCGGCTGCGGGTGCGGCGCCCGCATGAGCGCCAGGGCGTGTTGCATCTTTTCTGCGCTGCGCCGAACGCTCTGGTCTTCTACCTCGGGCAGCTCTCCCGCTCGCTCGGCAGGATCGTCCTCTACGAGTATCCCTTCGGCACCAGAGACGCATACGGCCGCTATCAGCGGTCGATCGAGCTGCCGCCGCCCGGCGAAACGCTCCAACCCCCGAATTGGCAAGAGTGGTGATGGTCGGGCTGCCTGCTGCCCCGCACAAGACTCGTGTCGCCGCTGGCGGGCGAGAGGGTTCTGTGGAAAGCTACTTCGCACATGCCCTGGAGAAACCGGCGAGGGCGAGGGAGCGCGGATCGCCTTCCTGGCCACGAGCCTGCCCACCGGTCCTACCCCACGGACGCGGAGATCCTGGCGGCCGTGCGGGCCCTTCAACACGGCGCCGCGCCCGACGCCTTCGCCCCCATTTACCGCCGCTTCTACCGCTCGATCTTCCAGTTCTTCGCCAACCGCCCCGACCTGCGGGAGGAAGCCGACGACCTCGCCCAAATCACTCTTGTGCGCGCCTACGAGAGGATCGATCAGTTTCGGGCTCAGGGATCTTTCGATGCATGGCTGCGCGGGATCGCGGAGAACGCCTGGAAGAACGCCTACCGCGAGCGGCGGGCGGTGAAGCGCGGCCCATCGCTCGAGCCCCTGGAGCCGGGAGGAACCGAGGCTGCGGAGGAAGCAGCGCCGGTCGGCGACGCCTTCGGTCGGGCGACGCCGAGCCCCGAGCAGTTGGTCCTCAAGGAGGAGCGGACGCGTGTGCTGCGGCAGGCGATCGAAGGGCTTCCCCCGGGGATGCGCCGCTGCACCGAGTTGCGCGTCTTCGGCGATCTCAAGTACCAAGAGATCTCGGCCGTGACAGGTATCGGGCTCAACAGTGTACGCTCCCAGCTCTTCGAGGCGCGCCAGCGCCTCAAGCCGGTCCTGGACAAGTACTTCCAGGGCGCCGTCTTCTAAGGGACCAGCGTGGGCGGACAGGAAGACTTCGTCGCCTCCCTCGAGGCCATCATGGCCGGCCGCCGTGAGGCGCTGCGCGAGCCACCTACCCCAGAGGAGCTGCTGGCCTATCGCGACGGTCGCCTGGACGAGGCCGAACGGCGAGCGATCGAGGCGAAGATTGACGTCTATCCCGATGCAGCGCGCGCCCTGGCCGATCTTTCAGCCTTCCCCGAGGTCGAGCCGGCGCCGGGAGCGCCAGCGATCTCCGAGGCCGAGGTCGCCGGCCGCTGGCAGGGTTTTCGGCAGCGCCTCGGCGAGGGCGGGGAGAGGTCCCAAGCGCCGTACGGCGGCGAGCCGGAATGGGCGACCGCGGCGGGCGCGACGCCGCGCCGAAGGTCTCTCGCGCCGCTCGCAGTGGCCGCTGCGGTGGCGCTGGCGGTCGGCTCCGTGGGCGGCTTCTTCGTGGGGCGAGCGCTTCGCGATGCTCAGCCCAAGGCAGATATCAACGTCACGATCGCCGAGCTGGCGCCGCTCGACGAGGACCGCTCTCGGTCTGGAGACACGGCGACGGTCGAGCTGGCGGCGAGCTCGGAGGCACTCGTGCTCATCCTCGGCCTCACCGAGCCCCCGGGAGAGGGGGAGTTCTCGGACTATCAGGTGGAGATCGTCGATTCGGAGGGCTCCACGGTATGGTCCAGAGAGGGCCTCCGCCCCTCGCCCCTCGGGGACTTTCACCTCTCGCTTCGTCGTGGCGCCTTGAAGCCCGGCGCCTATCGCATTCAGCTCTTTGGCGCGACGGAGTTGGCGCGAACCCAGCTCGCCGCCTATGAGCTGCGGCTGATCCTAGGGCCCGAGGCCCCTTGACCGCGCAGGTCGCGCGGCGCCTGATCGTCCTCCTCGCCCTCCTGGCTCTCGCCTGTCGCGGCGTCCCGCGCGAAGCCAGCTCCGCCGAAGAAATCGCTCTCGTTCGCGGCTCCGTCTACACACGCAGCCTCGCGGCCGGAGTCGCCCGGCGCTTCCGCTTCGACGTCGCCCCTGACCGCTTCCTCCACCTCGGGGTCGAACAGCGAGGGGTGGACGTGGTGGTCTTCCTACGCGACCCGGCCAACCGGCTCCTCTACGAGGTGGACGGCCCGACCGGCAGCGAAGGCCGCGAGACCGTGCTCGCCGTCACTCGCGAGGCCGGCGAGCACGTGCTGATCGTCGAGCCTCTCAAAGCAGGAGCGGGAGGCGACTTCGCGATCGAGGTGCTCGAGGTGCGGCCGGCGAGTGAGGAGGACCGGCTACGGGCCGCCGCTGCTGCAGCGCTCGCCAGGGCGGACCGGCGGCGGCTGGAGAGCGAGTTCGAGCCGGCGATCGCGGCCTATCGCGAGGGCCTGCCTCTCCTGGCGGCGCAGAGCGCAGCAGAGGGCGAGATCGCTGGGGTGGAGTGGCACCTGGGCGAAGCGCTCCTCGCGGCGGGGGAGCTACGCCAGGCAGCAGTGATCCTTGAAACGGCTGCGGCCCGCTTCGGCCGGCTGGGGGACGGTGTCGGTGAGGCGCGGGCGCTCAACGACCTCGGCGCCGCCCGGAGGCTCCTCGGTGACACGGGGCGCGCCCTCCACGCCTTCCAGCGCTGCCTCGGCCTGTATCGCGCGGCCGCGATGAGCGATGGGGAAGCCACGGCTCTGCACAACATCGGGCTGGTTCTCGAGACCAAGGGCGATCTCGAGGGCGCTATCGCACATTTCGAGAAGGCCCTCGCACTGTGGCGACAGCGCGGGGCGCGCTCGGCCGAGGCCGTGACCCTGCAGAGCCTTGGCAGCATCTACGCGCTCATCGGCCACGACGGCGAAGCCCTTGACCTCCTCCAGCGAGCCCTGGCTCTCCTCGCTGGCAAGGAGAACGAGGATCGGCGGGTCTCGGCCCTCATCTCGCTCGGGTGGGCGCAGTACCTGGCAGGCCGCCCCGTCGCGGCCCTGGAGCGCTACCGGCAGGCGATCACCCTCGCACGGAGTCGGGGGAATCGGCTGGCCGAAGCGGGCGCCTGGGGCCGGCGGGGGTCCGCCCTGCGGGCTCTCGGGCGCTTCCGAGAGGCGGCTGACTCCTATCGGCGAGCCCTCGCGATGAGCCGCGCCGCCGGAAACCGGCTGAGCGAGGGGCACACCCTCGCCAACCTCGGTTGGCTCGATCTCGAGACCGGCGCCGTCGCACGCGGCCGGCAGCGGCTCGCGCAGGCGGTCGAGCTGCTCGCGGCGAGCGGGGACCCCAACGGCGAGGTTTACGCGCGCGTGGGCCTGAGCCGCGCCGAGAGGCGCCGCGGCGCGTTCGGGCCGGCCCGAGAGCAGATCGACGCAGCCATCCGGTTGGTCGAAGAAGTCCACACCGGGCTGCGTGGTCCGCTCAGCCGGGGCCAGTTCCTGGCCACGCGCTACGACGCCTTCGAAGAGTTGGTCGCCCTGCTGATGGAGCTGGAGCGACGCGAGCCGGCGAAGGGCCATGCCCTCCGGGCTCTTGAAGTGGCGGAGCGGGCCAGGGCGCGGAATCTTCTCGAGAGCACGCCCGGTGACCGAGAGAGTGCGCCGGAGGTGACGGAGGCCGCGGGACGGAAGCGGGCCCTGCTGGCGGAGATCCGAGTCCTGGACGAACGCCGGCAGCTCCTCGCCGCCGGCAACGCCCGGGAGGCCAGCCTTCGCAACCTCGACGCGGCACTGCGAAGGCGCTGGCTCGAGCTCGATCGTCTGGCAGCCGCTCCGCTGGCGCGGACCGGCCCCGCCTCCTTGGACGCCCGAGAGATCCAGGCGCTCGCCGACGAGGGAACCGTCTTGGTCGTCTACCTTCTGGCCGAGCCCGAGAGCTTCGCCTGGACCGTTGACCGGGAACACGTGGAGGCTCACGTGCTTCCCGGCAGGGAGCGGATCGAGCGGCTGGCCCGGCGGGTGATCGCCGCCATGCCCGGTAGCCACCAGGTCGCAACCGAGGGCGCCGCCATCCGCGCGGCCACGGCGCTCTCCCGGGCCATCCTCGTCCCGCTCGGCCAACGCCTGGCGGGGAAGCAGCGGCTGGTGATCCTTGCCGACGGGGCTCTTCACCTCGTGCCGTTTGCCGCGCTTCCCGCTCCGGGACCCGGTCAGTCCGCCAAGCCGCTTCTGGTCGATTACGAGATCGTCCTCGTCCCCTCGGCGACCTTCGTCGACCAGCAGCGGCGGCGCCTGGCAGGTCGGGCCCCGGCGCCGTGGACGGTGGCGGTGCTCGCCGATCCGCTCCTCTCCGCTGTGGGCAGCCGCGGTGGCCAGGCCTCGCCCGTGCAGCTCCCCGGTCGGGGTCTCGAGTTGGGTCCTCTCGAGCCGCTGCCCTGGACGGCAGAGGAGGCCGAGGCCATCGCCCGCCTCGTGCCGCGGCGGGAAAGGTTGGTGGCGCTGGGCCCCAGAGCGAACCGCGACCTGGTCACGAGCGGCGCTCTGGCTCGCTACCGCATCATCCACTTCGCGACCCACGGCCTGGTGCACCCGGTGCTGCCCGAGAGATCGGGCATCGTGCTGTCGCTCTTCGACGAGGAGGGGCGCCGCCGCGACGGCTTTCTCTCCGCTCCCGAGGTGGCGGCGCTCGACCTTCCGGCCGAGCTGGTGGTCTTGAGCGCTTGCGAGACCGGCCTCGGCCGGGAGCTCCGCGGCGAGGGTCTGGTGGGGCTCACTCAGGCCTTCTTCCACGCCGGCACCCGGCGCACCGTGGTGAGCTACTGGAAGGTCCGGGACCGCGCCACCGCCGAGCTGATGGCCCGTTTCTATCGGTATCTGCTGGCCGAAGGCCTGCCGCCGGCTGCGGCCCTCCGGGCCGCTCAGCTTTCGATCCGCAGCGAGCCCGACTGGCACTCCCCCTTCTTCTGGGCCGGCTTCTCGCTCCACGGCGACTGGCAGTAGTCGGCGTCCAACAATTCCCCTTCACCTCGTGTCGTAGAGGGCAGTGGACGACACGAAAGGAGACCGACGTGCACACCCGCTTCGCAATGCCGTTCGAGCACTCGTTCGCCGACCCCCCCAACCCTGACGAGGACCCCAAGCCGCCGGCCGACGAGGACAAGGGGGACCGCGGGGGGAAGCCTCCCACACCGAGACGCCAGAGCTGAAGAGGCGAGGGAACTGAAGCTCAATGGAACGACCCGACCGCGGAAAACTCCTGAGCGACCTCACGCGAGGGCTCTCGCGAGCCCTCGTCGCGAGCGCTCCGGAGCGGCTTGGGGACGCCGAGGCCGTAGCCCGCAAGGTACTCGAGGGCGATGGGCTGCCGCACGAGGTCGAGCGCCTCTTCGCCGGCCGTCCAATGGCCTCGCTCGTCAGCTTCGATGCCGATCGCATCCAGAGCTGGGTCTTCGCCTCCGAGCGTGTCCCGGTGGCGAAGGGCGCTTCGCTCACCTTGGATGACCTCAACCGCCGGGTCCCGGCGATGGTGGGGCAGGTAGCGGGCGTCCACGGTGTCGTCTACTCCGCCGGCGGTGGCGGAATGCTGTTCGGAACGGGGGCCGATGACCTGACGCCGATCGAGGAGGGCGTTCGCGGCTGGCTCGAGCGTCAGAGCCGCGAGCTCACCTTTACCGTCACCTCGCTGCCGCTCTACGCGGCCGACCTCCGTCCTTCGACCGGGGCGGTGCAGCTCACCGCGGCGGGCCACGGGGGACTGCACCGCTTCGAGATCGTCGACGGCGTCCAGGGAGCTCTGGTGCGGCTGCAGGTCAGAGTCCGCCAGATGAAGGATGCGAGGCCGCGCGAGGGCGGCGCCCCGCCGCAATTGCGGGCGCGCACCGGAAGCGCGGCCGACCGCTGCCCCTCGTGCTGGCGCCGCCCGCCCTCCAAGCCCCCGGGGGTGGACGACGGTCCCGATACCTGGTGTGGATGGTGCCGCGGGCTCTACCGTGCCTCCCGCGACCTGTCCGACGCGCCGGAAGGCAGGCCCGAGGGCGAGCCTGCACTCACTTTCTCGGAGCTCGCCGAGGCCTCGAACCGTGGCCGCCGCTACCTGGCCTTCGCCGCGATCGACGGCAACGGGATGGGCGCGATCGTCCAGAGCCTGGGGACTTTCCTGGAGCTGGCCGCGTTCAGCCACGCCACGAGCGAGATCTTCGAGCGGGCTCGCAGGAGCATCCGCTCGGTGCTTGGCCGCGGGTTCCTTCAGCCGGACTGGGATACGGCGCGGGCAAGCCTTTCTCTGCTGAGTGGCGGCGACGAGGTCACGTTCGTGCTGCCGTCGGCGCCGGCGCCTCTCGCAGTGCTTGAGGCGCTAGGCGAGATCGAGGCCGGATTCAACGCGGCCTGTGATTCAGGAGGTCTCCTCCACGCGGCCTTCGGCTCGGCGCGGAAGGCTGTCCTCGACCGGCTCCGCCGGTGCGGCGCGGCGGCTGGGTTGGTCCTCGCCCACCCTCACTACCCCGTCCGGCTCCTGCGTCTCTACGCCAACGAGCTTCAGAAGCAGGCGAAGCGGTCCGAGGCGCGGTCGTCGGTCGCCTGGCGGCTCTTGACCGACTCCTCGCCGCTCGTCGACGAGAGCGCGGCCGCCGAGCAACCGCCCGCCGATCTCGCGCTCGATGCCTTCGCGGGCCTCCTCCACGAAACGGAGTCGGCCATCCGCGTGAACCTCCCGGTCTCGGCCCTGCGCGGCGTGGTCGACCAGGTCCGCTACGAGGACGAGAGCCTCGCCTCCCTCCCTGCCACGGAGCGGGAGAGGGCGCTGCCGCTCCTCGCCGCGAACTTCTTCCGCTACCAGCTCGCGCGCAGCGAGCCGCTCCGGGCGTGGTGGACCGAGCGCTCGCGGAGCGACGGCGAGTCCCGGCCGCCCGAGGAGGACGACGTCGCCCAGTGGTTCGCGGCGGGCGGGACACGCCACCTGTCACAGGTTCTGGAGCTTCTGGCTCTCGAGCCGGACGCCCGCGTGGGCGGGCGGAAGGCCTCATGAGGAGCTTCACGGTCGTCGTTCGTCCCGACGCCTCGGCGCTCCTGGTCGGTGGTCACTCCGAGGGCCGGCGCGGCGGCGACCGGGCGACCGCGCGCGACCTCGAAGAGCGGCCGATCATCCCCGCCTCGGCGCTCCGCGGCGCGCTGCGGATCGAGCTCGAGCGACTGCTGCGCGGTCTCGACCCGAAGAGCACCGCATGCAGCGCGAACCGCCCCGAGCCGGCGGCTGGCCTGGAGCCCTGCCGCTGTCCAGTCTGCCGGCTGTTCGGCGCCGAAGGGTCGACGACCGGCAGCCTACGGCTCGAGGACGCGCTGCTGCCCGCAGAGGTCGCGCCGCCGGAGGCGGATCTGCGCCCCGGGGTCGGCGTGGGCCGTCGCACCCGGACGGTCGTCGCCAAGCACCTGACCTTCGCCGAGACGAGCGGCGTCTTGAACGCCGGCGGCAGGCGCATGGCCTTCCGTGCCGCGGCGAGACTCGTTCCCCGCGGGACGCAGGACGACGCGACATCGCTCGCTGAAGACTGGCGGAACCTCGCCCTCGCCTGTGCGGCCCTGAACGGTCTGGGCGGCGGGAAGGCGCGGGGCCTTGGGTGGGTGCAGTGTTCTCTGGACCCGCCAAACCTGCCATCAGCGGCCGGCAGTGCCGGAGCAGCCGACGAGTTGCCGGCGGAGTCCGCGGCGCCGCTCCCCTCCGGGACCGCGAGCGTCCGCCTCCGGTTCGAGGCGCTGGCGCCGTTGCACCTGGGGCAGGGGAGACCGATCGCCTTCTTCCAGCGCAGCCTGCGCCATGCACCGGGTTCGACCGTGCGCGGGGCGCTCGCCTTCGCGCTTCTCGAGCACGGCCTGGCGCGAGATGGCGACGCGGCGTTGGCCGCCCTGTTCAGCCCCAGCTCGGGCGCCAGCTTCGGCGCGGCGCGCACCGCCGGGGACGTGCCGTCGGCGACGCGGCGGAGATGCCGCGCTCAGGGCCATGTCTTCGACGACCTCGTCGGCGAGCTCGTACGGCGTGCCGCGGCCGCGAAGGGGCTTGCGCTCGCCGTGTCGGGGCAGGGGGTATGTATTCAGCCGGGTTGCAAGGCATCGAAGCTGGTGGCAGAGCCGCGGCGCGACGGCACCCGCGGGCCGGTGGTCAGGGTGCGCACCCGCACCGCTCTCAACCGCCTCACCGGCACGGCCATGGACCGCAAGCTTTACTCGCTCGAGGCTCTCGAGCCGAGCGTGCCGCGTCCTGGGGTGAGCGGCTCATACGACCCTCTGGTGCTGGAGGCCGAGGTGCACGGCCTGCCGGCTGAGACTCTCTCCCTTCTCGCCTCTCTCGACGGCCGGGAAGCATGGCTCGGGGCCAAGCGGTCGCGCGGGATGGGGCGGTGCCGCGTCACCCTCCAGCCGTGCAGCGAGGAGGATGCGGCCGCGGCACGCGGACGGATCGAAGCCCTCGGCGTCGCGCTCGAGGAGGCGTGGAGCGCCGTGCAGCGCACCGCGGGAGAGCGCCTGCAGGACCCCTTCCTGGCCCCTGATCGGGTGCCCCTCGCGATCGTCCTCCAGGAGCCGTGGGCGCCGGCGGCGGACGGCCCCGATCTCACCCAGGGGCCGCTCGCGGAGCACGGCACCGAGCTGATCGACGCCTTCCTCTCGACATCCGAGGAGGGTCGCTTCGGAGCCAACGAGGCCTCGTGGTACGGAGCGCCGGAGCACGTGCGGCGCGGCGAAGAGCCGCCGGTGCGCACCGCCGCCGCGGGATCGGTCTACGTCTACTCGGTGGCGCGTGGCGAGCTCGAGGCGCGGCTGGGAGACTGGCTCGCCCGCGGCCGGGCCGGCAGCGGCCTCCACGGCGAGATCGGGTGGGGGCGGTTCGTGATCCGGGGACCGGAAGTGGATTTCTGACGGAAGGAGGTCAGCGCGGAGCCATGGCATCGAACCCACAGCCGAACGGCGAACGATCGCGCCGCGACTTCGTCGCTGCGCAGAAGAGGTGGCTGGTCGAGGACGGCGACGTCATCGGCAAGCTCGCGGGCGGGAACCGAGACTGGGCCAGCCAGGCCCGGGGCATCTGGGAGGCGGCGCGGCACGAATCCGAGCCGCTCGTCATCCTGAACCTGCTCCGCTATCAGGCGGCTCGCAACGATACGAGCTGGAAAGGCGTCGCCGGTCCGCTGGAGAATGCAATCGAGCGGTGCCAGACGACGGCGCGGGAGGCGGGCGACGAAGGTCTCGCGATGGACCTCATCCGGCACCTGCTCGTTTACACGATCCGCTCCCACAAATTTCATAGCTGGCAGCAGAGCCGAGAGCGCCGCCAGGGCAGGGACGAGCGATGAGCGGCCCGTCGCATGACCGCTTGATCCACCGCCACGCCTTCCGCGCCACGCTGGTTACCGAGACCGCGCTCCACGTCGGGACGAGCGAGAGCGGCCGCCAGATGGCGGCCACCGACCTGCCCGTCGCCCGCGACGGGCGCGGCGCACCCTACATTCCCGGCTCCTCGTTCCGCGGTGCGCTGCGCTCCGGCCTCGAGTCGCTGCTGCGCGGGCTCGGGCGCCCGGAGCTGCGCGTCTGCGATCCGTTCGCCAAGGGCGAGCGCGATCCCGGCCGGAGCTGCGGCGAGCTGGTGCAAGCGCAGCGCGAGGGGCTGGCGGAGGTCCCGGAGCACACCGCCTTCGAGGTCGCCTGGAAGGAGAGCTGCGCGATCTGCCGGCTCTTCGGCCACTCCTTTCTCGCCTCGCGCGTGCGGCTCGCCGACCTCTTCATGCTCGCCGAGGCCGACGAGACCTCGACCTACATCCGCGACGGCGTCGGGTTGGACCGCGACCTCCGCACCGCTTCGCGCGCCATCCTCTACAACTTCGAGGCAGTCCCCGCCGAGACCGGCTTCGGGCTGCGCATCGACGTCGACAACGCCGAGCCGCACGAGCTCGGGCTGCTGCTGATCGGCCTCGAGCTCTTCACCACCGGCTTCGCGCGCGTCGGCGGCAAGGGCTCGCGCGGTCTGGGCTCGGCGCGCATCGAGGGGCTCACCGTCGTCGCCCGCACGGCGGGGGACTTCTTCACCGGCAGCGAGGGAACTCCGGTGACGGACTTCGCGTCGCTCCGCGCCGCCGCGCACGAGCACTACGTCGGGGGGAGAGGCTGATGTTCCGGAAGCTCTACAACCAGGCGATCCTGACCGGCAGGCTGGAGCCCGACGGCCCCGTGCTGGTGGTGCAGGGCGGCGCCGCAGTCGACCCCGTCGCCCCGGATCTCGCCTTCGTCCGCACCGCCCACAACGGAACGCCGACCGTTTACCTCCCGGGTTCGTCGCTCAAGGGCGTGCTGCGCGCTCACGCCGAGCGGATCCTCGCCACCGAGATCGGTGAGCGCGCCGCGGAAGACCCGTTCGACTTCCGCAGCGAACGGCGGAACGCGGCGAGCAAGGCAAGGCAGCGGCAGGGACCGAACGACGGCACCCCGGCGGTGTACCGGCTCTCCTGCGAGGCCGACCGCCTCTTCGGCTCGACCGAGATCGCGGGCCGCGTCCGCATCGGCGACGCCCTGCCCGCCGCCGGCACGGCGGAGGCGGCCAACCGGACGGAGATCCGCTACGGCGTCGCGATCAAATCGCGCGAAGCAATCGGTCCAAGTGGGGCCCTTCGAGCAGGAGGCGGTGACCTCGGGCGCCTTCGAGGTGCGCGCCACGCTCGAGAACTTCGAGCTCTGGATGCTCTCGCTCATCCTCCAGGCCTTGCGCGACCTCCACGAAGGGCTCGTCCAGATCGGGCACGCCAAGTCCCGCGGCTTCGGAGGCGTGCGGCTCCGCAACCCGATCCTCGTCCTGCGCTGGCCCGGCGAGGCTCCGTCGAGGCTCGAAGGCGCCGGCGCGCGGGAACCCTCCACCGAGCTCCGGGAGCGCTACGGTCTCGACGAGCGCGACGCGGTGGCGCTGCCTCCTGGTGGTGAACCGGTCGCGGAGGGGTTGTTCTCGGACTACCGCTACGCCGACTGGCGGGCGCTCGACGGGATCCTCCAGGCCTTGGCCCGTGAGCCTTGGCGGCGCTTCGTCGAGACCGCGAAGCGGGAGGTGAACGGTGGGGCATGAGCAGATCCAGCGTGCGTACTCGGACGTGCGGCTTTCGCCGTTCGTGCCGCACAATCGACTCCTGGCAGACCGCTGGACCGGCGTGCTCCAGCTTCGCTGGCACATCGACCGCAGCCACCCACTCGCCGTCGGTGCGGGCTGGTTCACGCTGCGCGGCGGCGAGGCGCCCCAGGACCGGCGCACCAACTACGGGCCGCGCCGCATGCAGCCCCAGCGGCCGGCGCCGGTGGAGGTCGTGGCCGAGATTGTGCGGCGGGGTGCCGAGGGAACGCCGGTCATCCCCGGGAGCTCCTTGAAGGGCGCGATACGCCAGGTCTACGAGCTGCTCACTCCGTCCTGTGAGCCCTGGCCGCCGGAGGGCTGCAAGGCGCGCCCGAACGACCGCGAGCCTCGGCTCTGCCCCGCCTGCTCGTTCTTCGGCGCGGCGGGGCTCGGCGGGAGGGCCGCCTTCGGCGAGGCCGAGCCCGCGGCGGAATGGAAAACGCGCCTCACTGTGCGGAAGGTGCCAGTCGCCTGGCCGCCGCGCCGAGACAAGGGGGGCACCGTCCGCGTCTACGACCAGCGAAAAGCCGTCACCCCCCAGGGGCAGGCGGCGCCCGAGCGCGAGCGGACCTGGACGATCTGGGGCGACTTCGACTCGGAGATCCGCCTGGTCAACGCCTCCGCCGACGAGCTGGGGCTGCTGTTCGCCGCGATGGGGTTCATGGGTCCCTCGCCGATGCTGCGGCTCGGCGGCAAGAAGTACGACGGGCTTGGCGCCGCGGACGCCGAGCTGCGAGGGGGCGCCCAGTCCTACCCGGCGCGCACGGCGCTCGAGGCTTCCCAGGCGTACCGCTGGGCCGAGGAGCTGGCGCAGCGGGCCGTGGAGTCGGCTCCGGAGCGCCGGGCGGCCTGGGCGGAGCTGCACAGGGTGATGAGCCTGAGCTGAGCGATCGAGGTGACGCGCGTGCTGACTCCAACCCGACGACGGGCCCTATTCATGCGGGCCGAATCCTTCGCCGGCCGCCTGGTGGCGGGAGGAGTGACCCGCTCCGAGCTCCGCCCGGTGCTCAATGCGCTCTTCCTTCCAGCACAACCCTGGAAGACACGCCTCGAGACCACGCGCCGGCTCGCCGAGGAACTCCCCACCTCGTGGGTGGGCGAGCGAAGCAACCGCACCCGCGGGCAGCTCCTCACCGTGCAGAGCACCTTCCGCGACATCCTTCGCGACCATACGCTCGAGGAGGAGCTGCGCTTCCTCCTCGGATGGATCGCCCGGCTGGTCCATGTCCGGGCCACCGAGGCGAAGGAGCGCGAGAGAGCGCACGGTCGCCGGCGAGAGGAGGGGCGAGACAGCCGGCGCGAACCCGGCGGCAAACGCCGATGACAGTCAAGACGGCGACCTCGCTGATCACGGGGTCGATGCTCGTCCTCGTCGTCACGCTGTCTTGGACCTTCGGCGGTTGGCTCTCCGAGGCCTGGATCCGGAGCTTCGACAACGCCGGCATCCTCCTCGGCTACGTCGTCTCCTGCATCTCGGTCGCGCTCGGCGCCGTCGCCCTCATCCGGCGGCGAGAGATCCGGCGCTGGCTGTTCGGGCGTCGCTTCCCCGGCGCGGGAGCGCCAGTCATCCCGATGCAGGACCAGGTGCGGGCGATCGTCATCCCGGTCAGTAGGCGTGAGCAGCCCGAGTGGATTCTCAGGCACCTCAGGCCGGAGCAGGTGTCGCTGCTCTACACCCGAAAGACCAAAGAAGTCGCGGTGCGGCTGGCGCGGGAGTTCGGCGGCACCGTCACGTTCGAGCCCGACGCGGCCGCGATCGAGCGCGGCGACGACGTCCTCGAGCACCCGGACGATCCGCAGGCCAGCCGCGCCCTCGTGCAGTCCTTCCTGCGCCGGTTCGAAGCGCACGGCGTCCCACGAGCCAAGACCTTCGTCGACACGACCGGTGGCAAAGTCCCGATGTCCATCGGCGCCTTTCAGGCCGCCGAGGAACTCGGCGTCTCGTCCATCTACGTCGTCGGGAAGGCCAAGGACCTGGCCCGCGGCGAGGAAGGTCTCCTTCTCGACCCCGAAGACCCTTCGCAGGGCGATCCGCGGTACATGAGCGATCGGACCACTCCTCCCGCTCGCTGAGCTGTGCCACGGCCGAACGCGGCCTGACCTATACTTCCGAATATGGCGGTCGGGTTCCTCACCGAGGCTCCCCTGGCTCCGCCCGCCGGGATTGGCCCCTACCGGGACGTCGACCGCAGGATCGGCTGACATGGCCTCTCCAGAGACCGCCGAACGACGACTGCTGACCGGCGAGGAGCTCGCGCAGCTCCCCGACCTCGGCCCCTGCGAGCTGGTGGACGGGAGGGTCGTGCCGATGTCGCCGACGAGGGATCGCCATGGGAGGTTGGAGCTGGAGCTGGGTGCTCGACTGCTCGCCTATGCCAAGCAAACCAACCGCGGCAAGGCCAGTAGCGGCGAGGTGGGAATCTACATCCGGCGAAACCCCGATACGGTCCGTGCTGCCGACATCCTCTTCATCTCGAATGAGCGCTGGGTCCGCCGCGGCTCTTCGGCGTACCTCGACGTCGCCCCCGAGCTGGTGGTCGAGATCCTCTCTCCCGAGGATCGCTGGAGCGACGTGACGGCGAAGCTCGCCGACTACTTCTCGATCGGTGTCGGGGTCGTCTGGGTCGTCGACCCGAAGCTCCGGCGGGTCTTCGCCTACCGCTCGCTCACCGATGTCCGGCAGTTCACCGAGGAGCAGGCCCTCGCCGACGAGGAGCTCCTGCCGGGGTTCTCCTTCCCGCTCGCCGAGCTGTTCGGCGAGTAGCTCAGTTCCCGTCCGCCGCTACGGCTTCTTCGCCACGCTCAGGATCTTCTCGATCTTCTTCGCATCGTCCGGCAGGAGCCCCGCGGCCGGGAGCCGCGGGACGAGGCGGGCCCAGCGGTCCTCGCGGGCGAAGACGTCGCGGAAGATGGCCAGGGCGCGGTCTTCCTGGCCGCTGGTGAAGAGGGTCACGGCCTGCCAGAAGGGGAGCTCGGCGATCTCGGGGGCGAGGGCGCTGGCGCGGGTGTAGTGGGCGAGGGCCTCGTCGTTCTTGCCGGCCGCGAGGGCGTCGTCGCCCTGGTTCATGGCCTCGTAGGCGCGGTGGAGGGTGAGCAGGCGGCGGAGCTCGACGAGCGGCGCCGGATGGTCGTCGACGCGCAGGTCCACCAGCCGCCCCTGCCAGGGCTCGGCGGGCGCGGCGGCGCGCACTACGACGAGCGCCGCGCTCTGGCGGCCGCGGACGTCGCCGCCCTCGGCCTCGGCCGCGTCGAGCGCGGCCATCAGCCGCTCGGCGAGGTCGCCCGGCGCCGCCTCGTAGGCGCGCGCCATCGCCTCCCAGACCGTCGCCTTGTCCATCAGGTTCGCCTGCACCGAGTAGCCGGCGCCCTGCTTGTGGCCGGCGGCGGCGATGCAGCGCGGGCCGGTCCAGGTCGCGACCCGGCCCTGGCGGTCGACCATCGCCACCTGCCGCACGTCGCGCTGCGGGTCCTCGGCGAGGAGCTTCTGCAGCGCCTCCTCGGCCGAGGCGCCGCCGCGCATCAGCGCCAGGCCGCGCGGGCCGTAGTCCACCTTGACGAAGGACTGCGTGGCCACGGCGCCCACCCCGGCCTCGGCCCAGGGGACGGTCGGCCCGACCTGGAACCAGTGGCTCTGGACCGCCACTCCGAAGTCGCCGGTCTTGGGGTCGCGCGCGACGATCGAGTAGGTGTGGGCGAGCGGGTCGGCCGCCCGCGCCGGAACGGGGAGGACGGCGAGGGAGGCCGCGAGCGGGAAGAGCGCCGTGCGTCGCATGGAGCGAGCCTGGCAGATCCGGCAGCGGCCTTGCAAACGATCCCGGCGAGGCGCGAGCGCGCCCAATCCCGTTCAACGACTCCAAGGAGGAACACCATGGGTCTTTTCAAGTTCGCCAAGAACGTCGGTCGCAAGCTGGGGCTGGGGGACGAGGAGCCGCAGCCCAAGGCCGCCGGCCAGGGACAGCCTTCGGCGCAGCAGGTGCAGGATCTCCACAACCGCCGCCGCGCCGCCGCGCTCGCCAAGGTGGTCGAGCAGATGGGCTTCAAGGTGGATGACTTCGGCGTGCGGCTGGAAGGCGACACGGCCACGCTGACCGGCAAGGCGCGCAGCCAGGAGGAGCGCGAGAAGATCGTGCTGCTGGTCGGCAACACGGAGGGGATCGGCAGCGTCGACGACCAGCTCAAGGTGGAGAAGGTCGAGGCGCAGGCGCAGTTCTATACGGTGGAGAAGGGCGACACGCTCTCGAAGATCGCCAAGCAGCACTACGGCGACGCCAACTCCTACATGAAAATCTTCGAGGCCAACCGGCCGCTGCTCAAGGACCCCGACGAGATCTACCCGGGGCAGGTGCTGCGGATCCCGGCGCAGGCGCCGGTCGGGTCGGGCGCGCGCGCCTGATCGACGAAGGGGTCTGGCCTAGTCGGCGTCCGGCGCCGCGCGCTCGAGCGGCACGAGGCGCGGCGCCGAGAGACCCGAGGGGCCGGCGGTGCGGACCACGAGGCCGGAGCCGCCGGCGGTCGCCACACAGCCGGAGAGCACCAGCCACTCCCCCGGACGCGGCGTCACGAGGTGGGACACCGCGAGCGGCGCCTCGCCGCGCGTGCGCACCGCGGAGGCGCCTTGGGCCACCACCCGCCAGGAGCCGGCGGGAGCCAGCTCGGCGAGATAGAGCCGCTCGTCGCTCGCCACCCGGCGGTCGAACCAGGCGAGCGGGAAGGCGTCGCCCGGAGCGCCGAGCGGCAGGTCGACCCAGAAGTCGGTGCCCTGGCGCCAGCTCTGGGTGACGCCCGACGTTCCCCACGGCGTCCAGAGCGACCGTTGCCAGCTCTTGCCGGCGTCGCGCGAGGTGTAGACGGTGCCGTCGGCCGAGAGATAGGCGGCGGCGTTGCCGCCGAGCGGCAGCACCTGGCCGCGCCGCGCGGGCGGCAGGCTGGGCAGCCCGCTCAGCCAGTCGGCGGGGCGGCCGGAGGCGGCGAAGAGGCCGGTGCCGGAGAGCACGCCGTCCTTGCGCTGCGGCGCCGGCAGCACCTGCGGATAGCCGGCCGCGGCCACCGTGAGGCTCCCCTTGGGCTGCCAGGTGCGGTTGCCTTCCTCCAGCCGGAAGGCCCAGGCGGTCACCCGCCCCGCGTCGTTGCGCGAGCCGTGGAGCACCATCCAGGCGTGCCCGGTCGCGTCCCAGGTGGCCGCCAGGGTGCTCACCGCCGGCGCCGCGAAGGGCTCGCCGAGCGGCTTCCAGCGTCCGTCCATCCATTGCACCGGCTGGATGCAGGAAGGGCCGCAGGGAAGGGCGGCGAGGACCGGACCGGGCCCGACCGAGCCGCCGGAACGGCCGCCGCCGGGGTCCGGGAAGACTCTCGCGACCTTGTCCGCCGACCGCAGCTCGACGATCCAGCCGCGCCTGGAGCCGAGCGGCGGCAGCGAGAGGAGGGTGAGGCCGCTGTCGGTGTCGACGCCGATAGGGGTCAGAGGTGTGGCGTCGTCGCAGAGCTTCAGGGGGGCGGCCGAGGCAGCGGGGCCGGCCGCGAGGCAGAGGGCCAGGGCGGCTGAGAAGAGAAAAGATTTCTGGGTAAAGAAAGCGGCAGTCATGGTTCCTCGCGTCGTTGGCGGCCGGTCACAGGGCTCCGCCAGGATCTGGGCGGGGGGCAGGCTCCTGTCGCGTCGCATCGGAAGCAGCCGTCGACCCCGCCGCAGCACGCGCCGGCACGCCTGCCGCTGCTTCCCTACCTGAAGTCGTTTCTTCTCTATCTTTTCTTTCTTCCCGCCGCCCGATCACCCGCGCCGGCACGCCCGCGACTACCGCTCCAGGCGGCACGTCGGCCAGGACGACCGCGCCGGCGCCGACGACCGCGTCGTCGCCGACGGTGATGCCGCCGAGCACCTTGGCGCCGGCGCCGATCGTCACGCGGTCGCCGACGCGCGGGCAGTCGAGCTCGTCGAAGCGGACCTCGCCGAGGGTGACGCCGTGGAGGAGGGTGCAGTCCTCGCCGATCACCGTCTGGCCGCCGACGACCAGGCCGACGCCGTGGGCGACGATGCAGCCGCCGCCGATCGTGGCGCGCGGCAGGATGTCCACGGCGCAGGCGGCCACCGCCAGGCGGCGGCAGAGCGCCGGCAGCACCGGCACGCCCCAGCGCGCGAAGGTGTGGGCGATGCGGTGGGCGAGGAGCGCCTGGAAGCCGGCGTCGAAGAAGAGGGCGTCGGCGAGCGCCATCCAGAAGCCGCGCCCCTTGACGGTGCGCAGCCGCGCGAAGTCGCGCCCGAGGCGCGGCCAGAGGGTCATCGCGCCCCCTGGGCGCGGCGCAGCGCGGCGAGCACGCCGAGCCGCGGCAGCCGCTTCCACTGGCGGTAGCGGCCGCGCGCTTTCAAGCGGCGCTCGAGGTTGCTTTCGCCGGGAACAAGAAAAGATCTGGGTAAGGAAAGAAGGTCGGCTGGGTCGTCCGGGACCTCGACGCCATGGCCTTCAATGGTCACGGCGGCGAGGTAGCGCGCGGCCTCGACGGCGGCGCGGGCGCGGCGGTCCCAGCGGCCGTAGGGATAGCAGAACGTTCGCACCGGCCGCCCGAGAGCATCCTCCAGCTCCCGCCGCGAGCCGGCGACCTCGTCGGCCAGCTCTGCTGCGGAGCACGTGGTGAGGTCGCGGTGCAGCCGTCCATGCGAGCCGATCTCGACTCCCTGGCCGGCCAGCTCGCGCAGCTCCGCGGCCGTGAGCAGCCGCTCGCGCCGCTCGCCTTCGGCCTGATCCCACCTGTTCTCCCCACCCAGCTCTTGGCTGACCGCGAAGACTGTCGCCGCCATCCCGCGCGCCGCCAGCGCGGGCAGCGCGTGCTCGGCAAAGCACCGGCAGCCATCGTCGAAGGTCAGGACCACGCTCTTGCGCGGCAGCGGCTTCTCCTGCTTCACCTGATCGGCCGCTGCGGCCAGCGTCCAGGCGCGGTATCCACCGGCGGCGAGCAAGTCGAGGAACCCGCCGAAGTCCTCTGGCGTGAGATAGCTGTCCGGGAACCGCGGTGGCGGCACGAGCGGTGCCGGCTCGACGTGATGGAGCATGAGCACGGGGGGCGTCATCGCACTACAAACGACGAGCAGCGCATTTTGCTAGGCGCGAGAGCCTTCGCGCCGAGTTCCACTCGCTGCCACCTCGCCCAGCAGGCCGGCGTAGGCGCGTGACGTCGCCGCGAAGGGGAAGCGCTCGGCGCGGCGGCGGGGGAGGTCGTCCCACGCCCGCGCCAGCGCTTCGTGCAGGGTGGCGGCGTACGCGTCGAGGTCGGCCACGTCGCAGAAGAGCCCTCCCTCGCCGATCACCTCCCGGCGCACCGCGTCGTCCGGCGCCACGCACGGCAGGCCGCAAGCCATCGCCTCGAGATAGGCCAGGCCGAAGGACTCGGTGCGCGACGGTAGCGTAAAGCAATCGGCGGCGGCGTACCAGGCGGGCATGGCGTCGCGCGGCACGGCTCGGCGGAGATAGCGGCCGGGGCCCAGGCGCCGCTCTGCCAATTGATCGATCTCTGCCGCCTGCGGCCCCGCTCCAAGCACCAGGAGGCTGCCGCGGCCGAGGCGCGCGACGGTCTCGACGGCGAGGTCGAGACGCTTGTGGCCGTCGATCGCCCCCGCCGCCATCACCACCGGCCGTGGGAGGCCGTGCGCGGCGGGCGGCCGGCCGGGCCGGAAGGCGTCGAGGTCGATGCCGTGGGGGATGACGGCGATCCGCGCCCGCGGCGCCCGCTCCTGGATCATCGCCGCGGCGGCCCGGGTGAAGGCGACGACGCGATCCGGTCCCTGCCGCGCGAAGGCCCCCTCCCACTTGGGGTCGTTGCCGTGCGCGACGTCGACGAAGGGGACGCCGCGCGCGCGGCGCAGCAGGCGAGCGGCCCAGGCGCCGGCCAGCCCTCCTTCCATCACCACGACGTCGAAGCCGCCGCGCCAGAGCCGCGGCAGGGCCGCCAGCGCCGCCGTCGCCCACTCGACGTTGAGCGGGTCGAGGAAGAGCGTGTCGAGCGCCTTGCGGCCGAGGCGCGTGGCGCCGTAGAGGCCGTTCACCAGCCGGTTGTCGCGCGCCACCGCGCGCACCCGGACGTGGGGGAGCGGGGTCTCGCCGCGGCAGAAGAGGACGACCTCGATGCCGTGGTCGGCGGAGAGCGCCCGGCAGAGCTCGACGACAAAGGCCTCGGCGCCGCGCTCGACCACGCCGACTCCCGGCATCACGAAGGCGACCCTCACACCCCCTCCGCGGCCGCCGCCGCGGGCGCGGCGAAGAGGCTCCGCAGCGGGCCGAGGAAGCGGAAGAGGAGGAGAAGACCGGCGACGGCCGCCGCCGCGATCGAGGCGCCGAGGCGCGTCCACGAGCCGGCGGGGAAGATCCAGGCGGCGGCGAGGAAGAGCGGCAGCGGCAGGAGGTAGACGAGCAGGAGGTCCGCGGTGAGCCGCCAGAAGACGGCGCCGCAGACGCGATAGACGCGCCACGCCATGAGGAGATTGCCGAGCAGGAGGTAGTTGGCCCAGGCCATCCCGGGGGCGCCCAAGGCGCGCGTCAGCAGCGCGCCGAAGGCGACGAGCGAGAGCAGGTTGAGCCCCACCACGGCGAGCCAGGCGCGGTCCTCCCCCTCGACCTTGAGCAGCTCGCCGCCCAGCCGCGAGTAGGGGTCGGTGAGCGGCACGAAGCAGAGGATCTGGAGCAGAGGCACCGCCGGCCGCCAGTTCTCGCCGACCAGGATCTTGAGCAGCACCACCTCGGCGTTGAAGAAGAGGAAGTAGGCGGCCAGGGTCTCGAGCGCCAGGATCGACACCGTGCCGAAGCGGTAGGCGCCGAGATAGCGCTCGCGCTCGCCGCGGTACTCGACGAGCGCCGGGTAGAGCACGCGGGCGATCGCCGGCAGCACCAGCTCCTGGAGGCGAAACCCCCAGTCGCGCGCCTTGCCGAACTGGCCGACGACGTAGGCGCCGCCGCCGAAGCTGCCGAGGATGAAGCGCGCGACGTAGGGCATGGGCAGCGCCAGCAGCGCGATGGCGAAGAGCAGATAGCTCCGCCGCACCAGCTCGAGCGCGCGCCCCGGCTCCCAGGCGAGCGGCATCCGCCCCCAGGCCCGCCACCAGAGGAGCGCGGCGAAGAGCGCCCCGCTCGCGAGCTGCCCCCAGACCAGCGCCCAGACTCCCCACCCGCGCGCCGCGAGCGCGATCCCCACGACGGCGAACACGAGCCCGCGCAAGACCTCCGGGCCCACCAGCCGCCCGACCTCGAGCCGCCGCTCGAAGTACACCTTCGGCACCACCGCCAGCCCGTCGAGCAGCACGAAGAGCGCGTAGAGACGGAGGACGGCGGGCAGCCCCGGATCGAGCCCCGCGAAGAGAGGCGCCCCCAGCGCCAGCGCCGCCGTGAGCAGCGCCCCCGACGCGCCGATCCACAGGAAGGCGGCCCCATACCCCTGCCGCTCGTCGCGCACGAGCTGATAGGGCAGCCCGAGGTCGCGGAAGATGCCGGTGATGACGACGATGCCCAGCGCCAGGTCGAAGAGCCCGTGCCCCGCCGGCAGGATGAGCCGCGCCAGCGCCAGATCCGCCACCGCCCGGATCGCCACCCGCGCGAGCTGGCTGCCGTAGGCGGCGAGGGTGGAGGAGAGGACGCGGCGCTCAGTCGATCTCATCGTCTCGCGAGGAGTGCCGTCCATCCTGCTGCACCGGCCAGCCCTCCAGCACCGCCGCGTACCAGGCCCGCTTGAAGGCGACCACGCCGGGAAGAGCATGCAAGCAGGTGAGGAGCGAGGGGTGGCTGATGAAGATGCCAGCCGCCGAGGTGACCGCCTTCACCGGCGCCGTGCGCTCGAGCCGCCGCCGCGAGCTCCAGGTCGGCCCGGTGGCGAACGCCTCCGGATGGCGCCCCCTGAAGCGATGGAAGTGCTCCCCGTACCACCGCGCGTGCGCCTCGACCTCGGCCCGGCTCCCCCGCACCGCCGCATGCTCGACCCGCGCCTCCGGCACGAAGGCCGTCGCGACCCCCGCCCGCCGCGCCCGCAGCACCCAATCGTGATCCTCGCTCGTCGTCAGCGACTCGTCGAACCCCCCCACCGTCTCCCACGCCCCCCGCGTGCACCCGAGATTGAGGCTCCCCAGCGGCCGCCGCGTCTCCCGCTCCGCCGGCCGATCCGGCAGCAGCTCGTGGAACGAAGCGATGTTGTCCGCCAACGCCCAGCGGTTCGAGTCCCGAGGAAACGTCACCGCCCCCCCCGCCACCGGAGATAAGTCGAGCGCGGCAGTGAGCCTCTTCATCCACCCACCAAGCGGCCGGCAGTCGGCATCCACGAAGAGCAGCGTGTCTCCCTGCGCAGTCGCCACCCCTAAATTCCGCGCCGCGGCCGGATTCAACCTCTCCCGCGTCTCCACGAACCGCACCGCCCCCTCCCGCGGCACGAGCCCTCCCTCATCCCGACCGACCACCACCACCTCCACTCCCTCCCCAGGCGCCCCCTGTTCCGCCAACCCGCGTAAGGTACGGTCCACGAACGGCGAGTCCAGGCAGGGGATGACGATGCTGATGCTCACGCTCGGGATGACAGGTAGAGGGGCAGTAAAAAGCGACGTCACGTAAGAGTTTCGAGTCATGCAGCCGCGTGGGGTGCCGGTCCGCAGGGAGCGACCGGAGCGCGCCACCCACAGTCACCACGACCGTTCGTGATGCACGCGCGCAGCGCGTGCGAACCGCAGGCCCCCATCCCCACCTACCAGCACCGCGAAGCGGCGCGACTTGGAGCGACCGGAGGACCGGCACCCCACGCGGCGACTGTCGGTGCCGCGCGGCACCGCATTTTCCCCCGGCCCCGCGCGGCGTCACCCGCGGTACGAAAACGCCCGGGACGTAGCCCGGGCGCTACGAGCTCCGGCGCCGCCGCTGGAGCATGGTCCGCGCCCAGTGCTGCGGCCCCAGCGCCTTGATCTTCGCGATCCGCTCCTCCGCCACCCGATGCGCCGCCACATGCGTCGGCACCCCATCCCGCTGCGCGATCTCGAACACCCGCATGAGATTGAGGTAGATCCCCCGCGTCATCCGCAACGCCCGCTCCCGGTTGTACCCCGTCAGCTCGTTGTACACGTTGATCAGCCCGCCGGCGTTGATCACGAAGTCCGGCGCATACAAGATCCCCCGCTCGTACAGCGCCCTGCCGTCCCGCTCCTCGTCCGCGAGCTGATTGTTGGCCGCCCCCGCCACGATGCGACACCGCAGCCGCGGAATCGTCTCCGGGTTGAGCACCGCCCCCAGCGCGCACGGCGCGAAGACGTCGCACTCCACCTCCAGGATCCCTTCCGGCGGCACGATCTCCATCCCCAGCTCGCTCTCGGCCCGCGCCACCGCCTCCGCGTCGATGTCGCTCCCGAAGAGCTTCGCCCCCTCGTCCTTGAGATGCGACGCCAGGTGGAACCCGACGCTCCCGAGCCCCTGGACCGCCACCCGCCGCCCGGCCAGCGTGCTCTCGCCGCGGTGCCGCACGACCGCCGCCTTCATCCCTTGCAGCACTCCGAAGGCCGTCACCGGCGAGGGATCGCCGCCGCCGCCCTGCGCCGGCGAGACGCCGGTCACCCAGCGCGTCTCGGCGAGGATCAGCTCCATGTCCTCCATGTCGGTGCCGACGTCCTCGGCGGTGATGTAGAGCCCGCCCAACGACTCGACGTACTGCCCGAAGCAGCGGAAGAGCGCCTCCGATTTGTCCTGCTTGGGGTCGGCGAGGATGACCGCCTTGCCGCCGCCCAAGTTGAGCCCGGCCGCGGCCGCCTTGTAGGTCATGCTGCGCGACAGGCGCAGGACGTCGGTCAGCGCCTCGTCCCAGCTCGCGTAAGGCCACATGCGCACGCCGCCCAGTCCGGGCCCCAGCACCGTCGAGTGCACGGCGATGATGGCGCGCAGCCCGACCTCGTGGTTCGAGCAGAAGAGCACCCGCTCGTGGCCCATCTCGGCAAGCTGTCGGAACAGGTCCATCACGGGCTCCGTGGCGTCGGCGAACGATGACTCGGGGATGGCGCGGGTCGGGCGGGCGTGAGTCTATCGAAAATCGTCAGGAACGAGGCGCTGCCGGCGCCGGCTCGGCGCCGCTGCCCAATTCGGTGAGCAGCATGGCGGCGACGACCAGCGCGCCGCCGAGGAGAAGGGCGGGGCTCCAGCGCTCGCTGCCGGCCAGCACCGAGGCGACGGCGGCGAAGACCGGCTCGAGGGTGAGGATGACGCCGGTCTCGATGGCGTCGAGCTGGCGCTGGGCATAGAGCTGCGCCAGGAAGGCGAGGGCGGTCGACAGGATGCCGGTGTAGAGGATCGCGGGAACGGCGAAGCCGGCGAAGGACTGCCGGGCCGGCGGGTCGAGGAGCAAGGCCGGCAGCGAGAGGGCGGCGACCACCAGGATCTGCAGCACCGCGAGCGGCGCCATGGGATGCCGCCGCACGGCCCGCCCGACCAGGACCACGTAGGCGGCGAAGGCGACGGCGCAGCCGACCGTCAGCGCGTCACCCCGGTTGAACGGCCCGCCGCCCGCCTCCGGCCGGTACAGCACGTAGAGCCCGGCCGCGGCGCAGAGGGTGCCGGCGATCGGCCCGAAGCGCGGGCGGTAGGCGCCCACCGCCAGCCCGACGACCGGCACCAGCACGACCGAGAGGCCGGTCAGGAACGCCGACCGCGAGGGGGTGGTCCAGAGCAGGCCGTAGGTCTGGAGGACGAAGCCGGCGAAGAGCACGAGGCCGAGGGTCACGCCGTCGCGGCGCAGCCCGGGAGTCCACGCGCGGCGCAGCAAGGGGAAGAGGAGGAGCGACGCGAGGGCGAAGCGGAGCGCCAGGAGGTGGAGCGGCGCCAGCCCGACCAGCGCCTTCTGGACGACCACGAACGACCCACCCCAGATCGCCGTCGCGCCGAGGAGGGCCAAGCGGGCGCGGAAGCGACCCGCGTTCGAGGACAACCGGGCGCGGAAGCGACCCGCGTTCCAGGACAACCGGGCGCGGAAGCGACCCCCGATCATCCCGCCGCTCAGATGCCCGCCAAGGCCGAGAGCACCTCCTCGTCGTGGCCGTCGACCGAGACCTTCTTCCACGCCCTCCGCACCTTCCCCTCGCGGTCGATGAGGAAGGTGGAGCGCCGGATGCCCATCGCGGTCTTGCCGTAGAGCGTTTTCTCGCCCCAGGCGCCATAGGCCTCGGCGACGCGGTGGTCGGGGTCGGCGAGGAGCGGGAAGTTGAGGGCGAACTTGTCGCGGAAGCGCCGGTGGCTCGCGACGTCGTCGGGGGAGACGCCGAGCACGACCGCGCCGGCGGCGGCGATCTCGTCGCGCCGATCGCGGAAGGCGCAGGCCTCCTTGGTGCAGCCGGGCGTGTCGTCCTTGGGGTAGAAGTAGAGCACCACCGGCTTGCCGCGGAGCTGCGACAGCCTGACCTCTCGCCCGTCGTCCGCCTGCAGCGTGAAGTCAGGCGCTGCTTCACCTTCCTCGATCCACTCCGCCATGGTTCTCTTCTCCTCCAGACGCGCTCGGCGTGCGGTCGTGGCCCGGGCGCTACCGTCGTGCCGCGGCCGTTGTAGCGCCCGGCCCCTGTGCCGGGCGTTTTCGGTACACGCGCTGCACGCGCTTTCCGGGAGTCTAGCCTGCCCGCTGGAGTATCGTTCCGCCCGCGATGGGCGGCGCGGCGCGAAAGGTGCTCCTCGGCGCCGCGTTCCTGCGCGCCCTCGCCACCGGCATGGCGGGCGTGCTCCTCGGCGTCTACCTCGCCGAGCTGGGGCTCATGGCGGGTCAGGTGGGCGCGGTGGCGGGAGCCGGGCTGGCCGGCGCGGCGATGGGCGCCCTGGTCGTCACGCTGCGCGGCCGGCACGCCGGCCGGGGCGCGCTCGTCGCTCTCGCTCTCCTCGCCGCCGGCGGCGGCGCTCTCCTCGCCCTGGTCTCCCACCCGCTGGCGCTCGCCGCCGTCGCCTTCCTCGGCATGGTCAACGGCATGGGGCGGGACCGCGGCGCCGCCGCGGTGCTGGAGCAGGCGCTCCTCCCGGCCACCACGACGCCGGAGCGCCGCACCAGAGCCTTCGCCTGGTACGCGGCCCTCCAGGACGCCGGACACTCGCTGGGCAGCCTCGCGGCCGGGCTACCGGTTCTGCTCGGCGCCGCCTTGCCGATCACCGGCGTCGCGGGCTACCGCGTCTCCTTCGGCCTCTACGCGCTCCTACTCCTCGCCTCGGCGCTGCTCTACCTGGCGCTGCCGCGCCCCGCCGCCGCCCTCCCTCCGCAGCCTTCTTCCACGCGACCGGACCAGGCACCCGCGGTACCTCTGCCAGCCGCGCTCCCCGCCCAGCCTCTTTCCGCGCACAATCCCCAGGCGCCCACAGCGCCGCTGTCACCCGGTCGCCTGTCGCCCGCCAGCCGCCGCGTCCTCACCCGCATCTCGCTCCTCTTCGCGCTCGACGGCTTCGGCGGCGGCCTGCTGCTGACGACCCTCGTCTCCTACTTCTTCTTCGAGCGCTTCGGGGTCGGCGTGGCGGCGCTCTCCGGCCTCTTCTTCGCCGCCCGCATCGCCAACCTCCTCTCGAACTTCGGCGCCGCCTGGCTGGCCCGCCGCATCGGGCTCGTCAACACCATGGTCTTCACCCACATCCCGGCGAGCCTGCTGCTGGTGGCGGTGGCCCTGGTGCCGAGCTTCCCACTCGCCGCGGCGCTCTTCCTGCTGCGCGAGTCGCTGGTCGAGATGGACGTGCCGACGCGGCAGTCGTACGTGATGGCCGTCGTGCGCCCCGAGGAGCGGACGACCGCCTCCGGCGTGACCAACCTGGTGCGCCTCGCCATGTGGGCGCTCGGCCCGAGCCTCGGCGGCTGGGCGATGCAAGCGGTGGGGCTGGCGGCGCCGCTCGTCGCCGGGGCCGGCATCAAGATCGTCTACGACCTCCTGCTGTTCGTCTCGTTTCGGCGACTGAAGCCGCCGGAGGAGGGGTGACGCGCGGGAGGCGAACGGAGAGCCACCGCCTACAATGCACGAATGGACCGTCGCGCCGCTGCCGAGCTGCTCAAGTCCTGGGCCTTGGAGGCGGGGTTCGACCGCGCCGGCGTCGCTTTGCTCGAGTCGGCCGAGCACGGCGAGGCTTTTGTGCGGTGGCTCGAGCGCGGCGACCAGGCGGGGATGCAGTACCTGGAGAGGCGGGTCGAGACGCGGTTAGAGCCAGCCTCGGTGCTGCCGGGCGCGCGGAGCGCCCTTTGCGTCGCGCTCCAGTACCACCCACTCAAGGGCGAGGAAGAGCCGGAGGGCGACCTCTGGCCGCGGGTTGCTCGGTACGCGCGGGGGCGCGACTACCACGAGCTGATGGGGGAGCGGCTGGTCCGGCTCGCCGAGCGTGTCCGTGAGGCCTTCCCAGGGACTGCTACGCGGCCGTACGTCGACACCGGCCCCGTGCTCGAGCGCGAGCTGGCGGCCCGCGCGGGCCTGGGCGCGATCGGCAAGCACACGAACCTGCTGCACCCGGAGGCCGGCTCGTGGTTCCTGCTCGGCGAGCTGTTCACGACCCTGGACCTCGCCCCCGACGTGCCGCTCGCCGACCTCTGCGGGAGCTGCACGCGCTGCCTCGAGGCCTGCCCGACGGGAGCCCTGCCCGAGCCGTACCGCCTCGACAGCAACCGTTGCATCAGCTACTGGACGATCGAGCACCGCGGCGCAATCCCCGCGGAGGTCCGGCCGCTGGTCGGCGACTGGGTGTTCGGCTGCGACCTCTGCCAGGAGGCCTGCCCCTGGAACGCCGGGCCGGCCGGGGCCGACCACCCCGAGCTCCGCCTCCCGCCCGAGCGCCGCGCCCTCGACCTCGCCGGCCTCCTCCGCCTCTCGCGCCAGGAGTACGTCGAGCGCTTCCGCGGCAGCCCGATGAAGCGCGCCAGGTACGACGGCCTGCGCCGCAACGCCGCGATCGCCATGGGCAACCGCCGCGACCCCCGCTACGTCCCCGCCCTGGCCGAGGCCCTGGCCGACTCCGATCCGGTCGTTCGCGAGCAGGCCGCCTGGGCGCTCGGCCGAATCACTGGCTTGGCCGGGCTGTCGTAGACTAGGAGGGGAGAGGTTGTCCATGATCATCAGTTCGCTGCGCAACCGAACCATTGCTTTCGCCGTCCTCTTTACCCTGCGGCCGGACGGCGCGATTCACGGGTATATCCTCCGCCGCCAGGGGCGGTACTACCTCGTTGACCCGACGCGGGCCGCCGGCGACGGCGCTCTCGATAGGGAGGGGCTCACCGAGCTCGGGACCAGCATTGCCGAGGCCGTGCAGAACCTGCCCAACCTCCTAGCCAATGAGCCCACTAAGTACATGCCATACCGGCAGATTCTCCAGGCGGTGCACGAGGGTATCGCTCCGCAGGTGCTGGCGGAGATCGTGTTGATACCGGTCAACTGGCGCCGGGATGCTGAGGAGTTGCGTCGGCTCTTTACGTCCCACCTGGGGCAGCCGGAGCGGGAATTGCTCAGCGACTTCGAGACGTCCTACCGTGGCCTTCACAAGGAGCTCGAGGAACTCAACTCGGAGTTGCAGCAAAAGCAAGCGCAGCGGCAGGCGTTGGGCAAGGAGGCCGCTGCGAGCTTCAGCGGCATCGAGCAGAAAGAGGGGCGACAAGCACTCACCCAGAGCCTCGCGATCCTCGACGCTTTCACCACCCAGTGGCGGCAGATGGAGGAACCAAGCGAAACCACTTCCGCCATGCCGGACGCGTTCCGAGTGCTGTTCGCGCCTCTAGGCGAGCACGAACTGAAACAGCGGCTTAGCCGCCTGCGCCAGGCGTTTTTGCCCTCGGAGAATATCTTTAGGGCCGTGATCCATGCCGAAGCCGACGGGGGATTTTGGGCGGAGGTACCCGATCTCCCCGGCTGCTTCACGCAGGGAAGCACTCTCGATGAGGTCTACCGCAACCTCAACGAAGCAATTGCCTGCCATCTCAACCTGGAGGTGGCCATGGTCCGAGTCGAAGTCCTCGAGATGGCTGGTGGCCCGAGTTCTGAAGCCAGGCACGCCTCCGCGTGAAGGCTATTACGGGCGCGGACTTCTGCCGAGCCCTGGCGAGAAACGGCTGGAACCACCTCCGCACCCGCGGCAGTCATCAGACTTGGGGTAGAGAAGGCTACGGGACTGTCACCGTGCCTGTCCATGCCGGTAGGACGTTGGGCCGCGGCCTTCGCGCCGCACTGCTGAAGCGGGCTCAGCTCAGCGAGAAGGACCTCTAGCAGCCCGCTGAACCGTCGGGCCGTCGCTCCCGGCGCAGGCCGATTGGCACCCACCTGATGCCCAACTCAGTTCTCCGTCTAGACTGGCAACACTGCCGATACCTCGCCTGTCCAGCCTCCGGGTTCCAGGGGCGCTTCCGCGATTTGCTTAAGGAACTCGGGAGCGCTCTCCCCCCTGACCTCCAGCCTGCCGACCTTGTGCGCTATGGCTGGATCGAGCCCGTGCTCCGGATCGAGTTGCCAAAGAGCTATTACCTGAGCTGGGAGAATTTCCCGAGTCTCTCAATCCGGGACACGATTGCTGAGGAGGACTGCTGGGCAAGCCACCTTTGGGCGATGGGAGCCCGCACGTACAGAGGCTCAGTCGATCCCAAGGGCAAGGAGTGGTACCGCCACTTCCTCGATGTGCCGGACCACTGGGTGACACGAACCGCCCTCGCACATCAACTACCCACCGATGGCAGCTGCGTGCCTCAGGCGTTTTCGCATCCGGGGCCACCGGAACGCACGATCTGCCCTTGGATCGACTTCTTCGCCTATTGGCAGGCTTACCACGTGACGGAGATCCTCCAGGCCATCTTTGTCTGCGGAAGGCCCCGGCTGCCTGAGGTGAGGCAGAGGCTCGAGGCGCTGCTCGCCAAAGCCGACGAATTGGAAGAGCTTGCGCAGCTCCGTCTCGGCGCCATTCGGAAGCGATGGGAGAGGCGGCGGGAAGTGTTCGACTGGCTCTCTCGTCTTCGTACGCTTCTCGGCATCTGGAACTACGAACACCCCGTCCAGGACGATGACGAGAAGAGTCAGGAGTGTATTAGGGCAGCGGCCGAAGAAATCGTTCGGAACGCCGGCCTCACGGTCGTGGACCTCATGAACCACGTTCGGGATCACCTGCTGACTCTTTGGCGTGAGTGGGGGGATGCGCCACCCAGCCATCGTTCGAAGCTCCTGCTGCAGCAGGACATCGAGCTCGCCCATTGGCTCGTCGGGGTAATCAACGGCAAACCCGTGCCCTACGACGATCCCTTCTGGGGTTTCCCTGCCGACCAGATGTCCCGAGAATGGGCGCCGCTCCCTTCCGTGCTGTCCTTTGAAGCCGACGACGCGAAGAGGGAGTTCCCCAGCCATGCCGACATCGCCCTCAGCGACAGCGCGTTTAATCAGGTGGTGCCCCCGGAAAAGCGGCTCGACGAAGAAGCGATCGAGGAACTCACGGCCAAGTGGTGGCTTCGCTCAGCCCCCTTCCGCCGTTTTGTGCTCGCGTTTGACCGGCTCTACAGGCATTATGTCGGCCAAGTCAACGAGGGACGACTCGTGGGCCTCACCGAGGAGACCCCTGTCGAGTTTCTCATCCTCTGTGCCCTGCTCGCTGAGAAGCTGCTCAACGAGTGGCTCCACCCGGAGCAACCCAAGGGGTTCCACGCCTTGGTGCGCGCGGCTGCGGAGCTCGTAGCACCGCCCTATGGTGTAAAGGACCAAGGTGCTTTCTCGGCGGAAGTCAAGGAAACGATCAGCAGCGGACTGCTCAGCAAGACGGCCTTGCATGACCTATCGCAGAGGCCCCGTAATCCATTCGTCGAAGCATGCGACTTCCGGCACTCAGAACCAGTCGCGCGATTCCTCCTCAAGTCCTTCGTGAACTTCGCGGTGCTGCGGAACTACTCCGCTCATCATGACTGCATTGACGGGCAGCTGTTCCGAGAGTACTGGGTTGGGGCAGGGGTTGAGGCGCTGATGGTCGTAATGCTGACCATCCTCACCGTCTCACCGAGGCCGCCCCAGTCGGCATGATGAAGGCGACCTACACCACCCCGCGGGGCACGATCCACTCTGCCCGCTGCCCCGTCACCTCGGCGATGACGTCGTAGTCGTGGTCGTAGTGCAGCAGCACCAGGCCGGCGGTTTCCGCCGTGGCGGCGATGATGAGGCCGGGGATGGGCACCCGGTGGCGGCCGGTGCGGGCCAGCTCGGCCTGGATGGCGATCGCCCGCTGAGGGATCTCCTCGCTGATCGGGATCGAGCGGTAGGCGAGGGCGCGGCGCTCTCGGATGCGGTCGTAGTCCTCGCGGCTGCGGGCGCTGAAGAGCACCTCCAAGTCGATGATCGCGCAGGTGGCGGCCTCGCCTGACTCGAGGATCGGCGCCAGGCGCTCGCGCACCGGCTCCAGCGGCATCCGCGCGAGGGCGCTCTTGTCGACGAGATAACGTGGCCTCACGAACGCCAGGCCTCGGACATCACCGCCGGATCGGCAAGATCCATCCCTCGCATCGTCGAGAGAGCCTCGATCTCCTCGCGCCGTGCCTCCACGCGCAGCACCTCGCGGAAGGCCTCCTCGATCGTGTCCTTGATGGTCGTCGTCGAGAGCACGCGCTGGACCTCCCGCAGGAGGTCCTCGTTGATCTCGACGCTGGTCTTGCGGACGCTCATGGCTCGGTCTCCTCTTGGCCGGGGCCCTGGATATCTCGGCCCAGCTCCTCAGGATATCCCAGGTAACGGGGGACCCGACCGGCAACGCGTCACGCCTCCCGCAGATCCGTCTCCTTGCCGTTGACACCTCGCCACCCCGTCCCTATACTCCGAATTTCCGAGTTCTCAACGGTTTAGCAGAGCTCGGCCCCCCACCCCGCTGGGGCCACAGGCCCAAAGGCCTGAATCCAAACGCCAGGAGGACTTTCCGTTTATGCCGTCCAGCCACGAGAACCACGACCGCACTGCCGTATCGGGAGACGAGGCGGTCGACCCCCAGGAGTACCAGAAGCTCCTCGACCTCTACGACGAGAGCATGCGCAACCTGACCGAGGGCGAGATCGTCCCCGGGCGGGTGATCGGCGTCACCGCGAACTCGGTGGTGGTGGACGTGGGCTACAAGTCGGAGGGGCTGATCCCGCTCGACGAGTTCACCGACCGTGAGGGGAAGCTCACGGTCAACGTCGGTGACGACGTCGACGTGCTGCTCGAGAAGACCGAGGACATCGAGGGGCACGTGCTCCTCTCCTACACCAAGGCCCTGCGCCTGCGCCGCTGGACCGAGGTCGAGCGCGCCTATCGCGAGGGGCGGGTGATCAAGGGGCGGGTCATCGACCGCATCAAGGGCGGGCTCACCGTCGACGTCGGGCTGCGCGCCTTCCTGCCGGGGTCGCTCGTGGACATCAAGCCGGTCAAGAACCTCGAGGCGCTGCGCGGCCAGGAGATGGAGTTCAAGGTCATCAGCCTCGACCGCCGGCGCAACAACCTCGTGCTCTCGCGCAAGGCCGTCTTGGAGACCGAGCTGGTCAAGAAGAAGGCCGAGACGCTCAAGAAGCTCGAGGAAGGGGCGCGGCTCCCGGGGGTGGTCAAGAACATCACCGACTACGGGGTCTTCATCGACTTGGGCGGCATCGACGGGCTGCTCCACATCACCGACATCTCCTGGGGCCGGGTCAACCACCCCTCCGAGCACTTCGCGGTGGGCGACGAGGTCGAGGTCGTGGTGCTCAAGTTCGACCCCGAGACCGAGCGCGTCTCGCTCGGCTACAAGCAGAAGGGGGAGGACCCCTGGACGCTGGTCGACAAGAAGTACCCGATCGGCTCGCGGGTGCGCGGCCGGGTGGTGTCGCTCGTCGACTACGGCGCCTTCGTCGAGATCGAGGAGGGCGTCGAGGGCCTGATCCACGTCAGCGAGATGTCGTGGACCAAGAAGGTGGTCAACCCGGCGAAGATCCTCGAGGTCGGCGACGAGGTCGAGGCCATCGTCTCCGAGCTCGACATGGACCAGCGGCGCATCAGCCTGTCGCTGCGCCAGACCGAGCGCAATCCCTGGGAGGAGCTGTCCGACAGCCATCCCGAGGGCAGCGTCGTCGAGGGCAAGGTCCGCAACCTGACCGAGTTCGGCGCCTTCGTCGAGATCACCGACGGCATCGACGGCCTGATCCACGTCTCCGACATGAGCTGGACCAAGCGCGTCAAGCACCCGAGCGAGGTGCTGCGCAAGGGCGACACGGTGCGGGCGCGGATCACCAACATCGACGTCGAGAACCAGCGCGTCTCGCTGTCGATCAAGGAGTTCATGCCCAACGAGTGGGAGGAGTTCGCGGACCGGCACAAGGTCGGCGACGTGCTCGTCGGGCGAGTGGTCAACGTCACCGACTTCGGCCTCTTCATCGACATCTACAACGGGCTCGAGGGGCTGGCGCACGTCAGCGAGATCGACGTCGCCGGCGGCGGCAAGCTCGACGACCACTACGAGGTCGGCGACTTCGTCCGCGCGCGCATCCTGCGCATCGAGGAGGACGACAAGAAGGTGGGCCTGTCGATGCGCGGCGTGGCGCAGCCCGCGGCGGCCGAGGCGGAGGAGCTCAAGGCGGCGGCCACCGCCAAGCGCGGCGGCGAGGACGCCAAGGCGATCCGCGAGGCGGCCAAGAAGAGCGTCGTCATCAAGGCGGCCGGCGAGGGCGAGGAGAAGGCGCACGAGGCGCACGAGGAGAAGGCCGGGGGGGAGACGGGGGCGGGGCAGTCGGAGTAGGCTGGAATTGGAGCCCGGCGCGAAAGCTTTCGTGCCTAGGGACCTACCAGAGGGGAGGGGACGGTGCTCAAGGACGGCATGACGAAGGCCGAGCTGGTGGAGGAGGTCGCCCGCACCACGCAGTTGACGAAGAAGCACGCGGAGATCATCGTCAACACGGTGTTCGACAGCATCGTCCACTCCTTGAAGGCCGGGGAGAAGATCGAGCTGCGCGGCTTCGGCAGCTTCCGCATCCGGCACCGCGGGGCGCGGACCGGGCGCAACCCGAAGACCGGCGACAAGGTCAAGGTGCCGCCCAAGCGGATCCCCTACTTCAAGCCCGGCAAGGAGCTGCGGGAGCTGCTCAACGACCAGTGCTGAGGCGGGCCTGGCCGATCGGGCCCGCCCGCCACAGCCTGCCGGGCCGGCGCACCGGATGCAGAATCTCTTCGCCCCCTGGAGGTATCGCTACATCACGCAGGCGAAGCCCGCCGTCGACGACTGTTTCTTCTGCGCCGCGGCGCGCCGCCCGGACGATCCCGAGTCGCTGGTGGTTTGGGTGGCGCGGCACCACCTGGTCATGCTCAACCGGCACCCCTACACCAACGGCCACCTGATGGTGGCGCCGCTCGCGCACCTCGCCTCGCCGCTCGACTCCGACGCCGCGGCGCAGGCGGAGTTCTGGCCGGCCGTGCTCACCGCGCAGCGCGTGCTCGATGCGGCCTATCATCCCGGGGGCTTCAACCTGGGGATGAACCTCGGCACGCCCGCCGGGGCCGGCGTGCCGGGCCACTTCCATTTCCACGTCGTCCCGCGCTGGACCGGGGACACGAACTTCATGAGCGTCGTAGCCGAGGTGCGCCTGGTGCCCGAGGATCTGGGCACCACGCGCGAGCGGCTGCGGGAGCTGTTCCGGAGGGAGGAGTCGCGTGGCGGAACCGACGAGTGACTCCCGGGCCGCGGCCCGCGAGCGCCCGCAGCCGGTGGCGAACCCGTGGATCGCGGTGCTGCTCGCCTGGCTGGTGCCGGGAGCGGGCCATTGGTATCTCGACCGGCGCGGCCGCGCCCTGGCCTTCCTGGCCCTGGTGGCGGTGTCGATCGTCCTCGGCTGCGTGCTGGACGGCAACCTCTACCGGCCGCTGCCGAACCAGCCCCTCACGTATCTGGCGACCCTGGGCTGCATCGGGATGGGCGCCCCCTACTTCCTGCTCCGCTACGTCGTCGGCTACAGCGGCGACGTCATCTCGCCCGGCTACGAGTACGGCACCGCCTTCATCCTGACCGCCGGCCTGATGAACCTGCTCCTGGTGCTCGACGCCTGGGACATCGCCTGGGGGAAGAAGGAGTAACCCGTGCTCAGCCACTTCCTGCTGATGGTCGTCTACGCCGCCATCGTCAGCCTGTTCTTCGCGCTGCTCTGGCGGCGCGAGCGGCGGGAGCGGATCGTGCTCTTCGTGCAGATGTTCGCCGGCATGGTGGGCGGCGGGCTCGTTCTGGCGTGGCTGATGTATCCGTTCCCCGCCGGCCCGCCGGCGCCGATTCCGTAGCCAGGGCATGAGCGGGACGGACTTGCTGATGGTCGCCGGGGAGGCCTCCGGCGATCTGCACGGAGGTCGGCTGCTGGCCGCGCTGCGGCGGCTGCTGCCGGGGCTCCACGCCTTCGGTTTGGGCGGCGACGAGATGCAGGCGGCCGGCCTCGAGGCGGTGGCGCACAGCCGGGAGGTCGCGGTGGTCGGGATCACCGAGGCCCTCAGGGTCCTGCCGCGGGCGCGCCAGGTGTTCGCCGCGCTGCTCGCCGAGGCCGAGCGCCGGCGGGCGCGGGCGGCTGTCCTCATCGACTTCCCGGAGTTCAACCTGCGGCTGGCGCGCGCGCTCGCGCGGCGCGGCCTGTCGGTCGTCTACTACATCAGCCCGCAGGTCTGGGCCTGGCGCCGCCGGCGGGTGACCACGATCGCGCGCGTGGTCGACCGCATGCTGGTGCTCTTCCCGTTCGAGCGCGACTTCTACCGCCGCCACGGCGTCGACGTGGTGCACGTCGGCCACCCGTTGGTCGACGAGGTGCCGCGGCTGCCGCAGGCGTGGGAGGCGGGAGCGCCCGCCGGACCCTACCGCCTGGCGCTCCTCCCCGGCTCGCGGCCGAGCGAGGTCGAGGCGCTGCTGCCGCTGATGCTCGAGACCGTGCGGCTCCTGGCGGCCGAGGTTCCCGTCGAGGCGCGCCTGATCCAGGCGCCGACCATCCCGCACGAGCTGCTGGAGGAGGAGATCTCGCTCTCCGGCTTGCCGGTGCGGATCGTCGCGCAGGACCGCTTCGCGGCGATCGCCGACTCCCACCTCGCGCTCTGCGCCTCCGGCACCGCGACGCTCGAGGTCGGGCTCCTGGGCACGCCGCTGCTGGTGCTCTACCGGCTGGCGGCGTTCACCTATCTCGTCGCGCGGCTCGTCGTCCGCCTGCCGTGGGTGAGCCTGGTCAACCTGGTCCTCGAGCGCAAGGCCGTCCCCGAGCTGATCCAGGGGGCGGCGAGCCCGCGCCAGGTGGCGCGCGAGGCGGCGAGGCTGCTGCGCGACCCCGCAGCCCTGGCGGCGATGCGCAGCGCGCTCGCGGAGCTGCGCCCGCGGCTGGGAGAAGGCGGCGCCAGCGAGCGGGCGGCACGCGAGATCGTCGAGCACCTCGGGCGCCAGGGGGCGCTCGCGTCGCTGATCGTGACCGAGGAGGCGGCGGCGAGGTGAATGTAGGCCGATGAGCGTCACCGGCTTCTTCTGGACCTACCTCAAGCGCTACACGGGCTGGGCGCTCCTCGCCGCCGTGTCGATCCTCGTCTTCGCGATCGCCACCGCCGGCCTGGTGGCGCTGATCGAGCCGGTGTTCGGCGAGGTGCTGCTGGCCGGCGATCAGGCGCCCTCGATGCTCGGCGGGCTGAAGGCGCCCGCCAGGGCGCCCGCCGGGTCAGTAAAGAATGAGAGCGAGCCGGCGGCCCCGCCGGAGGGCGACCTGCTCGACGACCTGCGCCGGCGGTTCGACGTCGCCGACCAGATCGACGACACCTACGTCTCGATCAAGCGCCGTCTGGGGATCGGTCCCGACGACGTGGTCTGGTTCGTGCCGCTCCTGCTGGTCTTCGTCTTCCTGCTGCGCAGCGTGGCCGACTTCGCGAGCGGCTACTCGTTCCAGCACATCGGCCTCGGCATCACGACCGACGTCCGCAACGACCTCTACCGCCGCATCCTCGACCAGTCGAGCCGCTTCCACTCCGAGCACCCGTCGGGCGAGCTGGTGGCGCGCGTCATCAACGACGTCGGGCTGATGCAGAACGCGGTCTCCAACCGCCTGCTCGACCTCTTCCAGCAGTCGATCACCCTGGTCTTCCTGCTCGGCCTGCTGCTCTCGACCCACTTCAAGCTGGCGCTCATCTCGCTCATCGCCGCGCCGGTGCTGCTGGTGCCGATCGTCCGCTTCGGCCGCGGGATGCGCCGCACCAGCCATCGCAGCCAGGAGCGGATGGCCGATCTCGCGAGCCTGCTCACCGAAGGGGTCCGAGGGTACCGCGTCGTCAAGGCGTTCGGCATGGAGGAGTTCGAGTCGACGCGCTTCCGCCACGCCACCCGGCGCCACCTGCGCACCAACCTCTGGGCGCAGATGCTGGCCCATGCCTCGGGGCCGGTGGTGGAGTCGCTGGCGGTGCTCGGGTCGGCGGCGCTGCTGGTCTACGCCGGCAAGAGCATCCGCGCCGGCGAGCTGACGGCGCCCGAGCTGATCAAGTTCCTGACCACGCTGCTCATGATGTACGACCCGATCCGCAAGCTGAACAAGGTGAACCTCATCCTCCAGGAGGCGACCGCCGCCGGCCAGCGGGTGTCGCGCATCATGGCCATCCCCAACGAGGTCGCCGAGCGCCCGGGCGCGCGTACGCTCGGCACCGTGCGCGAGGCGGTGCGCTACGAGGACGTCTCCTTCGGCTACGAGCGGCAGCCGGTGCTGCGCGGGGTGAGCCTCGAGATCCGGGCGGGGGAGATCGTCGCCCTGGTGGGCAACTCCGGGGCGGGGAAGTCGACCTTCGTCAACCTCCTGCCGCGCTTCTTCGACCCCGACCAAGGGCGGGTGACGATCGACGGCATCGACATCCGCGACCTCGAGCTGCCGAGCCTGCGGGCGCTGATCGGCCTGGTGACGCAGGAGACCGTGCTCTTCAACGACACCATCCGCAACAACATCGCCTACGGCCGCTCGGACCTGCCGCTCGAGCGCGTGCGCGAGGCGGCGGCAGCCGCCTACGCCGACGAGTTCGTCATGCAGATGCCGCGCGGCTACGATACGGTGATCGGCGAGTCGGGCCTGCGCCTCTCCGGCGGCCAGCGGCAGCGGCTGGCGATCGCGCGGGCGCTGCTCAAGAACGCCCCCATCCTGATCCTCGACGAGGCCACCTCGCAGCTCGACAGCCAATCGGAGGCGCTGGTGCAGAAGGCGCTCTCGAACCTGATGCAGGGGCGCACGACGCTCGTCATCGCGCATCGCCTGTCGACCGTCATGCGCGCCGACCGGATCATCGTCATGGAGGCGGGGAAGATCGTCGAGGAGGGCAACCACGGCGAGCTGATCGCGCTCGGCGGGACCTACAAGCGGCTGTACGACCTGCAGTTCCGAGTCTAGAAGAAGAAAGACGAAGAACAGGTAGGAAAAAAGAAGAGCTTGAGCGCGCGGCAGAGCCATGACATTGGAAGCGCCGAGCCTTCGCCACAGCCCGATGATGAGCCGCCCTTTTCCCTCCACCCAGCTCTTGTCTTTTCTCGCCGCCGCCTTCATCCGTGCCCTGCGCGCCACGGTTCGCCTGCGCTACCACGGCGACGGCCAGATCCGCGCCTGGGAGGCCGCGGGGGAGCGGTTCATCCTCGCCTTCTGGCACCGCCACATGCTGCTCATGCCCTACGGCTACCACGGCCGGCGGATCTCGGTGCTGGTGTCGGCCAGCCGCGACGGCGAGCTGATCGCGCGCACCGTGGCGCGCTTGGGCATCGACTCCTCACGCGGCTCGACCAGCCGGGGCGGCGCCGTGGGGCTGCGCGACCTGCTGCGCAAGGCGCGGGAGGGCTACGACCTCGCCTTCACCCCCGACGGGCCGCGCGGCCCGGCCGGCGTGGTGCAGCCCGGCGTGATCCTGGCGGCGATGGCCACCGGGTTCCCCGTCCAGCCGGTGGCGCTGGCCGCGAGCCGCTGCAAGCGCCTGGCGAGCTGGGACCGGTTCGTCGTGCCGCTGCCCTTGTCGACCGTCCACTGGGTCTTCGGCGAGCCGCTCTCCGTGCCGCGCGACGCGGAGGTCGCGCCCTACGCCGCCGAGCTGGCACGGCGGCTCGCCGCCGCCGAAGCGGAAGCCGAACGACGTTCAGGTAGGGAGGCGAACGCTTGAGCGCATCGCAGCCGAACACGGCCTGGCCGACGGCGCGCTGCGGCGCTCACGTAGGATCCTGCGACGCACTCGCCGATCCCAGGTCCGTCTTTCTTTACCCAGAGCTTTTTTCTTCTTCCCGCGGAGCATAGGAAACGACGCATGCGCAGCATGACCGGCTTCGGCCAGGCCTCGGGCGAGAACCGCCGGCACGCGGTGTCGGTCGCTCTGCGGACGGTCAACCACCGCTACCTCGACGTCCAGGTGCGGCTGGCCGACGAGCTGCGCGGCGCCGAGGGCGGGCTGCGCGACCGCATCGCCGCCCAGGTGGCGCGCGGGCGGGTGGAGGCGCGAGTCGACGCGCGGCCGCTCGGCGAGCGGCCGGCACGGGTGCAGCTCCACATGGGCGTGGTGCGCGCCGCCCATGCCGCGACGCACGAGCTGGTCTCCCAGGGGCTGCTGGCCGGCGAGCTCGCCGCCGGCGATCTCCTCCGCCTGCCGGAGGCGTTCCGGGTCGAGCTCGAGCCGGATCAGTGGGACGCCGAGGACGATCGGCTCCTCCTCGCGGTGGCCGACGAGGCGCTCGCCCAGCTCGCCGCCGGGCGCGAGCTCGAGGGGCGCAACCTGGCCGTGGTGCTGGCGCGGCGGCTCGGCGAGCTGGAGGCGGTGCTGGCGCGGCTCGAGACGCTGCGGCAGCCGGCGCGCGAGGAGCTGTCGGCGGCGCTCTCGCGGCGCGTCGCGGAGCTCCTCGACGGGCAGGCCCTCGAGCCGGGGCGGCTGGCGCAGGAGGTGGCGCTCCTGGTCGACCGCAGCGACGTGCGCGAGGAGCTGGACCGCCTCGCCTCGCACCTGCAGCACTTCCGCGAGGTGATGGCGGCCGCCGAGTCGACCGGCAAGCGCCTCGACTTCCTGACCCAGGAGATCTTTCGCGAGCTCAACACCCTGGGCGCCAAGTGCCGGCACTCCGAGATGGTACGGGCGGTGCTCGACGGCAAGGTGCTCTGCGAGCAGCTCCGCGAGCAGGTGCAGAATGTGGAGTGAGCGCGATGCTAGGATGCCCGCCCCCATGGCGCCCGGCGAGCTGTTCATCCTCTCCGCCCCTTCCGGGGCCGGCAAGACGACCCTCATCCGCAACCTCCTCGGCGGCGGGCTCGGCGGCGACTTCGGCGACCGCGTGGCGTTCTCGGTCTCCCACACCACGCGCCAGCCGCGCGCCGGCGAGGTGGACGGGCGCGACTACCACTTCGTGACCCTCGCCGACTTCCAGCGCATGGCGGCGGCCGGCCTCTTCCTCGAGTGGGCCGAGGTGCACGGCCACCACTACGGCACCTCCAAGGAGGAGGTCTTTCCGCGGCTCGAGCAGGGGCTCGACGTGGTGCTGGACATCGACGTCCAGGGCGCCGAGCAGGTGCTCGCAGAGTGCCCCGAGGCGCACAGCATCTTCGTCCTTCCCCCCAGCTTCGAGGACCTCGAGCGGCGGCTCGCCACCCGCGGCCTGGACGATCCCGCGGCGATCCGCGGCCGCCTGGATGTATCCCTCTGGGAGATCACGCGTTACGATCGGTACCGATACGTTATAATCAATGACGATGCGCGCCGGGCGAGCGAGGCCCTGGCGTCGATCATCCTCGAGAAGCGGCATCGGCAGGAGCGGATGCGCGAGCGCATCCAGAAGGTCCTGACCAGCTTTCCACGGACGGGTCTCATCCCCACGTAGGCGCGGCGGCCGCCGGCCGCCACACAGAGGAGTCATGGAACTGGACATCACTATGCCCCCGGAAATCGACAGCAAGTTTCGTCTCGTGCTGCTCGCCGCCAAGCGGGCCGAGCAGTTGATGCGCGGCGCCCGGCCCAAGGTCGAGGTGGAGAAGGAGAAGCCCACCCGCATCGCCATGGAGGAGATCCACCAGGACATGGTGGAGTGGGACTACGGTCCGGCGCCGCAGCCGGAGCCGGCGCCCGAGGCGGAGACCGCCGAGCCGGCCAACGAGGTCCACTGACGGCCGCGGAGCCGGCTGACGCGGCATCCCGGTCGGCCCGATGAGCGCACCCATGCGCGTCCTGCTCGGGGTCAGCGGCGGCATCGCCGCCTACAAGGCGGCGGAGCTGGTCCGCCGCCTGCGCGAGCGCGGGCACGCGGTGGGCTGCGCCGTCACCCGCAGCGGCGCCGCCTTCGCCGCCCCGCTGACGCTCGAGGTGCTCTCCGGCCGCAAGGTCTGGCAGGAGGAGTACCTCAGCCCGACCGGCAGCGGCGAGGAGGCGCACATCGCCGCCGCGCAATGGGCGGACGTCCTCTGCGTGGCGCCGGCCACGGCGCACGTCCTGGCGCGGCTCGCCCTGGGTCTGGCGGACGACTTCCTCACCACCACCGCGCTCGCCTTCTCCGGACCGCTGGTCGTCGCGCCGGCCATGCACCCGCGGATGTGGGAGAAGGCCGCCGTGCAGGAGCACCTCGACGCCTTGCGGCGGCGCGGCGCGCGCTGCGTCGGCCCGGTCGAGGGGCCGCTCGCCTCGGGCGAGATCGGGATGGGGCGGATGGCCGAGCCGGAGGCGATCGCGCAGGCGGTGGAGGAGGCCTGGGCGGCGGCGGCGGCCGGCTCCGGCGGTGGGGCGGCGTCGCCGGATCGCCGCGGCGAGCTGGCGGAGCGGACGGTGCTGGTGACCGCCGGCCCGACGCACGAGCCGATCGATCCCGTCCGTTTCCTCGGCAACCGCTCGAGCGGCAAGATGGGGTTCACGCTGGCCGAGGAGGCGGCGCGCCGCGGCGCCCGCGTCGTGCTGGTGGCGGGTCCGGTCGCCTTGCCGACGCCGGCCGGCGTCGAGCGGGTGGACGTCGAGACCGCGAGCGAGATGGCCGACGCCGTGCGCCGGCACGCCCCGGCCGCCGATCTCGTGGTGATGGCCGCGGCGGTGGCCGACTTCCGCCCTCGCCAGGCGGCCGCCGCGAAGCTCAAGAAGGAGGACGGCGTGCCGCGGCTCGAGCTCGCGGAGAACCCCGACATCCTGGCCGAGGCGGCGCTGCTCGCGCCGCGCGCGGTGCGGGTCGGCTTCGCCGCCGAGACCGAGGAGCTGGAGCGCCGCGCGCGCGACAAGCTGGTGCGCAAGGCGTGCGACTTCCTGGTGGCCAACGACGTCTCGCGCTCCGACATCGCCTTCGGCCAGGAGGCCAACGAAGTGACCGTCTTCCGCCGCGACGGCGACCCCGTCTTCCTCTCGCGCCGGCCCAAGCGCCGGCTGGCCGCCGATCTACTCGACCTCTTCAGCGCAGCCTTGGCACGGCGTGAGCAATCTCTCCCCAGCGCTCGTTGACCTCCTCGCCTACCTGGCGGAGATCGGGTACGGCGAGCTGTACCTGCGGCACTCGCTCTCGGCGGACTCGGAAACGAAGGAAGATCAGGTAGGAAAAGAGGGTTGGGTGGGAAAGGAAGGCTCAGGCGACGCAAGGAAGCGCTCCAGCACGGCGACGACGACGCCAGCCCGGGATAGCAGCCCCTCCCTACCTGAAGTCTTTTCTTCTTCTTCCACGCCGTCGCTGTTTGCGCCTGCCGTGCCCGCGGTGCCGGAAGACCCCGCGGCGCGCGCCGCGGCGCTCGCGGCGCTCGGGGCGAAGGCCGCCGGCTGCACGAAGTGCCGGCTGGCCGGCGGCCGCCAGACCGTCGTCTTCGGCTCCGGCAACCCCGACGCCGACCTGATGTTCGTGGGCGAGGCGCCGGGGGCGGAGGAGGACCGGCAGGGGCTGCCGTTCGTCGGGCGGGCGGGCGAGCTGCTCACCCGCATCATCCAGGCCATCGAGCTGCGCCGCGAGGACGTCTACATCGCCAACATCCTGAAGTGCCGGCCGCCGGGGAACCGCGACCCGCTGCCCGACGAGGCCGGCGCCTGCCTGCCGTTCCTCGAGCAGCAGATCGCTCTCGTGCGGCCGCGGGTGCTGGTGGCGCTCGGGCGCATCGCCGCCCAGGTGCTGCTCGGCAACGACACCCCGATCGGCCGCATGCGCGGCCAGTGGTTCCGCGTCCAGGGGGTCCCGACCATGGTCACCTATCACCCGGCGGCGCTGCTGCGGAATCCTGCCCTCAAGCGTCCCACCTGGGAGGACATGCAGCAGGTGCGTGACCGGCTGCGCGCCGGCTGAGGTAAGCTTCCCCTGCCCCGCGAAGTCGATTCGCTCGTTTTCGGGTATCCAATTGCCTGGTGTCCATCCGATGAGCACTGAGGGGGCTGCCGCCCGATGCCGCTGAGAGCGCCCCTCTACGCACGCCCCCGCCTGCCGCACCTCGAGCGGCTGCTGCGCCGCGTGCGCACGGCGGAGACGCCGCTGGTGCAGGTCTGGGGGTGGCCCGGCAGCGGCCGCTCGGTGTTGCTCGAGGGCCTGCTCGAGGCCGAAGGGGAGCGCGCGACGCCGCTCGCGCTCGCCGAGCTGGCGGACGAGCGGGCGTTGCGCGAGGCGCTCGACTACGCCGACCAGGGCGGCGCGCGCTGGTTGGTCGCGGCGCGCTGCCCTCCCGAGCGCCTGGGCGACGCCGTGCGCTGGCTGCGGCCGGGGCAGCGGCTGGTCTTCGCCAGCCGGCGGCGAGTCGCCGCCGACGACCTCCCCTGCACGGTCATCCCGCCGCAGGAGCTGCTCCTCGGCCGCAGCGAGATCGCCGCCCTCTGGCGGCTGGTGGCGGGGCGCGACCTCCCGGACCGCGAGTGCCGGCCGCTGCTCGACGCGACCGACGGCTGGTATCGGCCGCTCCAGCTCGCCGCCGACGCCGGCCGGCAGGTGGGGAGCGGCGGCGCCGCCGAGCTGCTGGAGCTCGAGCCGGTCCGCTCCTTCGTCCGTCACGAGGTGCTGGCGACGTTGAGCGCCGAGGAGCGCGAGCTGCTGCAGGCGGCGCCGCTGCTGCTCGGCGCCGAGCTGCCGCGCCGCGAGGGCGACGCGCAGCGCGCGCAGCTCCTGCGCGCCATCGACGAGCACGGCCTGTGGATCGAGGAGGGGGGGCAGCATCGGTTCCCGCGCCTTCTCGCCGCCTTCCTCGAGCGCGAGCGCGCCCGCACCGCCACCGGCGCCGCGCCGGTGCCGACGGTCTTCCCGCGCGCCGCCGTCCCGACCGGCGGCGCCGCCGCCTACGCCGTCTGTCTCCTCGGCGATCCCGAGGTGCGCGAGAAGCTTCCCGGCGGCGGCGAGCGCACGCTCGCCTGGCGCCTGCGGCGCTCGTTCAAGGTGCTCGCCTATCTGGCCTCCTGTCCCGGCCTGCAGGCCGGGCGCGAGGAGCTGATCGAGGCGGTCTGGCCCACCGAAGGCGACGAGAAGATCCAGAACAACTTCCACCCCACGCTCTCCCACCTGCGCCGCACCCTGGAAGGCGAGCGGCGCCGGCAGCTCCCGCCGCCGCTGCTGCTGCGCGGCGACATCTATCGCCTCAACCCCGACATCACCTGGGAGATCGACCTCGTCGACTTCGGACGCCAGATCGAGCGCGGGCGCGAGCTGGCGCACCGCGACGACGTCGACGCCGCGGTCGACGCCTGGAAGGGCGCCTGGTCGCTCTACCGCGGACCGTTCCTCTCCGGTCACTACGAGAGCTGGGTCGCCGGGCGGCGGGAAGCGGCGCAGCGGCTGTATCTCGACATGCTGCGCGACTTGGGCGACCTCTGCGTGCGCCTCGAGCGCTACGGCGAGGCGATGGACGGCTACCGCGCGCTGCTCGTCGAGGACCCGTTGCAGGAGCGGGTGCACCTCGCGGTCATGCGCCTCTACGCGCGCGAGGGGCGGCGCGACCTGGTGCGCCGGCAGTACGACCGCCTGGCGACGCTGCTGCTCGAGGAGCTCGGGGTCGAGCCGCTGCCCGACACCACCCGCGAATACCACCAGATGATGGCGTAGGCGCGAGGTTTCGCGCCGGCCGCGCAAAGGAGGACCATGGCGACCACCGCAGCAGAGGCCGAGCTTCTCGTCGGCACCCGCAAAGGGCTCTTCGTGCTGCACGGGCCACGCGGTGGCCCGATGGAGATCGCGCACCGCCGCTTCCCCGGGGAGGTGGTCGAGTACGCGATGCGTGACCCGCGGAGCGGCCGCTACTTCGCCTCGGTCACCCACGGCCAGTTCGGCCCGCACCTCTACACGGCCGACGACCCGGCGGGGGAGTGGAGCGAGACGGCGGGGCCGGCCTTCCCGGCCGACTGCGGCGCCACCCTCGACCGGATCTGGATCGTCGAGCCGGGTGCCGAGGACGGCGTGCTGTGGGCCGGGGTGCAGCCGGCGGCTCTCTTCTCGAGCACCGACGGCGGGCGGAGCTGGGAGCTGAATCGCGGGCTCTGGGAGCATCCGACGCGCGAGCACTGGGAGCCGGGGGCGGGTGGCCTCTGCCTGCACTCGATCTGTCCCTGGCCGGGGAAGCCCGAGCGCTTGGCGATCGGCATCTCCTCGGCCGGCGTCTGGCTCACCGACGACGGCGGCCGGAGCTGGCGGCGCGGCGTGCGCGGACTCGTGCCGCGGTACCTGCCGGAGGCGGCGCGGGAGAACGCGATCAGCCTCTGCGTCCACAACATGCACCGCTCGCCCGTCGAGCCGACGACCCTCTACATGCAGTTCCACGGCGGCGTCTACCGCTCAGACGACGCCGGCGAGAGCTGGGTGGACATCGGCCACCTCGGAGGCGGCCTGCCGAGCGACTTCGGCTTCCCGCTGGTCGCCGATCCGCGTGACCCGGACCGCGCCTTCGTCATTCCGCTGATCTCGGACGAGGATCGGGTCACCCCCGGCGGCCGCGTCCGGGTCTACGAGACGCGCGACCGCGGCGCGAGCTGGCGGGAGCGCGACGAGGGGCTGCCGAGCCAGGGTGCGTACCTGACCGTGCTGCGCCAGGCCTTCTGCCACGACGGCGGCGAGCCCCTGGGACTCTACTTCGGCGCCGAGCAGGGGGAGGTCTTCGGCTCCGACGACGACGGCGCCACCTGGCGGAGCGTCGCCGCGAACCTGCCGCCGGTCTACTCCGTACGGGTGGCGTCGCCGGTTTCGTGAGGGAACGCCAGGACGTCATCGTCGGCGGTGGGCTCGCGGGCATGACCGCGGCCTATACCTTCCTGCAGGCGGGGGAGAGCCACTGGCAGCTCTACGAGCGGGAGGACCGCGTCGGCGGCCTCGCCCGCTCGATGGCGCTCGACGGCTACCTCTTCGACTTCGGCCCGCACATCCTGTTCACCATCGACCCGGAGATGGAGGCGCTGATCCGCGACCTCCTGGGCGAGAACTTCCATGCCCAGGAGCGCGAGGCCTTCATCTACCATCACCGCCACCGCCTCTACACCCGCTTCCCCTTCCAGGCCCACCTGCACGGGCTGCCGGTCGAGATCGTGCGCGACTGCCTGGTCGGGCTGGTGCGCGCCGTCCAGCGCCAGGCGCTCGGCGAGTTCCAGCCGCGCAACTACGAGGAGTGGATGCGCGGCTTCTTCGGCGACGGCATCGCCGAGCACCTGATGATCCCGTACGCGCGGAAGATCTGGACCGTCGAGCCGTCCACCATGGACTTCAACTGGATCGGCCGCCGCGTGCCGACCCCGGACTTCGAGCGCATCCTCGCCGGGGCGCTCTCGGACGACGTCGGCCAGGTCGGCGCCACCGCCGCGTTCTGGTACCCACGGCGCGGCGGCATCGAGCCGCTGCCGCGGGCGCTCGGAGCGCGACTGCGCAACCTCCACCTCGGGCGCACGGTCGAGCGCATCGAGGTCGGCGGCCGGCGGCTGGTCTTCGCCGACGGCGAGGTGATCCCGTTCGAGCGCATGGTCTACTCGCTGCCGCTGCCGCTCCTGCCGAGGATCTGCGACGCGCTGCCGCCGGAGGTCGAGCGCGCCTGCGCCGGCCTGCGCTACCAGGGGATCTACTGCGTCAACCTGGGCGTCGACCGCGAGCGGATCTCCGACAAGCACTGGGTCTACTTCTACGAGGACCCCTTTCCCTTCCACCGCCTCTCGTTCCCGGCCAACTTCAGCCCCGGCACCGTGCCGCCCGGCAAGAGCTCGATCTCCACCGAGGTGGCCTTCTCGCGCGAGCGCCCGCTCGACCGCGACACGGCTGTCGAGCGCACCATCGCGGCGCTCGTCACCGCCGGGATCCTGGCGCCGGACGACCGTATCGAGCTCGTCCACGCCGAGGAGATCGTGCCGGCGTACGTGATCTACGACCTCGACCACGCGCGCAACGTCGGGATCATCCGCGCCTGGCTCAAGGAGCACGGGATCTGGCCGGTAGGGCGCTTCGGCGAGTGGCAGTACTTCAATATGGATCACTCGATGCGCAGCGGCAAGACCGCCGCCGAGGAGATCCTGGCCAGCCGGCGCTAGGAGCCCGTCGCGCTGGTCGCGCGACGGAAGGCGCTCCTAGCCCATTGCTTGGAGCCCGGCGCGAAAGCCTTCGCGCCTTGGAGCCCCTTAGAACATCCTGCGCAGCGCCGCCAGGAGCTCGGCGGCGGTGAAGGGCTTGT
>JBIOUG010000175.1:0-16542 GCA_044866775.1 Thermoanaerobaculia bacterium | reverse complement strand
TGACCTGGGACGGCCTGATCGCCGAGATGGACGCCAAGCTCTCCTACCCCGGGATGCCCAACATCTGGTGGATGCCGATCCAGACCCGCACCGAGATGCTCTCCACCGGCATCCGCGCGCCGCTCGGGGTCAAGGTGTTCGGCGACGATCTCGCCGAGATCGAGCGCGCCGCGGTCGAGATCGAGGGGGTGGTCGCCGGCATCCCGGGCACCCGCAGCGCCTTCGCCGACCGCTCGACCGGCGGCTTCTACCTCGACGTCGAGGTCGACCGCGAAGCGGCGGCGCGCTACGGCGTCCGGGTGGCCGACGTCCAGGACGTGGTCGCGACCGCGATCGGCGGCCTGGCGATCGCCGAGACCATCGAGGGGCGCCAGCGCTACCCGATCGCGGTCCGCTACGCTCGCGGCTTCCGCGACGACCCGCGCTGGCTCGAGCGCGTGCTCGTCGCCGCCCCCTCCGGCGCCCAGGTGGCGCTGCGCCAGGTGGCGCGGCTCACCTTCGCCACCGGGCCGCCGATGATCCGCAGCGAGGACGGCCGGCTGGTCGGCTACGTCTTCGTCGACCCCGGCGAGCGCCCGCTCGCCGCCTACGTCGAGGAGGCGCGCCGGGCCGTGGCCGAGCGGGTGGCGCTCCCGGGCGGCGTGCGCATCGAGTGGGCCGGGCAGTTCCGCAACTACGAGCGCGCCCGCGAGCGGCTCAAGGTCGTGGTGCCGGTGACCCTGTTGTTGATCGTGCTGCTGCTCTACCTCAGCACCCGCTCGGCGGTCGAGGTCGGGATCGTGCTGCTCGCGGTGCCCTTTTCGCTGATCGGCGCGGTGTGGCTGCTCCGGCTGCTCGACTACAACCTGAGCGTCGCGGTCTGGGTCGGCCTGATCGCGCTCGCCGGGCTCGACGCCGAGACCGGGGTGGTGATGCTGCTCTACCTGAAGCTCGCCTGGCGGCGGCGGCGCGAGGAAGGGCGGCTGGCGAGCTTCGAGGACCTGCGCGAAGCGATCGTCGAGGGCGCGGCGCAGCGCATCCGGCCCAAGCTCATGACCATGCTGACGACGATGATCGGCCTGCTGCCGGTCATGTGGGCCTCCGGCACCGGCGCCGACGTGATGAAGCGGATCGCGGCGCCGATGGTCGGCGGCATCGTCACCTCGTTCCTGCTCGAGCTGACGGTCTATCCGGCGATCTTCGCGCTCTGGAAGCGGCGAGAATCCCTGGCGACTCCGCCGGCGCTCGCCGCGGCCGAGGAGGCGGCGTGAGCAACCCGAACGGCTTCGCTCTTGGACCCCAAGGAGAACCGCATGATCCCACGGCTTGCTGGCTCGCTCTTCGTGTTCCTGCTGGTCGCGCTCCCGGCTGCCCGCAGCCACGCTCAGACCGCCCGCTCCAGCGACCCCTTCCAAGGCCTCGATCAAATACGTCTTTCGACTGCGGTCGGCGGTCCCCTCGATAAGCGGGGAGGCACGGAACCGCAACTGTTCGCGGGCGATCTGAACCGTTTCAATCGCTTCGAGCTGGCCCTGACGACCGCGGTGGCCGCCAAGCTGGACTCGTGCGGGATCTTTGTGTACTCGGAAGCGCCGGACGAGCTCTCGGTCGAGGTGTTCGGGCGTCGCGAAGAGCTCCGGCAATGTACGCCGCGATACGTCTACATGATCCAGGCCAAGGTCCGCAGGTCGAAACCGGGAGCCCGCGAGGCGGAGGGCGAGCTCGTCTCTCTTCGCCCGGTCATCGGTCTCGCCGACGAGGCCGGGCTCGAGCGAGCCTTGATCAACGCCGCCGTCGCCGCCGTCGCCGGCGAGCTTCGGGGCTGCGGTCGCAAGCCCGGATCAGCCGCGCCTCCGTCCCGCTTCAGCACCCCGGGAGCACCTTCGTCTTGAGGCAAACAGTCGAAGGGTTGCAGTTCGCCGCAGCAGCGGTTGGGAGAGGAACGCTGCGATGGCCACTGAGTCGATTTGCGCTCCCGGCTGGCGAGCCCTAGGCCACAGTCCGGACGGACCTGTCCGATCCCTCCTCGAAGGGGTCGGCGCCAGGCCGGCACTGGCGCGTGTTCTGGTCGTCGACGACGAGCCGGGGTTCCGCTCCGGGCTCCAGGCGCTGCTGGAGAGCGAGGGTTACCAGGTCGCCACGGCGGGCAACGCCTTCCGGGGACTGGAGCTGCTGGGCGAGTTCCGCCCGCAGGTCGTCCTCACCGACCTGCGCATGCCCGGCCTCGACGGCCTGGCCTTCATGGAGAAGGTCAACGCCGCTTCGCCGGCGACCCGGGTGGTGGTGATGACCGCCTACGGGTCGGTCGACGTGGCCGTCGAAGCGATCAAGCGGGGCGCCGACGATTTCCTCGAGAAGCCGTTCGACGTGGAGGTGCTCAGCCGCACGCTGCGCAGCTCGATGGAGCGAGCCTCCCTGCTCGAGGAGGCCGGGGCCGGCCCACGGCCCGACGGCGGCACCGCGGTGGGCCTCGGGGTGGTGGGCGATCACGCGTCGATGCGCGCCGTCCTCCACCGGGCGGAGCAGGTCGCTCGGAGCCGGACCACCGTCCTGCTCACCGGCGAGAGCGGCACCGGCAAAGGCCTCCTGGCGGAGACCATCCATCGGCTCTCCGGACGCGCCAAGGCGCCCTTCGTGGCGGTGAGCTGCGCGGCCCTCTCCGAGTCGCTCCTGGAGTCGGAGCTGTTCGGCCACGAGCGGGGCGCCTTCACCGGCGCCATCTCCCGTCACGAGGGGCGCTTCAAGCGCGCCGACGGCGGGACCCTGTTTCTCGACGAGATCGGGTCGTGTCCCCTGTCCACGCAGGTCAAGCTGCTGGGGTTCCTCCAGACCCGGCGGTTCGAGCGCGTCGGCGGCCGCGAGACGCTGGCGGTCGACGTGCGGCTGCTGGCGGCGACCAACCGCGACCTGCGCGAAGAGGTGGCGGCGGGCCGTTTCCGCGAGGACCTCTACTACCGTCTCAACGTCGTCCCCATCCACCTCCCGCCCCTGCGGCTCCGGCGCAGCGACGTCCCGGCCCTGGCGGCGACCTTCCTGGCGCGCTTCGCCGCCGAGAACGAGCGGCGGATCGACGGATTCTCCCGCCGGGTGCTGGAGCGCCTGCTGGCCTACGACTGGCCGGGCAACGTGCGGGAGCTCGAGCACGCCGTCGAGCACGCCGCCGTCATGGCGCGAGGCCGCCTGGTGATGCCGCATGACCTACCGGATTGGGTGGAACCGGCCCCTCACGACCCGCTGGAGGTGACGATCCCCGGCAGCACGTTGGCCGAGATCGAGCGGGCCGCGATCCTCAAGAGCATGTTGGCCGCCGGGGGGAGGGCGACCGAGGCGGCCGCCATGCTGGGTATCTCCAAGAGCAAGCTCTACTACCGCCTCCGCGACTATGGCCGCGGGGACTCGGCCGGGGACGGCCGGGTGGTGTCTCGATCGACCCGCGTGCACCGCGGAGCCGGCGGCGAACAAAGGGGCGTGCGCTAGCGCCCTCGGCGCGGCGCATGGTTCGGACCGGCCGGTGCTCCGGGCAGCGCTGGGTGTCTCGCTTCTGCTCGCGGCGGCTCCCGCCGCTGGCGAGGAGGCCGTCGTCGCCGTCGCCGCGAACTTCACCGAGGTCGTAGAGCGGCTCGATGCCGACTTCGAGCGCGACAGCCGGCACACCGTGACAGTCGTGGCCGGGTCTACCGGCAAGCTCTACGCCCAGATCGCCAACGGCGCTCCGTTCGACGCCTTCCTCGCCGCCGACCAGCAGAGGCCCGAGCGGTTGGAGAAGGAAGGCCTGGCGGTCGCCGGGTCGCGCTTCACCTACGCCACCGGGCGCCTGACGCTGTGGAGCCGCGATCCCGGCCGCGTCGGCAGCGACGGCGCGGCGACGCTGCGGCAGGGGAAGTTCCGCCTGCTGGCGATCGCCAATCCCGAGCTGGCGCCCTACGGAGCGGCCGCGAAGCAGGCCCTCGAGAAGCTGGCCCTCTGGGATCGCTTCAAGGACAGGATCGTCATGGGCGAGACGATCGGCCAGGCGCACGCCATGGTCGCCTCCGGCAACGCGGAGCTCGGCTTCGTCGCACTTTCCTCCGTGCTCAGTCCGCGGACCGAGACCAAGGGCAGCCGCTGGGAGGTCCCCCCGGATCTGTACGCACCGATCCGCCAGGACGCGGTCCTGCTGTCGAGAGCCGCCGGCAACGCCGCGGCACGAGGCTTCCTCGCCTTTCTGCGTAGCGACAAGGCCAAGGCCCTCATCGAGAGCTACGGTTACAGCATCGAGTAACGATGGAGGCGCCGCATCTGCCGCATCTTCCGGAACTGGGCCCGCTGTGGCTCACCCTCCGCCTGGCCACCTCGGCTACCGGCATCCTCTTGCTCGTCGGCACCCCGGTCGCGTGGTGGCTGGTGCGGACGAGGTCCCGCTTCCGGCCGGCCTGCGAGGCGGTCATCGCGTTACCGCTGGTGCTGCCACCGACGGTGCTCGGCTTCTACCTGCTGCTCCTTCTGGGGCCGAGATCCACGCTGGGCGGTCTCTGGGTGCGGCTGACCGACAGCACTCTGACGTTCTCGTTCAGCGGGCTCCTCGTCGCCTCGGTGCTCTACTCGCTGCCGTTCATGGTGCAACCGCTGCAGAGCGCGTTCGAGGCCGTCGGCCGCGGGCCGATGGAGGCGGCGGCCACGCTCCGCGCCGCGCCTCTCGACTCCTTCTTCACCGTCACGGTGCCGCTGTCGCTGCGGGGCTTCCTCACCGCGATGGTGCTCACCTTCGCTCACACGGTGGGCGAGTTCGGCGTCGTGCTCATGGTGGGAGGCAACATCCCGGGCAAGACGCGGGTGATCTCGATCGCCATCTACGAGCACGTGGAGACCCTCCGCTATGCCGACGCGCACACTCTCTCGGCCATTCTCCTCGCCTTCTCGTTCGTGGTCCTGGCCGTGGTCTATACCGTCAACCGCACCCTCCCCCTCCACCTCCGGTGACGTGCTCGTCTTCGACCTCCGGGTGCGCCTCGGCGACTTCGCGCTCGAGGCCGCCGGCGAGATCGACACCGGCCGGGTGACGGCGATCTTCGGGCCCAGCGGCAGCGGCAAGAGCACCCTGTTGCGAACCCTCGCGGGTCTCGAGCGGGGCGCTATCGGCCGCTTGTCGCTGGGTCGCGACGTCTGGCTCGACAGTGCTCGCGGGCTCGACGAACCGGCGCATCGTCGCCCGGTCGGCTACATGTTCCAGGAGGCGCATCTCTTCCCTCACCTCTCCGGGGAAGGCAATCTCCGCTACGCCGCACGCCGGGCGAGGCGCGAGCGGCAGGTCGTCACCTTCGACGAGGTGGTGGATGCTCTGGACCTCGAGCCGCTCCTGCCGCGGCGGACGTCGAGCCTGTCGGGAGGGGAGCGCCAGCGAGTCGCTCTCGGCCGCACGCTGCTCGCTCAGCCGCGCCTGCTCTTGCTCGACGAGCCCATGTCCGCGCTCGACACCTCACGCAGGATGGAGATCCTGCCGTACCTCGAAGCGCTCCACCCCCGTTTCGGCATCCCCACTCTCTACGTGAGCCACTCCGTCGACGAGGTCGCCCTGTTGGCGGACCGCATCCTCGTCCTGGCCGGGGGGCGGGTGACGGCGAGGGGCCGCACCGCCGAGATCTTCGAGCGTCTCGACCTCGCGCCGATCGCCGATCGCCGCGGCGCAGCGACCGTCGTCGAGGCGAGGGTGACGAGGCACGACCCCGAGTATCACCTCACGTGGCTCGATCTGGCGGGTCAGGCCCTGGTGGTTCCGAAGCGCGAGCATTTCCAAGAGGGCGAAGAGGCGTGCCTGGTCATCCGGGCGCGGGACGTCTCGCTGGCCACCTGTCGCCCGCAGGGTGTGAGCATCCAGAACGTCCTCGCGGGTCGAGTGTGCGAGGTCAAGGAGCGTGAGGACTCGGCGTTCGCCGAGGTCTTGGTCGATCTCGGGTCGCACCGCCTCCTCGCCCGCATCACGCGGCTGTCGCTGCACGAGCTCGAGCTGGTCGTCGGCTCCCCGGTGTTCGCTCTGTTGAAGAGCGTGAGTCTTTCTAAACAGCGGGCGTAGCGTGATCTGATGGGAACCTTGGGGGGAGAATGAGAACAGAGTGGCAAGGCGAGCTCCTGAGCGAACTGGGCCGAAACCTGGTCGAAGGGTCTCTGACCGACCCCGAGATCCTCCGCCAGACGGCCGGCCCGGTGCAACCGATCCTGCCCGACGCCAACGTCGTCAAGATCGGCGGCCAGAGCGTCATCGACCGGGGCCGCAAGGCGGTGTTCCCGCTGCTCGAGGAGATCGTCGAGAATCTCCCGCGTCACCAGATCATCCTCGGCACCGGCGCCGGCACCCGGGCGCGCCAAGCCTACAGTGTGGCATTGGACCTCGGCCTGCCGACCGGGGTGATGAGCGTCCTCGGCACCTTCGTGGCGATGCAGAACGCCCGCATGATCCATTACCTGCTCGCCAAGCACGGCATCCCGTTCATCGAGCCGGCCCAGTTCCCCCAGCTTCCGCTCTATCTCGTCGAGCGCCGGGCGGTGATCTTCTTCGGCATGCCTCCCTACACCTTCTGGCAGGAGAACCCGGCGGTGGGACGCATCCCTCACCACCGCACGGACACCGGAGCCTACCTGGTGAGCGAGGTGTTCGGGGCGCGGTCGATGATCTTCGTCAAGGACGAGGACGGCCTCTACACTGCCGATCCGAAGAAGGACAAGCACGCGCGCTTCATCCCGAAGCTCACCGTCGCCGAGCTCGAGGCGATGGACCTACAGGACGTGGTGGTGGAGCGGGCGGTCCTCGAGCTGATGAAGAACGCCCAGCAGCGGCGCTCGATCCGGGTGATCAACGGCCTGGTGCGGGGCAACCTCACCCGCGCCCTCGAAGGCGAGGACGTCGGGTCGCTGATCACGGCGGATTGAGGGAGGCAGACGATGAAGGAGCGCCATCCCGGAGACGGACGCCACCACGTCGACTCGCTGCTGATGCGCGAGAGTCTGCTCGACAAGGACCTGGTCGCCGCCACCGACGACCACGGACCGCTGGTGCGGATGCTCCCCGACGCCTGCGTGCTCAAGGTCGGCGGGCGCTCGATCATCGATCGCGGCCGGCAGGCGCTGTTTCCCCTCGTCGAGGCCCTGGGCGAGGCCCTCGCCAGCCGCACCCTGATCATCGGCACCGGCGGCGGGGTGCGTAGCCGCCACGTCTTCTCGATCGGCCTCGACCTCGGGCTGCCGACCGGGGTCCTCGCCCAACTCGCCATCGCCGACGCCCTCGGCAATGCCCACATCCTCGGCACGTTGCTCGCCCGGCATGGGGTGGTGGCGATTCCGCCCGAGATCTTCGGGCATCTGCTGCCGTTCTTCGTCAAAGGAGCGCCGGGAGTGATCTTCAACGGCGACCCGCCGTACTCGATCTGGGAGCATCCGCCGCCGGTGGGACGGATTCCGCCCCACCGCACCGACGCCGGCAGCTACCTCACCGCCGAGTGCTTCGGCTGCAAGACCTTCACCCTGGTCAAGGACGTCGATGGCCTCTACGACGCCGACCCCAAGGACCACCCGTCGGCGAACCTGATCCGGGAGATCAGCGTCGCCGAGCTGCGGGCCCGCCGTCTGCCCTCCCTGCCCTTCGACGAGATCCTGCTCGATCTGCTGGAGCGGGCACGGCTGGTCGATCGCTTTCAGATCATCAACGGCCTCAAGCCGGAGCTGCTCGCGCCGGCGCTCGACGGCGAGCACGTAGGCACCATCGTCCATGCGCCGCACCGGTAACGACCGGCCTGGGCGGCGCGCCCAATGGAGCTGGACCTCACCCCGAGGAGGAGGCCGGTGAAGAAGATCATCGTCTGTTGCGACGGCACGTGGAACCGGGCGGACCAGCAGAGCGACGGCGAGCCCTGCCCGACCAACGTCATCCGCATCGCCTACCGCATCGCCAAGCGCGCCGCCGACGGCGTGCCGCAGATCGTCTTCTACCATCAGGGGGTCGGCACCGGGAACGCGCTCGACCGCTACACGGGCGGCGCCCTCGGCAAGGGGCTCGAGGCGAACATCCAGGACTGCTATCTCTTCCTCATCGCCAACTACGAGCCCGGCGACGAGATCTTCCTCTTCGGCTTCAGCCGCGGCGCCTTCACCGCCCGCAGCCTGGGCGGGATGATCCGCAAGGTCGGCATCCTCAAGCGCGAGTCGGTGCGCAAGTACCGCGAGGCGGTGAATCGCTACCGCAGCCCGAGCGCGACTCCCGACGATCCCGAGTCGCTCGAGTTCAGGAAGCAGCACTCGATCGCCGGCGCCGGCGACATCGAGATCAAGTTGATCGGCGTCTGGGACACGGTCGGCGCCCTCGGCATCCCGCTGCGGGGCCTCCGCTGGCTGACCAGCGGCAAGTACCAGTTCCACGACACCGCGCTCAGCAAGACGGTCAAGTTCGCCTACCACGCGTTGTCGATCGACGAGCGCCGCGCCCCTTTCGAGCCGACCCTGTGGCTGGGCAAGCCCAAGCCGGGCCAGACCGTCGAGCAGGCGTGGTTCTGCGGCGTCCACAGCGACGTCGGCGGCGGCTACCCCGAGCGCGGGCTCTCGGACATCGCCCTCGAGTGGATGATCGGCAAGGCGCGCGACAACGCCGGCCTCGCCTTCGACGCCGCGACGATGGCGGCGAACCCCATGCAGCCGAACCACCGCGGCCTGCTCCACGACTCGAAGAAGGGCCTCTACAACCTGACCAAGGGCGCCGACCGGCGGATCGGCGTCGCCACCGATCTCGCGGGACGGCAGGACGCCGGGGCGGGCGACGACCCCACGCAGTCGCTCCACCCGAGCGTCCGCAAGCGCTGGGACGAGGACCGGAGCTACCGCCCGGCCTCGCTCCGCGCGTACTTCAAGCGCGTCAACGACCCGCGGGCCCAGGGCTGAGCCGGGCAGACGCCGCTACGCCGCCGGCCGGCGAGCTTCCCGCCCGGCGCCCCGCCGCGCGCGGCGCCGTGACTGCCGCTCGGCCTTGACTCCCGCCGCCACTTCGTCGAGCGCCGCGCGCAGCGCCGCGCGCTCGACCTCGTCGAGCGCGACGCCGCCGAAGCTCTCCCGCAGGTAGAGGTCGACGATGCGGGCCGCCGGGGCGGCGGCGGCGGGATGACGGCGCGCGGCGAGGCCGTGGAAGGCGAGGGGGGCGAGCGAGGCCGGCAGCCGCTCGCCTTCGCGCTCGAGCCGCCGGCGCAGGGCCTGGTAGGCGGTGGTCGCGGTCAGGGGCACGCGCCGCCGGGCGAGGATGACGAGCGCCACGGCGACCGCCAGGCCGGCCGCCAGCAGCGCCCACAGCACCCAGTCGAGGTCCGCCGCGCCGTCCTCGCCGGGCTCGGCGGCCGCGGGCTCCTCCACCGGCGCGGCGCTCTGCGGCACCGCCGGCTGCTCCTCCTCGCCGCGGTCGAAGAGCTGCTTGACGTCGAGCCAGAGCGAGCGCAGGGCGCGGAAGATGGTGATCTGGTCGTAGAGGCCGAAGGTGAGGACGTAGCGGTCCCAGCGGAAGAGGACGAAGTCGTAGGCCTGGCGCATCAGCGCCCAGGCGCCCTCCGCCGCCGCCACCGGCCGGCCGGCGGCCGGCGTCGGGTCGTAGGTGCGCCACCCGACGCCGGGCAGGTACGCCTCGACCCAGGCGTGCGCGTTGCTGTCGCGCACCATGTAGTAGCCCTCGAAGGGGTTGTACTCGCCGCCCAGGAAGCCGGTCACCAGGCGCGCCGGCACGCCCTGCGAGCGCAGCATCAGCACCATCGCCGAGGCGAAGTACTCGCACTGCCCGCTGCGGTAGACGAAGAGAAAGTCCTCGATCGGGTTGTCGGCCGAGCGCCCGGAGAAGTCGACCGTGTAGTCGTAGTCCCGGGTGAGATGGGCCTCGAGGCGGCGGATGCGCTCCTCGGGCGGACCGTCGCCCATGACCCGCCCGGCGAGCGCGGCGATGCGCGGCGTCACGCCGGTCGGGTCGAGCGCGCCGCCGCCGGCCTCCGGCACCGGGCCGCGCGCCGCGTCCACCGGCGCCGCGGCGAGACCGGCCCGGTAGTACACCGTCTCGAACGGCGCCATCGGCAGCGCCACGGCGCCGCCGCGGTCGATCGTCAGCCGCGGCGCGGTCGGCTCGACGACGAGCGTCTCGGCCGGCAGCGGCAGGGCCTGGCTGCGCAGCGGCTGGCGCCAGATCTTGACCCAGGAGACGGGCCGGCCGCGCACCAGCCAGAAGCGCATGCCGCGGCTCCGCGGCACGTCGCCGAACTCCGGCGTGCGGCCCCAGCGTCCGTCGTCGTAGATCTCGTGGGTGGCCGCCTTGAAGCGGAACTCGCGGTTGGTGTCCGCCTGGCCTTCGAACTGCAGGCGCAGCGCCACCTCGCGGCTCTCGCGGATGCGGCCGATCGAGTCGAGCGTCACGTCCTCGGTGAAGCCGGCGGCCTCGATCGTGCTGCCCATCGGCGGCGCGCCGCGCCCGACGATGTAGGGCGCCCGCAGGCGCGGCAGGACGGCGAAGAGCGGCACGGCGAGGACGACGCTGCCGACGGTCGCCGCGATCAGGAAGCCGCGCAGCGGCAGGCCCGGCCCGACGGCCGCCTGGCGGCCGAAGCCGGCGAGGACGTGGAGATAGGTGAAGCGGCCGAGGAGCAGGAACCCGAGGACGACGAACGCCAGCACGTAGAGGATGATCGTCGGATGGACGCTGGTGCCCATGCCGGCGAGGAAGAGGAAGAAGACCCCGAGCACCGCCTGCCACTTGTCGCGCTCGCGCTTGAGGGCGAAGAGCTTGACCACGAGGGCGAAGAGGAAGAGATCGAGGATCGGCCCGACCAGCCGCCCGCGCCCGAGCGCCACGAGGTCGAAGAGGAAGAACGGCAGGTAGGCGAGGCCGAGGAGGTTCATCCCCCACGCCGGCAGCCAGCGCGGCGCGTCGCTCCAGGCGCGGCGCAGGAACCAGGCGACCGCGACGAGATAGGCGACGACGAACGGCCAGCGCACGGCGTCGTTGAACGGCAGTGGCAAGGGCGCGAGGAAGGCGAGGGCCCCGACCAGCAGCCGCTTCTCGCGGGCGAAGGTCATCGCGCCTCCGCCGCGCCGCGGCCGGCGCGCGGCGCGGGGCCGGCGTGCGCCGGCGCGAGCGCGCGCGGCTCCATCGCCACCCGCAGCACCGGCACCCGCGGGTCCGCCACCACCAGCGGCTCGGGACGGCGCGGCACCGCGCCGACCAGCGCCAGCGCCTCGAGGACCGCCACCCGCTGGCGCGGGCCGGCGGCGAACGGCAGCGTCCGGTCACGCATCACGAGCTGCACCTCGTAGCCGCGCGCCAGGGCGTCGACGGCGGCGGTCGCGGCCTCCGAGACCAGCCGCTCGAAACGCTGCCGCGCCGCCTCGTCGGGCAGCTCCCCGACCGCGTTGTCGAAGACGACCGCCAGCCGCCGGCTGCGCTCGGCCTCGCGCTCGAGGTAGACCAGTTGGCCGGTGCGCGCCGTCTGCTTCCAGTGGATGCCGCGCGGGTCGTCGCCGCGGCGGAAGAGACGGAGGGCGTGGAGGTCGTGCCCCCAGCCGGCGCGGCGGATCGTCTGGTTGCCGATCGGCGAGGAGCTCTCGTGGCGCGGCGCGGCGGCCGGGAACAGCTCCGGGTAGACCAGCACCTCGACCCCGGTCTTGAAGCGCAGCCCCTTGCGGAAGAAGCCGAAGGGGAAGACGCTCGCCACGTGCGCGTGCCCGAAGCGGTACGGCCCGCGCGTCTTGACCAGCATCTCCACCTGCCCGCGGCTGCGCCCGCGCCGCGGCAGGTAGGGCACCAGGAGCGGCTGCTCCTGCCGCCCGAGCGACACCAGGAGCAGCCAGCGCCCGAGGAGAGGGCTGGTGTTCTGGAGCTTGAGGTCAACGGAGAACGGCCGGTTCGCGAACACCTCGTGCGGCGGCATGACCTCGACCGCCAGCCCGCGCACGTTGGTCCGCGAGGCCACCCCCGAGACGACGAGAGCTCCGAGCATCAGCGCCAGCACCAGGTAGAGCGCGTTGTTGCCGGTATTCGTCGCCGCCACCGCCGTGATCAGCGCCAGCAGCACGTACCAGAGGCCGACTTGGGTGATGCGGATGCCTTCGGGGACAGGGCGGGAGGACATGGGGCAGTAAGGGTCCGATCTGCGATGAAGGCGCCCGAGCGGATCAACCGCCGCGTCACTCGAGGATCTCGTCGATCAGCTCCTGCGGCGAGCGCGGCTCGCACCTGCCCGCTCCGTACTCCTCCTCCGCCTCACGGATCTCACCCGCGAGCTCTTCGCGACGCCGCTCGATGACGCGCCGATGAGGGATCTCCACCAAGCTCTCCTGCTCCGTCAGGCTCAGGCGATCAGCCGCTTCGAGGACTGCTGCAAAGGGTGTCTCTTGGGACATGGCACTGGGGTCCTTCTCTAAAGAAGTGACTTGCGACGAGTCTAGCAGCTCGGCGTCCTGGACCCTTGCTCTACGCCAGCTCGTCACGTGTGGCTGCCGCATCAGAGCCGGACCGCGTCCGTCAGCGCCGAGTGGATGAACAGGTTGCCCTCGGCTTCCATCCACGCCAGCTCTTCGCGTGTGCGCTGCCGCGCCGCCTCGTCGGGCAGCTCCCCCACCGCGTTGTCGAAGACGACTGCCAGCCGCCGGCTGCGCTCGGCCTCGCACTCGAGGTAGACCATTTGGCCGGTGCGCGCCGTCTGCTTCCAGTGGATGCCGCCCGCGTCGTCGCCGCGGCACAAGAGGCGGAGGGCGTGGCGGTAGCGCTCCTCGACCCCGGTCTTGAAGCGCAGCCCCTTGCGGAAGAAGCCAAACGGGAAGACGCTCGCCACGTGCGCATGCCCGAAGCGGTACGGCCCGCGCGTCTTGACCAGCATCTCCGCCTGCCCGCGGCTGCGCCCGCGCCGCGGCAGGTAGGGCACGAGCAGCGGCTGCTCCTGCCTCCCGACACCAGGAGCAGCCAGCGGCCGAGGAGGGGCTGGTGTTCTGGAACTTCAAGTCGACGGAGAACGGCCGGTTCGCGAAGACCTCGTGCGGCGGCATGACCTCGACGGCCAGCCCGCGCACGTTGGTGCGCGAAGCCACCCGAAGTAGACCGAGTGAAGATATCGCATTCGGTCGTCTTCGCCTACTTCGGTCGGGGGAATACCGCCAGTTTTTGGTGCTTACGCTGAGAAGCTATAGCGGACCAAGGCAGCAGTGACACTCTCACGTGGGTTCTCCAAAATAGCGGGCACTGGGCCCTGCTCGACAACTGATCCGCCATCGAGGACAATCACTGACTCACAAACCTCTGCCAGGAAGGAGAAGTCGTGCGTCACGACCAAGTAGGACGCACGTAATCGGCCTCTCAGATCCCTGAGGATCTTGACAATGGTTCGCCTTGCCGGCGCATCAAGCATGCTCACCGGCTCATCGAGAACCAACACCTTGGCCCCTGCAACCAGAGCAGCAGCGATGCACACCCGCTGCAGCTCGCCTCCCGACAGCGCTGCTGGCCGGCGCTCGCGGAGTGCGTCATGGAGTCGGACGTGCTCCAATATACTTTTGGTCCCCTGACTGCTTCCGCCTGCTCGCCTTTCGATAAGCTCAAGCCACGCGCCGATCGTCCTGCGTGGGTTGAGGGCAAGAAATGGATCCTGGAAGACCATCTGCACAGGTGAAGGGCGCCGCTTCGCGAGCGCTGACCAATGCCGGTAGGGGCGGCAGCCCTCGTGATGCACCTCGCCGAGCGCCGGCTTCAGGAGGCCAGCCGAGCAAAGCGCAAGCGTCGTCTTACCTGACCCAGAGCGACCGATGACTCCAAGTGCGCCTCCAGCCGCGAGCGCGAATGACACTCCATGGAGTACCGGCCTCGAGTGTCGCCCGAAGCGCACCGTCAGATTCGTTACTTGCAGAGCAGGTGCAGCCTGCCTAGTGTCGCCGCTCACGTCGGAAGCTCCGCGCTCGAGTCTAACATCTGCCTTACGTATGAGTCCCTCGTTGCCGCCAGTTGCTCGAAAGAGCCGTCCGCAATTAGTCGACCTTCGTGCAACACGACAATGCGATCGCAAAACCCTCTCGCGAGCACCAGATCGTGAGTAGCAACGACAATCGAAACTCCCCGCTCCTCGCTGAGTGACCGTAGCAATGTTGCAATCTCATGCCGCGTAACTGGATCCTGGCCGCTTGAGGGCTCATCGAGAAGCACGACTGGTCTTCCGGTTACAAATGCGGCCCCGATCGCGACGCGCTGTCCCATGCCACTACTCAGTTGATGTGGTCGGCAAGTTAATGCCGGGTGAAGATCGCCAAAGCCTACCCGGGCTAAAATCGCTGCCGCAGCTCTTCGAGAACGGGTCGGAGAGAGCCCGAGGTTCCAACGCGCGACGGCCGTAAGGAGAGCCACCGGCGTCAACAGCGGTGGCAATGCGGCAGCGGCAAACTGGGGCACCATCGCCACGGGCGGATGTTCTCGGATGGCGAGGCCGCCCGCGCCGCGGGTACCGTAGCTGACCCGGCCACGCGCTAGGAGCACCGTTGACGGCAAGAGCCCGGCTATTGCCCGGCAGAGAAGCGTCTTTCCCGATCCCGACTCGCCCAGCAGACCCAGCTTCGCTCCCCCCGGAATTCCGAACGAAATATCGTTGAGCAGACACTGTTGCCCCGTCGCGGTGACCAAGGTGAGGCCATCGACCTCGATCCAAGCCTCCCCTATGCCAGCATTGCCCATGAGCGCCTCTCTCGAAACATGCGCCCAACGCTCGCCAAGCCCAGCACACCTGCTATGATCGCAACAAGGCTGGGAAGCCAAGTCCAAGGCGCGGCAAGCCCGAGACTGAACGCTTCGAGTACCATGCCTCCGAGAGACGGTTGGTCCAGTGGCGGGCCGAACCCCAAAAACTCAAGGGCACACTGCGCGGAAATGATCTCCGCCAAGATCCCAGCAAAGTACGGAACAACGCCAGGCAAGACGTTCGGGAGAACCTCGCCGAGGACGACTCGCGGCCCACTCATTCCCTGCAGTCGGGCAGCCAGCGCATATGGCCGCCTGAGCTGAGCTACCAAGACCGCCCGAAGCAGGCGCCAGACAGGTATCCAAAAGTAGAGGATCAATACGAAGCTGGGCCTCACACCCATGGCACCTAAGAGCAAAGCCAACAGGAGAGTCGGAAAGGCACGAATCGACTCAGCGACCAAAACAATCCCACGGTCTGTTACTCGCTCGTAATACAGCGCGGAAAGGCCAGCAAAAAAGGCGCCGAGAAGGGCCGAAGAGCCCAGCACAGCAAGGGAAATGACCGTCGTGTATCCTACCGCCTCTGACGTACGCTGACCGACATCACGCCCCAGCCGATCGGTACCGAGCCAGTGCTCGAATCCTGGGGCCTCGAGCGCTGACCCGGTTGCGCACCTCCCCATGCCGACATAAAGCACCAGCAATCCAACGATAACCAGAAAGCCAGCGAACGACCTACCGATTGTGGACACCGCTAACCCGCGGATCAATGGCACGGATCGCCACGTCGCCCACGCGCTGCAACGTCAGCACGACCACAGCCAGAATGACGGTTCCGATACTTACGATCGGCAAGTCACCGCGTGCGCACGCCCGAAAGAAATAGCGCCCGAACCCCTCGAGCCCAAAAATCAGTTCAGCGAGCGACGCCCCCGTGACCGCAACACCAAGAGAATTGATAATGATCAAGCAACTTCCCGGAAGCGCTTCCGTCCATAGGACGCTGACGATAGCGTGGCGCGGCGCGCCAAGCAGGAATAGGAAGTCGACATGAGGCGAGTATGGCGTAACTAGCGACGCGCGCTCCAAAGCGAAAGAGCCAGCAGCGCCGGCTGGATATGCGGCAATAATGATAATGGCCAGCGCCTCGAAAGCCCACCGCTGCTGTAGAGGTGTAATGCCCAGCCCGCGTGCGCCCGCCCAAAGCCCCAGGACAAGCAGGCAGAACGAGGGAGCCGCCTGCAATGCGGTCAACACCCACCGGAACTTGACAAACCCCGCTCGCGCCGCAACTAGAGCACCTGCCAATCCCACCGCACCGCCGAAGATCAAACCGACTGCGGCGCGCCCGAGTGTGGAAGGAAGCAGGTCGCGCACGAGATCACGAACTGGCAGGCGAAAATCGTAGGAAACACCAAAGTCACCGCGCAACGTCCGAACCAACGAGCGCCCATACCGTTCCAGCGCTGGCCGGTCAAGCCCCAGCTCGTGCCGCAACGCACGGGCTGCATCCTCACTCGCAGCGGGCCCCAGCAGTGCGCGCGCTGGATCGACGCTCGCCGCTTCTGCCGCCAAGAACACAAGAGTGAAGATGACCCACAGACCGAACAGCAACTCAGCAGCCACCCTAGCTGCACCCCTCAACTTAAGTGACCTCGCGAAACTCGGAATATCTTCCTGGCCGCATCAAAGGCATACTCGCCTTTCCGTTCCCAAAAGGTCGCCACCGCATCCGGCTGATCCTCAGCCTTATCGAGAAGCCTGCCATCGCGAACGGCTTCAGACAGGAGGACACGTGGACCTGCCCCGATTTGGTGGACAGTTTACGGCTTGGGTTCTTGGCTGCCGTCGGGGGGTCCTGG
>JBIOUG010000174.1:0-67437 GCA_044866775.1 Thermoanaerobaculia bacterium | reverse complement strand
CGGCGATCGTGCGCGACGGGCTCGACCGCGGCCTGCTCTTCCTGAGCGACGAGGACGCGCGCCCGGCCGGCTCGGCGCACCCGCTGGCGCACCTCTGGGACAACGGCGCCGATCCGGCCGCCGGCCTCGAGCAGGCGCTGGCGGTGCGGCGCGTGGCGCTCGCCCACTTCGGCGCCGCCAACATCGCTCAGGGGCGGCCGCTCGCGAAGCTGCAGGAGGTGCTGGCGCCGGTCTATTTCCATCACCGCTATCAGCTCGAGGCCGCGGCCAAGCTGGTCGGCGGCGTCGACTACCATCACGCGCTGCGCGGCGACGGCCAGCCGCCGGCGGCGCCGGTCGACGCCGCCTGGCAGCGGCGGGCGCTCGCGGCGCTGCTCGCGACGCTCGATCCCGCGGCGCTCGATCTTCCCGACGCGGTCCTCCGGCTCCTGCCGCCGCGCCTGCCGGGGGAGCCGCCGAACCGCGAGATGTTCGCCGGGCGCACAGAGCCGGTCTTCGATCCGCTCGCCGCCGCCGCGACCGCGGCGGACATGACGCTCGGGCTGCTGCTCCAGCCGCAGCGCGCGGCGCGGCTAGTGGATCTGCACCGGCGCGATGCGGCGCTGCCGGGGCTCGAGGAGGTGCTGGCGGCGATTGTGGAGACGGCGTTCGGCGGGGCGGCGCCGGCGGGGGAGCGGCTGGCGGAGGTGCGGCGGGCGGTGCAGGGGTCGGCGGTGCACGCGCTGCTGGCGCTGGCGCGCGACCCGGAAGCCTCGCCGGCGGTGGCGGCGCGCGTCGAGGCGGCGCTCGGCGGCCTCCGCGACAAGTTGCTCCCTGCGACCCATCGCGACGCGACGGAGAGCGTGATCCCCCCGCGGGCCGCGCACGCGTCCTACCTGATGGGGCAGATCGAGCGGTACCTGCGGCGGGAGCAAGAGGAGACGGCCACCGGCGGCCCGGCGCCGCTGCCGCCGCCGCCGGGGCAGCCGATTGGCGGTGGTGCGATGTCGATGCCGGAGACGTTGGGTGGGTGTTCGTGGGGTGGGTGAAGTCGAAGTAGAACTAGAAGAATCCCGCGCGGCACCGACAGTGGCCGTGCGGCATGCCGGGCCGGAGGCGGCTCCACAGGAGCGCCGCTTCGCGGTGCCGGTAGTGGGGGTCTCAGGCCTGCGGTTCGCACGCGCTACGCGCGTGCATCACAACGGTGTTACCAGGCGAGGGGGCGCGCTCCGGTTCCGCCGCCTCCGACCCGGCATGCCGCACGGCCGCACGGTCCAAGGAGTTTCGGGCGACGTCGAGCGCTCCATGGGAGGCAGATCGACCGCGGTCTTCCTGAGCGTAGCGCCCGGTCTACGTCCCGGGCGTTTTCGGAGGACGGCCCGCATTCCTTCACACGTTCTGAGCGAGGGAGATGAGAGGGCTCAGAGGAGCAGTTGGTGATGGGCCGCCACCGCGCAGCACAAGACCGATCCGCGCCGCGGAAGTGGCAGCGAAGGCAAGTGTGGGTGATCGGTCTGAGCGCTCTCGCGGTTGCCCTGCTTGGCACTGCGTTGTGGCTCAGCGCCGGCAACGGCCGCGCTACACCGGCGCCTGCGGGCTCACAGGCACCTGAACTATTTCCTTCTCCCTACCCAGAATCTGTTGCATCTTCTCTCGCCGATCAACAACTAGTAGCTCCCGCGCGCCTGGTCGCCCGCGTCGTCGCCGCGTATCCGCACGACCCGAAGGCGTTCACGCAGGGGCTGCTTTGGCACGGGGGTGCGCTGTACGAGAGCACGGGGCTGTACGGCGAGTCCTCGCTGCGGCGGGTGGAGCTGGCGACCGGCACGGTGCAGAAGCGGGTCGACCTGCCGTCTCGGCTCTTCGGCGAGGGGCTGGCGCTGGTGGGCGATCGGCTGGTTCAGCTCACGTGGCAGGAGGAGGTGGCGCTCGTCTGGGACGTGGATACCTTCGCGCGGCGCGGCGAGCATCGCTACAGCGGCGAGGGGTGGGGGCTGTGCTACGACGGGCGGCGGCTGGTGATGAGCGACGGGTCGGCGCGGCTCAGGCTGCGAGATCCGCAGACCTTTGCGGTCGTCGGCGAGCTGGCGGTGACGCTCGACGGGCAGGCGGTCGAGCGGCTGAACGAGCTCGAGTGCGCGGAGGGGGCGGTCTACGCCAACGTGCTGGGGAGCGACTCGATCGTGCGCATCGATCCGGCGAGCGGGCGCGTCGGCGCGGTCGTGGACGCCTCGGCCCTCCTCTCGCCGCTCGAGCGCGGCGGGGCCGACGTGCTCAACGGCATCGCCTATCGCCCGGAGACGGGCACCTTCCTCGTCACCGGGAAGCTCTGGCCGCGGCTCTTCGAGGTGGTCTTCGAGCCGGCGAAGGAAGGGAGTTAGCTGACCGTGCCGACGGGTTCGATCTTGAGCATCCGCGCCCAGGCCGAGCGGAGGTTCTCGGGCAGCTCGAGCGCGGGGAAGATCTCCCGCACCTCCTCGCGCGAGACGTAGGTCCAGATGTCGTCCCACTGGGCGTAGCGCAGAAGGTGCGACACGGCCCAGGCGCGCTGGTCGACGGTGCCCTGGGTGAGGATGTGGCGCAGATCGTCGGCGGTGACCCGGCGGTCGGGAAAGAAGTAGAGGCCGTCGAGGCGCTCGACGCCGTCCCGCGACTTACCGGGACCTTGCATGCGCGGAGTATAGCGCGGCCTCGCGCCCCTTGACCGCCTTGCCGCCCTCCGCTACATTCGGTCGGCTTGAGATCTTCGAGCGGGCATAACTCAGCTGGTAGAGTGCAAGCTTCCCAAGCTTGATGTCGCGGGTTCGAGTCCCGTTGCCCGCTCCATCACACCGCCACCCATTCGATGTTCCGGCGCCCAGATAGCCGCACGTCGTCCGGCGCCGCCGAGGCGGCGGGCGGCGCCGCGGGCGAGCGGGCACGGGCCACCCGCATCGCGCCCGGGTCGCTCGTGCGCGGCGAGCTCTCGGGGACGACCGAGCTGCTGATCGACGGCCGGGTGGAGGGCGAGGTGCGGGTCGACGCCACGGTCGTCGTCGGCGCCGAGGGCGAGGTGGTCGGTCCGGTGCGCGGCCGCACCGTGCGGGTGGGCGGCCGCGTGACCGGCCGGGTCGAGGCGGCCGAGCGGGTGGAGCTGCTCCCCTCGGGCGCGGTCGAGGGCGACATCGCGGCGCCGCGGATCGTCATCGCCGAGGGCGCGTTCTTCAAGGGCCAGGTCGAGATGAGCCCGCAGGTCGACGACGGGCACGCCGAGGGGGAAGGGTCATAACGTGCGGATCGGAATCCCCAAAGAGGTGAAGGATCACGAGTACCGGGTCGGGATGACCCCGGCGGGCGTCCATGCGCTCGTCCAGGCGGGACACGAGGTGCTCGTCGAGCAGGGCGCCGGTCTCGGCAGCGGCATCGCCGACGAGCTGTACGAGCGCGCCGGCGCGCGCCTGGCGACGGACGCCGCCGCCGTCTGGGGCGAGGCGGAGATGGTGATCAAGGTCAAGGAGCCGGTGCGCTCCGAGTACCCGTATCTGCGCGGCCAGGTGCTCTTCACCTACCTGCATCTGGCGCCCCTCCCCGAGCTCACCGACATGCTCCTCGAGCGCGGCGTCACCGGCATCGCCTACGAGACGATCGTCGACCGCGAGGGGCGGCTGCCGCTGCTGACGCCGATGTCGGAGGTGGCGGGGCGGATGGCGGTGGTGGTCGGCGCGAGCTACCTGCAGAAGTTCCTCGGCGGCCGCGGCACGCTGCTCGCCGGCGTCCCGGGCGTGCCGCCGGGGGACGTGGTGATCCTCGGCGGCGGGATCGTCGGCATCAACTCGGCGAAGATGGCGCTCGGGCTCGGCGCGCGGGTGACGGTCCTCGAGCGCGACCTCGACCGCATGCGCTATCTCGACGACGTCTTCCACGGCACGCTGACGACGCTGGCCAGCAACTTCCCCAACCTGATCGCCGCGCTGCGCCGGGCCGACCTGCTGATCGGCGCGGTGCTGATCCCGGGACGCTCGGCGCCGAAGCTGGTGACGCGGGCGATGCTCAAGGAGATGAAGGAAGGGGCGGTGGTGGTGGACGTGGCGGTGGACCAGGGCGGGTGCTTCGAGACGACGCGGCCGACGACGCACTCCGACCCCGTCTACGTCGTGGACGGTGTGCTGCACTACTGCGTCGCCAACATGCCGGGCGCGGTGCCGCGGACCTCGACCTTCGCGTTGACGAACGCCACGCTGCCCTATGCGCTGGCGCTCGCCAACAAGGGCTTCCGCCAGGCGGTGCTGGACGACCCCGGCCTCCGCGCCGGGGTCAACACCTACCAGGGGCACATCGCCTCGCAGCCGGTCGCCGAGTCGCAGGGGCGGCCTTGCCGGGACCTCAGCGAGCTGCTCTAGGCAAGGCCAGTCCGCTCACCTCCTGCCAAAGGTCGCGTAGGTCGTCGGGGACTGGAGCCTCGAAGGCGAGAGGCGCGCCGGTGATCGGGTGGGCGAAGGCGAGGCGCCAAGCGTGGAGGGCGGGGCGGGGGAAGTGCTGAAGGGGTGGGCGGATGGGGGGTGGGAGGGCGTTCCAGCGCGCCTCGCCGTAGGTCGGATCGCCGACGAGCGGGTGGCCGAGGGATTTGAGGTGGACGCGGATCTGGTGGGTGCGGCCGGTTTCCAGGCGGAGCTCGAGAAGGGCGATGCCGGAGGCGGCGGCGAGGGTGCGGTAGGCGGTGGCGGCGGGGCGGCCGCGGCGGTGGACGGTCATCTCCTTGCGGCGCGTCGGGTGGCGGCCGATGGGTGCCTCGATGCGGCCGGCGGGGGGGGACGGCGTGCCGTAGACGATGGCGAGGTAGCGCTTGTCGACTTCGCGCTCGGCGAAGGCGCGGGCGAGGCGCTCGTAGGCGGCGGGAGTGCGGGCGACGACCAGGACGCCGCTCGTGTCCTTGTCGAGGCGGTGGACGATGCCGGGGCGGCCGCGGCCGCCGACGCCGGCCATCTCGGGATAGCGGGCGAGGAGGTGGTGGGCGAGAGTGCCGGTGGGGCGGCCGGCGCCGGGGTGGACGGTGAGGCCGGGGGGCTTGTCGAGGACGATCAGGTACGGGTCCTCGTGCAGGATGTGGAGGGGGGCCGGCTCGGGGACGATCCGGTCGTCGGCGGGCGGCGGCGGCGCGCACTCGACACGGTCGCCGGCGGCCACCGGCGACGACGGCTTGGCCGGCGCGCCGTTGAGGCGCACCAGGCCGCTCTCGATCCAGCGCTGCACCTGGTTGCGCGGGCGCTCGAGGCGCGCGGCGAGGTGGCGGTCCAGACGCTCGCCGGCGGCCTCGTCGGGGACGGCCCAGGAGAAGGTCGAGGCGGGGGGCAGGCCCCCTTCGCCGGTCAGGGCTTCGGCTTGCGCCCGCTCCGCAGGCTGTCGAAGGCCATGAGCACGATGCCGACGGAGATCGCGCTGTCGGCGACGTTGAAGGCCGGCCAGTGGTGGTTGCGGACGTAGACGTCGATGAAATCGGTGACCGCGCCGCTCGCCACGCGGTCGATGAGGTTGCCGAGGGCGCCGCCGACGACGAGCGCCAGCGCCACGAGCAGCAGGCGGTCGCGCGAGGAGGCGAGCCAGAAGTAGGCGAGCACGGCGGCGAGCGCCACGATGCCCAGGATCGTCAGCAGCCAGGGATTGCCGCCGCCGTCGCGCGCGAAGAGGCCGAAGGCGACGCCGTTGTTGCGGATGTGGGTGAGGTTGACGAAGCCCGGCACGATGGGGTGGGCGGTGTGGTGGGGCAGGTGCAGCTCGACCAGCCACTTGGTCCACTGGTCGGCGACCAGCACCACCAGCGACACCAGCAGGTAGCGGAACTTGTCCGTGCCGGAGAGCGCGGCGGCGGCCGCGGTGGCGCTGCCGGTCAACGTCTGTCCGTTCAAGCTTCCTCCTGGCGCGCCGGGAAGAGGCGCCGGCCGGCCGCGACGACCGCGGCCAGCGCCGCCGGCTGCAGGAAGAGCCGGATCCCGGCCGCCCCGGCCGCGCCCGCCTCCGCCACCGCCGCGAGTCGCTCTAGTGTAATGCCTCCGAGCGCGTAGACGGGCAGCCCGAGCGCCGCCGCGCGCCGCAGCTCCTCGAGCCCGCGCGGCTCGCCCTTTCCGGGAGTCTCCCAGACCGGGCCGAAGAGCGCGTAGTCGGCGCCCTCGCGCCGCGCCGCCGCGACCTCCTCGACGCGGTGCGTCGAGCGGCCGAGGAGCACCGCCGGGCCGAAGCGCGCCCGCAGCGGCGCGAGCGGCACGCCGTCGGCCGGCAGGTGGGCGCCGTCGGCGCCGGTGGCGAGGGCGATGTCGATGCGGCCGTTGATCAGCAGGCGGCACGGCGGCGGCAGCGCGGCGCGGGCGCGCCGGGCGAGGCCGTAGAGGGCGCGGTCGGGAAGGTCCTTCTCGCGGAGCTGGAGGGCGTCGACGCCGGCTTCGCCGAGGGCGCGGAGCCAGCGCGGCAGCTCCTCCTCCCAGGCGTCGCCCCAGGCGCGGCGGTCGGTGATGGCGAGGAGGGCGAAGCCGGGGCGGGGGCGGTGGGGCCGTGGCTCAGGAGGGGCCACGGGACCGGCGCAGGGACAAGAGGGCGTCGAGGTCGTGGGCGCCCCAGACGAGGTGGATCAGGCCGAAGCCGCTCACGGCGCCGCGGCTGGCTGGGTGGAGGGCGAGGCCGCGCAGGGCGGCGAAGGGGATCAGCAGGACGTTGCGGTCCCAGAGCGGGCTCCACGGCGCGAGGAGGAGAAACAGGCCGGCTTCGACGCAATAGAAGATGAACAACAGGCGGAAGAGGATCTCGATGCGCATGGGCGGGGCCGCGAGATTGTACGGGGTCTCGCGGCCCCTTGCTGCGCCCAGCCGCCGCTAGCCGTCGCCGCGGTCGCGGCTCCGGCGCTCGGGTGGTGGCGAGGAGCGCTCGGAGGAGCGGGAGCGGGGGGCGGCGGAGCGGCCGGAGGAGCCGGAGGAGCCGGAGCCGCGGCTCGGCGGCGAGATCTGCCGCGGGGAGCTCGACGGCGGCGAGTAGCGGGGCTGGCTCGGCGAGACGTGCCGGGGTGCGCTCGGCGGTGCCTGGTAGGTCGAGCGCGGCGGCGCGGGCCGGGCCTCCGGGCGCGAGTAGGTTGGGCGGGAGGGCGCCGGGCGGAGATCGGGGCGCGGGGCGCTCGACGGCGGCGGCGCGTAGCGCGGCTGGGTTTGGTAGCGCGGTCGCGGCGTGTCGTTGGCGGAGCTGCCGCGGTCCGGGGTCACCGAACGGTACGAGCGGTCGGCCGGCGGGCGGCGGTCGACTTGCGGGGCCGGGCGGATGCCGCTGTTGCCGCGGCCGCGGTCCCGCCAGGCGTCGTCGCCATCGTCGTCGGACTGCGGGCGGCTGGGGCGCGAAGGGAGGACGCGCGGGCCGGCGCCGCTGTCGGTGCGGCCGCGGACGCGCCAGCCCTGGTCGCCGCCGTCGGTGGACGGAGGGTCGGGGTCGCGCTGGCTCGGGCGCGACGGCAGAGCGCGTGGGCCGTCGCTCTCGCGGTCGCCCTGGTCGCCGCGGTCGCCCTGATCGTCACGCTCGCGCACGCGCGGGCCCTCGTCGCTGCGGTCGTTCGACCCTTGGTCGCCGCGGTCGGCCGCCGGCGGCTCAGGGTCCGGATCGCGGCGGCTGGGGCGCGAGGGAATGGCGTGGGCGCCGTCGTCGTCGTCGGAGCGGCCACGGGCCCGCCAGCCTTCGTCGTTCGCGTCGCCGTCGGGCTCGGTGCGGTCGGGCCGAGAGGGGACGACGCGCGGGCCGCCGCTGTCGGTGCGGCCGCGCACGCGCCAGCCTTCGCCGGCCTCGCCGTCGCCGCGCGGCTCGCGCGGCTGGATCGAGATCACCCGGCGCTGGCCGGCATCGCCGCGCTCGCCGGAGTCATCACGCGGGCGGCCGAGCGTCAGCGGGCGCAAGGGGCTGCCGTCGGGCCCCTCCGGGCGCTCGGCGACGACGCGCGTGCGCACCTCCGGCGGCAGGTCCTGGCGCCGCTCGACGAACGGCGTCACGTCCGGCAGGCCGCCGCCGTCGCTGCGGCGCACCGCGACCCGGCGCTCCAGCACCTCCTGGGCGCGGCCCGGATCGCTCCAGTCGTCGGGCGTGAGCTGGCGCGTGTCCGTCGTCAGGATGCCGCGGCCGGGGCCGCCCGGCCTGGTGTCGCGCAGGTCGCGCCCGCTGCGGGTCCAGTGGTGGAGGTCGCGGCGGCCGAAGTGGCCGTGCGACACGAAGTTCCAGTGGCCGTACAGGCCCCAGTCGCCGTGGATCCAGCCGTAGGTGCCGAAGCGGAAGCCGGGGTAGTGGTGACCGTACCAGCGGGTGTAATAGCCCACCGGGCACCAGCCGACATAGCTCGGCCCCCAGTACCAGTACACCCACGCCGGCGCGAACGCGCGGCCGGGATACCAGATCCAGCCGTAGCTCGGGAGGTAGTCCCAGGTGCCGTAGTGGTAGGGCACCCATCCCCACGGCTCGTAGGAGACCCAGAACGCGCCGCGGTGGGTGTGCGACCAGCGGCCCTGCCAGTACGGCCGCCAGCCGATCGAGACGTGCGGCCGCCAGGCCCAGGAGTGATCGACGTTGACCCAGCTCCCGTAGCGCGAGAGAGACGAGCCTTCGTAGCGCAGGTCCTCGTCGAGGTAGGCGTAGCGGTCGCCCCGCACCTCGTCGTCGAGGCGCGCCGCCCACCGCTCCAGGCCGTCGCGCGCGCTCGCCGATTGCACCTCGGCGTAGGCGTCGCGCACGCCCTGCACCCACGCCTCCTCGTCGTCGCGCACCACGACTGACCCGCGCTCGGTCACCACCTCGGCGTAGCCCTCCCGCACCACCACCAGGCTCGAGTCGTCGGTCTGCGTCTCGACGCGGTAGACGCCTTCGGCCTGGGCGTAGACGGTGGCGTTCGGCGTGTCGATCCGCGGCGGGTCGCCGCCGCGGTCGCGCACCACGAGCTGGACCTCGCCTGCGAGGAGCCGCACGACGGTGACGCGGTCGTCGCTCTCGGGCGAGCCGGCGAGGCCCGCGAAGAGCAGCTCGCTGTCGCCGTCCACCCGCAGCAGGTTGCCGTCGGAGAGCACGACCTCGAGCCGCGAGCTGCGCGGCACCCAGAGGCGGTCGCCGGCGAGCAGCGGCTGGTTGATCTCGGCCGCGGCCTGCGTGCCGGAGCCGGCCTGGGTCAGCGTCGCCGACCCTTCGATGATCCGGAAGTAGGCGTAGCTGTCGTCGTGATCGGCGGCCGCCGGCGCGGCGAGGCAGAGCGCCGCCGCCACGACCAGCAGGGCATGGAGCGACCGGGGGGGACGCGTGCGCATCGGGAACCTCCGTCGGTGACGGTACACCTCGCCGGCCCGGGAGAGCAACTTCCGAGCCATCTGGGACGGCGCGGCGGCCGGCGCCGCCAGACGCTTGGCGCGTCAAGTTTTAGCGGCGACTTGGCTCTATAATGGCCGCTCCCCGCGGCGGCCCCGGCGTCCACCAGAGACGTCGGCGGCGTCCACTCGGCGCCGCAGGGGGCCGGGGTATGCGCCGCACCGGGCGGCCCTTCCCGAGGGAGGCGTTGAGCGTGGCGTTCAAGAGCTGGTTCCGCGGCGGCGGGGCTGGGCAGCAGCCGCAGCAGGAGTACACGATCGACGACCTGATCGTCCTCGAGCGTTACGAGGAGGCGGAGCTGCGCCTGCGGGCGAAGCTCAAGACCAACCCGCAGGACCTCCACTCGCACCTGAAGCTGGCCGAGGTCTACACCCAGCTCAGGCAGTACGACAAGGCGGTCGACGAGTACTCGTTCGTGGCCGAGGAGTACGCTCAGGACGGCTTCTACGAGAAGGGTGTCGCGCTGCTGTCGAAGGCGCAGAAGCTGGCGCCGCTCGACGCCTCGATCCGTTTCAAGATCGAGCGCTACCAGCGCGAGAAGAGCATGGAGCAGGTGCGGGCGCTGGCGATCGAAGGGCTGCGCCAGGCCGGCGGCCAGCAGGCCGGGACCTCGGCGGTCGAGCTGCAGCGGCTCTGGCACAACCTCGCGGGCAGCCGCCTCGTGCAGCGCCTCTCGGCCGAGCAGCTCAAGCGCCTACTCTCGACGATGGAGCTGGTGCGCCTCAAGGAGGGCGAGACGGTGGCGCAGGAGGGGAGCCGCGAGGCGCAGCTCCTGCTCATCGTGCGCGGCGTCCTCGAGGCCGTGGTCGACGGCCAGGGAGACAAGCCGCTCAACGTGCGCAGCTTCACCTCCGGCGACATCGTCGGCGAGGGCGCGCTGCTCGAGCACGGCGCCTGGCCGGCGACCTACCGCGTCGCCGAAGGGGCCACCGTCCTCAAGCTGACCCGCGAGGGGCTGGAGCAGAACCTGGTCGGCAACCCCGATCCGCGCGCCTTCCTCGAGGCGCTGCGCGAGCAGCACCTCGACCGTGACGTGGGGGTGGCGGTGCGCCGGCTGAGGAGCGGCGGGTAGCGCTCGATTCATGGCCATCCTGCCGATCCGCATCTATCCCGACCCGGTCTTGCGCCAGCTCTGCCCTCCGGTGACCGACTTCGGCCCGGCGCTGCAGCGTCTGGCCGGCGACATGGTGGAGACTATGCACGCCGCGCCGGGGGTGGGGCTGGCGGCGCCGCAGGTCGGCGTGACGCTGCGGCTCGCGGTCGTCGACCTGTCGGTGGGGAAGGAGCCCGAGGAGCTCAAGGTCCTGGTCAACCCCGAGGTGCTGGCGCCCGAGGGGAGCGAGGTCGAGGTCGAGGGGTGTCTCTCGCTGCCGGGACTGACCGAGAAGGTGGAGCGGCCACGGCGCATCCGGGTGCGGGCGCTCGACCTCCGGGGGCAGCCGCTCGAGTTCGCGGCCGAGGAGTGGCTGGCGCGCGCCGTCTGCCACGAGGTCGATCACCTCGACGGCATCCTCTTCGTCGACCGCCTGCGCGGCCTACGCAAAGAGCGGGTGAAGCGGCAGCTCCGCAAGCTCGCCGAGACGCACGAGGTGGTGGCGTGAGACGGCACCTCGCGTCGCTGCTCGCCGTCGCCGGCATCGCCCTCGGCTCCGGCTCCGGCTGCGGTGGCGGGGGGGGCGGCGGCGGGCCGACTCAGCCGCCGCCACCGCCGCCGCAGCCGGGCATCACCTTCACGCAGTCCGGCACCGCGGGGCAGAACAGCGTCGCTCTCGCGACCGGCGCCGGCGGCAGCACGACGGTGCTCGTCCTCGAGCTGCGCGCGAGCGCAGTGCAGAACCTCTACGGCATGTCCTTCGACCTCCGCTATCCCGAGACCGTCCTGCGCTACGACGGCGTCACGCAGGGATCGGCGCTCTCGGCCGGCGGCGCCTTCACCACCTCGCTGCAGGCGGTCGAGAACCCGGCGGGGAACCTGGTCGTCGGTTTAACGCGCCTCGGCGCCGTCGCCGGCATGAGCGGCTCGGGGACGCTGCTGACGCTCCAGTTCACCGCCCGCGCCGCCGGCAGCGGCAGCTTCACCTTCGTCGCGCCGAGCGCCGTGGCGCCCGACGGCACGCCGCTCGCCGGCGTCACCTGGGTCGCCGGCACGGCGCAGGTCCGCCAGTGAGGAAGGCCGCGCCGCAGCTCGTCCTCTTCAACACCCTGGGGCGGCGGCGGGCGCCGCTGCGGCCCATCGTGCCGGGCGAGGTCAAGCTCTACACCTGCGGCCCCACGGTCTACAACGAGATCCACATCGGCAACCTCCGCACCTTCCTCTTCGAGGACCTGCTGCGGCGCACGCTGCGCTACTTCGGCCACCGCGTGACGCAGGTGATGAACATCACCGACGTCGACGACAAGACGATCAACGGCGCGCGCGCCGCGGGGCTCTCGCTCGACGACTACACCGCGCCCTTCGTCGCCTCGTTCCTCGCCGGCCTCGACGCGCTCCACGTCGAGCGCGCAGAGCGCTACCCGCGCGCCACCGAGCACGTGGCCGAGATGATCGCGCTCGTCGAGCGCCTGCTCGCGCGCGGCTTCGCCTACGAGGCCGACGGCTCGGTCTGGTTCCGCATCGCCGCCGACCCCGACTACGGCCGGCTCTCCGGCTTCGACCTCGAGCAGGTACGACGCGGCGAGCGGGTGGCGAGCGACGAGTACGAGAAGGAGGACGTGCGCGACTTCGCGCTCTGGAAGGCCGCCAAGCCCGAGGAGCCGGCGTGGGACTCGCCCTGGGGACGCGGCCGCCCCGGCTGGCACGTCGAGTGCTCGGCGATGAGCATGAAGTACCTGGGCGAGACCTTCGACATCCACTGCGGCGGCGTCGACAACATCTTCCCGCACCACGAGAACGAGATCGCGCAGAGCGAGTCGGCAACCGGGAAACCGTTCGTCAACCACTGGGTGCACGCCGAGCACCTGATCGTCGACGGCGAGAAGATGTCGAAGAAACTCGGCAACCAGTATACGCTCGGGGACGTCCTCGCCCGCGGCGCCTCGCCGCGCGCCGTCCGCTACCTGCTGCTCTCGGTCCACTACCGGCAGAAGCTCAACTTCACCTGGGAATCGCTCGACGCCGCTTCGGCGGCGCTCCGCCGGGTGGACGAGATGCTCTTCCGCCTCGCCCACAGCCGCGAGGCGGGCGAGCCGATCGGTGCCCTCGCCGGCTCGGCCGAGACCCTGCAGTGCGACTTCGCCGGCGCCCTGGCCGACGACTTGAACGTCGCCGAGGCGCTCGCCGCGGTCTTCCGCTTCGTGCGCGAGGTCAACGTGGCGATCGAGGACCGGCGGCTCGGCGCCGGCGACCACGAGCGGGTGATCGAGGCGCTGGCCGACGTCGACCGCGTGCTCGGCGTCCTCGACGCCGACGAGTGGGGCGAGGGCGACGAAGCGCAGGCGGCGGCCGACCCGGAGGTCGAGCGGCTAGTGGCGGAGCGCGAGGCGGCGCGCAAAGCGCGCGCCTGGACCGCCGCCGACCGGCTGCGCGACGCCTTGAGCGAGCGCGGGGTGGTGGTCGAGGACACGCCGCAGGGGCCACGCTGGAAGCGGCAGAAGTCAACCTGAGAAGGCCAACAGAAGAAAAGGATCTGGGTGGAGAGAGGGGCTGGAGCGGCATGGCGATCGGGTCTCGCGACTTCCACGGGCAGCCCCACACGCGGGGGAAGGGGAGGGCCGGCGAGGAGGCGGCCGTGAAGTGGCTGGAGCGCCAGGGCTACCGCGTCCTCGAACGCAACGTGGTGAACCGGGGCGGCGAGATCGACGTCGTGGCGCGCGAGGGCGCGATCCTCTGCTTCGTCGAGATCAAGGCGCGCGGCCGCCAGGACTTCGGCCCGGCGCTGGCGGCGGTCACCCCGGCAAAGCGCCGCCGGCTCGCGCGGGCGGCCTCCCTCCACCTGGCGCTTTCGGGACTCTCGGGTGCCTGCCGCTTCGACGTCCTGGGGCTCGAGTGGACCGCCGCCGGCTGGGAATACACACTGGTCCGCGACGCGTTCTCCGTCGAGGGCTAGGAATCGTCGGGATTCTCCAACCCCTTGTACGGGCGGAGCTTGTCTCGGCCCTCCGCCGCTTCCTTGACAGCCCCCGGGGGCGCCGGTATCCTTCCCGCTCCCGAGTGAGCGGGAATAGCTCAGTGGTAGAGCACAACCTTGCCAAGGTTGGGGTCGCGGGTTCAAGTCCCGTTTCCCGCTCCAGATCTCACTCCCTTCAGGCGACGTAGCCAAGTGGTAAGGCGAGGGTCTGCAAAACCCTTATACGGCGGTTCGAATCCGCCCGTCGCCTCCAGCCTAAATCACTCCAGCGCTGCCGGTGTTTTCATAATCCTCCTCTTCGCGACGGGCGCCGCTGCTTCCACGGTTCCTGCCCAGCTCGACGCGATCCTGAAGGACTACGGCCGCGCCGGCGCGCCGGGCGCCAGCGTGCTCGTGGCGCAGAGCGGGAAGGTCCTCTACCGCAAGGCGTTCGGCCTGGCCAACCTCGAGGAAAAGACGCCCATCACCACGGCCACCAACTTCCGGCTGGCCTCGGTCACCAAGCAGTTCACCTCCATGGCCGTGCTCCTCCTGGCCGAGCGAGGAGAGCTGTCGCTCGACGATCCACTGACCCGCTTCTTCTCCGGCTTCGCCAAGGCCGCATACGGGGTCAAGGTGCGCCACCTGCTCGGGCACACGTCGGGGCTCCTCGACTACGAGGACCTCATCCCGCCCAGCACCACCGTGCCGGTCAAGGACAAGGACGTGCTCGACCTGGTTGGCAAGCAGGACAAGCTCTACTTTGCGCCGGGCAGCCAGTTCCGCTACAGCAACACGGGCTACGCCCTGCTGGCCCTGATCGTGGAGAAGGTCTCCGGCCGGTCGTTCGCCCGGTTCCTGAAGGAGAATGTCTTCGACCCACTGGGTATGGCCGGCACCGTGGCCTACGAGAAGGGCATCTCCGAGGTGGCGCGCCGGGCCTACGGGTACAGCGAGAAGGACGGCCGTTTCGAGCGCACCGACCAGAGCCTCACCAGCTCGGTCCTGGGGGACGGCGGCATCTACTCGTCGGTCGAGGACCTGTGGCGCTGGGACCAGGCTCTGCACGGCGCGCGCCTCCTGCCGGCCAAGACCCTGGCGATGGCCTTCCAGGCGGGCATGCCCACATCGGACCAGCCCGGCAGCGGCTACGGCTACGGCTACGGCTGGTACGTGGCTTCGCACAGGGGGGCGCGCAAGATCTGGCACTACGGCGAGACCATCGGGTTCAGCACCTACCTGGCCCGATACCCGGACGAGCGGCTCACGATCATCATGCTCACCAACCGGAACGACAACTTCCTCGGACCGACGGTGGACCGCATCGCCGATGTGATCCTCGCCACGCCGTGAGCCGGCGGCCAGGCCGGCGGCGCTCCAGTGATTAGCCTCCGTGGCACGGTGATCGCGGCCGCGCTCTTGGCGACTGCCTGCGGGCGCGACGCCTCACCGGAACGCTTCCCGGGCGCGCCGGTGATCCTCATCTCGGTCGATACCCTGCGCGCGGACCACCTTCCGGCCTACGGTTACCGCCAAGTCGAAACACCCAACATCGACGGGCTGCGGCGCGACTCGGTCCTTTTCGAGCGCGTCTACAGCCATTGCCCGATGACGCTTCCTTCGCACGTCTCGATGTTCACCGGGCTGCTGCCCACCGAACACGGGGTGCGGAACAACATCGGCTATCGATTCGAAGGAGCAAGGTTCAGAACCCTCGCCGAGGAGCTGCGGGATCGGGGCTATGCCGCGGGCGCCGCGGTGTCGTCCTACGTTCTGCGCTCCGACACCGGGGTCGATGACGGCTTCGATTTTTACGAAGACTCCATCGCGGTCGCGACGGCGGGCGCGACGAGCGAGCACCAGCGCTCGGGCGGCGAGACGCTGAAGCACGCGCTGGGATGGATTCTGCAGCACCGCGAGCAGCCTTTCTTTTTCTTCTTCCATCTCTACGAGCCGCACGCCCCGTACGAGCCGCCCGAGCCGTTCAAGAGCCGCTACCCGGCTGCCTACGATGGCGAAATCGCCGCTGCGGATGCCATCGTCGGCGAGCTGGTCCAGTCGCTCAAGGCTTCTGAGCTCTACGATCCCGCGATCATCATCTTCACGTCGGATCACGGCGAGGGCTTGTGGGACCACGGCGAAGACCAGCACGGGATTCTGCTGTATCGCGAGGCGCTGTGGGTTCCGCTTCTGATCAAGCTGCCGGGCTCGCACCGGGCCGATTCGATCAGCCGGCCCACGCCTCTGGCGCATCTCTTCGGCACAGTGCTGAGTCTGGTCGGAATCGCCGTGCCTTCGCACCCGGCTTCGTGGTTCGACGACGGAGGCGAAGCTCGTCCCATCTACTCCGAGACGCTCTATCCGCGCATTCACCTCGGCTGGAGCGAGCTGCGGTCGCTGATCGATGGCCGCTATCAATACATCGAAGCGCCCAGTCCCGAGCTCTACGACCTGGAGCGTGATCCCGGCGAAGCCAGGAATCTGATCACGATCGAGCGTCGAGCGGCGTCACGGCTGCGACGGGAAATGCAGGCCTATCCCGCAAGGGCCGCGACGATCGGCGAGATCGACCCAGAGGACGCCAAGAAGCTGGCCGCTCTGGGATACGTGGGAACGCCGCGGGAGCGGGGGGCGGGGCCGCTGCCGAACCCGCGCGACGAGGTCGAGAGCCTCGGTCGCATCAAGGCGGCATTCCGCTTTGCGGACGAGCGCCGGTTGGATGAGGCGATCGCGGCGTTGCGGAGCCTACTGCAAGAGAATCCGAAGCTCCTGGATGTGTGGTCGAAGCTAGGAGAGATCCTGGTGGAAGCCGGCCGCTACGACGAAGCGATCGAGGCCTATCGGTCAGCGATCGCTCACGCCGAGCGCTTCTCGCCGGATCTCGCGCTCGCCCTGGGCTTCGCCCATCTCAAGCGCGGCGAGACCGCTGCGGCCGCGGCCCATGCCCGCCTCGCTCTCACCACCAATCCCCGCGAAGCGAACGAGCTCCTCGCCCGGATCGCGCTCGCAGAACGGCGCTTCGAGGCCGCAGAGGAGCACGTGAAATCCGCCCTTCAGCGCGGCGACAGGCAGCCGGCAACGTTGTTGTTACTCGCCGACGTCGAGCGGACCGCCGGGAAGCTCGATGCGGCGCTGCGGAGGGTCCAAGAGGCGGAGCGACGCGCGGGGGAGCTCGGTGTCCGGCGATTGCAGGGAGCGGACTATCTACGCGGCGACCTGCTGGCGCGCCTCGATCGGCCGGAGGAGGCGGCCGCCGCCTTCCGGCGTGAGATCGCGAGCTTCCCGCAGCACCTGCAGGCCTATGCCAATCTGGCGGTGATCCTCATGATTCAGGGCAAGAGCGCGGAGGCGCACGAGCTGATCGAGCAGATGGCGCGGAACAACCCGCACCGCGGGGCGTTTCTCCTGGCGGCGAAAACCCTCGAGGCGTTCGCGGACCACCAAGGCGCCGCGCGCTGGCGCCAGCGCGCGGCGCGGTAAGGCTTAGAACCTCAAACCGAGGGAGACGCGATAGGTACGGGGGAGCTGGTAGGCCTCCGCCGCCGTGGGTAGCCCGAAGTTGGGCCCCTTCTGCCAGTGTACGCCCTCCTGAGGCACTTCGCCGGCCAGCGGGTTGAAGGGCAGACAGCGTTGGGTCGTGCCCGTCTGGAGACATGATGCCTGACGGCGGGTGAGCACGGTCTTGTCTACGAAGTCCGGGTCTTCCACTCCCTGTGCATTGAACAGATTCAGAATGTCGCCCTCGATGAAGAGGCGCACGCCGCGCAGCGGCGGCGAATACCAGTTCACGCCCAGGTCGGTCGAGGTGATGTCGTCGAGGCGGAAGGCGCCGCGGTCGCTGAAGAAGTAGGTCACCGAGGAAGGCGTGGTCACGTAGCCGGGGTTCACCACGCCGTTGGCAGGCCCCGTCGACGTTCCTCGCCGCACGTCGATCGAGCCGATGGCTGAATAGGGCAGCGCCGAGTGATACCGCTCCAACAGCGTTAAATTGAAGTGCCCCGCCCATGTCGGCAGATCGTATTGCACCCAGACGTTGGCGCGGTGGCGCATGTCCGGGCCGAGGTCGCCGGCCGGGTTGTTCTGTTCGAAATCTTGGTACTCGGGCCGATTGATGAAGGGGTCGTTGTCCAGGCTCGTGGCGAAGCTCGGGGTCTCTCCCTCGACGTTGCCGCGCAACCTTGACCAGGTGTAATTGCCACCGATCGAGAGCCGTTTCAGGGGCCGGTAGCGACCCTGGAGCTGAACCGCGCGGTAGTCGCGGCTCAGGTTCGCGTCGCTGTTCTCGATCACTCCTTGGTCGAACTGATCGCCGTTCGGATCCGTCGCCCTTCCGGTTTGTAGGTTCCGCCGTACGACGTAGAAATCTCCCCAGGTCCGGTCGATGTAATCGGCGCGCACATAGCCGCCATCCGCGAGGGCCACGGCGTAGCCCAGAGTGTATTCATCCATGAACGGCGCCGCGAGCGGCCCGTCGAAACGCAGGGTGACTCCAGGTATGTGGGCGCTGTTGAGAAGGTTCGGGTCCCGATTCGAAGTGCCGCCGGTGGAATTGAACCAGGCGAAGACTTGCCGGATGACCTCGGGGACCGAGAGGAGCTGGTCGCGCGGCGTTCCGCTCGGGTTGATCACCGGGCCCTTGTAATCCCAGTAGTAGGAGGCGTAGCGGCCCGCGGTGGCAGTGTTGTCGGCAGGTCCTTGATCGACCTTGGAGACATAGCGGCCATAGGTGGCGCTGAAGTGGTGCTTGCCGTCGCCGCGCAGGTCGTAGCGTGCCGCCAGGCGCGGACTGAAGGCGCTATCGTCGACAGTCTTGTTTCCGGCCTGATCGGTGCCGAACGACTCGTCGTAGCGAACTCCCACGTTGAAGCCCCAGTGGTCGTTCAGATCCCATTTGTCGTTGAGAAACCACGAGCGCGTGGCGAAGTCGGAAGTCCTCGACAACGCGGGAACCGGATCCCACTCGATCTCGCTGGAGTCTGGATCCACGCCGAAGAAGACGTCCTCTCCGAAATAGATGAAGTTGCCGTGGATGCGAAGATCGCTGCCGGATTGAAAATTGTTCTCGTTGCGCTTCTGATGGAACTCCTCGAAGCCCCCGACGAGGCTGTGGTTGCCGGTCGCCCGAGTGCTGAGGAAATAAGAGGCCTTTCCCAGCCAGCTCTCGTTGTTCCGCTCTTTGAACCCACACGGTCTGCCGCAGAAGGTCGGTGACCACATCCGCCGGCCGGTGTTGGCGTCGAGCAGCAAAGTGCCCTCGATCAAGTCGCGGGTGTTGGCCCCGAGGGCGAACGCGTGGTCCATCTCACTGTATTGACCCTCCACGAGGAAGCGATCCGTGAAGATGCCGTTGTAATGGAGGGAACGGAGCTCCCGGAGGTCGTCGCGGAAAGAGAGGCTGCGCAGGTCGACGACGCGGCCGGAGGTGACGAAGTTTTGCCGCTCCAGGTCGCTGTCGATGTAGGACCCGACGAGCGTGTGCTGGCGCGTGATCTGCCCGGTGAGCTTGCCCTCGATCCGGCGGTCATCCCGCGTGGTGTCGTAGGGGATGTTGGTGTCGAAAGTCTGGGCGCCGGTCTCGCGGTCTTCCAACCGCCCCGCCGCGAAAAACCAGAGGCGGTCGCGGATGATACGCCCGCCCAGGGTTCCTTCATAGACGCTGTTGGTATCGTCGATGGGGTCGAGCTGGTCGACGAAGTCAGACTTTTCCGTCCAGTCGTCGTTGGTGAACGAATCGCGAAGCGACCCGGAGAACTCGTTGCCTCCCGATTTGGTCACGGTGCTGACCACGCCCCCGGTGAACCGGCCAAACTCCGCCGAGACCCCGCCGGTGAGGACCGCCGTCTCCTGGACCGCGTCCTCGATGTAGAGCGGGTTCGGCTGTCCGCGGACGTTCTCGTTCACCACCACGCCGTTCACCAGGAAGAGGCTCTCGAAGGACATCGATCCCGAGATCGTGATCTGGTCGTTCGGCCCCGCTTCCGTCACACCCGGCGCGAGAGCCACGATGTCGTCGATCGTCCGGCCGGTGGGGAGCTGGTTGACGGTCTCGGCATTGAAGCTCGCCGCGATCTCGGTCGTTTCGACCGCCGGCGGCGCCGATGCCGTGACCGTGATCGCTTCGGCCACTCTGGTGAGCGTCATCTCGACGTCGGCACGGGCCGTCTGACTGAGGTTGACGACGGCGCGCTTGTCGACTCTCTGCATGCCCTCGAGATCGAAAGTAACCGTGTAGTCTCCTGGAGGAAGGGCAGGAAAGTGGTAGCCGCCAGCGTCGCCGGTCACGGTCGTTCGGCTCCCCTGCAGGGCGGGGGACGTGACGGTGACCGTGACTCCCGGCAGCGGTTTGGCGTCGGACGTGACGGTGCCGACGAGGGTGCCCGTCGTTGACTGTGCGACAAGCGCGGCTGCACACAAGGCCATGGCGATCAGGAAGATGCTGCGAAGGGCCGAGCGCATGAGCACCTCCACCGGATGAAGCGGTCGTTGATGTGGGCCAGCGGTTGCCGGGATCGTACCACGTTCCCACCGGCTCTCGAGGCGAGCAGGGCGGTTGTCGTTCGGATCGCCGAAGGTGTCGTTGTAGTAGACCTCGTTTGAGGCCGTGTCGAGGTAGTTGTCGCCGTTGACGTCCGTCGGCTGGCCGTTCTAATCGGTGAAGACGAAGGTGAGCGAGGCGGCGAGGATGCCGCCGCCGATGGTGAAGAACTCGATCTGCTCGACGACGATCGGCAGCGGCAGCGCCGCGAGGCTTTCGCCAGATAGTCATGGACCTTCGCCTTGGAAACGCGCCCGGCCGCTGCCGCGCGCGGGGGTTGCCGAGAGTGGCCCGGTCGCGCCGTCGCTCTCGTCGAGGAGCCGCACCGCAATCGCCTCCGCCGCGTCGCGCTCCTCGGACGACGGGAAGAGCTGGTCGATCAGCCGCGCCACCGTCGAGGCGAGGAAGACGAGGTCCGCCGGGACGTCGCGGACGAAGAGGTCGCGGAGCGCCCCCGCGACCTGCATGACGTGGAAGGAGTGAGCGCCCAGGGCGAAGAAGTCGTCGTGTAGGCCGACCGGCCCGTGCCCCAGCCCCTCCTCCCAGATCTGGGCGAGCAGCCGCTCAAGTGGGGTGGCCGGTGGCACGTGCTCCCGCGCACCGTCGTCGTCGCCCGCCGCCCGCTCTTCGAGCACCCTGCGGTCCACCTTGCCGCTGGCGTTCACGGGCAGGGCGTCGAGCCGGACGTAGAGCGCCGGAACCATGTAGGGCGGGAGCTTGCCGCGCAGGAAGGCCGACAGCTCGGCGTCCGCAACGGCGCTGGCGAGGCTGGTTACGGCGAAGGCGATGAGCTGCCTGTCATCCGCTCGCTCGCCGGCGCGGGCCACCACCGCGCATGCCTGGACGGCGGGATGGCGGCCGAGGGCCGCTTCGATCTCGCCGGGCTCGATGCGGAAACCGCGGAGCTTGATCTGGGCGTCGCGGCGGCCCAGGAACTCGATCTCGCCGTCCGGGAGGAAGCGGGCGAGGTCGCCGGTGCGGTACAGGCGCGCGCCGGGCGCGCCGTGGGGATCGGGGACCAAGCTCGCCGCCGTCAGCTCCGGACGGCCGAGATAGCCGTCCGCGAGGCCGGCGCCGGCGATGCACAGCTCGCCGCGCGTGCCGATCGGCACCGGCCGGAAGTCCGGGTCGAGGAGCTGGACGCGCACGTTCCGGATCGGGCGGCCGATCGCGGGCGGGCGGCCGCTCTCGGCGCTTGCTGCAGCCTCCGGAATGACGGCGCCCGAGGTGGCGACGACGCTGTTCTCGGTCGGGCCGTAGTTGTTGACCAGGCGGAAGGGGAGGCCGGCCGGCGGGCGGCCGTGCAGGGCGTCGCCACCGGTGAGGAGGAGGCGCAGCGGCGTGGCGGCCGGCCAGCGCAGCGCGAGCAGCCGCTCGGCCATCGGCGTCGGCGCGAAGGCGACCGTGACCCCTTCGGCGAGCAGCCAGTCGCGCAGCGCCTCGGGGTCGGAGCGGACCGCTTCCGGCGGCAGCAGCACGGCGGTGCCGGCGCTCCAGTTCGGCCACAGCTCCCAGACCGAGGCGTCGAAGCCGAGCCCCGCAAGGCGGCTCGCCCGGTCGGCCGGCGAGACGCCGAAAGCCGCCAGGTGCCAGTCGACGAGGTTCGCCAGGCCGCGGTGTGGGACGACCACGCCCTTGGGACGGCCGGTCGAGCCGGAGGTGTAGATGACGTAGGCCGGCTGCTCCGGCAGCGTCTCGCCCGGCGGCGGCGTGGCGGGCTGAGCGCGGAGCTCGGCCGTGACGTGGTCGAGGCAGAGCGTGCGCGCGGCGGCGAAGCGCAGAGGCGGCAGGAGTGTCGAGAGCGTCAACAGCAGGCCGGCGCCCGCGTCCTCGAGGATCGCCTCCACCCGCTCGGGCGCCGAGCCCTCGAGCGGCAGGTAAGCGCCTCCGGCTTTGAGCACGGCGAGCAGGGCCTCCACCTCCAGGACCGAGCGTTCGAGCAGCACGCCGACGATCGTCCCGGGGCCCACGCCGCGCGCCGCGAGCAGCCGGGCCAACTGGTTGGCGCTGCGGTCGAGCGCGCCGTAGGTGACGGCGCCGCCCGGATCGGCCGCGGCGACGCCCTGGGGCGCCCGCCGCGCCTGCTCCTCGAAGCGGCGATGGACAGGGCTCGCCCCGGCGGCGCCCGCCGTGTCGTTCCACTCGACCAGGAGCTGATGGCGCTCGGCGGCAGTGAGCAGCGGCAGCTCCGCCAGGCGCCGTCCGGCGGCGGCCGGCATGGCCTCGAGGACGGCCTGCAGGTGACCGAGGAGGCGGCGCATGGTCGCGTCCTCGAAGCGTTCGGGATCGAAGATGACCTTGAGGGCCAGCCGCCGCTCGAGGTAACCGTAGATGCTGAGCGGCACCCGCGACTGGCGGACGAAGCGGAAGGAGCGGTTCTGCCATGCCGGCCCGAGCCGGCGCAAGCGCTCGGTCAGCTCGTGGGTCTCGAAGAGCACCAGCGTCTCGAAGAAGGGGGCGCGCGGATCGAGCTCGCTCCAGTCGCGGATCTCCGCCGGGCTCGCGAAGTCCCCGGTGCGCATCGCCAGCCAGTGGGCGCGCAGGCCGCGCAGCCAGCCGGCGACGTCCGGCTCGGGGTCCACGGTGGCGCGGAAGGGAACGGAGTTCATCACCGGCCCGAGAATCGCCGCGCCGTTGGGCAGCGCGCCGCGGTGAGTGCGCACCACGCCGAAGAGGACGTCCCGCCGGCCGCTCGCGCCGGACAGCAGGAGCGACCAGGCGCCGAGCAAGAGCGTGTTGAGCGTCACGTCGAGCTCGCGCGCGAGGCCGAGCAGCGCATTCGTCGTCTCCTCGCTCAGCCAGACCTGGAAGTCGCGGTAGAACCAGACCGCCGGCGCGGCGGCGTCGGCGCGCCCGGCACGGGCGGGTACCGGGCGGTCCATACCGAGCGGCGTCGGCTCGTGGATGCCGGCGAGGGCCGCGCGCCAGAACTCGGCGGCGCGCCGCCGGTCTTGCCGGGCGAGCCACTCGACATAGGCGCGGTAGAGACCCGGGGCCGGCAGCTCGGGCTCGCCGCCGGCGCGCCCGGCGTCGTAGAAGGCAAAGACCTCCTGCACCAGCGCGAGCAAGGTGCGGCCGTCGAAGGTGGTGTGATGGAGCGTCAGGACGACGCGGTGGCGATCGGGCGCGAGGCGCGCCACCGTCACCCGTAGCAGCGGCGCCCGGTCGAGCGCCAGCCCCTGCTCGCGGTCCTCGACGAGAAACGCCTGGAGGCGCCGCTCCTGCTCCTCGGGCGCGAGACTGCTCCAGTCGCGGGTCGCGAAGGGCGGCCGAGCGCCGCGGACCACCTCCTGGAACGGCTCGAGCTGCCCGCTCCAGACGAGGCGGGTGCGCAGGATCGGGTGGCGGTCGGCGACCCGCCCCCAGGCGCGCTCGAAGGCGGTGAGATCGAGCGGCTCCTTCAGGTTCCAGATGAGCTGCAGCAGCCCGACGCGGCCTCCCGCCGCGGCGTGGGCGAGGCTCTCTTCCAGCATGCTCTGCTGGAGCGGGGCGAGCGGGTAGCGGTCCTCGATCGCCGCGGCCGGGCGGGCGGTCTCGTGCATGGGGGCGGAGGTTTGCCAATACCTTGCTAAGTTAAACTCAAATCAATTATACTCTTCCTTCAATATCACAAAGGAGGAGCCATGAGATCAGGCGTCATGAACTTCGGTCGGTCGTTGTCACTCGGGCTGCTCGTGCTGTCCGGAGGCGCCGCGTTGGCCGACGGTCCGCACACGGTGCAGGTCGACTGCGCTCAGGGAATGACTCTAGACCAAGCTCTCGGCTTGCACCCACGGCCGCTCGTCGTCGAGTTCACCGGCACCTGCGACCAGGACGTGACGATCCCCGGCGACAACATCACGCTACGCGGCGCCGACGCGAGCGCGAGGCGCGGCACCGCCGTAACGTTCGGGCTCCTGCTTCGCCGCTAAAAGCCGAACACCTCCCCCGCGCCATGCGCGGTGAGGCGCGCCACCGCCTGTTCGACGGCGTCGCGCCGGAGGAAGGGCTGCGCTTCGGCGGGGGTGGGGAGGGGGGGCGAGACTGAGCAGGGCGGCGGCGAGCAACGGGGTGCGCATGCGGTGGCTCCTGGCGGCCATCGGCGTCCCCTCGGGCGGCCCGGCAAGAGGGAGAAGGCCGCAGCCTTCCCCCCCGGGCCTATGGGATGTCGGCGCGCGCCGCGCAGCTCTGGATCGAGCCCTTCTCGCTGCCGGTGAGCAGGCCCCTCTTCTTGAAGCCGTCGGTGATCTGCGCGACGCAGCTCACGAAGGCGCCGCGGTTCTTGGCTCCGACCGCGCAGCCGTTGACCGCATCGGAAATCGTGCAGCCGTCGGCGAAGACGTCGTTGGCGACGCCCGAGTCGCAGGTGTCGATGACTACGGTCGGCGTCGAGCCAAGGCAGGTGTCGCGCCCGTCGGGCACGCCGTCGCCGTCCGAGAACCAGCCGATGTCGGTCATCTCGGCGAGTGTCAGGTCCTCGGCCGCGCTGACGAGGTGGCTCACGTCGTCGAAGATCGCGGCCTCCATGAGCTGATTGGGAGAGGCGACCCCGTCCCAGTGCACGATCGAGGTGCCCTGCTGGAGAGGATTGGTCGCGTTGAGGAGCACCAGCCCGGTGCCCCGCTCGGTGCCGGCCCGCAGCGTCATGTCGAGGCCGAGGGTGACGTTGACCGTGCCGCCGCCGAGCGCCGCCTTGATGGCGTTTCCGTCCACCTGCGTGATCCGCGCCGTGACGATGGTGATCGTCGGATCGACGCCGCCAAGGAATCCGGCCGGGGAGCCGGGGGCGTTGTCGGCGAAGAGGACTGCCGCGACCCCGGCATTCTGCGCGTGCTTCGTCTTGACGGGAGCGATGCAGGTCCCGCGGTCCACCAGGGCGATCTTGCCCGCCACCGCCGCGGCGTCGGTGAGCGGCGAACAGGCGTCGAAGGTGGTGGGGCCCGCGGCGTCCGCCGGGTCGAGCGCCCGGACGACGTCTCCGGTCACGCCCGGCGCGGAGGCGGCGTGTGCGCCTTGCACGCAGGCGCTCTCGAGCGTGCCGTCGGGCCCGAAGCGCAGGACGTAGAAGCTGGTGTGCTCGCTCCCCACCGTCAACCCGATCGTGCCGTCAGGGTGCTCGGTGGGGGCTATGGTGCCCTGCATGCCGGGCCGGCACAGTCGCGCCAGCTCGCGCGCCAACGCCCGTGCTTCCTCCGGGGTCGGCTGCCGCAGCCGGCCCGTACGGGCGTCGATGGCGACCTGTAGGCTGCCGACCGGCACGCTCACGCTCTCCGCCGAGCGTTGACCGGACACCGGCTCGGTGGCCACCGCCGCCGTGGCGGCGGCGAGCAGCGCGAGCCCGAGCAGGGACGCCCGCGCGGCGACTCCCCTCGCGTTTCCAATGCGCATTGGACACCTCCGAACTGCCATCTCGCGATAGAGGAGGTGTCAGGGGCCGACGTCAAGGCAGGCCTAGCCCTCGGGCTCCTGCACGAAGAGGTCGTCCTCGCCGATCGGGTTGCCGGCGGGGGTGTGGAAGGCGACCTTGTAGATCCCGGGGTACTCGGGGGCGTCGAAGGTGACGTTGATCCCCTCGGTGGTGACGCCCTCGTAGCGCAGCGGGTAGGTGGGCTCGACGGGCGTGTAGCCGGTGAGCGCGCCGGTGTCGTCGAGCTCCGCCCGCGCGAGGCGGATCTCGCCCTCGATGCTCTGCGTCCCGGCGGCGACGGTGAGCGCGACGTGGACCACCGCGCCGGGCTCGACGACGCGGTCGCGCACCGCCACCTCGATCCGCTCGACCGCCGCCAGCGTTCCGGTGTAGCCGAGCAGCATGCCGAGCGTCCGCCGCAGGTCCTCGTTCTTGTAGATCGTGCCGTGCTCGCCGCCGACCGGCCGCACCTGGAGCCCGTTGGCCATCGCGCTCCAGATCGGCACGGTGCCGTCGCCGGCGGCGTCGGTCTCGATCTTGGTCACCGGCTGCGCGGCCTTGAGATCGAGGCTGACCGCGGTGATCGTGACCTGGCGGGTGCCGGCGAAGAAGAAGTAGCGGACCGCCGCCGGGCGCCGCGCCGGGTCGAGGCCGCCGCGGAAGGCGCGCGCCGCGTCGAGGTTCGCCGGCACGAGCTGGAGCTTCGCCGCGACGTCGGCGTGGTAGACGTCGAGCGGCGCGAGCCGCGAGCCCGTGGTGCCGTCCCAGGCGAACGGCTCGCCGGGCGGCGGCAGCAGCTCGTAGAGCGACGGGTAGCGCGGATCGCTGACCAGCCGGTGCACCTGCTCGGCGTTGAGGAAGAGCCGCTTCTCGAGCCCGACGCCGGCGGCCAGCGCCAGCGGCGCGCCCCGGTGCGGCGTGCCGAGGGTGATCAGCCAGCGGACCGCGGCGAAGCCGGGGCGGGCCGCGAACTTCCCCGATTCGAGGTAGTAGCGGCTCACCAGGCCGCCCATGCTGTGGGCGATGAGCAGGACCTCGGCGTCGTCGTGCTTCACCGCGACCGCGTCGACCGCGTCGGCGAGCCTGCCCGCCGCTTCGACGTTCGACTTGCGCCAGTCGTAGGGCAGGAGCGTCAGGCTCCCGCCCTTCTCGCGGAAGCCGAAGATGCCGAGGTCCCGGATGACGGCGTCGTACTGCTCGGAGATCGAGAACTTGCGGATCAGCCCGCCCACCGCGAGGTCGGGCCGCAGCAGCTCCTTCATCTTCTTGTAGGGGAAGACGAGGCTCGCGGCGCTGCCGGGCCAGATCAGCTCGTCGTCCAAGTAGAGCTCCGAGCCCATGATGCCGGGGAGGAAGATCGCGTGTTGCTTCATGGCTGGTCGTTCCTCGGTCCGTCGTATGCGCGCAGCGCGGCGGTCATGGCCTCGGCCGCGGCGCGGTAGCGCGGCTGGATCTTCGCCAGGCATTCCGGCTCGATGCGGGCGCGGCGCAGGGATCTCACGATCGTGTCGCGCTCCTCGTTGAAGTCGAAGAGGCAGCCGCGGACCTCCGGGTGGAAGCCGAGGGCGGGATAGTCGAGGGCGACGAGGAGCTGCGCGACGACGATCCCGGCCACCGCGGCCTCGAACGGCCGGCGGGCCTGGCGGGCGTAGTCGTACATGCCGTAGGTCGACGCCAGGGCGATCTTGCCCGCGAAGCCCGTGAAGTAGTTCCAGTGGATCTCGACGTCGTCCTCGAAGGCGATCATGCTCGGCGTGATCCCGATCAGGTAGTCGATCCCGAGGACGCGGCGGATCCGCTCGGCGCGGCCGGCGAACTCGGTGAAGATGATGTTGTTCTCGAACTCCTCGACCGCGTCGGCGGCGAGCGGCTCCGCGGAGCGCTCGGCGGCCCAGGCGACGACCCGCTGCGGGCGGCTGACCAGGCCCACCGGCAGCGCCGCCTGCACCTCGAAGAACGCGAACACCGGCTGCGCCGCGTTGAGCCGCTCGACGACGGCCGGCAGCTCGCCCACCTGCGAGTCGAGGTCCCAGATGCCGGCGGTCACCACCCGCGGCTGGCGCTTGAGCTCGCCGACGACGGTGCGCAGGGCGGAGGTCGTCCCTTTGCGGGCCGGGGCCTCGGCTTCGAGGGCGAAGCTCTTGAGCAGCGTGCTGCTCATCGCCGGCTTGATCGAGAGCAGATCGGCGCGGAGGTCGGGTTCGACGCCGCGCACGGAGTCTGCGATCAGCCGCCGCCGGCCCTCCGGCCCCCGCGGCGCGCGCGGGTCGTGGACGAGCGTGAACGGCGGCAGCTTCATGGCGTGAAGAGCTGCGCCGCCCGGTAGTGGCGGTAGAGCGTCGGGATACCCCATTCGATGGCGGCGGTGTCGGGGTCCTGGGCCGCGGCCTCGAGGTCGAGGGCGATGCGCCCTTCGGCGACCGCGAGATCGATGTCGCCGTCCACCAGCAGGCTCTCGTAGACGGCGCCGACGAAGGGCGCGATCGACTTGTTCTTGACCGGCATCTGGTTGGCGATGACCGCCGGCATGCCGCCGCGGACGAGCGCCTGGGCGACGACGGCGAAGTCGTCGCGGAAGTCCCCCTTGGCCGTGTCGCAGGCGCTCAGGATGACCAGCCGCAGGTCGCGCTCGCAGAGCAGCTTGCAGACCGACTCGGAATCGAGGAAGTCGGTCTTCCCGGTCTTGCGGTGGACCAGCAGGAGGCGGCCCCGGCCTTGCGCGTCGACGTCGCCGTGACCGGAGAAGTGGAGGATGTCGTAGTCGCGCCGCGCCAGCGCCGAGCGCAGGCTGTCGCGCGTCGCGCCGTCCACGGCCTCGATCGTGAACCGCTCCGACCACTCCGGCCGCCACTTGGCGCGGAAGGCGCGCTCGATCGCCCCCTTGACGACCTGGAAGTCGACGGGCTCCTGGTCGGCGGGCGCCGCCGAGACGAAGAGGACGCGCACCGTCGCGCCCAAGCGCGGGGGCGGCGGCGGCGGCTTGCCGACCGTCGGCACGATGCGCACCACCGAGCGGCTGCGGCGCGGCCCGCGGCTCTGCCCGGGCTCCTGCAGGAACTCCCAGGGCAGCTTCTGTAGCTCGGCCTGGTTGCTCATGATGTGGATGCTGACGTTGCCCTGCGGCAGCAGGTTGTAGACCTTCTTGACGTCGTCGTCGCGGAAGGTGAACGAGAACAGCCGGTGGCCGTAGTCGGCGAGGTCGGCGGGCTTGGGGCGGCTCTCGACGCCGCGGGCGGCCTGCTCGATGCGGTCGCGGAAGCTCGCGAGGTCCGTCAGCTCGGCGCCGAACGGCAGCCGCCCGAGCGCCATGTCGCCGCCGCAGCGCGCGTAGAGCACCGCGAACTGCTCGCTGCCCCCGTCGAGGATCGAGAGGTCGAGAGAGTCGTTCATCGAGGAGGCGGTCAGTTTAGCGTATCCAGCGACCTTGGCCCGTTCCTTGCCTCCTGTTCTGCCTGGGCCGGCGTGGAAAGGAGAGCGCAATGTTAGGAGACGCACCCGTACAGCCGATGCTCCCGGTCAAGGACCTGGAGGTGGCGACGAAGTTCTACGAAGGGCCGTTGGGGCTCGCACGAGTCGGCGACGCGTCCAGCGAGGCGGTGGTCTATCGGAGCGACGGCAGCACCCTCTGCGTCTATCGCTCGGAGTTCGCGGGGACCAACCAGGGGACCGCCGCGCTGTGGGAGGTCGCGGACGTCGAGGCGACGGTGAAGGAGCTGAAGGCCAACGGCGTGACCTTCGAGCACTACGACGACATGCCGGGGCTCACCCGCGAGGGCGACGTCCACTCCGCGGGCGACTTCCAGGTCGCGTGGTTCAAGGACCCGGACGGCAACATCCTCTCCGTCCAGAGTCGACCCGCAGGATCGTAGGCTGAGGGGCTCCCGAGGCCCCCGCCTTCAAGGCGCCGGCAGACGCGAGCTGCCGGCGGCGTCGGGCAGCGTGATGCCGAGCAGGTCGGCGAGGGTCGGCGCGAGGTCGTACGGCGCCGCGGCGGTCGTCCGCTCGCCCGCCCGGAACGGCCCGCCCCAGAAGATCAGGGGCACGTGCGTGTCGTACGCGAAGTGCGAGCCGTGCCCCGAGCCGCGGGCGGCGTCGAAGGCCATCAGCACGTTCTCGCGCGGCACGAGGAAGGCGTTGCCCGACCGCTCGGCGTCGAAGTCGTTCTGCGCGAACGGCACGGCGGCCTCGCCGGCCGGCCACTGCTCGCGCCGGGAGTTGAGGAGCACGCCGCTCACCTCGGCGCCGAAGAGGCGCCGGACGGTCGTCTCGAGCACGCGGTCGACGTCGGCGAAGGTCAGCAGCCGCTCCGGCGCGGCGCAGTCCGGCCGCGAGCGGATCGGGCGCGGGTCGTAGGACAGGGTCCAGCCCTCGATGCCGAAGATGGGCTGGGCGCCGGGGGCCAGGCACAGCTCCTCGGCGAGGGCGCCGTTCAAGCGTTCCTGGACGTTGGGATAGGCGCTCGTGAGGCTGTCGGAGGTGGTGTCCGGGGCGAGCAGGCGCCCGCCGGTGCGGCTCTGGCTCTCGCGTCGTACGACCTCGGGGAGCGCGCCGAAGCCGTGGTCGGACGAGAGCGCCAGGACCACCTGGCCGCGCGGCTCGGCGGCGGCGATCGCATCCAGCCGCGTGAGCAGCCGCCCCAGCTCGCGGTCGACCCGGCGCAGCGCGTCCAGCTCCTCGGCCGACTCGTTGCCGAAGTTGTGCGAGACGACGTCGTGGGCCGAGTAGGAGAGCGCGAGGAGGTCCGGCACGCCGCGCCCGCCGAGCGCCAGCCGCGGCTCGGCGAGAACGGCGAGGGCGAGGTCGGTCAGGAGCTGGTCCTGGTAGGGGCTCAAATAGATGGCGTTGAAGTAGCCGCGCGGATCACGGGTCAGGTCGTGGTCGAAGCCGATGCCGAGGTCCGGCATCTGGAAGCGCGCCAGGTTGGACGCCGGGCGCGGCAGGTCCGGCCCCGCGGGCGGCTCCGGCAGCGGGCTCCAGGTCGTGCGGAAGCGCGCCAGGAGCTGCCAGCCGGCCCGCGACGCGTTGAACTGGCGCACCAGGTCCGCGGCGGCGCGGCCGGCGTCGCCGGAGGCGTCGTAGGCGGCGGAGCTGGTGAAGCGGCCGCTGTCGCGGTCGTACCAGTAGACGACGTGCCCGGGGTTCCGGCCGGCGAGGAAGATGGCGCTCCGGTCCTTGCCGGAGAGCGAAACCACCCGTGACCGCGGGCTCGCCTCGACCAGCCGATCGCCGAGCGTCGGCACCCGCAGCTTGACCGGCCCCGCGATCTTGGCCGGCGGCTTGCTGTGCGGCGGGAGCTGCTGGTCCGTGCAATAGACGGCGACCAGCCCGCCGGAGCCGTCCGGATTGGCCTCGAACCAGCGGTTCGCCACCACGCCGTGCACCCGCGGCGGCGCCCCGGTCGCGAGCGAGGCGTGGCCGGGCCCGGTCTCGGTGTTGAGGTGCCCGTAGTGGCAGGCGGTCTCGACCTGCCCTTCGTCGAGCAGCCGCGCGAAGCCCGCCGCGAGCCACGGCCGATACCGCTCCAGCCGCGGCCACGAGAGCCCGTCGACGGCGACGACGACCACGAGCTTGATTGGTCCGGCTGGACCGGGCGCGGCGGGCGCCGCCGGCAAAACGCCGGGCGTGAGCAGCAGCCCGGCGAGCAGCAGGAGGCCTGCTCGCCGGGCGCGGATCTGGAAGTTCATGCAGGCCCTCCTTCGGGCTGGGACGCGCCGGAAGCCGAAGCATACGCGGCCACGAGCCGGTCCGTCCTCCCTGAAACCGTTCGGCTGGTGACGTCGGGAGCTGAGGCGGACCCCGAAGCGCCTGCCTGTAGGCGCCTCGGGGTCCGCGAGATGGCCACGCTTTCAGCGACGACTCCGCGCAATGAACGGTCTACGCAGTCGGCCCGTGGGCCTTGATCAGTCCCCGCCCTTGACCTTGTAGGAGAGCCCGATGTGGGCGCCGAAGGTCTTGTCCTGCTGGCCCAGGAACTCCGCCTTGTCGGCGTAGGTGATGCTGATCGGCAGCGTCGTGTTGCCTGCCGAGGGGAGGGTCAGCGTCAGCCGGCCGACGGTGCGGTCCTGGAGCTTCGAATTCCCCGAGGCCTGGCAGTGCTCCAGGGTGAACGACAGGCGCGGCTTCTCCTCCGGATCGGCCGGCAGCGATGCCAGGAGGCCCTGCGTTCCCTCGGCGTGCGGCAGGTCCGTGCTCCGCAGCTTCGGGCTGCGCAGGTAGCGCGTCCAGGTGAGGCGCCCCACCCATTCGGTCGAGCCGGGCAGCGAGAGGCTCGCGGTCCGCGACACCTCGAGCGGCGGCGTCTCCGGGGCGGTGACCGTCTCCGTGTAGTCGTGGGAGAAGGAGTAGGGGTCGGTGTCCTTGTAGGTGAGCGAGAAGACGAAGCGGTCCTCGCTGGCGCCGACCTCGTCCGCGGTCACCTGGGTGAAGGCGCGCAGGCGGAGGTCGCCGGCGGCCGCTGCGGCGGCCGCTGCCGGGCCCGCGCCGGCCCGTAGCGCCCGATACTGGCCGAGCACGGCGTTGAGGTTGCGCGTCCCCATCTCGTAGGTCAGGGTGTACGCCTGCGCGCGCGGGCCGACGACCTCGTCGGCGTCGCGGTACGACGCCTTCAGCACGAGCTGCGGCTGGTTGTCGATGAGGTTCGGGAGCTTGGCGAGGTTGAGAGCGCTGAGCTTGTCCTGGAGCGCCCGCGAGCGGTCGGCGACCTTGCTCAGCTTGTCCTTCAGATCTTCTTCGGTGAACCCGACGGTCGGCTCGCGGGCGATCAGATCGCGGATCTCCCCGAAGGTGATGCTCCGCACGTCGGGGCGGATCTTTTGGCCGAGCACCAGGATCTCGGGGGCGAGAGCGGCGAAGGCGCTGGCCTCGGCCGCCTGCTCGGGGAAGACCTCGTTGAGAGCCGCCGCCAGCAGCTCCTGGATGAGCGGCTTGTAGGTCGCCGTCTTGCGGCCGAAGAGCTTGCGATCGGCGTCCCAGCTCCTTGCCGGGCGCGTGTAGCCGTACTCGGCCGTCCAGGTCACGTCGCTGAAGTCGTCGACGCCGGCGAGGAGGAGCTTCACCTCGGCCTCGCGCGCCGGCTCGAGGATCGTCTCCGCGAAGGGCGAGAAGACGGCGGGCTCGGTCGCCGTGGCCGCCACGGAGACGGGACCATAGCCGCCGAGCTCGAACGGCTTGAGCTTCAGGATCACCGACTTCTCGTCCTCGCTGGTGCTGACGCTGTTGACGGCGAACTGGAAGAAGGGGAGGAAGTCGGAGATGGAGTCGTTGACGCGCCCGGCGAAGCCCTCGGGGGCCGCCGTCGCCGTGGTCTTGGCGGCGACCGTCTTCGCCGTCGCCTTCTCGACGGCGTCGGCGTCGGCGGCGGCGCCGGCGCGGAGGTTGGTCAGGCGCTGCAGGTACTGCGAGAAGGTCTCGGTTGCCTCCGGCACCGGCAGCGGCGCCGGCGGGGCGATGCCCTGGCCGAGCGCCGGGAGCGCTACCGACAACAGCAGCAGGGCGAGGAGAGGAGTCGTCGTCTTGGCGCCGGTCCTCACGCGTCACCTCCTTCACCCGGCTCTGCCGCGGCGTCGTCCGCGGCCGCGGACGACGCGACGAAGATGAGCCAGGGACCCACGCTGCCGCTGCCGCCCACGGTGCACTCGTCCTCGAAGGTCTGACCGCTGACGGTGAGCCGCGCCTTGATGGTGGAGCCCGGCGGGACGCAGAGGAGCAGGAGGCTGTACAGCTTCCCCTCCTCGAGCTGCCACGTGACGCACTGCCGCAGCTCCTGGTCGGTGTAGCGGATCGGGCCGCCGATGGTCGCGCGGGTCGTGGTATCCGTGTCCACCCGCTGCCCGGCGCACACCGTCTCCCCGTCCGTGAGACAGAAGCGAAAGGTCTCGCCCGCCCGCCCTACGAAAGGTCCTCCACATGCCATGACTGCCTCCTTTCCCGTTGTCCGAGGGCATGGACGGACGGACGTGGAGATTTCGCGGCACCCGCCTTGCAGCCGTTCCCGTCCCTGAGCGTGGAAAGGAGGCGCGCATGGGACGGACCGCGGCCGACATCCTGATCGACACCATCCACGGCTGGGGCGTGGAGGTCGTCTTCGGGCTGCCCGGGGACGGCATCAACGGCATCATGGAGGCGCTGCGGCGGCGGCGGGAGGAGATCCGCTTCGTGCAGGTGCGGCACGAGGAGGCGGCGGCCTTCATGGCCTGCGGCTACGCCAAGTACACGGGCAGGCTCGGCGTCTGTCTCGCCACCTCGGGGCCGGGCGGCATCCATCTGCTCAACGGCCTCTACGACGCCAAGCTCGACGGCCAGCCGGTGCTCGCCATCACCGGCCACCACTACCACGACCTCATCGACACCTTCGCGCAGCAGGACGTCGACCTCGACCGGGTGTTCGCGGACGTGGCGGTCTACAACACCCGCGTCATGGGCGTCTCGCACGTCGAGAAGGTGGCGCACCTGGCCTGCCGCGCGGCGCTCGCCTACCGCGGCGTCGCGCACATCAACTTCCCGGTCGACCTGCAGGAGCAGGAGGACGGCGAGCCGTCCCCGCGCGCCGCCGCCGGCAAAGAGTCCGGCGTCTTCGCCCGCCGCGTGACGCTGCCGCCCGAGGAGGACCTCTACCGCGCCGCCGAGCTGCTCAACGGCGGCCGGAAGATCGTCATCCTGGCCGGGCGCGGCGCGCTCGGCGCCGGCGAGGAGCTCGAGCAGCTCGCCGAGCGGCTCGGGGCGCCGATCGTCAAGGCGCTCCTCGGCAAGGCGGCGGTGCCGGATGACAGCCCGTACACGACGGGCGGCATCGGCCTCCTCGGCACCCGGCCGTCGCAGGAGGCGATGGAGGAGTGCGACACGCTGCTCATCGCCGGCTCCTCCTTCCCGTACCTGGAGTTCCTGCCCGCGCCGGGGCAGGCGCGGGGAGCGCAGATCGACGTCGACCCGCTGCGCATCGGCCTGCGCTACCCGGTCGAGGTGGGGCTGGTGGGCGACGCCAAGGCGACGCTGCAGCGGCTGCTGCCGCTCCTGGTGCGCAACGAGGACCGCAGCTTCATCGCCAGGGCGCAGGAGCGGATGGCCGACTGGTGGAAGCTGATGGAGGAGCGCGGCACGCGGCCGGGCAAGCCGATGAAGCCGCAGGTCGTGGCCTGGGAGCTCGGCAAGCTCCTGGCCGACGACGCCATCGTCTCCTGCGACTCGGGCACCGTCGCCACCTGGTTCGCGCGGCAGATCCGCGCCCGGCGCGGACAGATGTTCTCGCTCTCGGGCACCCTCGCCTCGATGGGCAACGGCGTCCCCTACACGATCGCCGCCCAGATCGCGCACCCCGGCCGGCAGTGCGTCGCCTTCGTCGGCGACGGCGCCTTCTCGATGCTGATGGCGGAGTTCGCGACCGCCGTCAAGTACGAGCTGCCGATCAAGGTGGTGGTGATCAAGAACAACACGCTCGGCATGATCAAGTGGGAGCAGATGGTCTTCCTCGGCAATCCCGAGTACGGCTGCGAGCTGCAGCCGATCGACTTCGCCGGCGTCGCCCGCGCCTGCGGCGGCAGCGGCTTCTCGGTCGACGACCCGCAGGCCTGCGGCGACGTCCTCGCCGAGGCCCTGGCGACCCCGGGCCCGGTGCTGGTCGAGGCGGTGGTCGATCCCTTCGAGCCGCCCGAGCCGCCGAAGGTCTCCGCCAAGCAGGCGGCGAAGCTCGCCGAGGCGCTGGCGAAGGGCGAGCCGAACCGTGGCAAGATCGCGCTCACCGTGCTCGCCGACAAGGTCAAGGAGCTGGTGTAGATTGAGCTGGGAGTCTCGCCGATGAGCGAGGTCGCGCCGCCGGCGGCGGCCGTGGAGCCGCTCTCACCGGCGGCGCTGCGGCGAGGTGCCGCGGCGCCGATCGAGCGGGTCGACGTCGCCGCCTACACCGTCCCGACCGACTTCCCCGAGTCCGACGGCACTCTCGCGTGGGACTCGACCACCCTGGTGCTGGTCGAGGTGCGGGCGGCGGGGGAGCGCGGCCTCGGCTTCACCTACGCCGCCACGGCGACCGCGCGGCTCGTCCGCGACCGGCTGGCGGCGGTGGTCGCGGGAGTGGACGCGATGGCGGTGCCGGCGGCCTGGGAGGCGATGGTGGCGGCGGTGCGCAACCTCGGGCGGCCGGGGATCGCCTCGACCGCCATCGCCGCCGTCGACGTCGCGCTCTGGGACCTCAAGGCCAAGCTCCTCGGGCTGCCGCTCGTCACTCTCCTCGGTGCGGTGCGCGACGAAATTCCGGTCTACGGCAGCGGCGGCTTCACCTCGTACTCGCTCGCGCAGCTCCAGGAGCAGCTCGGCGCCTGGGTAGCCGACGGGATCTCTCGCCTCAAGATGAAGGTCGGGCGCGATTCGGCGGCGGACCCCGAGCGGGTGCGCGCGGCACGGCGGGCGATCGGGCCCGGCGCCGAGCTGTTCGTCGACGCCAACGGCGCCTACACCCGCAAGCAGGCGCTCGCCTTCGCCGAGACCGTCGCCGACTGCGGCGTCACCTGGTTCGAGGAGCCGGTCTCCTCGGACGACCTCGAAGGGCTGCGCCACCTCCGCGACCGCGCGCCGGCCGGGATGGCGATCGCCGCCGGCGAGTACGGCTACGACCTCGTCTACTTCCGCCGCATGCTGGACGCCGGCGCAGTCGACGTGCTGCAAGCCGACGCCACGCGCTGCGCCGGCATCACCGAGTTCCTGCGCGTCGGCGCGCTCTGCGCCGCGGCGCCGTTGCCGCTCTCGGCGCACACCGCGCCGTCGATCCACGCCCACCCCTGCTGCGCGATGACGCCGGCCGTCCACGTCGAGTGGTTCCACGACCATGTGCGCATCGAGCGGCTGCTCTTCGACGGCGCCCTCGCGCCGCGCAGCGGAGCGCTCCGGCCGGACCTCTCCCGCCCCGGCCTGGGCATTGACTTCAAGCGCCAGGACGCGGAGCGGTTCGCGGTCGTCTTCTAGAGCGACTTCAGGAACTCGACGAGATCCCGCTTCTCCTCGGCGGTGAGCCGCAGCCGGCGGTGCCGGTCGTAATGGTCCACGACCGCGGCGTAGTCCGCGAAGCGCCCGTCGTGGTAGAAGCCTCCCTTCGCCCGCACGAAGAGGCCGCGGAGCGGTGTCGTGCGGTAGCGCTTGTCGGGCGAGCGACTGGCCTGGAAGTCGTCGATCCCCAGCTCCTGGGCGGTGTGCATCGGCCAGCCGGGCTCGACGAAGAGCGGCGGCACGTGGCAGGTGGCGCACTGCGCCTTGCCCTCGAAGAGGAGTTTGCCCCGGCCTGCCGCCTCCTTGTCGAAGGAGCCCGCCGGCGGCTCGGGGGCGGGGAGCGAGAGCTGGTAGTAGTGCAGCGCCGCCAGCTTCGGCGTCACCAGGTCGGGAGTGTTGCGGATGTTGCCGTGCCCCGCCTTGGCGGCGACCGGGAACTGCTTGCGGTCGTCGAGCCGCGGGTCGAAGAAGGTCCCCTTGCCGTGCATCTGCGTGTTGGCGACGTAGGCGTTCCAGTGGGTGACCGAGCCCCATCCGGTGTAGGTATGGAGGTTGACCCCGGCCAGCCCGAAGGCCGCGGGCAGGACCGTGGCCGCCGACTTGCCGTCCGGCCGGAACGCCTTGCCGTCTTGGTTGAGCTCGGCGTCGTACTTTCCGGGCCCCCAGCTCAGGAGCACCTTCCGGACGTCGGCCTCGCTGACGCCGAGCAGGTCGGCGAACGGCTTCACGGTCGGGGAGAGCGCGACGACCGCGCCGACGTTCAAGTCGCGGTTGGGCCAGCCGTCCAGTCGGGCGCCGATCCCCTTGGCGAAGGAGTCGTCGACTGTCGAATGGCAGAAGGCGCAGGTGAGCCCGATGCTCACCATCTTCTCGCCTTCGAAGACTCCCTTGACCCCCACGACCGAGTGGGCGCGCAGCAGCGCCACGGTGGTCTCCGGGTTCTCCAGGCTCACGGCCGTCTGCTGGATCGCCTCGGACAGGATTTTGGGGAGCTTGCCGACGTCGACCTTGAGCCCGGCCTCGAGCGCCTGCTTCGGCGTCAGGCCGGGCCCGACGCCGCCTTGCTTCTCACCGAGGATCGCCTCGTGCAGGCGGAGCTGCCCGCCCCAGAAGTCCTCGCTGCCGAAGCTGTCGTAGCGAAACACCTCGCGGCCTTCCTCGAACAGCTCCTGGGCGTAGTGTTCGGTGCGGGCGTCGTAGGCGATCCGCGTCTGCTCGGCGTCGACGGCAGGGTTCGTCTTGACCGTCTTCGGCCCTGGCAGACAAGCGCCGAGCAGCGCGAGGACCAAGAGTGTGAAGGGCCACGCCTTCAACTGCGGTCGCATCGTGTTCCCTCCTTTGTGTGGTGAGATCGGCCGCGAGGAGCCGAACTTTCAGCTCGAACAGAGCAGCAAGTAGAGTGCCACTTGCGGGTGGCGGGCGCCGGAGCCGAACCGTGGCAAGATCGCGCCTACCGTGCTCGCCGACGAGGTGAAGGAGCTGGTTTGACCGATCTGCTCGCGGCGGGGCTCGCCGCCGCGCTGCGGCGGCGCGTCGAAGGCGAGGTGCGCTTCGACGCCGGCAGCCGCGCCCTCTACGCGACCGACGCCTCCAACTACCGTCAGGTGCCGATCGGCGTCGTCGTCCCGCGCACCGTCGCGGACGTCGAGGCGACCGTCGCCGTCTGCCGCGAGCACGGCGCACCGGTCTTGTCGCGCGGCGGCGGCACCAGCCTCGCCGGCCAGTGCTGCAACGTCGCGGTCGTCCTCGACTTTACCAAGCACCTGCACGCCATCCGGGCGCTCGACCCGGAGGCGCGGCGCGCCGCCGTCGAGCCCGGCCTGGTGCTCGACACCCTGCGCGACGCCGCCGAGCGGCACCAGCTCACCTTCGGCCCCGACCCGGCCACCCACAACCACTGCACGCTCGGCGGCATGATCGGCAACAACTCGTGCGGCGTCCATTCGCTGATGTCGGGGAAGACCGACGCCAACGTCGAGGAGCTGGAGGTCCTGACCTACGACGGCACGCGGCTGCGGGTCGGGGCGACGAGCGAGGAGGAGCTGGCGGCGATCGTCGCCGGCGGCGGGCGGCGCGGCGCGATCTACGGCGCGCTGCGCGCGCTCCGCGACCGCTACGCCGACCTGATCCGCACCCGCTATCCCGACATCCCGCGCTGCGTCTCGGGCTACAACCTGCCGGCGCTGCTGCCCGAGAACGGCTGCCACCTGGCGCGGGCGCTGGTGGGCTCCGAAGGGACCTGCGTCACCGTCCTCGAGGCGCTGCTGCGGCTGGTGCCGAGCCCGCCGCACCGCGTCCTCGCGGTCCTCGGCTACCCGGACGTCTACGCCGCCGCCGACGCGGTGCCGGCGGTCCTCGAGCACGGTCCGATCGGGCTCGAGGGGATCGACGACGTGCTGGTCGAGGCGATGCAGCGGAAGCGGCTCCATCCGGAGAACATCAAGCTCCTGCCCGACGGCCGCGGGTGGCTGCTGGTCGAGATGGGCGGCGCGACGCGCGAGGAGGCCGCGGAGCGCGCCGAGCGGCTGGCGGCGGCGCTCCGCGAGGGCGGCGGGCCGGCGTGCACGCTGTTCACCGACCGGCAGGAGGCGCGGGCGGTCTGGAAGGTGCGCGAGGCGGCGCTCGGCGCCACCGCGCGCGTGCCCGGCTTTCCCGACGCCTGGGAAGGGTGGGAGGACGCGGCCGTCCATCCCAACGTCCTCGGCGGCTACCTGCGCGAGCTGCGCGCGCTCCTCGAGCGCTTCGGCTACGGCTGCACGCTCTACGGGCACTTCGGCGAGGGGTGCGTCCACACCCGGATCGACTTCGACCTCGAGACCGCCGGCGGCATCCGCACCTTCCGCGCCTTCGTCGAAGAAGCCGCCGACCTGGTGCTGCGCTACGGCGGGTCCCTGTCGGGCGAGCACGGCGACGGCCAGTCGCGCGGTGAGCTGCTGGGGAAGATGTTCGGCCCCGAGCTGGTCGGGGCGTTCCGCGAGTTCAAGGCGATCTGGGACCCCGAGGGGCGGATGAACCCGGGCAAGCTCGTCGATCCCTACCGCCTCGACGAGAACCTCCGCCTCGGCACCTCCTGGGCGCCGCCGCGCCTCTCCACCCACTTCGCCTTCGCCGCCGACGACGGCAGCTTCGCCCGCACCACGCTGCGCTGCGTCGGGGTGGGGGAGTGCCGCAAGACCAACGCCGGCACCATGTGCCCGAGCTACATGGCGACCGGCGAGGAGCTGCACTCGACGCGCGGGCGGGCGCGGATGCTCTTCGAGATGCTCCAGGGCGAGGTGGTGGCGGGCGGCTGGCGCGACGGTCACGTCAAGGAGTCGCTGGACCTCTGCCTGGCCTGCAAGGCGTGCAAGAGCGAGTGCCCGGTCGGGGTCGACATGGCGAGCTACAAGGCGGAGTTTCTCGCCCACTACTACGCGGGGCCGCGGCTGCGGCCCAGGTCGGCGTACGCCTTCGGGCTGATCCACTGGTGGGCAAGGGCGGCGGCGCGGGCGCCGCGGCTGGCGAATTTCCTGACCCACGCGCGCGGGCTGCGGGCGGTGGCGAAGGCGGCGGCGGGGGTGGCGCCGGAGCGGGAGGCGCCGGAATTCGCGCGGCGTACGTTCCGCGGGTGGTGGGCCGGGCGGGGGGAGAAAGGAACAGGCAGGGCAGCCCGCCGTCGCGTGCTCCTCTTCCCGGACACGTTCACCAATCACTTCCACCCGGAGGTCGGCCAGGCGGCGGTGGAGGTGCTGGAGGCGCACGGGTACGAGGTCGCGGTCCCGCCGCGGGTCCTCTGCTGCGGCCGCCCGCTCTACGACTACGGCATGCTCCGCCTGGCGAAGCGCCTGCTCGAGCGCGTCGTCGCAGCCCTACGCGACGAGGTCCGCGCCGGCACCCCAGTCGTCGTCCTCGAGCCGAGCTGCGCCGCGGTCTTCCGCGACGAGCTGGTCGACCTCCTCGCCGGCGACGAGGACGCGCGGCGGCTGGCGGCGCAGACCCTCCTCCTACCTGATCTTCTCGCCCGCGATCAGGGCGGGGAAAGCGGCGGCGGCGCGCTCAACCGGCGGCGGGCGGTGGTCCACGGCCATTGCCACCAGAAGGCGGTCCTCGGGGGAACGAAGACCGAAGAGGAAGTCCTCTCGCGCCTCGGCCTCGCCGTCGAGGTTCTCGACGCCGGCTGCTGCGGCATGGCCGGCTCCTTCGGCTTCGAGGCGGGGGAGCGCTACGAGGTGTCGCAGCGCTGCGGCGAGCGGGTGCTCCTGCCGGCCGTCCGGACGGCCGCGGCGGACACCCTTCTCGTCGCCGACGGCTTCAGTTGCCGCGAGCAGATCCGCCAGGCGACCGGTCGCCGCGCGCTGCACGTGGCCGAGGTGCTGCGGCTGGCGCTGGACGGTTGACGACGTTCGCGGTCGCCTCTGGCTTCGGGTCCGTGATCCCAGAACCGACTGGAAGACGGGATCGTCTTGCCGAGCCGCTGGCCGCCGCTCTCAGGTCATGAACGAGCTGCCCGAAGTACCCATCACCCGTGCGCTCGAACGCTGCCTCCAGACGCTTGAGCTCTTTCCGATGGGCGAGGAGCTGCGCTGCGGACCCTGACTCGACCATGAGATCGAGCAGGTCGATATATGGGGCGAGTCCGGGATGGACATCACGCTCCTGATCGAAGATCTCCTTCGCTCGGTCGCCCAGGTACGTTCTGGTGAGGCTGGTTCCTGCAGGGGCGAGGTCCCATTCGTCGGCGAGCTTGGTTCCGTCGGATAGGAAGAGAGCGGCCTCCATCAGGTTGCGGGCTTGGCAGTCCTCGTTCCCCGCGTTCTCTTTCGCCGCTCGCAGGCAGAGGCGCGCCGCGAGCAACGGGTCAGGCCCGGTCTCGCGGCCCGCGACATAGAGCGCGAGGGCGCGTAGAGCGATGGCGAAAACCTTCGGCGACAGCTCGGGCGGTCGCGGACCTCGCTGCTCGATGCCGACCTCGCAGAGCTCCCAAAGGGTTCTTCTAAGGGCGCCGGGGCCGGCGGTGCCGACTTCGAGCCGCGGCGTCACGAACGCCTCCCAATCCTGCGGCTTGCTGTGGGGCGTCGTCTTGAGACCGAGCAGGCGGTGCCACCAGCGGCTCTGCACCATGCCAGCGAACACCCGACCTTGGGTCGTCAACACCAGCGTCTCGAGGCTCGGGCTCGACCCGTCGCGACCGACCTCCCCGGGAAGCGGACACCGATCGGCGCCGGCACGGCGCAGATCCGGCGTTCGCTCGAGGCCGTCCTTGCGCTCTACGCAATGCTGCGCCAGCGCATAAGCGTGATCGAGGACCTTCGCCACGTTTTGCAACTGTGCCGGGTCCACCCCTGCGGCGCCCCGGAGCAGCCACCCTTTGAGCCGCGTCAATCGGGCTCGTGCGAGAAGCCCGAGATTCGTCCTGGTGAGAGTGGCTTCGTCTGTCAGCAGCTCGATCAGAGACCCGGCGGCTTGATCGCCGTGCAGGTCACTTGAGGTCTCTAGCTCTTCGACCAGCTCCATGCACAGCGACTCGAACGGAGTTCCGTCGAGGTTGAGGGTCTCGAGCGACGCGCCATAGAGGAGCCGGATCATCTGTTCGCCGAGGGCGCGTGTCACCGCCCGGTCGGGGGCGGCGAGGCGGAGACGGCGAAGCGACAGGAGGAGGCGGCGCCGCTCGATCTCCGTGCGCAGCTTGTCGAGATCTTCGGGTTCGCTTTCGAGCACGGCTTTGCGCACCCGCGGGAAGAGGAGCGCACGGTCCTCCGTGACGATCTCGAACAGCGCCCGCGCCGGCCGCAGCGCGCGCAGCTCGTCGAACAATCCAGGCGAGACCTCGTCGACCAGGCGCTTGGGAATCTCTCCCGAGACAGTCGCCAGGCTGCGAACCGCCTGGCGTTGGGCGTCACTCACCATGGCGAGGCATAGGCGGCTGACCCGATCCAGGAACGCCTCGGGGTTGGCCGTCAGCGGGCTGGGTAGGTCCAGACTGGCGATCTCGTCCTGGATGAACTCCCGCACCAGGTCCCACTGAGGTTGCGCGGGGTACGGCCGCAGATCCCACCAGTGGCTCGCGGGCAGCGTCAGACCCGCTTTTCTCAACGCCGCAGGGAGTGCCATGTAGAAGACCCAGGAGGCGACCTGCTGGCGTACCGTGAGGTTGTCGCGGCTGAACGGGAGGACCTCCTCGCGGAATAGACGCTCGTACTGCTTCCGGAGCCTGCCGCCGGCCGGGACCGGAGTGGGGAAGTAATCCCCGAGGGGTAACGCCCGCGTGCCTTCGAGCAGGCCGGGGAGCGAGTTCATCAACTCCTCGGTGCGGACGACGAAGCCGCCCGCCCGCTCCCAGGTCTTGGTGACGAAGATCATCCGATAGGAGGCGGGAAGCTCGTTGAGGATGCGCACGAGCACGTGCCAGTCATTGGCCGACAGGCGGTCCACACCGTTGAAGAGGAGGAGATCCGTGCCGGTGAGCGTCTGCCTGACCTTCCGCAGATACGCCGGCAGCTCTTCGGCCGGCCGGCGGGCGGTCGTCAGGGAGAGGTGGAGCTTGGACGCCAGCTTTCGCAGCACCATCTCGAGCGTGAAGCCGCTCGGCGGGTGCGACTCGGCCGCCGCCGAGCTGCCTTGCTCCCAATCCTCGTCGCGCGGGATGTCGATCTTCTCGGCCGCGAGCTCTGAGTCCCTCAAAGCGCGGGCGATGTCGCTGTTGCCCGCGCCTTCCGGGCCCAGCACCGTGACGACCCGGTGGTAGGGTCGCTGTCTGCGCCGATCGCCCCGCAGCCGCAGGACGTCCGCGAGCTGGTCGATACCGGGCGTCAGGCTGTGTAGCTGTACGAGCTTGCTCTTCCGCGTCTGGCTCGCCGGCTCGCTCGGCCACTTCGGTCCCTCGCCCCAGGCGTAGTAGGGCTCCCGCGCGCGGTTGAAGGCGACGCCCTGCGCCCGCAAGCCCGCGCGCACGATCTGGCAGGCGGTCTCGACCGGCACGAAGCGTCGCTTCTCCTCCTCTCCGAAGTCCGGCTGCAGGAGCGCGTCGAGCATCGCGGCCTGCGCATTCGCCGCCTCGGAGACGCTGCTGCCTCGGCGGTCCGAGAGATACCCGCCAGCGACCTCGACGAAGAGGCGATCGAGACTCGTGGCGTCGCTGTAGTCGAAAACCGTGTAGCCGGCCGATCCCAGAGACACCGCGACGAAAAGATCGCTCGTCCCCTGCGGCGAAGGACGAGCCGCGAGGTCCCTCACCCGGTCCTCGCGCACGCCTGGTAAGCAACTGCGACACTTCCCGGCGGGGCAGTAGAACCTGAAGAAACGCAAGCGCTCGCGGCACCCTTTGGCGCTGCGGAGGTGGAGGTGGAGCGTGCGTGTCGGCGACAGGCTCAGGCGGCCGTGGAGCTCTGCCGCCGTCTCGGCGAGCACGGGGATCTTGAGCATCCCGCCACGCGGGTCCTTCGCCTGCCAGCTTCGAACGTGTCGCCACACGAGGCCGGTGTAGAAATCGGTTCGCGCCGCCGCGACGAACGGCAGCAGCAGGCAAGCCACCGGCCCGAGACCATGAGTGGCGAGGATGTCGAGGATGCTCCCGTCCTGGTAGGCGCCGAGGCGCTGCGCGGGATCGTCGCGGCCTTCCGGCTCCTCGAACTGGAACTCATAGTGGAGATCACACTCCTGGTGCCGCTCGAAAAAGCCCTGGAGGGTACCCGACCGCCATGCCCTGGTGACTCCCGGCCGAAACAGGAAGTGCTCTGCGGTCGCCAGGAACCGCCCCGGCGGGAGGCTCGCGGCGAGGCGGGGAAACTTGCCATCAGGACGGATCTCGTCGAACAGCCGTGAGACCGGCTTCTCGACCAGCACCCGCTCACAGAAGCGGAGGAGGTAGTCCGCGTGGTTGAAATGCTCGTCGGCGTTCGATGTGACGTATCCCACCGTCAGATGCGTGCGCGCAGTCTGCTGCGAGATCAATTCTGCGGCGAGGTGGTTGCACTGATCGTCGTAGACGTAGTCGATCGGTCGTCCCGAGGCGCGGCGCTGCTCGAGGACCGCCTTGAGGCTCGGCTGGTCCTCCCACTCCTGGATGGTCGGTGGCCAGCTCTCGAAGCGTTTCCGCTCGCGGCGCGGGACGATGAGGGTTACCCTGCCGCCATCAGCGACTGCACGATGGAGGAGGTGATCGCAGGCCTGCTGCCCCCACTGGCTCGGGGCCGAGATGACGACGTGCGTCGACGGCTGATCAGTCGTCGTTCCCATTGAATTGACCGTGATTTACCAAATGATGACATGGTCAGCGCCGCGGGGCAAGGCCCGGGCCCACGCGGGGGAAGCGGGCGGGTGCTTGGTGCCGGCTGCGACCCTACGTGCCGCGGCTTGCCGGCGGCGCTCCTCAGCGCGGCGCGCGGCGCTTGCGGCGCGGTCCGCCGCTCCGCGGCCTGAAGCCGAACTGCAGCAGCTCCTTGTTCGTGGTGCCGAGGTGGCCGCGCAGGTGATCCTGGATGCGCTCCTTGATCTCCTGGCCGCGCGCCGCGATCCGTGCGCGATGTTCGTTTGGTGAGGAGCACCCCGATCTGCCTCTTCTGCCGCGCCTGCAGGCGCTTGGCCTCGGCGACCAGCGCCGCAAGCTCGGCCTGCAGGGACGCGAGGTGGGGGAAGTCGCCGAGGCGCAGGGCAACGTTGTCGCTCAGGACCGCCCAGCGCCCGGTCGCCGCGCGCTGCACGTCGCCAAGGTGCTGCGGCTCGGGCTGCTGAATCGCTAGCGTCCGACCGGAAGCTGGTCAAACGAAAGCTGAACCAGGCGGATAGAGATCGGAAGCGGACGGTTCCGGCTTGAATCGGCCAGATTCTGATCTGAATCGGGCGGGTTCGCATTCGGTTTGGGCGGGTTCGACTTTGGATCGGACTGGTTCGTATTTGGATCAGGCAGGTTTGTATTCGGATCAGGCGGGTTCACACTTGGATTGGGGCAGGTTCGTATTTGAATCGGGCAGGTTCGAATTCAGATCGGGCGGGTTATGTCCCGATTGGGGCTGGTTCACATTCGGATCGGGCTGGTTCGTTTTTGGATGGGGCCGGTTCTACCAGCGACCGGGCGGATTCGCGAGCAGGTCCTTCGGTCAGGAAGGGCAATGCGCCGGCTGCCGGCTGTACGTCAGAACCGCGCCGCGCCGATGTGCGTCCCCCAGGTGTCGACCGCCGCGGCGAAGCCGGTGTAGCACCAGATCGTGCGGTTGTCGGTGGGGTCGTTGGCGATGCCGGCGTAGTCGCCCCAGCGGTTGCGGCTCATGCCGTCGAGGCGGACGTAGCGGGCGACGCCGGTGCGCAGGTCGGCGCTCGCCTGCAGCGATCCCAGCGGATCGGCGGCCAGGCGGCCGCTGGTGCGGGCGCTGACGTGCTCGGCCGTGCCGGAGCGCGAGAAGACCATCGTCATGTTGCCGTTGCCGTCGGGCATCACGGCCGGGTAGTAGTAATGCCGGCCGGTGACGCCGAAGAACCCTTCCTGGATCTTCGCGCCGGAGGTCGGGTTGATCTGGAACCAGTGCGCCACGGCGACGTTCTTGCCGTCCCCCCAGTCGTGGCGCGAGGTCAGCGCGCACCATACCGACCCACCGCGGAAGACGGCGTTGAGCACGCGCACGTCGCCGGTGTCGACGAGCGTCGAGCTGCCCTTCTGCGTCGCGTCGGGCGGCAGGCCGTAGCTGGTGACGCCGATGTTGCGCCGCGCGATCGCCGGCGTGCCGAGCGGGTTGGTCAGCGACCAGAGCGAGAGGAGATTGCGGGTCGGGACGCTGGTCGAGGGGAAGAGCGAGTTGACGAAGTACTGCACCTGCGGCGCGCCGTAGGTGTGGCAGGGCTGGAGGGTGAAGGCGGTCGAGCCCTCGGCGTTCTTCAGGTTGACGATGTCGCGGAAGGTGACGGCGCCGCCCGAGTAGGGGCCGTCCTTGGGAATGATGCGGATCTTCGCGTACTGGAAGCCGCCGTCGAAGCGGAACATGTTGGCGGTCAGGTAGAGCGCCTGCGCGTCGACGCCGAGCCCCGGGTAGTCGGCCCAGTTCTGGGTCTGCGTCGTGCCGTCCTTGGTGGCGTCGAGCTTGAAGTTCCGCCACTCGCCGAGCGGGTCCGAGGTCTTGGACACCGAGAGCAGGAAGAACGAGGTGTTGCTGGTCGTCCCCAGCGCCACCGCCACCAGCACCCAGCGGCCGGCGTGCTGGTCGTAGAGCGCCTTGGGATCGAAGATCTTGGCCTGCGAGATGACGTTCGAGAACCAGGCGGTCAGCGTGCGCTGCAGCGCCGGGCTGCCGCCGGTCTTGGGGAAGATGGCGACCGAGGAGTTGACCGACGCCAGGACGTGCTGCGGGCCGGCGGCGAGGGTGCAGTCGGGCGGGAACCACTGCGTGTCGGCGATGCCGGCGATGGTGCCGACGGTGCCGGGAGCCGCCGCCACCTCGGGGCCGAGCGGCGCCGCCACGGCGCCGGCCACCACCGCCGCCGAGACGGTCCCGGCTTTCTTGCGGCCGCGGTCGGCGGCGACGGTGGCGGTGAGCGCCGCGCGCAGCCGCCGGGCCGCCGGCGCCTGGCCCTTGAGCGCGGCGTAGGCGGCGAGGTCGATCGGGAAGCGGGTCTTCGCCGGGCGCGGGCGGTCGTACTCGGTGAGGCCGGCCAGGGCGGCGGCGGCCATCGCCATCGCCCCGGGATCGAAGTCGGCGCCGAGCGCGGCCTTGCCGGCGCGGAGGACGGTCCGCACCTTCTGCAGCCCCGGGAGGTCGCCCAGGACCTCGGCGGCGAGCCCGGTGGCGGCGCCGCGGAGGGCGCCTGCCGCGCTCTTGGCGCCGCCGCGGGCCCGCGCGACCGCCGCCGCCGCGCCCTTCCGCGCCGTCGTCTTCCGCCCTCCCCTCGAAGCCTTCGCGCGCTGCGCCATGACTCCCTCCGTTCCAATAGATCCTATGGCTCGCGGTCGTGGTGCGCGGGGCCGCCGCGGTCTTCCGGTCCCCCGCGCCTCGCCTTCTCCTTCAACCGGGCGTACTCGTCCGGCCCGAGAGGCGTGCCGTGCGTCACCGGCCCCCGGCGCGGCTCCGGCGCGTCGTCGTCGCACTCCGGCCGCTTCGGGTCGAAGTCACGCGCGCTGTCGGCGCTCCCCTCGTCGCTCACCACCCAGCCGGGCCGGTTCACGTCGTCGTCATCCCGTGGTTCCATAAAGTCTACACCTCCTTTCGCGCGGGCGCTCCTTTCAGATGCCGGTCCAGGTACTCGAGGATCGCCGAGTACGCCCGCTCCTGGTTCGCCTTCTTGCTGATCCCGTGCCCTTCGTCGTCGAAGACCAGGTACTCGACCGGCACGCCGCGCTGGCGCGCCGCGGCGACGATCTCGTCGGACTCGACCTTGAGCACGCGCGGGTCGTTGGCGCCCTGGAGCACGATCAGCGGCCGCTCGATCTTGTCGGCATGGAAGAGCGGCGAGATGCGTCGCAGGCGGTCCTTGTCGGTCGCCGGGTCGCCCATCTCCTCGTAGAGCGCCTTGCGGAACGACTCCCACCAGGCGGGGATGCTCTCGAGCGTGCGCACCCAGTTCGAGACGCCGTAGAGGTCCACCCCGACCGCGAACTCGCGCGGCCGGTAGGCGAGCGCCGCGAGCACCATGTAGCCGCCGTAGCTGCCGCCGAAGATGCCGATGCGCTCGGGATCGACGACGCCGGTCTCGACGAGCAGGCGCTTGCTGGCGACGCAGTCGTCGAGGTCGACCTCGCCGTGCCGGCGGTCGTCGAGCTTGTAGAAGGTCTTGCCGTAGCCGCTGCTGCCGCGGTTGTTGACGGCGTAGACGGCGTAGCCGTGGTTGACCAGGAACTGCACGGCGCCGCTGTAGCCGACGCGCGACTGCCCGCCCGGCCCGCCATGCACCGAGACCAGCGCCGGCAGCTTGGCCCCGGCCTTGGCCTGGTGCGGCAGGTAGAGGATGCCCGGGACCTCGGTGCCGTCGTAGGAGCGGAAGCGCGCGACCTTGCCCGCGACCAGGTGCTGCGGGTCGATCGCCGGGTTCAAGTTCTCGGTGAGCTGCCGCGGCGCCTGGGCGTTCGGGGTCCCGAGGTCGACGACGTAGAGGTTGCTCGGGGCCCGCCCGGTCGAGGCGTAGAAGGCCATGCGGCGGCTGTCGCGCGAGAGCCTGACGCCGGTGATGTCGGCGTCGGGCAGCTTCGGCAGCTCGATCTGCCGCATCGTCGCCGCCTCGTAGAGCCGCATCTCGGTGCGGGCGTCGGCGTTGATCGCCACCTGCAGATAGCGGCCGTCGTGCGAGAAGCCGGCGAACATCACGTCCCAGTCCGGCCGCAGCACCGCCTCGTGCTTGCCGCTCGCCAGGTCGTAGCGCGCGAGGTAGGAGAACTCGCTCCCCTCGTCGGTCGTGTACCAGAGGCTCTTGCCGTCGGGGCTGAACTCGAGAGCGTACGCGGCGCCGCCGCCGCCGCCGGCGAGCTTGCGCGTCTCGCCGCCGGTGCGATCGTGGAGGTGGAGCTCGACGTCGGTCGAGCTCTGGCTCTTGCCCAGCGCCAGCCAGCGGCGGTCCTCCGAGATGGCGCCGACGTCGAACGCCGCGTCGTTGCGGAAGAGGAGCGTCCGCTCGTAGCTCTTGCCGTCGATCTCGTAGAGGTCGAAGACCTTCTGGTCGCGCTCGTTGCTGAGGATGAAGAAGCCGCGGTCGTCGCGCGCCCAGCCGACGGCCATCGCCTTGAGCTTGTCGCCGGGCGTCAGGTCGCCCACGCTGCCGTCGAGCTCGCGGACGTAGACGTGGCCGAGCTCGTTGCCGCCCCGGTCGCTCGTGTAGAGGAACCGCTCGTCGGTGGGGAAGTAGCCGGCCGACTGGATGTTGTCGGTCGTCGAGTGCGTGAGCTGCTGCGGCGGTCCGCCGTCGACCGGGATGGCGTAGACGTTGAAGATCCCGCTCTGGTTGCTGCTCACCAGAAGCTTGCCGCCGTCGGGCGAGAAGGACGACCCGAACATGCTGGTGGTGGCGAGGAACTGCTGGATGGTGTACTGCGGCACCGCGGCGGCGGACGGCTCGGCCGGCGCTGCCGGCGACGCTGCCGCGGCTGGCACGGTCGGCGGCGCCGCGACGTCGGGCGCTGCTTGGTCCGGTGCTGCGGCTCCCGCTGTCGCGAGCAGCAGGGCGGCGAGCAGGGCGAGCAGGGGGCGGCTCATGGATCGCATCGAATCGTCTCTCCTTGCGTGCAGGTTCTCGAACGGAGACTGTATGCGCTTTCCGGGCGAACCCGAACTCTACGAGCGCCGGCTTCGGCCGGCGGTCGTTCGGGTCGCGGAGCCATGGCCGGCTCCACAACGCTTCGCCCCGGCGGTGGAGGCCTCGGGACAGGTTTCCGTCCATGCCACCGGCGCACGGAAACGAGCCTTTCCTCTACCTGAAATTTGCTGTTTGACGACCCCCGAGCCGCTCCGGCGCCGGCGCGCCGTCGGCGTAGCCCGTCAGCTCGACGTAGCCGCGGCCGCCGGCCGGCGTCCCGCGTGAGGTCCCGGCCGCCTCGACCGCCCCTTCCCAGTAGCGGAAGGTACCGCGATGCTCCTGATCGGCGAGCAGCGGCCGCACGACGAGGTCCAGCCCGACCGCCGGGACCCGCACCCGCCAGCGCGCCGGGTAGCGGCCGCCGGCCGGGCTCTCCCAGGTGGCGAGGACCTCGACCGCGGCGTCGTCCAGCCCGAGGATCGTGGCGGTGCCGTCGCGCGCCACGAGGGCGCCGCCGCTCGCCGGATCCGCGCCGCCGCCGCGGAGGCGCAGCCGGTAGAGCATCAGCTCGCGCCCGTCGGCGAGCTGCAGCGCCAGCCAGTCCCACCCGACCTGGCCCGGCGAGAGCGAGCTGGTGCTCCACTCGCGGTCCATCCACGAGGCGCCGCGCACCGCCCAGGTGCGGCCGTCGAGGCGCAGCCGGCCGGTGGTGGGCAGGCGGGTGAGGGAGTAGTAGTACGAGGCCTGCCCGGGGGCCGACCCCTTGCGCGAGAGGCCGCGCTCGCCCTGGAGGACCGGCGGCTTGCCGCTCGCGAGCGTGAGATCGAGGGCGACGTCCTCGGCGGCGGCGCGCAGCCGCAGCGGGAAGGTCTGGTCACCGACGGCCGCCGCCGCCGGTGCGGCCGACGCCGCCGACCAGCGATCCAGCCAGACGCGAAACGGAACCGCGCGGGCGCCCGCCAGCCCCAGCGCCTCGCGGCGGAAGCGCTCGCAGGCGAGGAAGCGCCCGGCACCCGGATCGGTCACCGCGAAGTGCGCGAGGAAGACCTGGCGCGCCGCCCAGCGCGAGGCGCGCGCCGCCGCCCGCGGCGCCAGGGCGTTGCGGAAGAAGGTGAGCTGGTACCCGAACCGCCGCCCGCCCCGACGAGGCGCGAAGGCTTTCGCGCCGTATCCAATCGATCCGAGGAGCGCAGTCCGTCCCGCGAAGAGCGGGACGGGCTCCTCGGTCTCCAGGTTGCCGGTGAAGTACCACCACTCGGTGCGGAACGCCGGGTGCGGCCCGTGGTCGGCGGGAAAGGCGAACGAGCGCGGCGCGAGCGCCCGCGCGAACCCCGCCTCCGCCGGCCCGCCCAGCGCACCCGCCACCGACAGCCGCGCCGCGACCGGCGGCCGCGCCGGCCGGCGCAGCAGGAGCCACCCGGCGGCGCCGAGCAGCAACAGGGCGGCGAGGCCGATCGCCGCGCGCCGGGCCCTCATCTCGTTGCTCCGCCGCCTTTCAGCGCTGGTAGCCTAGGAGCCCGTCCCGCTGTTCGCGGGACGGACAGCGCTCCTGGAATCTACCGGATACGGCGCGAAGGCTTTTCGCGCCTCTAGGAGCCCGTCCCGCTGGGCGCGGGACGGACAGCGCTCCTAGAATCCATATGGATACGGCGCGAAAAGCTTTTCGCGCCTAGGGCACCGATGATCGACCGCCTGCGCGCGCGCAACGAGTGGAAGTTCTTCGCGGTCCTGCCGCGGGCCGATCGCGTCCTCGCCCTCGGCTGGTGGGCGGCGCTGGTCCTGCGCGGCGTCCTGCCCGCGATCTTCGCCCTCGCCATGGGTGCCCTCGTCGGCGCCGTCGAGCGCGGCGACGGCCTGGCCGGCCCGCTGGCGCTCGTCGGCGCCGTCTTCGTCCTCCTCCAGGTCCTCTCCCCGCTCCACCGGGCGATCAGCGCCAACCTCGGCGACCGCACCGCCGCCTGGCTGTACGACCGGCTGACCGAGGCCTGCGTACGGCCGCCGGGCATGGGTCATCTCGAGGACCCGAAGCTCACCGGCGACCTGACGGTGGCGCGCGACTTCGACCTCGGCATGACCGGTCCGCCGCTGACGATCTCGATGGACTTCATCGCCTCCGGCCTGGTCGAGATGATCGGCGGTCTCGCCTGCGCCGTCGTGCTCTTCGCCTGGGCCTGGTGGGCGCCGATCGCCCTCGCCGGCGCCTGGTTGGCGACTCACTGGCTGCTGCGCGAGAGCGCGGTCTGGCACGACCGCAACACCGACGAGGTGCGCGCCGCGCAGCGTGACGCCGACTACGCGTACCGGCTCGCCGTCGACCCGCCGCCCGCCAAGGAGCTGCGCCTGTTCGGCCTCGCCGGCTGGACCATCGAGCGCTTCGTCAACCGCCGCACGCGCCTGCACGCGCTGCAGTACGAGGCGACGCGGCTGCGCGAGAAGCCGCTGCTATGGAGCCTGTTGCTCGTGCTCGGCGCCAACCTGGCCGTCTTCTGGTCGCTGGCCGGCGCCGCGGCGGGCGGCCGCCTGAGCCTCGCCGCGGCCGTCGTCTTCGCCCAGGCCGCGGTGGGCACGTCGATGATCGCCTTTGGCGGCCTCAACTGGGCCCTCGACGGCTCCGCGGCGCCGGTGGCCGCCGTCCTGCGCCTCGAGCCGGCGATGGCGACCGCCGGCGCGCTGCCCCCAGGCGCGAAAGCATTCGCGCCGGGCTCTGATCGATCCGGGGAGCGCTTTCCGTCGCGCGCCCAGCGCGACGGGCTCCCAGGCCGCCGTCCCGCGGCCGGCCTGCCGGCGCGCGAGGTGCGCTTTCGCGACCTCACCTTCGCCTACCCCGGCGGCCGGCCGGTGCTCGAGGGCTTCGACCTCACGATCCCCGCCGGGTCGTCGCTCGCCATCGTCGGGCAGAACGGCGCCGGCAAGACGACGCTCGCCAAGCTGCTCTGCCGCCTCTACGACCCGCAGGGCGGCGCCATCGAGGTCGACGGGGTCGACCTGCGCGACCTCGACCTCGGCGCCTGGCGCTCGCGCCTGGCCGCCGTGTTCCAGGACTTCGTCCGCTTCGAGCTGCCGCTGCGCGACAACGTCGCTCCGGCGGGCGCGCCGGACGACGCCGTGCGCGGCGCGCTCGCGGCGGCCGGCGCGGCGGGCCTGGCCGACCTCGACACCGTGCTCGCCCGCGGCTACGACGGGGGCACCGATCTCTCCGGCGGGCAGTGGCAGCGGGTCGCTCTCGCCCGGGCGCTGTGCGCCGTCGAGCGCGGCGCCGGCGTGGTGCTGCTCGACGAGCCCACCGCCCAGCTCGACGTGCGCGGCGAGGCCGAGATCTTCGACCGCATCCTAGGCGCGAAAGCTTTCGCGCCGTATCCGATCGAGCTAGGAGCGCTGTCCGTCGCGCGACCAGCGCGACGGGCTCCTAGCCACGCCGGCCGCCAATGCACGACGATCCTCATCTCCCACCGCTTCTCGACGGTGCGCCATGCGGACCGCATCTGCGTGCTCGAGCACGGGCGCGTCGTCGAGCACGGCACCCACGGCGAGCTGATGGCGCGGCGGGGCCGCTACCGGGCGATGTTCGACCTGCAGGCGCAGCGCTTCGGCGCCGCCGAGGACGAGGAAGGCGCGGTCTATGACGTCCTCGCGTAGGCACGCGGCGCGGAAGGCCGACGACCTGCCGCCGGCGCTGTCGTCGATGTGGCGCCTGTGCAGGCTCGGCCTCCGCCACGAACCGCGGCTGATGGTCGCCGCCTTCGCGCTGTCGCAGCTCGCGGCGCTGCCGGATGCGCTGCTCGCGCTGTGGCTGGCGCTGCTCGGCAAGGGCCTGCTCGAGGGCGCGCCCGGCCTGGTGCGCGCGGCGGCCGTCGGCCTGGGCGTCTCGGCCGCCGGGACGTGGTTCCTCAACACCGTCAGCACCCGGGTGCAGCGGCGCTTCCGCGACAAGGTCACGATCGCGCTCGAAGCGCACGTCGCCCGCCTCCAGGCGACGGTGGCGACGATCGCCCACCATGAGCGGCCCGAGTACCTCGACCGGCTCGCCATGCTCCGCGACCAGGTGTTCGTGCTCGACCACATGTACATGTCGCTGTTCTCGACCTGCGGCTGGATCCTGCGGCTCGGGGTGACGGTGGCGCTGCTGATGTCGATCCACCCGGCGCTCGTGCTGCTCGCGGTCTTCGCCCTGCCCACCGTGCTCACCTCGACGTGGCGGCCGGCGGTCGAGCGCGTGGCCCAGGAGCGCGGCGCCCAGTCGAGCCGGCTGGCGCGGCACCTGTTCACGCTCGCCACCACCGCGCCGCCGGGCAAGGAAGTGCGGGTCATCGGCATCGGCGATCGCCTGGTAGGCCGGCGCCGTGCGGCGTGGGAGCGCTGGTACGGGCTGGTGGCGCCGGCGCGGTGGGGCTCCGCCGCCTGGTACACGCTGGCGTGGGCCGTGTTCGGCGGCGCCTACGTCGGCGCCGTGGTGTTCGTGGCGTGGCGACTCGCCGCGCCGCCGGGCGCCGTGCTGCTCGTGCTGGCCGCCGGGTCGCGCCTGTCGTCCTACGTCGGCGCCACCGTCGGCGAGATCGGCTTCCTGCGCGGCTTCTGGATGGACGGCTCCAGGCGCCTCGCCTGGCTCGAGGACTACGCGGCGTCGGTCGCCGCCGCGGCCGATCTCCCGGTGCCGCCGGTCCTGCGTCAGGGCATCTGCCTCGAGCACGTGTCCTTCGCCTACCCGGGCACCTCGCGCCTGGTCCTCGACGACGTCTCGCTGGCGCTGCCCGCCGGCACGGTGGTGGCCGTGGTCGGCGAGAACGGCGCCGGCAAGACGACCCTGGTGAAGCTGCTCGCCAAGCTGTACGAGCCGACGTCGGGCGCCATCCTCGTCGACGGCGCGCCGCTCGCCCGCATGCCCGCCGACGCCTGGCGCGCGCGTCTGGCCGGAGCCTTCCAGGACTTCTTCCGCTTCGAGCTCCTGGCGCGTCAGACCGTCGGGGTCGGCGACGTGCCGCGGCTGGACGACGAGCCCGCCGTGGTCGCGGCCGTCGACCGCGCCGGCGCCGGCGACGTCGTCGCGGGCCTGGCGTCGGGCCTCGAGACGCAGCTCGGCCCCACCTGGCCGGGGGGCGTCGAGGTGTCGTTCGGCCAGTGGCAGAAGCTCGCCCTCGCGCGCGGCTTCATGCGCGACCGCCCGCTGCTGCTGGTGCTCGACGAGCCCACCGCGGCGCTGGACGCCGAGACCGAGCACGCGCTGTTCGAGCGCTACGCCGCCGCCGCCCGCCGCGGCGACGACGGCGAGGATGGGCGCATCACGATCCTCGTCTCCCACCGTTTCTCCACCGTGCGCATGGCGGACCTCATCGTCGTCCTCGACGGCGCCCGCCTCGTCGAGTTCGGCACCCACGACGAGCTCATGGCCGAGGGCGGGCAATACGCCGAGCTGTACGGGATCCAGGCCGCCGCGTACCGCTGAAACGCGGCCCCGCGCTCACTCCTCCCGCAGCGCCTCGGCCGGCAGCGCGCGGGCCATGCGCCAGGCCGGGTAGAGGCCGGCGAGGAGGGCGGCGCCGACGGCGAGCGCCAGCGGCTCGACCACGAGGGCGGCGGTGAGGTCGAGGTCGATCGTCCAGCCGAAGGAGCGGCGGTTGATGACGTAGACCATGATCGCCGCCAGCGCCAGGCCGAGGGGCAGCGAGAGGAGGCCGGCGGCGAGGCCGAGGAGGCCGGTCTGGGAGGTGACGAGCTGCCAGACCTGGCCGCGCGTCAGGCCGTTGGCGCGCAGCACGGCGATCTCGCGCTGGCGCTCGAGCTGCAAAGCCATGAGGGCCGCGAGGACGCCGATGAAGGCCACCAGGCCGGCGAGGAGGCGGAGGACGCCGGTGATGCGGAAGGTGCGGTCGAAGATCTCGAGCGAGCGGCGGCGCAGCTCGCGGTTCGGGGTGACGGCGAGCGGCAGCGTGGGGCCGGCGGCGCGGCGCAGGGCGCGCTCGACCGCCGCCGCGTCCGCCGCCGGCGCCAGGTGGAGCGAGACGCCGGAGAGCAGCGGGTCGCGCCACAGCCGGCGGTAGAGGTCGAGCGTCATGAGGACCACGCCCTCCTCGTAGGCGTAGTCGTAGAAGACACCGGCCACCGGCAGGTCGCGTCGCCCCGTTGCGGTGCGAAGGCGGAGGCGCGAGCCGACGCCGAGGCCGGTGCGGCGGGCGAGGGGCTCGGACACCAGCACCGCCTGCCCGGCCTCGACGCGCGGCCAGGCCGCGCCCGCGCGCCCGGCGCGCAGCGCGAAGGCGGTGCGCAGGCGCGACGGCCCGTGCGGCGGGCTCCCGTCCGGCGCGAGATCGACGGCCATCACCCGTAACGGTCCGAGCGCCGAGGCCACCTCGGCGCGACGGATGGCGTCCACCCGCTCGACGCCGGGGAGAGCGGCGGCGCGGGCGGCGAGCGCCGGGTCGAGCGGCGTGCCCGGCCGGCCGGCGGCGGCGACATAGAGGTCGGCGGTGAGCTGCGCCCCGAGCCAGCGCACGACGGTCGAGCGGAAGCTGCCGATCATCGCCCCGACGCCCACCGCCACGGCCACGGCGACGACCAGCGCCGCCGCGGCGACGCCGGTGCGCGACAAGGTCGCCACCACGCCGCCGGCGGCCATCCGGCCGAGCGGGCCGAAGACGGCGGCCATGGGCCGGCGCAGGGCGCGCATCAGCAGGACGGTGACGCCGGGAGCGAGGAGGGCGGCGCCGAGGACCAGCGCCAGGAGGCCGACGAAGGCGACGGCGAGCGGCGCCGGAACGGCGAGGAGGACGGCCCCCGCCGCCAGCAGCGCCAGCCCGGCGGCGGTGGCCCGCGGCAGCGCGCGGCGGGCGGCACTCTCCAAGAACGAGCGGGTGAGGACGGCGCGCGGCGGCGCCATGGCGGCCTCGCGCGCCGGGGCGAGAGCGGCGAGCAGCGTCGCCGCGAGTCCGAGCGCCGCTCCCTTGGCGAGCGTCCACGGCGGCAGCTCGAGGCCGCGCACCTCGAGCACGAAGTAGAGGTCGTTGATGGTGCGCGTCACCAGGCGCACCAGCCCCTGGCCGAGCACGACGCCGGCGGCGAGCCCGGCGGCCGTGCCGGCGGCGCCGAGCAGCAGCGCCTCGCCGAGCACCAGCCCGAGGACTTCGCGCCGCGTCACCCCGAGCGCGCGCAGGGTGCCGAGCAGCGTCCGCCGCTGGACGACCGCGAAGGTGATCGTGTTGTAGATCAGGAAGACGCCGCAGACGAGTGCGAGGAGCGAGAGGGCGGTCAAGTTGACGCGGAAGGCGCGCGTCATCGCCGCCGTGCGCGCCGCCCGCGCCGCGGCCGGGGCGACCTCCGCCGGCGGCGGCAGAAGGCGCCGTAAGCGGGCGAGAAGGGCGTCGCCCGCGGCGCCGTCGGGGAGGCGGAGGTCGATGCGGTCGAGCCGCCCGACGCGGCCCAGCAGCTCCTGCGCCGTCGCGACGTCGACCAGGAGCAGATTGGCGAGGGCGCGGGCGGCGGTCGGATCGGCGGGCTCGAGGACGCCGATCAGCTCGAGGCGGCGGGGGCGGCCGCCGGCGAGCACGGTGAAGGCGTCGCCCGGCGCGAGCGCCAGCTCGCCCGCCCGCTCGGCGGTGAGGACGGCGGCTCCCGGGCGGGTGAGGAAGGCGCGCAGGTCGGCGCCGCCGCCGGCGGAGAGGTAGGCGCGGAAGGGGGCCTCGGCGAAGGGGTCGACGCCGAAGAGGTGGAGGGTGTGTGGTGGTTGGGAGCTTGGTGGAAGCACCGTGACCCAGTCCTCGACGACCGGGGCCGCGGCGTCAACGCCTGCCGCGAGCACGAGGCGCCGATAGACATCGTCCGGTAGCCCACGCGGGCCGCCCGTGACCTGATGCGTGGCCCGCCCGGCGACAGCCTCGGTCGAGAGCGTCAAGGCGCGGACGGCGCTGGCGTTCGCGAGGTCGATCGCCACGACCACGGCGACGCCCAGCGCCACGCCGAGCAGCGAGAGCCCGAGCTGCCACGGGTGGCGAGGCAGGTTGCGCAGCGCGGAGCGCCAGAGAAGATGGCTCACCCTTCCACCAGCCGCCCCTCGGCGATGTGGAACACCCGGTCCGCGATCCCCACGACCTCCGGGCTGTGCGTGGCCATGAGCAGCGTCCTACCTGTTCGCCGCGTCAGCCGGTCGAGGAGCTGGAGGACGGCGAGGCCGGTCTCGAGGTCGAGGTTGCCGGTCGGCTCGTCGGCCAGGACCAGCAGCGGGTCGTGCACGAGCGCCCGCGCCACGGCCACCCGCTGCTGCTCGCCGCCCGAGAGCCGGTCGGGGAAGGCGCCGGCGCGGTCGGCAAGCCCCACCTCGTCGAGGAGCGCGAGGGCGGCGCGCCGGCGCTCCGGGGCGACCCGGCCCTGGAGCTCGAGCGGCAGGAGGAGGTTCTCCGCCACGGTCAGGGTGGGGATCAGGTTGAAGAACTGGAAGACGAAGCCGACGTGACGGCGGCGGAAGAGCGTGCGCTCCCGGTCACCCTGGCGCGTCAAGGTGACACCGTCGACCACGACATCGCCGGCGGTGGGGAGGTCGATCCCGGCGACCAGGTTGAGGAGCGTCGACTTCCCCGATCCGCTCTTGCCGACCACCACCGCCAGCTCGCCCTTATGGATGGCCGCCGAGGCCTCGCGCAGCACGACCCGCTCGCGCCCGCCTTCGTAGAAGGTGCGCGTCAGGGCGCGTAGCTCGACCAGCGGCGGGGACGGCGGCGTCTGCATGGCGGGGCATCCTAGACTGCGCGGCGTCCGACCCCCGACTGGTGGGGATTTTGCATGACCGGTGGGGCACGGGTCTTTGTGTGTCATGCGGCTTGCTCGGACGTAGTCTCGGATGCCGGTACAGAGCGCGAAATGGCAGTCCATCTGGCCCCTCCTGGCACTGCTGGGGGCGCTCGCGGCCTTCGGTCTCGGCGCGCTGGTGGGAGCCGTCAGCCCTAGCCGGATCGAGGCCTGGGCCCAGCACGAGCAGGTGACGGGAGCGCTCGACGGGCTGCTCTACAACCTGCGCGACGCGGAGGACGCGCAGCAGAGCTTCCTCCTCTACGGCACCGATGAGGACCTGCGGCACGCGCGCACGGCCGCGACCGCGACCCGGGAGGCGGCCCGGCGCCTGCGCCAGAACGCCTCGGAGAGCTGGGAGCAGCAGCGCCGGATCGCGCGCCTCGAGCGCGCCGTCGGCCGCCGGCTGCGGGCGCTGGAGGGCGGGATCCGGCAGCGGCAGGAGCACCTCGCGCCGCGTACCATGGTCCTGCTGAGCGGCCGCGCGGCGGAGGAGATGGCCGCCATCCGCAGCCTCGCCGACGCGGTGCGCGCGGAGGAGCGCGGCGCCCTGCGCCGGCGGCTGGAGACCGCCGACGCGGGCCGCCAGGCGGTGGCGTTCGTCAGCGGCGGCGCCGGGCTGCTGCTGTTCGGGCTGCTGCCGCTGGCGCTCTGGCTGACCCGGCGCAGCCGCCGGCAGCTCGCCGATGCCACGACGGTCCTCAACCAGGCGCTCGAGGCATCGGGATCGGCCGCCTGGCGCTGGGACGGCGCGGCGCGCCGCCTCGCCTGGTCCGAGCAGGCGGGGAGGCTCCTCGGGGTCGATCCGCAGGATGCGGCCGCCACCCTGCCGCAGCTCCTCGGGCTCGTCCATCCGGACGACCGCGACGGCGTGCGTGAGAGCCTCGACACGGCGATGGCGCGCGGCGGCGAGCTGCAGCGCGAGTTCCGCGTCGTGCGGCCGGACGGCGCGGTGCGCTGGCTCGCCGGCTCCGGCCGCTCGTTCTCGCAGGCGGCCGGCCAGCCGCGGCGGATGGCGGGGACGGTCGTCGACGTCACCGACCGCAAGCGCGCCGAGCGGTCGCTCCACTTCCTCGCCCAGGCCGGCACGCTCCTCGCCGGCAGCCTCGACTACGACGAGACGCTGCGCAACGTCGCCCGGCTGGCCGTCGACACGATCGCCGACTTCTGCCTCTTCGACCTCGCCGGCGAGAGCGGCGAGATCGAGCGCGTCGCCTGGGCGCACCGCGACCCCGCCCGCCAGCAGGAGCTCGAGCAGATGTGGCGCTTCCTGCCGGCGCCGGGCGCCGACCACCATCCGGTGGCGCGCGTGCTGCGCACCGGGCGGGCGGAGCTGGTGCCGGTCGTCAGCAGGCAGTGGCTGCGCCACGCCGCCGCGAGCGACGAGCACTACCGCTTCCTCGCCAGCCTGGCGTTCCATTCGCTGATCACCGTGCCGGTGGCGACGCCGGAAGGGCCGCTCGGCACGCTCACCTTCTGCCGCACCTCACCGGGCGCGAAGCCCTACGACGAGAGCGACCTCGACCTCGCCGAGGAGCTGGGGCGCCGGGCGGGCGTCGCGGTGCAGAACGCCCGGCTCTACCTGGCGACGCAGCAGGCCAACGCCGCCAAGGACCAGTTCCTCGCCACCCTGAGTCACGAGCTGCGCACGCCGCTGACGCCTGTTCTGGCCGTGGTCTCGGCGCTCGAGGAGGACCGGCGCCTGCCGGCCGACGCCCGCGACCGCCTGGCCACCGTCCGCCGCAACACCGAGCTCGAGGCGCGGCTCATCGACGACCTCCTCGACCTGACCCGCATCGAGCGCGGCAAGCTCAACCTCCACCGCGAGGTGGCCGACGTCCTGCCGCTGCTGGCGCACGCGGTCGAGGCCTGCCGCACGCCGGAGACCGAGGACAAGGGACTGCGCCTGGTGACCGAGCTGACCGCCGACGACCACCGGGTGTGGGCGGACGGCTCGCGGTTGTCGCAGGTCTTCTGGAACCTGCTCAAGAACGCCGTCAAGTTCACGCCCGAGGGCGGCGTGGTGCGCGTCCGCTCGCGCAACGAGGGCGAGACGGGGTCGCCCGACCGCTGGCTGGTGGTCGAGGTCGACGACACCGGCATCGGCATCGACCCGGAGCTGCTGCCGCGCATCTTCGACGCCTTCGAGCAGGGTCAGCAGAAGATCACCCGCCGCTACGGCGGCCTCGGTCTGGGGCTGGCGATCAGCCGCGCCATCGTCGAGCTGCACGGCGGCACGCTGACCGCGGAGAGCGAGGGAAGGGGCCGCGGCGCCACGTTCACGGTGCGCCTGCCGGCGCGGCTGCCGGCGGGCGCCGCCGCCGGCGTGCCGGCGTTCGACGGCGAGGAGACCATGGGCGGACCGCGCCTCTCCCGGCCGCTCCACGTGCTGCTGGTCGAGGACCATGCCGACACCGCCGATGCCATGGCCGACCTGCTGCGCGTCGCCGGCCATCAGGTGACGGTGGCGGGGAGCGTCGAGGAGGCCCTCGCCGCGGCGGAGGCGGCGGCGTCCGAGGCCGCCGCGGCGGAAGCGGCGGAGCCCGCCAACGGCGGGCCCTTCGACCTGGTGGTGAGCGACCTCGGCCTGCCGGACGGCAACGGCTGCGACCTGATGCGCGAGCTGGCCGGCCGCTACGGCCTGCGCGGCATCGCGCTCTCCGGCTACGGCATGGACGACGACGTGCGGCAGAGCCTCGAAGCCGGCTTCGAGCGGCACCTGACGAAGCCGGTGGACATGCGGACGCTCGAATCGGCGATCAGGGAGAGTGCCCGGCCGCCGAGTTGAGATGGGCCGTCTTGCCTAGAGGCCTGTCCTGGTTGCTGCGGGGCAGGCGTCCCCCTCTCCCATGTGGGAGAGGGGCCAGGGGTGAGGGAGATCGGATCAACGCAGTAAAGATGGCAGCCACTCGAACGTCCGATCAGCTCCGACGGTCGCGATCAACCTACCGTTCCACCCAATAATTCGGCGCTTCCTTCGTGATCACGACGTCGTGCGCGTGGCTCTCTTTCAAGCCCGCCGGTGAGACGCGGACGAACCGAGCGCGGGTGCGCAGCTCCTCGATCGAGCCGCAGCCGGCGAGGCCCATGCCCGAGCGCAGGCCGCCGGTGAGCTGCGGCAGCATCTGGTGGACGCTCCCCTTGTAGGGGACCATCCCCTCGATCCCCTCGGGCACGAGCTTCGCGAGGCTGCCGGCGCCGCCGTTCGGCGCGCCGGCGTCCGGCAGGCCGTAGGCTTCCCCGGCCTCCTGGAAGTAGCGCTCGGCGCTGCCGCGCGCCATCGCCGACAGCGACCCCATGCCGCGGTAGGCCTTGAAGGTGCGCCCCTGGTAGAGGATGGTCTCGCCCGGGCTCTCCTCGGTGCCGGCGAAGAGCGAGCCGATCATGACGGCGTGCGCGCCGGCGGCGATCGCCTTGGTGACGTCGCCCGAGAACTTGATGCCGCCGTCGCCGATGACCGGCACGTCGTGCGCGGCGGCGGCGCGCGCGCACTCCTGGATGGCGGTGATCTGCGGCAGCCCGGCGCCGGTGACGACGCGCGTCGTGCAGATGCTGCCGGGGCCGATCCCCACCTTGATGCCGTCGGCGCCGCGCTCGATGAGCGCCTCGGCGCCCTCGACGGTGGCGACGTTGCCGATCACCAGCTTGACCTCCGGGAAGCGCTCGCGCAGCCGGCCCGCCGCCTCGAGCACGCCGCGGCTGTGGGCGTGCGAGGAGTCGAGCACGATCAGGTCCACCTTCGCCCGCACCAGCGCCGCCGCCCGCTGCAGGTAGTCGCCGGAGGCGCCGACCGCCGCCGCCACCCGCAGGCGGCCGAGCTCGTCCTTGCAGGCGAAGGGGTACTGCATCATCTTCTGGATGTCCTTGACCGTGATCAGCCCCTTCAGGTTGCCGTCGCGGTCGACCACCAGGAGCTTCTCGATGCGGTGGTGGTGGAGCATCGACTTGGCCTGCTCGAGCGTCGTCCCCTCGGGCACCGTGACCAGGTTCTCCTTGGTCATCAGATCGCCGATCCGGCGGTCGAGGTCATCCTCGAAGCGGAGGTCGCGGTTGGTGAGGATCCCCACCAGGTGCCCCTCGGCGTCGGTCACCGGCACGCCCGAGATCTTGTAGCGCGCCATCACCCCGAGCGCGTCGCGGATGCTCTGCTCGGGGCGCATGGTGACCGGGTCAACGATCATCCCCGCCTCGCTGCGCTTGACCTTGTCCACCTCCTCGGCCTGCGCCTCGATCGAGAGGTTCTTGTGGACGACGCCGAGGCCGCCTTCCTGGGCGAGGGCGATGGCGAGGCGCGACTCGGTGACCGTGTCCATGGCCGCCGCCAGGATCGGGATGTTGAGGTCGATGCCGCGGCAGACCCGCGTCCGCAGGTCGACGCTGTTGGGGTGCACCTCGGAGAGGCCCGGCACGATCGACACGTCGTCGAAGGTGAGGGCGAGAGGGGGCTCGTGCTGGCGGTCGGGCGGCGGCTGCGGCGGGCGGCTCGACATGGAATTGGGCGCAGAGGATAGCAGATTGGAGTCTAGCGTAACGACGGCGTAAGTGGTAGGATGGCTGCCTATCGACGCGGTACGAGAAAGGAGAGTCCCATGGAGATGAAGAGTGTGATGGCGAGGGCGGCGGCGGTGGCCCTGAGCGTCGGCTTGGCGGCCTGTGGTTCGCTCGCGGCGCAGGAGACCGGGGGCCAGGCCCCTCAGATGTCCGAGCAGGAGAAGGCGATGTGGGCGGCGATGGAGAAGGCAGGCACCCCCGGCAAGCAGCACCAGTGGCTGGCGAAGAAGGCCGGGAGCTGGACCTTCACCGGCAAGTTCTGGATGGGGATGAACCCATCCGCGCCGCCGACCGAGGTGTCCGGCACCGTCGAGCGCACCTCCGCGCTGGGTGGCCGCGTGCTCACCGAGACGGTCAAGAGCGAGATGATGGGCCAGCCGTTCGAAGGTCACGGCATGACCGGCTACGACAACGTCAAGCAGGAGTTCTGGGGCACCTGGAACGACAGCATGACGACCGGCGTCATGCTCAGCGCCGGCCAGTGCGACGAGAAGGGCAACTGCACCTTCAAGAGCACCTACACCGACCCGATGACCGGCGAGACCCGCGAGACCCGCATGGTCTCGCGCGAAGAGGGCGCCGACAAGGAGGTCATGGAGGCCTTCGACAAGGGCCCCGACGGCAAGGAATTCAAGTCGATGGAGCTGGTCTACACGCGGAAGAAGTAGACCGGCGCGCCAGCGCCTTCTCCCCGCTCATCGAGGGGGGCAGCTTGTCTGCCCCCCTCGCGGGCGGACACAACCTCCGCCCCTAAATACCCCCAGCTCCGCGCGCGCTTTTCTCTATCGGCGGCCTTCGCGGCTTGCCTCGGCGCGTGCCCGCCTCTTCCATTCGCTGGGCGCCGGCGTTGATGGACGACGATCAGCACCACGACGCTCCGGTTCTGCTTGAGGACGAAGTAGACAGCGTACGGGAAACGGTGGAGGAGGGCGCGCCGCAGCGATTGCCGGGGGACTGGCGGGGACGGAGAACTTCAAGCGCACCGGGGCGACGGGGCCTCGCGGCGGCGGCGCTGCTCGTCCATCTGTTCTTCGGTGATCGGCTCGAAGCGGAAGAGGTGCGTGATGATCTCGTTCTGCATGCGCTCGCGCATCTGCTCGAACAGCTCGAAGCGCTGGGCATAGCCGCGGAGGCCGACGCGCAGTCGCCACTCGGGAGGATCGGGGTGGCGCAAGCGCACGACGTCTCCTTCGCCCGTTGCGGCGAAGCGCTCGACTGCTGCGATGACGCGATCTTGGGTGGGTCGGTCGAGCCGCGAAAGATCACGCTCGGCGGCCGACTGCCAGCGGACCTGCAGGGTCAAGAACGGCTCAGCCTGCGCCAGAGCTCTTCGGTCGTGACACCGCCGCCTGCATCGGCTTCGGCCCGCGCTTCTGTCAAGGTGTTATCGAAGTCGTCGTCGGGCTCGTCGTCGAACGGCGCTTGCGCCAGAGCGCGCGTGACCGGCTCCTCGGCGTGCCGCAGTGCTTCCAGCAAGCGAGCCGCTGCCGAAAGCTCCTTCTCCGGTAGATCGTCGACCAGCCGATGCAGGGCGTCTCGTGGGCTCATTGCGTCTCCCGATACATGCAGGTCCAGCGTGCCGTCGATCTCCCGCTCAGCCTAGGCGCCCACCGTCACCGCCGCCCCGTGGCACTTCTTGTACTTCTTCCCTGAGCCGCAAGGGCAGGGGTCATTGCGGCCGACCTTGGCTTCCTTCTTGACCGTGGCGCCGGGGGGGGCGCCGGCGGACTTGGCGGGGGCGGAGAAGGTGAGGCGGGCCGGGGCGGCTGCCGGGGCCTCGCGGCGGCGGCGCTGCTCGTTCATCTGCTCTTCGGTGATCGGCTCGAAGCGGAAGAGGCGGGTGATGATCTCGTTCTGCACCCGCTCGCGCATCTGCTCGAAGAGCTCGAAGCTCTCGCGCTTGTATTCGTTGAGCGGGTCGCGCTGGGCGTAGCCGCGGAGGCCGATACCCTCCTTCAGGTGGTCGAGGGCGAGGAGGTGGTCCTTCCACGCCGCGTCCACCACGTGGAGCATGATGGCGCGCTCGAAGCTGCGCATGATCTCGGCGGGGTGGCGCGACTCCTTGGCCGCGTAGCGCCGCTCGAGCTCGCCCCAGAGGGCGTCGCGCATCTCGTCGATGCCCATGTCCTCGAGGCGCAGGCCGGCCTCGGAGGCGTTCAGGTTGAAGTAGGCGAGGAGCTCGGTGCGCAGGCCGGGCAGGTCCCAGTCCTGCGGGTCGAGCTTCTCCGCGCAATGGATCTCGAGCACCCCGTCGAGGATCTCGCGCGCCAGCTCGAGGACGTAGTCGCGCCCCTCGCGCCCGTCGAGGATGTCGCGCCGCAGCTTGTAGACCTCCTCGCGCTGCTTGTTCATCACGTCGTCGTACTCGAGGAGGTGCTTGCGGATCTCGAAGTTCCGCCCCTCGACCTGCTTCTGCGCCCGCTCGATGGCCTTGGTGACCATGCCGTGCTCGATGGCCTCGCCCTCCTCCATGCCGAGCTTGCCCATGATCCCCTTGATGCGGTCGGAGCCGAAGATCCGCATCAAGTCGTCCTCGAGCGAGAGATAGAAGCGCGAGGAGCCGGGATCACCCTGGCGGCCGGAGCGCCCGCGGAGCTGGTTGTCGATGCGCCGCGACTCGTGCCGCTCGGTGCCCAGGATGTGGACGCCGCCCGCCGCCAGCACGTCCTCGCGCTCCTGCACGCAGCTCTCGGTGTAGCGCGCGATGGCCGCCTGGTAGGCCTCGGCCTCGGTCTCCGGGTCGGCCTCGGCGCGCGCCAGACCCTCGGGGTTGCCGCCGAGCACGATGTCGGTGCCGCGGCCGGCCATGTTGGTGGCGATGGTCACCGCCCCCTTGCGCCCGGCCTGGGCGACGATCGAGGCCTCGCGCTCGTGGTACTTGGCGTTGAGGACGACGTGCGGCACGCGCGGCGGCCGCGACAGCAGCTTCGACAGCATCTCGCTCTTCTCGATCGAGACCGTGCCCACCAGCACCGGCTGGCCCTGCTCGTGGCACTCGCGGATCTCCTCGACCACCGCCTTCCACTTCTCGTCGCCGCTGCGGTAGACGAGGTCCGGGCGGTCGTCGCGGATCATCGGCCGGTTGGTCGGGATGACTACGACGTCGAGCTTGTAGATCTGCCCGAACTCTGCCGCCTCGGTGTCGGCGGTGCCGGTCATGCCGGCGAGCTTCTTGTACATCCGGAAGTAGTTCTGGAAGGTGATCGTGGCGAGGGTCTGGTTCTCGCGCTCGATCTTCACCCCTTCCTTCGCCTCGACCGCCTGGTGCAGGCCGTCCGACCAGCGCCGCCCCGGCATCATGCGGCCGGTGAACTCGTCGACGATGACTACCTTGCCGTCTTTGATCAGGTAGTCGACGTCGCGCTGGTAGAGGTGGTGCGCCCGCAGCGCCTGATTGACGCCGTGGATGACCTCCATGTTCTCGGGGTCGAAGAGGTTGCGCACCCCGAGCAGGTGCTCGACCTTCTCGACGCCCTCGTCGGTCAGGCTCACCTGGTGCGCCTTCTCGTCGACCACGAAGTCGCCCGTCGTCTGCTTGTTGCCGTCCTTGTCCTCGATCTCCTCGCCGCGCTGGAGGCGCGGGATGATGCGGTTGATGGCATAGTACTTGTCGACCGACTCCTCCGAGGGGCCGGAGATGATGAGCGGCGTCCGCGCCTCGTCGATCAGGATCGAGTCGACCTCGTCGACGATGGCGTAGTGGTGGCCGCGCTGCACCATCGAGGCGAGCTCGAACTTCATGTTGTCGCGCAGGTAGTCGAAGCCGAACTCGTTGTTGGTGCCGTAGGTGACGTCCGCGGCGTAGGCGGCCTTGCGGTCGGCGTCGGGCATGTCGTGCTGGATGACGCCGACGGAGAGGCCGAGGAAGCGGTAGATGCGGCCCATCCACTCGGCGTCGCGGCGGGCGAGGTAGTCGTTGACCGTGACCACGTGGACGCCCTTGCCCTCGAGGGCGTTCAGGTAGACGGGGAGGGTGCCCACCAGGGTCTTGCCCTCGCCGGTCTTCATCTCGGCGATCTTGCCCCGGTGGAGGACCATGCCGCCCATGAGCTGGACGTCGAAGGGGCGCATGTGGACGCTGCGCCAGGCGGCCTCGCGGGCCACGGCGAAGGCGGGGACCAGGATGTCGTCGAGGGTGGCGCCCTGCTCGAGCTGCTGGCGGAGCTCGGCGGTCTTGGCCCGCAGCCCCTCGTCCGGCAGAGCCTTGATCTGCGGCTCGATCTCGTTGATGGCGGCCACGGTCGGCAACATCTTCTTGACGTCGCGCTCGTGCTGGCTGCCGAAAATCTTCGTCAGAATCGTGTTGATCATCGGGGTCTCACAGGGTGTCCGGGGGGTGGACGGTCTCCGTCCGCGGCAGCGGATACAACCCGCAGTCTAGCAGAAAAGATTCCAGGGGCCGGGGAGGGGAAGGCGGCCTCGGCTGGCTCCGCCGGTCGAGCTCCCCCGGCTCGGCACGGCCCTTGCGTCCCAAAGACTCGCGTGACGACGTCGAACGACGACGAGGAGCGGTCCGTCGCGCTCCAGAATGCCGGCGCCATCCTCCGGGATCTCGCCGCCGAGCGGGAGCGGCTGAGGATCACCCTCGCCAGCATCGGCGACGCGGTGATCAGCACCGACGCCGAGGGCCGGGTGACGTACCTCAACGGGGTGGCCGAGGGCCTGAC
>JBIOUG010000173.1:0-34804 GCA_044866775.1 Thermoanaerobaculia bacterium | reverse complement strand
GCCGAGCGCCGAACCGCCAACCTCAACCACCGCACCGCCGCGGCGCGCGCCGCGAGCTCACTATGAACCGGGGATTTCCGCCCTACCCGAGTGTCTTGACTGAAGGGGAACACCACAATGTATGAGTCACTGCGACCCGAGGTCAGATGGGAAACCAACCTCGCGCCAGGAGGGTTGCTTCACGCCTGCGCGTTTGACGAGCGAGGTGACCTGCACGTAGCAGACGTTTGGGAGTCGGCTGATGCGATGAACGACTTTGTAAACACCCGTCTCATGCCGGCCATGAAGAAACTGGGAGTCCCCGCCCCTTCGGTGGCTGTGTTTCCCTTGCACAACCTCAATGTCTATCCAGCGGCAACAAGGTACCTGCTCGAGTAGGCAGGCGGCGTCGAACAATCAGTTCGAGGGAGCGCACCCGCGCCGCGGCTGCGCCCCGAAACCTGGCCGCTAGGATGCGCGACCGCAGGTCGCCCTTCGCCCCTCTACTCGCCCTTCTTCTCCTCCGGCATCGCCAGGTACCAGCGGCCGTCGATCTTGACGAACCGCACCTCTTCGCCGCCGACTGTGCCGGCGGCGCCGTCGCCCTCTATCTTCAGGCCTTCGAGCTTGCCCTGCGGGATCTTGACCGGCCCCGTGTCGGCCTCACTCTCGCCCGCCTCCTTCTTGGCGTCCTTCATGTTGTCGTTCATGAAGGCGACGAGGTCGGCGATGAGCGCCACCTGATCGACGTTCGCCAGGAGCTTCGCGGCCGCCTGTCCGGGGTCCTCGCCCTCGGCCGGCCCCGGGGTGTCCTGCTCCATCAGGTCCTTGATGCCGTGCTTGGCGAGCACCGCCTCGTACTTGCCCTGGAGCGCCGCGACCTGCTCCTCGGCCTTCTTCTTCTGCGCCGCGGCCTCGGCCTTCTGCTCGGCAGTCATCTCGCCGCCGAGCGCCTCGGCCATACCGGTCGCCATGCCGCTCGCGAGCTCGGTCCCCATGCTGCCGAACGCCACCATCATGCCGGTCGAGAGGATCAGCATCATGCTCATCATCGCCCGGTCCGCCGGCGCCAGGCAGGCGGCGAGCTCGGCGAAGTCCTGCTTCTCGCCGGCGGCCTTGGCGCGCTCGAGCAGCGCCTGGGGCGACTCGGCGCCGTAGGGCTTGCTGATGGCGCGCGCCGCGGCCGGCACGAGGAGGAGCAGCGAGGCGCAGGCGAAGGCGACGAGACGGCGACCACCCGTGGGACACGGCCGCTGTTGGCTCATGGAGTCTCCTTTCGGGGAAGGGGGCGAGACTATCACCCGAGCGCGGAGATCTCCTGCTCGAGCGTCTCCCACTCCCCCATCAGGGAGTCGACCTCCCCGGAGAGGCGCTTCTGCTCCTCCTCGAGCTTCTTCACCTGGTGGCGCGAGGTGCGGTCGAAGAAGGCGGGGTCGCAGAACAGCTCGTTGATCTCGTGGATGCGCGCCTCGGCGCGCTCGACCGACGCCGTCACCTGGTCGCGGCGGCGGGCCAGCTCCTTCTGCCGCTGCTGGCGCTGGCGGTCGTCGGAGCCGGTGCCGTCGCCGTTGGACTTGGCCGCCGCCTTGGCCTTGCGCTGCGCCTTGCGCGCCCGCAGCAGCACGGCGTCGGCGTCCAGGTGGTCGTCGCCGACCCGGTCGAGGTACTCCTCGTAGGTGCCGCGGAAGTCCTGGATGCCGGCCGGGGTGATCTCGAGGATGCGGTCGGCGAGCTGCGAGACGAACCAGCGGTCGTGGGAGACGAAGATGAGCGTGCCGTCGTAGTCGGTGAGGCCCTCGACCAGCGCCTCGATCGCTTCGAGGTCGAGGTGGTTCGTCGGCTCGTCGAGCACCAGGACGTTCGGGCGGGTGATCGAGAGGCGCGCGAAGATGAGCCGCGCCGCCTCGCCGCCGGAGAGGTTGCCGACGGTCTTCTTGGCGTCGTCGCCCGAGAAGAGCACCGCCCCGAGGTTGCCGCGGATGAAACCGATCGGCTCGCCCGGCGCGGCCTCCCAGAGCCAGGCCTCGACCGACTGCTTCTTGCCGCCCAGCATCTCCCGGTGGTCCTGGGCGAAGTAGCCGGGGTAGGTCTCGTAGCCCCACTCGATCGCCCCGGCGTCCGCCTCGACCGCGCCGACGGCGATCTTGAGCAGCGTCGACTTGCCGATGCCGTTCGGGCCGATGATCGCCAACCGGTCGCCGCGCTCGACGGCGAGCGAGACGTCCGCGAGCACCTGGTTCGCGCCGTAGGCCTTGGATATCCCCTCGAGCGCCAGCGCCCGCCGTCCGCTCGGCCGCACCTGCTTGAACTTGAAGGTGGGGTAGCGGCGCGAGCTCTGCGGCAGCCGCTCGATGACCGTTTTCTCGATCAGCTTGATCTTGCTCTGCGCCTGGCGCGCCTTGGTCGCCTTGGCGCGGAAGCGGTCGACGAACGCCTGGTGGTCGGCGATCTGCTTCTCGCGCTTGCCGATCTCCGCCTCCTTGCGCTCGCGCTCGGCGACCTTGGCGGCGGTGAAGGCGGCGTAGTTGCCGTGGTAGAGGAGGACCGTCTCGTAGTCCACGTCCACGATGTGGCTGCAGACGTTGTCGAGGAAGCGGTGGTCGTGCGAGATGACGATCGCCAGCCCCTTGTACTCGGTCAGGAACTTCTCGAGCCAGCGGATCGAGAGGATGTCGAGGTGGTTCGTCGGCTCGTCGAGGAGCAGGGCGTCGGGCGCCGAGGCCAGCACCTGCGCCAGGAGGACGCGCAGCTTGAAGCCGCCCGACAGCGTCGAGAGCGGCTGGCGATGGACCGCCGTCGGGATCCCCAGCCCCTCGAGCACCTCGGCCGCGCGCGCCTCGAGCGTGTAGCCGTCGTGGCGCAGGATCAGGTCCTCCACCTCGGCGTAGCGGTCGTGGTCGAAGTCGGCCGCCTCGAGCAGCCGCTCCTTCTCGACCATCGCCTCCCACACCAGATGATTGCCCATCATCGCCACCTCCAGGATGGGCATCTCCTCGTAGCGGAAGTGGTCCTGCCTCAAGACGCCGAGCTTCAGCCGCTTGGGGACGGAGACCGTGCCCTCCGACGGCTGCTCCTCGCCGGAGAGCACGCGGAGCAGGGTCGACTTCCCGGAGCCGTTGGCGCCGACGAGCCCATAGCAGTTGCCGGGCGTGAACTGCAGCGAGACCCCGGTGAAGAGGGTCTGCTGTCCATAGGACTTCCCGAGGTCGGAGACGGCGATCATGAGAGCCGGCGATTTTAGCAGGTAGGGGGCAGCGGGCCGGGTCGCGCGCCGGCCGGTGCTCAGACAAGGAACGATTCGGCGACGCAAGGGATTCCCGTGCAGTGCTACGCTCAATTCTGGAATCTCCACATGTCCCGTTCTGCGCGGGTTTTCCGCGAACGGCCCTCGTCAGCGACGAGGATCACGCCGACTTCGCGCCCACGGGGTACACGGCCTCGGCTCGCACGGCCTCTGCGGCGAAGCGCAAGGCGGCTAGCACTCCTTCCCGTGTCAGGCGCGGGTGAGACTCGAGGATGGCCTCGATGGATTCGCCGCTGCCGAGCTTTTCCAGAATGAGATCGACGGTGATGCGTGTGCCGGCGACGACCGGTTTTCCCATCATCACTTCTGGATCGGAGATGATCATCGGCTCATTCATCGGCCTGTCTCTCGCGAATCGTCGACATCGGCGGCAGCCGCCGCCTTGATCTCCCGGAGCGTCAGCTCGCCCAAGTGACGCCGCGGATTGCCACACCAGCTATCGGGACTGAACTACTCCGTCTTGAGCGCCGTCATCGGATCCACTCGCCGCGCCCGCCGGGCCGGGAGGTAGGTGGCGAGGAGGGCGATCGCCGCCAGCAGCGCGGCGATGCCGGCGAAGACCGCAGGGTCCGTCGCGGCGACGCCGAAGAGCATGCCCTCGAGCGCGCGCGTCGCGGCGCTGCCGACCAGGAGACCGGCGGCGAGCCCTAGCGCCGCGAGCAATGCGCCGCGCCGCACGACCAGCGCCACGACGTCCGCCGGCCGGGCGCCGAGCGCCATGCGCAGGCCCATCTCGCGGCGCCGTTGGGCGACGGCGTAGGACATGACGCCGTAGACGCCGATGCCGGCGAGGACGAGCGCCAGGACGGCGAAGGCGGCGAGGAGGAGGGCGGCGTAGCGGCTGCGGGCCATGGCGTCGCCGGCGCGCTCCGCCATCGTTTTCAGATCGTAGACCGGCAGCTCGGGGTCGACCGCCCGCACCTCGTTGCGGACGGCGGCGGCGAGGGCGCTCGGGTCGCCGGCGGTGCGGACCATCACCGTGCCGCGCGGCGCCGTGTACTGGCGGTAGGAGACGTAGATGTCCGGGCCAGCCGCCTGCTCGGGCGGGCCGTACTTGACGTCGCCGACGACGGCCACCACCTCGGCCATGTCGTTCTCGCCGAACATCCCGATGCCGACCTGGATCTGCCGCCCCACGGCCTCGCCGCGCGGCCAGAGGCGGCGCGCCGCGGCCTGGTTGACGATCGCCACGAGCGGCGCGCCGACACGGTCGGCGGCGGTGAAGGCGCGGCCGGCGAGGATCGGGATGCCGAGCGCGCGGAAATGGTCCTCGGCGATCGAGTGGACGCCGATCTCGGGCCCCTCGCCGGGGGCGAGCGGCGGGCCGCCGCCGAGGCGCGTGACCACCGTGCGGTTGCAGGGGCCGCTGAGCGGCGGACAGATGTCGACGCTCGCCGCCTCGACGCCGGGCAGCGCCGCCAGCCGCTCGAGCAGCCGCTCCTTGAAGGCCGCGGCGTTCTGGCGCGTGTAGCGCGGCTCCGGCGGGTCGAGGCGGAAGGTCAGCACGCCGTCCGGGCGGAAGCCGGGATCGAGCGCCCGGAGCCGGACGAAGCTCTTGAGCATGAGACCGGCGCCGAGCAGGAGCACCAGGGCGAGCGCGATCTCGCCCGCCACCAGGAAGTCGCGGGTGCCGAGCCGGCGCGCGCCGCGGTGGCCGCCGGCGCCCACGACCGCCGCCGCCGAGCCCTCCTTGAGCGAGCCCGTCAGGTCGGGGCGGGTCGACAGGAGCGCCGGCACGGTGCCGCAGACGAGCCCGGTGAGGACCGAGAGCGCGACGCTGTAGAGCAGCACCGGCGAGTCGAGCCGCGCCGAGGCGACGTCGAGGAGCGAGGTGCCGAGCGCGCCGGGGCCTCCGGCGGCGCCGGCGAGGGCCGGGCGCAGCGCGGCGAGCAGGCGCACGCCCCAGGCCGCGACGAGGAGTCCCGCGGCTCCGCCGGCGATGGCGAGCAGCAGGCTCTCGGTCAGGAGCTGCCGCAGCAGGCGCCGCCGTCCGGCGCCGAGCGCCAGGCGCACCGCCACCTCGCGCTGCCGCCCGGTCGCCCGCGCCAGGAGGAGGTTGGCGACGTTGGCGCAGGCGATCAAGAGGACGCAGGCGACCGCGCCCGCCAGCACGAAGATCGAGGTCCGCACCGCCGGGTCGAGGCGCGCCTCGCGCAGCGCCACCGCGTTGGCTCCCCACACCGCATTCGACTCGAACGGCACCGGGTGGGCTTCGTCGATCCGCTTGCCGGCGGCCGTCATGGCCGCGGCGGCAGCGGCGGCCGAGACCTCGGGCCGCGGCCGCGCGACGACCTCGAACCAGTGCGCCCAGCGCTCCTCGAGCGCCTCGGGGTAGATCACCACCGGCGCCATCGCCATCGGCACCCAGACCTCGGCCTCGCCGGTGAGCCCATGGAAGCCGGCGGGCAGCACGCCGACCACCTGGAACGGCGCGCGGTTCAAGCGGATCGTCTTGCCGACCAGCGCCGGGTCGCCGCCGAAGCGGCTGCGCCAGAGGTCGTGCCCCACCAGCGCCACAGCGTGGCCACGCGGCGTGCCGTCCTCCTCGGCGGTGAACGTGCGGCCCTGCACGGCCTGGACGCCCAGCACCGGGAAGTAGTCCGCCGAGACGATCTCGCCCGGCAGCCGCTCGGGGCCGGCGTCGCCGGCGAGGGTGAGGTCGAGGTGCGAGAAACCCGCGGCGCGCTCGAACACCTGGTCGCCCTCGCGGAAGGTCGCGAACTTGGGGTACGACCACGGGAAGCGGTCGTTGGCGTCCTCGGGCCCGTTGCCGGTGGTCGAGAGGTAGAGCATGAGCAGCCGCTCCGGCTCGGGATAAGGCAGCGGCCGGAGCAGGACCGCGTGGAGCAGGCTGAAGATCGCGGTATTGGCGCCGATGCCGAGCGCGAGCGTCAGGACGGCGACGGCGGCGAAGCCCGGGCTCTTGGCGAGGCCGCGAGCGGCGAAGCGCAGGTCTTGGAGGAAGCTGTCCATCACGAGTCTCCCGGGGCGGTGTTTCCCCGAGGCTAGAACGCACGGCGGGAGTGAAGGTTGCGGCGCTTCGAGAGGGATGACCTGGTCGTCACCCGGTGTCGCACGAGGGCGCCGGGGTGACGGTGGACAGGACACTCTTCCTCCAGGTCACGATCAGGCGCTGACACACGCCGTCCATGGATTGCACCCGCGAGCCGCGCGTGAGGCCGCCGTTGGGGCCGCGCGGGGGCGGCCCCTGGTACCGCGGAGACCGGCCGGCGCCGGGCCTCCTGGCGGCTAGGCGCAGGCGAACCCGTTACACGGCGGACACACCTGCTCCTCGCCGTCGCACATCACCGCGCAGCCGGGCGTCACATGACAATCACCGCTCGCGCTGGTGCAGATCAGCACCTGGCCGCAGCGGCAGACGGCGCAGACGCGGCACGACCCCGACGGGCTGGGCCCGATGAAGCCCGGGTCGTCCGGGTTGGGGCCGCGATGCGACGCGGCGGGGACAGGAGAGGAGATGGCCTCCGGAGCCAGCCACCGCGGCTGGGACTCCGCGGCCTCGACGACGGCCGCCGCCCCGACCGCCATCAGAGACAGGAGCAAGGTGCCCAATACGACTCGACGCATGATCGGACCTCCTCGCGACATCGGGCGGGACGCCATGTCCAGCCCGCTCGGCGACGAGCCGAGGTCACGACTGTACAGAACTTGCATCTAGAAGGATATCCGTGCAAACGCATGGACACACCCTCGCCGGTGTCACGCGCGCGGCCGCTTCGCGCTAAGCTCCGCGCCCCATGTCGGAAGAGACGTCTCCTCCCGTTCCCGCTCCGGCGGACGAGCCCGCGGCCGAGGCCGCTCTCGACGCCGTCGACGAGACATTCGTCGAGGAGGAGCCCGCAGGCGGCGGCGCTCTGCGCGCCTTCCTCGGCCTCTTCGTGGTGCCGCTCGTGGTCGTCCTGCTCTGCGTCGCGGTCTTCATCGGCTTCGGCTGGATCGCCTACGACCGCCAGGACACGACGGACTACGTCAACGACTTGCAGTCGTGGTGGAAGCCGCGGCGGGTGCAGGCGGCCTACGAGCTGTCGAAGATCCTGGTGGCCGATCCGCGGGCCCTCGACGAGTCGCCCGGCGCCGAAGCCGAGGTGCGGCGGCTGTTCCAGGAGAGCGAGGACGCCGAGATGCGCCAGTACCTGGCGCTCGTCCTCGGGCACACGCGCGATCCGGAGGCGGCGCCGCTGCTGATCGCCGCCCTCGACGACCCCGACGACAAGACCCGCATCTACGCCATCTGGGCGCTCGGCGCGCTCGGGCACCCGTCGGCGCGGCCGCCGCTCGTCGCGGCGCTCGCCGCGGACGACCCGGGGATCCGCAAGACGGCGGCCTACGCGCTGGGGGTCCTCGGCGACCGCTCCGCCGCGCCGGCGCTGGCGGCGGCGCTCGACGACCCGGTCCCCGACGTGCGCTGGAACGCCGCCCTCTCCCTCGCCCGCCTGGGAAACGCCGAGGGGGTGCCGGTGCTCGAGGCGATGCTCGACCGCGGCCTCATGGCCCAGGTGCCGAACATCACCCGCGCGCAGCAGGAGGAGGCGATGGTCGAGGCAGTGCGGGCGCTCGCCGCCGTCGGCGGACCGGAGGCGCGGCCCATCTTCGAGCGGCTGGCCGACGAGGACCCGAGCCTCAAGGTGCGGCAGGCGGCGATCGCGGCGCGCAAGGCGCGGCGCGAGGGCTGAGAAAGCATCCCCGGAGCGGGCTTGACACCCGCAGCGCGTCCGCGTAGAAAGAGCGCCGCTTCCAGGAGCAGACAGACGAAGTCGGCAGCGCAGCATCCAGGCAGACCGGACCTCGAGAAGGGGCAACATGGCTGACGAGACCAAGGACACGCCCCCCGCCGCAGGAGAGCCTGCGGCCGCTCCGGAGCCCGGGGCGGCTGAGCGAGCGCCCGCGCCGTTCCCCCGCCGTCAACCCGAGCCCCCCGACATGGCCAGCTTCGCCGCCCCGAAGGCGGAGCCGAAGCACGCGCCGCCCAAGCCGGCCGCGGCCGCCGCCGCGGCAGGCGCCGCGGAAAAGAAAACTGCTCCAGGTGAAGAAGGAAGAGCTGCCGCTGCGGCCGCCGGGCAGCCTGTTCCGGGCAAGCCCGCCCCAGCGGCCTCTTCTTCATCTGAAGTTTCTTCCTCCGCCGCGCCTGCCGAGCAGCTTGCCACCGGCAAGCCCGCCCCGACCACCTCCCCTTCACCTGGAGCTGTTGCTTCTTCCCCTGCCGAAAAGGCCCCTGCGGCGAAGCCTGCCGCTCCGGCCGCCGCCAAGCCCGCGGCCGCCAAGCCCGCCGCGGCCGAGGGCATGACCCGCCGCGAGTTCTCCTGGGCGGCCGTCGCCTGGGTCGGGTTCGCCGCCGCCATCGGCGGCTGCGTCTCGGCGATGACGCGCTTCATGTTCCCGAACGTCCTCTTCGAGCCGCCGACGAGCTTCAAGGTCGGCAAGCCCGAGGACTTCCCGCCGGGAGTCGTCGACACCCGCTTCGTCGATCAGTACGGCGTCTGGATCGTCAACGACGGCGGCCGGATCTACTCCCTGATCGCCATCTGCACCCACCTCGGCTGCCCGCCGGCCTGGCTCGCGACGCAGAACAAGTTCAAGTGCCCGTGTCACGGCAGCGGCTACTACAAGAGCGGGATCAACTTCGAGGGGCCCACCCCGCGGCCGCTCGAGCGGGCGCGCATCTTCATCAGCCCGGACGACGGCCAGATCGTCGTCGACAAGGCGTCGAAGTACCAGTGGGAGCTGGGTCAGTGGGAAGACCCGAACGCCTATATCGCAGTCGGCTAGACGCAGCTCACCGCAACCCCTAGCGAGGCGACATGTTCGAGAAGCTGTCCAAGGGCATCACCAAGTCGCAGGTCTGGCGCTCCATCTTCCGCGTCGGCATCCCGACCGACAACCGCAAGCGCGCCCTCGCCATGCTGGGCAACGTGGTGCTCCACCTCCACCCGATCAAGGTGAAGAAGTCGGGCATCCGCATGAGCTACACCTGGTGCATGGGCGGCACGGCGTTCTTCCTCTTCCTGGTCGAGACGATCACCGGCCTGTTGCTGATGTTCTATTACCGGCCGACCGTCGAGTACGCCTACGTCGACATGCTCGACCTGCGCGAGGCGCTCGCCTTCGGCATCATGCGCGAGCTCCACCGCTGGGGCGCCCACGCGATGGTGATCGCGGTCTGGCTGCACATGTTCCGGGTCTTCATGACCGGCTCCTACAAGCCGCCGCGCGAGTTCAACTGGAACATCGGCGTCATCCTGCTGGTGCTGACGCTGCTGCTCTCCTTCACCGGGTACCTGCTGCCCTGGGACCAGCTCGCGATCTGGGCGATCACGGTCGGCTCCAACATGGCCCGCGCCACACCGCTCTTAGGTCACGAAGGGCCCGGCGCCGCGCTCTTGCAGCTCGGCGGGCAGAAGCTGATCCACGTCGGCAGCGACGCCCGCTTCGCGCTCATCGCCGGCCGCACCATCGGCGGCGGCACGCTGATCCGCTTCTACGTCCTCCACTGCGTCGGCATCCCGCTCGTCGCCGCCTTCCTGATCGCCGTCCACTTCTGGCGGGTGCGGAAGGACGGCGGCATCTCGGGACCGGTCTAGAGAGCCTGGGGGAGAGACGCCATGGACGCCCTCAGAGATTTCGTCAACTGGCTCTCGAAGCCGACGGTGTCGTTCACGCTGTCGGTCCTCGGCCTGGTGCTCATGCTGCGGTCGCGCAAGCTGTGGACGAAGCGGGGAGGGCTCGTCGCGCTCGCGGTGGGGGTCGCCTTCTTCCTGGTCTCGATGCTCGACCCCAACTTCTTCCTGGTGATCTCGAAGCCGGACAACGTCCCGATCGTGATGATGGTCTTCCTGGTCGGCTTCTTCGTCTGGTTCGCGATGCACAAGGCGCAGCGCAACGACGAGATGATCGCCCGCGGCGAGCCGACCTTCGAGCGCACCGAGGTCGAGGACCGCATCTTCACCTGGCCCGACCTCGTCTTCTCCGAGTTCATCTGCATGGTCATCCTGACGGTGGTGCTGGTCGTCTGGTCGATCGTGCTCAAGGCGCCGCTCGAGGAGCCGGCCAACCCCTCGATCGCGCCCAACCCGTCGAAGGCGCCGTGGTACTTCCTGGGGCTCCAGGAGATGCTCGTCTACTACGACCCGTGGATGGCGGGGGTGGTGCTGCCGGGGCTCATCATCCTCGGGCTGATGGCGATCCCCTACATCGACACCAACCCCAAGGGCAACGGCTACTTCACCTTCAAGGAGCGGAAGGTCGAGATCGGCATCTTCCTCTTCGGCTTCCTGGTGCTGTGGACGCAGATGATCGTCATCGGCACCTTCCTTCGCGGCCCGAACTGGAACTTCTTCGGCCCCTACGAGTTCTGGGACATCAACAAGGTCGAGCCGCTGGTCAACGTCGACCTCTCGGAGTACTTCTGGGTGCGCATGCTGGGCACCGGGCTGCCGGGGCCCTGGCTGATCCGCGAGCTCCCGGGCATCCTCCTCGTCGGCTTCTACCTCTTCGTCCTGCCGGTGCTGCTCAAGAAGACGAAATGGGTCCGGCCCTACTACGAGAAGATGGGCCCGGCCCGCTACTACACCGGCATCACGCTCTTCCTCGTCATGATGATGCTGCCGATCAAGATGTACTGCCGCTGGGCGTTCAACCTCAAGTACTTCGTCCATATCCAGGAGTTCTTCTTCAACGTCTAGGAACGAGGAGCCGGCGTGAGTCCACGTGCCACCCCGCCCGAGAAGCGGCCCGATCGTCACTACGACTTCGGGAGCATGAACAAGTGGTTCGCGCTGAGCGCGGTGGCGCTGCTCGGCACGACGGTCTGGATGGTGGTCGCCGACTACGCCCAGCCGTGGAAGCGGCTGCAGGCGGAGTTCCGGACGCTCGAGCGCGAGAAGGTGCGGCAGGAGCTCGAGGCGGAGCGGCGGAAGATCAACGAGCAGCAGATCGCGCAGCTTCAGAAGGACATCGCCGCCGCCGAAGCCGGGCTGGCGGCCCATCGCGACGAGATCGAGCGCCTGGAGGAGCGGCAGCGCGAGCTGTCGAACAAGATCTACGCCGCCGACTCGTCCTGGCGGGCCACGAAGTCGCTCCTCGACACGGCCACCTACCGCTACGACAACGCCCTCCAGAGGGCGATCGAGCGGCGGGTGCACGACGGGACGGACGAGACCGCGGCCGAGGCCGCGGCGATGCGCGACGAGGACGTCCAGGAGAAGGCCAAGCGCGTCGAGGAGCTGCGCACGCAGCTCCGCACCCAGAAGATGGCGCTCGAGAAGTACACCGACGAGCGCGCCGCGGCGCAGCAGCAGCTCGGCGAGCGGCGGGCGAGCGTCAACGCCGGCGAGGAGCGGCTCGCGGTGCTGCGCGAGGGGCTCACCAAGCTCGAGGAGCGGGTCGCCCAGCTCGACAAGAACCTCGACTTCTTCCTCCTGAACGCGCCGCTCATGGACTTCGTGCGGCCGAGCCTGCAGGTCCAGCAGGTCATCCTCCCCGGCCTCTACCACGACATCAACTTCACCGACGTCAACCGCGTCGACCGCTGCATGACCTGCCACGTGGCGGCCAATCGCCCGGGCTTCGAGAACGCGGACTGGAAGGAGCCCTTCCGCACCCATCCGCGGATCGACCTCTTCGTCGGCGACGGCTCGCCCCACCCCTACACCCGCTTCGGCTGCACGACCTGCCACGGCGGGCTCGACCGCGCCACCGAGTTCGCGCGCGCCGGCCACACGCCGGAGTCGCCGGCGCAGGCGCGCGAGTGGGAGGAGCGCTGGGGCTGGGAGGCGCAGAAGTACCTCGAGCAGCCGATCCTGCCGGCCAGCATGTCCGAGGCCGGCTGCGTCAACTGCCACGCCGGCGACGTCTGGACGCCCGCCTCCGAGCACCAGGACGTCGGCCGCGAGCTGGTCGTCCACATGGGCTGCTACGGCTGCCACACCATCGAGCAGCCGGCCTTCACCAACCTGCGCAAGGCCGGCCCGTCGCTCGTCCGCATCGCCGGCAAGACGACGCCCGAGTGGGCCTACCGCTGGATCGAGGCGCCGCGCGACTTCCACCCGACGACCTGGATGCCTCACTTCTTCGGCCAGGAGAACGTCCGCCGCGCCGACTACCGGCAGCGCGAGCAGGCCGAGATCGCCGGCATCGTCTCCTATCTCTGGGAGAAGTCGGAGCGGCCGCAGTACCCGCCGCCGCCGGCCGGCAACGCCGCGGCCGGCAAGCAGCTCTTCGAGTCGATCGGCTGCGCCGGCTGCCACGTCCTCGACGGCAAGGCCAAGCGCGACGAGTTCTTCCCGCAGATCAACCGCCTGCACGGCCCGAACCTGGTCCGCACCGGCAGCAAGGTCTCGCCCGGCTGGCTCTACGCCTGGGTGCGAGACCCCAAGCAGTACTTCCCCGAGACCAACATGCCGCGCCTGCGGCTGACCGACGGGGAGGCGGCCGACCTCACCGCCTACCTCCTCTCCTCGCGCGACCCGCGCTACGAGGGGCTGCGCCTGCCCGGGGTGGCGCCGAAGGTGGTCGACGACCTGGTGCGCGGCTACCTCAGCAACACGCTGACGATCGCGAGGAGCGACGCCCGCCTCGAGGCGATGAGCGAGCACGAGCGGCTGGTCTATCTCGGCGAGCAGTCGATCGCCAAGTACGGCTGCTACGGCTGCCACGACATCGCCGGCTTCGAGGACGTCAAGCCGATCGGCACCGAGCTGACCGAGGAAGGGTCGAAGCCGGTCCATCAGTTCGACTTCGGCCACGTCCACCAGGTGGCGCACACGCGCCAGGACTGGATCCGCACCAAGCTCCTGCGGCCGCGGATCTACGACCGCGGCAAGGAGGAGGTCAAGAGCTACAACGAGCTGCTCAAGATGCCGAACTTCGGCATGACGCAGCGCGAGGCCGACGCCGTGCTGGCCAACGTCCTCGGCTTCACCAAGGAGTCGGTCGTCGCCAACCGCAAGGCGGGCAACGGCGACCGCTCGACGGCGCTCGCCGCCGGGCGCAAGCTCATCACCCGCTACAACTGCCAGGGCTGCCACCTGATCGAGGGGCACGGCCAGGCGATCAAGACGATGATCAAAGACCCGGGGATGCTGCCGCCCAACTTGGCGGCGGAGGGGGCCCGCGTCCAGGCCGACTGGCTGTTCGCCTTCCTCCACGACCCGAGCCGGGTGACCCTGCGCCCCTGGCTCACCGCGCGCATGCCGACCTTCCAGTTCAGCGACGACGAGGCCAACACCGTCGTCTCCTACTTCGCGGCGCGCGACGAGAGCCAGCCCTTCGCCTCGCGGCCGCCCTCCGGGCACCCGCGCGACCTGGCGGTGGGGGAGGCCGTCTTCACCATGTTCCAGTGCGCCAAGTGCCATCCGGCCGGCGCCCAGGCAGCGGCCGCCGCCGGCGCGACGAGCATGGGCGACCTCGCGCCCTCGCTGCTCCTCGCCAGCGGCCGCCTGCGCCATCCGTGGGTGCCGTCGTGGATCAAGGACCCGCAGACCTGGATCCCCGGCACGCGCATGCCGTCCAACTTCCCCGAGGTGGAGCCCGGCAAGTTCATGTCGCCGGCCTGGCTGGCGATCGAGCAGCCGCGCTACGCGGCGCAGAAACAGCGCCTGCTCGGCCATTTTGGCTCGGAGGCGGAGCTCAAGGAGTACCTGAGCGACGCCGACAAGGTCACCGCCGCCCTGCGCGACTACATCTGGCGCCTCTCGGGCGGCGCCGCGCCGGCGGCGGAGCCCGAGCCGGCGGCGGCCGAGGCGGCGGCGGCGGCCGGTGGGCCCTAGAGGCGCGAAAGCTTTCGCGCCGGGCTCCTAGGCCCAACTCCTGCATATAATCCCGCGGCGCCGCGGCGTCCACGCCGGATCTCCGCGCGCCACCCCATTCATCGACAAGGAGGCTTTCGGTCATGTGGAGAAGGAACTCACTGCTGGTGGTCCTCGTCCTCTGCGTGCTGGCCCTCGCGGCCGCGTGCGGCGGCAAGGAGGAGGCGCCCTCGGAGGGGGGCGAGCAGGCCGCGGCGCCCGCCGGCTTCGATGAGTCGAAGGCCGGCAAGGTCACCGGCAAGGCCACCTACGCGAACGGCGACCCCGACACGCCGATCGCCATGAACGCCGACCTGGCCTGCGCCGACATGCACCCCGAGCCGGTCACCACCGAGAAGATCGTCGCCAAGGACGGAAACCTCGCCAACGTCTTCGTCTACGTCAAGTCCGGTCTGCCGGCGGGTATGACCTTCCCGGTGCCCAGCGAAGGCAAGGTCATCGACCAGCAGGGCTGCCAGTACCACCCGCACGTCTCCGGCATCCAGGTCGGCCAGAAGCTCGTCATCCGCAACAGCGACCCGGTCCTGCACAACATCCACGCCATGCCGACCAAGAACGCCGAGTTCAACGAGGGCCAGCCGGTGCAGGGCATGGAGAGCGAGAAGAGCTTCGACCAGGAGGAGGTCATGGTGCCGTTCAAGTGCGAGGTGCACCCCTGGATGTCCTCCTACATGGGCGTGCTCAACCACCCGTACTACGCCGTGAGCGGCGACGACGGCGCCTTCACGATCGAGAAGCTCCCTCCCGGCACCTACACCCTCGAGGCCTGGCACGAGGAGCTGGGGACCCAGACGCAGGACGTGACGGTGCCGGAAAGCGGCACGGTCGAGGTGACCTTCAGCTTCGCGCCGAAGGCCACGACCTAAGCGGACCGAACAACGCCCGGCACGGGGCCGGGCGGTACGGTGCGTCGTCGTAGCGGCGGGCCTTCGTGCCCGCCGTTTTTTTCTCGACGGGGTCTGCGACTGGCGGCGCAAGCGTTAAAATTCGCTGCGTCGCCCCCTCCAGATTCCAGATGCAGGCCCTCAGCCCTCAGCGACTCGTCACCGACCTCGCGTCCTGCGTCAGCGGCACGGTCCGCAACCGCGGCGCCGTCTACTTCCAGGCGCGCCGCGTGCGGCTCGCCCCCGACGAGGCGGGCGTGCTCGTGGCCAGCGTGCTGGGGAGCCGCCTCTACGAGGTCCGGCTGAGCCACCAGGGGGACACGCTCCGGGCCACCTGCACCTGCCCGTATTTCGCGGACCGGGGCGAGTGCTGCAAGCACGTCTGGGCGACGGTGCTCACCGCCGTCGCAGCGGGGCGCCTCGCCGGTCCCGGCGGCCGGCAGCCGCGGCGGCTGGCGCCGGGCGAGGTCGCCTACGAGGACGAGGACGACTGGGACGACGACGACGTCTCGGACGACGGCTACGACTACGCCGAAACGTCCGCAGTCTCGGCGGAGCCTCGCCGCGGCACGCCTGCCGCCCTGCGTCCGATCCCGCGCCGGGAGCCGCCGGCGCCGAGCTGGCGGGCGCTGCTGGCGCGCTCCCCGGAGCCGCCGTCCAGAGGCCGTCCCGCGCCGGCGGTCGGGGACCTCCGCTACGCGATCAGCGTGCCCGCCGCGCTCGCGGGCGAAGGGCTCGTGGTCGAGGTGCTGCAGCGCAAGCGCACCGCCCAGGGCGCGGACGGCAGGCCGCAGCTCGCGCAGGTGACGGTGGCCCAGATCGCGCGCCTGCCGCGCTCGGCCGACCAGCAGGTCCTGAGTATGCTTTCCGCGATCTCGCCGAGCGCGGCGTACCGGACGTCGTGGGGCTCGGCCCTGGAGTACGAGGTCCTTCCCGCCCGCTGCCGCATTCCCGAGCCCGTGACGGGCTTTCTCGTCCCTCTCCTCTGCGCCACGGGACGCTGTCGCCTGCGCCTCGAGCCGCAGAGCCTCGAGGCGGCGCCGCTCGCCTGGCAGGACGGCCCGCCCTGGGAGCTCTGGCTGGAGCTGCGGCGCGACGAGGCGGCGAAGAGCTATCGGGTCACCGGCTCGCTGCGCCGCGGCGAGGAGCGGATGGGCCTCGCGGAGCCGGTCCTGATGCTGCGCAGCGGCATCGTCTTCACCGCCCGCCACGCCGCGCCCCTCGATCATCACGGCGCCTTCGGCTGGATCTCGATGCTGCGCCGCCAGCGGGAGCTGCTGGTGCCGGAGCAGGAGGGGGGCGAGCTGCTGGAGATGCTGCTCGCCGACTCCGACCTGCCGCCGCTCGACCTGCCCGAGGAGCTGCGCTTCACGGCAGCGCACGAGACCCCGCGGACGCGGCTCCGGCTGTGGACGCCCCGTGGAGGGAGCGACGGCCGCGGCGAGTGGCTGCGCGCCGAGCTGTTCTTCGGCTACGGCGGGCGCGAGGTCGGGTCCGGCGCCGCCGGCCGCGGCGTCTACGAGCGCGAGAGCGCCCAGCTCTTCGTGCGCGACGGCGCGGCCGAGGCGGCGGCCGTGGTGCGCCTCACTGCGCAGGGCTTCATTCCCGCCGCCGAGAGCGAGGCCGGCCGGCCGATCTGGCGGCTCCATCCCTCGCGGCTCGCGGGCGCCGTCCGGCAGCTCCTGGCCGCGGGCTGGGCGGTCGAGGCCGAGGGCCGCTCCTATCGCCCGCCCGGCGTGGCGACCGCCGGCGTCAGCTCCGGGATCGACTGGTTCGAGCTGCGCGGCGAGGTCGCGTTCGGCGGCGAGACGGTGCAGCTCGCCGACCTCCTCGCCAGCCGCCGCCGCCGCGACGCCTTCGTGGCGCTCGGCGACGGCAGCCTGGGGCTCCTCCCCGAAGAGTGGCTGGAGAGGTTCGCCAAGATCGCTCAGTACGGCCGGCCGGAAGGCAAGGGGGTGCGATTCTCGTCGGTGCAGGCCGGGCTGCTCGACGCGCTCCTCGCCGCCGCGCCCGAGGTGACGTGCGACGCCGCCTTCGCCGCGGCGCGCCGCCGGCTTCAGGGCTTCGCCGGCGTCGAGCCGGCGGCGGCGCCGGACGGCTTCCAGGGCGAGCTGCGCGGCTACCAGCGTGACGGGCTGGGGTGGCTCCACTTCCTGCGCGAGTTCGGCTTCGGCGGCTGCCTCGCCGACGACATGGGACTGGGCAAGACCATCCAGGTGCTGGCGCTGCTGGAATCCCGCCGCACGCTGCCGGCGAGCGAGCGGCCGGGACCCTCGCTCGTCGTGGTGCCGAAGTCCCTGGTCTTCAACTGGCTCGCGGAGGCGGCGCGCTTCACCCCGGAGCTGCGGGTGGTCGACCACACCGGCGGCGGCCGCTCCTCGACCGTCGACCCCTTCGCCGCGTGCGACGTGGTGCTGACCACCTACGGCACCCTGCGCAAGGACGCTCCACTGCTGGCGGCGACCGAGTTCGACTACGTCATCCTCGACGAGGCGCAGGCGATCAAGAACGCCGACAGCCAGTCGGCCAAGGCGGCGCGCTTGCTGCGCGGCCGCCACCGGCTGGCGCTCTCCGGCACGCCGATCGAGAACCACCTGGGCGAGCTGTGGAGCATTCTCGAGTTTCTCAACCCCGGCGTGCTCGGCGCCTCGTCGGCGCTGCGCTCGCGGAGCGCCGCCCTGCGTGACCCGGACGCGGCGACGCGCGACCTCCTCGCCCGCGCCCTGCGCCCCTTCATCCTGCGCCGCACCAAGGGCCAGGTGGCCGCCGAGCTGCCGGCCAAGGTCGAGCAGACGCTCTACTGCGAGCTGCCGGCGCGCCAGCGCCAGCTCTACGACCAGATGCGTGACTACTACCGCCGGTCGCTCTCGGCGCGCATTGACGCCGGCGGCCTCGGGAAGGCGAAGATCCTGGTCCTCGAGGCCCTGCTGCGACTGCGCCAGATCGCCTGCCATGCCGGCCTCGTCGAGCCCCACCGTGCCGAGGAGCCCTCCGCCAAGCTCGACCTCCTCCTGCCGCACCTGGGCGAGGTGCTCGAAGAGGGCCACAAGGCCCTGGTGTTCTCGCAGTTCACCAGCTTCCTGGCGCTGCTGCGCCGAGAGCTCGACCGCAATGGGGTCGCCTACGAGTATTTGGACGGCAAGACGCGCGACCGGCAAGCGCGGGTGGAGCGCTTCCAGTCCGATCCCGAGTGCACCCTGTTCCTGGTCAGCTTGAAGGCCGGCGGTCTCGGCCTCAACCTGACCGCCGCCGACTACGTCTACCTCCTCGACCCCTGGTGGAACCCGGCGGTCGAGGCGCAGGCCGTCGACCGCGCGCACCGCCTGGGCCAGACCCGCCGGGTCTTCGCCTACCGCCTGGTGGCGCGCGACACGGTCGAGGAGCGGATCCTCGAGCTGCAGCAGAGCAAGCGCGAGCTGGCCGACGCCGTCATCCGCGCCGACCAGGGCCTGCTCCGCAGCCTGACCCGCGAGGACCTCGAGCTGCTGCTGTCGTGAGCCGGCGGGCTGCGGCGCCCCGAGCGGCGCCCTTTCGAGTTACACTTGCCGCCGTTTTGCGCGCGCCGCGTCGCCTCGAACCCCGGGTAGCGAGCCTCTGATGACGACAGCCTCTCCGCACCTCGCGAGCGCCCGGCCGGGCGCTCTTCCGATGGCCGCGCCCGGCCGCCGCGCCGGCGTGCATCGCTTCGCCGTCTTCCTCGCCTGCGCCGTGGTGCTGCTGATCGCGGCCGGCGGGCTGGTCAAGAGCAAGGAGGCGGGGCTCTCGGTGCCCGACTGGCCGACCTCCTACGGCGGGCTCAACCCGCCGCGCTGGTGGCAGATCGACACCGTGCGCGCCGAGCACGGGCACCGGCTGATCGCCGGCACGGTGGGGCTGATGACGATCGCGCTGGCGGTCTGGGCGCAGGCGCGGGAGCCGCGGCGCTGGGTGCGGCGGCTGGCGTGGACGGCGGTGGCGGCGGTGGTGGCGCAGGCGCTCCTCGGCGGGCTCACGGTGCGGCTCTTCCTGCCGCCGGCGGTGTCGATCTCCCACGCGGCGCTGGCGCAGGCGTTCCTGTGCCTGGTGGTGGCGGTGGCGGTGGTGACCTCGGAGGGGTGGTGGGTGGGGGAGGGGCAGGTGGGGAAGGAACAGGTAGAGAACGAAGCGGTGAGTGATCGGAGGCTGCGGGGGCTGGCCACCCTGACGACCGGGCTCGTGTACGTGCAGATCCTGGTCGGCGCCGTGATGCGCCACAATGGGGCCGGGCTCGCGATCCCCACCTTCCCGGACGTCTTCGGCGGAATGGTGCCGCCGCGGTTCGACTTCGCGATCGGCATCCACTACGCGCATCGCGTCGGGGCGCTGCTGGTGGCGCTCGCGGTCGGGGCGCTTGCGGCGCAGGTGTTTGCGCGCCATCGCCGACGGCCCGCTATCGTCCTCCCGGCGGTGGCGATGCTCGTGGTGACGGCGACGCAGATCGCTCTCGGCGCCCTCGTCGTCCTGACCCGGAAAGCCGTCGTTCCGAATACCGCCCATGTCGCCACCGGCGCCGCGCTCCTCGCCTGCAGCCTCGTCCTGACGCTCGAGACCTGGCGCGGTGCGCGTGCGAGGCGCGCCGGGCTGCTCGCCTCGCAAGGCGCGCTGGCCGCCGAGGCCGGGTCGTGAAGGCCGACGTGGCGCCGGGCGGCGAGCGCGCGCTGCCGGCGGCGGTGCGGCTGAACGACCTGGTCGAGCTGACCAAGCCGGGCATCACGCTCATGGTGGTGCTCACCGCCGGCCTCGGCTTCCTGCTGGCGCGCGAGGGCGAGCTGCCGTGGGTGCTGCTGCTCCACACGCTGCTCGGCACCGGCCTCGTCTCGGCCGGCGCCTCGGCGCTCAATCACGTGATGGAGCGCGACACCGACGCCCGCATGCGCCGCACCGCCGAGCGGCCGATCCCGGCCGGGCGGCTCGACGCCGACGTGGGGCTGCTCTTCGGCGTCGGGCTGGCGGTCGTGGGGCTCCTCGAGCTGGCGCTCGGGGTCAACCTCCTGACCGCGCTCCTCGGCGCGGTGGCGCTCGCCGGCTACGTCTTCGCCTACACGCCGCTCAAGCGCGTGAGCTCGCTCAACACGGTCGTCGGCGCGGTGCCCGGCGCCATCCCGCCGATGATGGGGTGGGCGGCGGTGCGCGACGAGCTGGACCTCGCCGCCTGGGCGCTTTTCGCCATCCTCTTCCTCTGGCAGATGCCGCACTTCCTGGCGATCGCCTGGCTCTGCCGCGCCGACTACGCGAGCGCGGGCTTCCCGATGCTCACCGTGCGCGACCCCGAGGGGGTGCGCACGGCGCGGCAAGTGGTGCTCTACGGCGCGGCGCTGGTGCCGGCGTCGCTCTTTCCGGCGGTGCTCGGGCTCCTCGGCACGCCGTACTTCCTCGGCGGCCTCGCCTTGAGCCTCGCCTACCTCGGCTGCGGCCTCGCCTTCTCGCGCCACCGCACCACCGCCGCGGCGCGCCGCCTGATGTTCGCCTCGATCCTCTACCTGCCGGCGCTCCTGGGCGTGATCCTGCTCGACCGGCTGCTGTAAGGGTGCGGACGGCCAATAAGCGCACCGAGGTCATCCTGAACGCGGCGAAGGATTTGGGTGGAGGAAGCTCGCGGTCGGCCGCCACGGCTGCGGCTGCTGCCGTCGCGGCGAGCGGACTCGAATACTCCTACCGCGACCGCAAGGCCCTCCGAGGAGTCGGCTTCACGGTGGCACCGGGCGAGATCTTCGGCTTCCTCGGTCCGAACGGCGGCGGCAAGACCACCCTCTTCCGTATCCTCGCCACGCTGGCTCGGCCGCAGCGCGGGAGCGTGGCGGTGTTCGGCAAGCAAATCGCCGAGGACCCCGCGGCCGTGCGCCGCCTCCTCGGCGTCGTCTTCCAGGCGCCCGGGCTCGACGTCCAGCTCACGGTGCGCGAGAACCTGCTCTACCAGGGATGGCTCTACGGCCTCGCCGGCCGCGAGCTGGCGCGGCGGGTCGACGAGCAGCTCGCGGCCTTCGGCCTCGCCGACCGCGCCGGCGACCGCGCGATGGCGCTCTCGGGCGGGCTCCGGCGGCGGGTCGAGATCGCCAAAGCGCTCCTCCACGCGCCGCGCCTCCTCCTCCTCGACGAGCCGTCGAGCGGTCTCGACCCGGGCGCCCGGCGCGACCTCTGGACGGTGCTCGAGCGGCTGCGCGGCGACGGCGTCACCGTCCTCCTGACGACGCATCACATGGAGGAGGCCGACCGCTGCGACCGGCTGGTGCTCCTCGACCAGGGGACGATCGTCGCCGAAGGGGCGCCGGCGGCGCTCAAGCAGGAGATCGGGGGCGACGTGGTGACCTTGGCCGGCGACGACCCCGAGGGGCTGGCGCGCGAGCTCGGCGGCCGCTTCCCCGAGCTGCGGCCCGAAGTGGCGAACGGCGCCGGCGGCGGCGTGGTGCGCCTCGAGGTGGAGCGCGGCCACGAGCTGGTACCGCGCCTCGCCGAGGCGTTCCCGGGACGCCTGCAGGCGGTCACCGTCGCGCGGCCGACGCTCGAGGACGTCTTCCTCCAGCGCACGGGGCATCGGCTGTACGCCGAATCCGAGGTGGCCGGCCAGTGATCGGCTCGCCGCCCACATCCCTCGTTCTCGCTCGGGACGACAGCTCGCCGGAGGCACGCATCTGGTGACCCTCGCCGCCTTGAGCCTCGCCCGCCGCGAGGTCGTCCGCTTCTTCCGCCAGCCGAGCCGCATCGCCGGCGCGGCGGGCTCGCCGCTCCTCTTCTGGCTGCTCATCGGCAGCGGCCTCTCGGGCTCCTTCCGCCTGCCGGGCGGGCCGGCCGGCCTCGACTACCGCGAGTACTTCTTCCCCGGCACGGTGGCGCTGGTCGTCCTCTTCGCCGCCATCTTCGCCACCATCTCGACGATCGAGGACCGCAACCAGGGGTTCCTGCAGAGCGTCCTGGTGGCGCCGGTGCCGCGCGCCGCGATCGTCGCCGGCAAGGTGCTCGGCGGCGCGGCGCTCGCCTGGCTGCAGAGCCTGCCGTTCCTCGTCCTGGCGCCCTTCGCGGGTGTCGCGCTCACGCTCCGCTCCGGGCTCGCCACCGCCGGCGTCCTCGCCCTCCTCGCGCTCGGCCTGACCGGCATCGGCTTCGCCTGCGCCTGGCGGGTCGACTCGGTGCAGGGCTTCCACGCGGTCATGAACCTGCTCCTGCTGCCGATGTGGCTGCTCTCGGGCGCGTTCTTCCCGCTCGGCGGCGCGCCGCAGTGGCTGGCGGCGCTGATGCGCGTCAACCCGATGACCTACGGCGTGACGGCGCTGCGGCGGGCCCTCTATCCGGCCGGGACGCCGCTCGGGCCGGGGCTCCCGAGCCCAACGGTCGCCCTGGCCGCTACCGCGCTGGTCGCCGCCGGCGGCTTCGCCGCCGGCCTCCTCGCCACCCGCGGCTCGAGAGTCGAGTGAGCGCGCTGACGGCGGTCCCCGCCGCCCGGCGCCTGCAGCGCCTCGTCGTCTGGGGCGTGCTGGTGCTGGCACTCGTGGCCGTCGGCGGCGCTGCGCTCTGGACCCGCATCGCCGCCGCACCGCCGCCGGTGCTCGGCGAGGTGCCCGACTTCCGGCTCGTCAACCGCGACGGCCGCATCGTGACCCGCGCCGACCTCGCGGGCTCGCCCTGGGTCGCCGACTTCATCTTCACCCGCTGCGCCGTGTCGTGCCCGCTGATGACGGCGCGCCTCGCGCGGCTCGGCCGCGACATGAGGAGGGCGGCGCCGCGACGGGTGAGCTTCACCGTCGACCCGGCGTACGACACGCCGGACGTGCTGGCGCGCTACGCCGCGTCGTACGACGCTGCGGCCGACTGGCTGTTCCTGACCGGCCCCGCCCCCCAGCTCCATCGCCTGATGGTCGCCGGCTTCAAGCTGGCCCTCGACCCGGCGCCGCCGCCGGGCACCGCGACGCCGGAGGAGCCGATTCTCCACAGCACCCGCATCGTCCTGGTGGACGGCGACGGCCGCATCCGCGGCTACTACGACGCCTTCGACGAGGAGTCGATCGCCCGCCTGCGGCGCGACGCCGCGCTCGTGCGCCGGCGCTGAGGGGCAGTTCCGCTCGCGCGGCGACGCCGGCCGCGGCCTCGGCCCGCGGAGGTTGTATGCTGAGACGCCCTGAGCTGGCTCGCCCCGTTTCGATGTGCGCAAGCTTCCGGGGGTGCTCGTGGAAATGACACTCAAGGTGCCTGATCAATACTTGGTGGACCAAAGCTCAGCGGAGCTTGGCAAACGCATCAAGCTCTACGCGGCTCTGCTGATGTTCGAGTCGGGTGAGCTCTCTGCGGGAGCTGCGGAGGGAACGTGTCCACAGCGCCAGCCGACCGACCCACTCACGATCCAGCGACAGGGGGAGTGCTGCAGTTCATCGGCGGCGCGATGGTCGTCGCGGGCGCCCTGGGGGCGATGGGCGCCGTTGGCGGAGGTGTCTCCGGTCGCTACGTGCTGACGGTGACGGGACTGATCATCGTCGGGGCGTGGATCTTTCATCACGGGAAGCGGCACGCGGCCTTGCCGGCGGAGGTCGTTCTCGCCCGAGATCCGCGCCCGCCGATCCTCTATCTGAGGTCCTTCAAGGACGAGGTGGCGGACAAGGGGGCGGAAGCGCTCGTCCGCCAGGGGCTGCAGGGCGAGTGGATGGCGGAGTCGGCGAGCGGCTGGGGCGTCCGCGAGCAGATCGAGCTGGCGAAGGTGATGAACCGGATCGGACCCTACGTCGCCGTCGGCCGCCCCGGGGAGCCCCTGCCCGAGCTGGGCGCCTACCGCTTGTACGTCGCCGACGCGGAGTGGCAGGCGAAGGTCGCCGAGCTGCTGAGCCGGGCGCGCCTCGTCGTGCTGCGCGCGGGCCGCACCGAGGGTCTGCGCTGGGAGCTGAGCGAGATCGTGCGCCGCCTCAGGCCCACGCAGCTCCTACTGATTCTCCCGGCGGGCAACGAGGACTACGCGGCGTTCCGCGAGTGGGCCAATCGCGTCCTACCGAGGAGCCCGCTGCCGGCGGCGATGCCCAAGGTCAAGGCGCTCGCCTTCGACGCGCATTGGAACGCCATCCCGCTCGAGAAGAAAGGACTGCTCGAGGAAACCTTGGCGCCGTTGTTCCGGGGGTGAGGGGAAGGAGTCGCGAGCGCGCACTCCAAGAGCTCGTGGCGAACAGGCCGCGCCGTCACCACGGAGTGCGCGGCGGACGCCCGAGGTGACGGGGGCCTCGAAACCAGCTCCCGCGGCCTCGGAGTAAGGTACGGCGGCCTCGGAGGTAAGCGCGGCGGCCTCGGAATGAGGTGACACGGCCTCGGAGTGAGCTCCCGCAGCCTCGGGGTGAGGTGACGCGGCCTCGGGGTGAGGTGGTGCGGCCTCGGAATGAGGTGACGTGGCGTCGCGACGAAGTGACGCGGCCTCGCAATGAGGTGACGCAGCATCGGAGTGAGGTGGCGCAGCCTCGGGGTGAGGTCCCGCAGCCTCGGGGTGAGGTGACGCGGCCTCGGAGTGAGGTCCGGCGCCCCCGCACCTAATTTCGAGGCGCCGTCCCCCGGTTTCGAGGCGGCGTCCCTCGGTTTCGAGGCAGTCGGCAGTCGCTGCGTGACGGCGCCCCTCGACTCCGAGGCAGTCGTCAGTCACTGCAGGACGGCGTCCCTCGACTCCGAGGCAGTTGGCTTCCGCCGCGAGGAGGCCGCCCTCTGCTCCGAGGCAGTTGCCGCTCACTCCGAGCCGCTGTCCCTCGTGATCGCCGCGGTCGCTCCCGGCCACAGCGGCGCCAATTGCTCTACCGCGGGCGTTGCCGGCAGTCTCGACCGCGAGGAGAGCATCGGCGAGCCGCCGCAACCTCGTGCCAGCTCAGACGCCCTGGCAGACGACTCTCCCAGTCGCTTGGGCGACAGCCACCGCCAGGCGAAAGCGCGGCCTTCGCAGGGAACTGGCGGTTGACGACAACGCAGGATCGCTCACCTTCCTAGACACCGCTCACCCGGCCGCTTGGCCGGCGCCGCAGCCCATCGGCGGGAGGCCGATAACGCCGGCACGAGGCACAATCTCCTGAAAACCTTCGAGTTTTCGGCAGAACAGAGCCTGGGCCCCGTCGCCGAAGCGCGCGCCGGTCCAAGCCTTAGCCAGCGAGCTGGCCAGGCGCTTAGCCTCATTCGCGCAGGCCGAAGCCGTGACCCCACTTCGCGCCTGATATAATGCTAACCAGCAGGCACAAGGTTACGCAGCGATAGATTAATGGCGGTTTTGCTATGCGTAGATAGAGAGTCTCCCGACGGGGTTCCTGCCTGAAAATCAGAATTGCCCAATACATAGCACCTGAGCTTAGCCGTCACCCGCCGGCGCTGGGTATTGCTTCCCCGAAAGGGTGCTGAACATGTCTCAACTACCGCCGCTTGAGCAAGCCGACATTACCGACAACGCCGCGGAAGACTTTGCGGCCACTGGGCGCCGCCACTGGACTACATTTGGAACGGCTACTCAGCTGCCCTTAGCATTCGTCTATGTTGCGGCGCTCATGTACCCAGTTTTGTTCATGGCCGCGTTTCTCGCGAGACTGTCCTCGGTCCTTGGAGCCGTTCTGAATGGGACGCTCCTCGTGGTGGCCATTGCGTTTGCAGCGGTGACGCTAGATTTGCCGAAACCGAGCAGCGTGGAAGATGAAAATGACTTCTCCTTCACTATCGCTTTCCTCTCCGTCGTATCGATTGTGATCATCGTCTCATTTGGGCAACTGTGCCGACATTTGCAGCAACTCGCCGGCGGCTTCACGGCTACCCGTAGCTCTTATTGGTATTGGGTTGGTTTCGGGCTAGAGGAGTTCGTAAACGCCGTGTTGCTCGACGCTCCGAATATCTACGGCTGGCGCGTGTCAGACATACGCGCCGTAAGTCTTTGGGCGCGTTCTCTGCAGTTCGCTTTCCATCTGTGTCTGATTGCCGTCGTTATCGTAGCTGCATGGCAGCACGCCAGGCTGGCGAGGAAGATTTGGAGAGCGCCCAGTCCGAATTCTTCGAGCGAAAAGGCCTGGTTGTTCGTCCTCAAAGTGGCAGCGCTGGGCGTCTTTTGGTGTCTCACTGTTGGAATCGCTGGGGTCGGGTATGTTCGAGAGAAACTGCCCAGCGTATCCCCTGTTGACGCTTTAGCGCATTTCGTGCTATTTACAGCCGGAGCCGCACTCGCTATAGGAAGTGCCGCTGTATGGATCGCGGGCGGAAACCTCTATATCCTCATTGGGATGCTAGTATCGCCGCTCGGCGGAACAAACCGCGAGCGGTGGACGTTTCTCTGGCGCACGCTGTTGGCGAACGGCGGGTTTTTGCTGGGTTTGGCCGCGGCCAATTATGGTGGCCGGTGGATTGCCAGCATAATTCGGAGCCCTCCCTCGTAGGCGTGTTGATGATGCAAGGTGTCTAATCCGGCATTCATGGGAAAGCCACGTCGAGATTCGCTTCGGGTCGCGGCGATCGTCACCACGAGTAGAAGCAGTCGTCGCCACGGGCCAGAGCACTCGTCGCTCGGGACCGCAGCGGCGGCCGATAGCGTGCTCTCCGGAGGCCACTTCGCCGGCCTCTCTCACGACCCCGGCTCGACCACCTCCAGCGTCCCGTTCACCTTGACCTCCGCCCCCGCCACCGTCTGCTTCCTTCCCGCCGGCCAAAGGACCTCGACCTTCTCGACCTGCGCCGCCTCGCCGAGGCCGAAGTAGAGCGGCATCGCGCTCTGCGAGAGGTAGCCCGACTTGCCGTCGTGCTGCTTGACCATCGTCTTGCCGCCGGCGGTCACCGTGACCAGGGCGCCGAGGCCGTCGCGGTTCGAGGTCGTGCCGCGGAGCTTGACCTCCAGCCAGCGCAGGTTCTTCTGGCGCTGCGCGAGGTCGCTCACCAGGACCTGCGGCGGTGAGTTGAGCTCGTTGGTGACGATGTCGAGGTCGCCGTCGCGGTCGAGGTCGAAGAGCGCCGAGGAGCGGCTGCCGAGAGTGGCCTCGACGACGACCTTGCCGGTCAGGCCCTTGCAGCTCTCGCTCCCCTTGTCGCCGCCGTCGCAGTCGAGGGTCATCCACGGGGTGTGGGTGCGGCCGTCGCGGCGCGGCTCTACGCCGAGCACGAACTCGCTGTCGAGGAACCGCTGGCCGCGGTCGTTCAGCAGCAGCGAGTTGATGCCGTAGCGGAAGGGGAAGTTCATGCTGGCGGTGATGAAGACGTCCTCCCAGCCGTCGGCGTTCAAGTCGCCGGTGCTCACCCCCCACGGCCAGTAGTTCTCGAGCCCGAGGCCGTCGGACAGCTCGACGAACTGGCCGCCGCCGAGGTTCTTGTAGAAGGCGTTTCCCCAGATGCTCCGCCCGTCGTCCTTGTCCAGCATGGCGTTGGGGAAGCTGATCTGTGACTTGCTCTTCTCCTCGGCGACGGTCTGCGCCCGCGTCATGTCGGAGTGCATGTCGGTGACGAGCAGGTCGAGCCGGCCGTCGTTGTCGTGGTCGAACCACTTGATCCCCATCGCGCCCCACGGCGTCTTCGGGAAGTGCTGCGCCGTGCGCTCGACGAAGCGCTTGCCGTCTTCGTTCTCCCAGTAGTGGTCGTTGCCCTGCATGCTGAGCACGTAGAGGTCGGGCCAGAGGTCGCCGTCCCAGTCGACGAAGCTGGCGTCGCCGCTCCAGCCGCCGTCCTCGAGGCCGGTGGCAGCGGTGACGTCGCGGAAGCGCAGGCCGCCCTCGTTGTGGTAGAGGCGTGACAGCTCGGTGCGCTCCGGAAACTTCTGGCTGCTGAAGGCGTCGGTGCGCCCGAGGTAGTAGCCGCCGCGCCCGGTCTCCTCCTCGACGGTGTACCTGCCGACGTTGACCAGGAAGAGGTCGAGGCGGCCGTCGCGGTCGTAGTCGAAGAAGACCGCGCCCGAGGAGTGGCCGGTGTAGCCGAGGCCGCTCGCCGCCGTCGCGTCGCGGAAGCGCCCCTTGCCGTCGTTCTCGAAGAGGACGTTGCCCTTGCGCACGGTGGTGACGTAGAGGTCGGGGTCGCCGTCGTTGTCGGCGTCGGCGAAGCTGCCGGTGACGCTGATGCGGTCGGTCATCGCCACGCCCGCCTCGCGGGTGACGTCCTGGAACTTGCCGCCGCCGAGGTTCTTCCAGAGCTGGTTGTCGCCGAGCTGGGTCAGGAAGTAGACGTCGACCAGGCCGTCGCCGTCGACGTCGGCCACCGCCAGGCCGTTGCCGTGGTCGTAGTGGACCGCCTTGTAGGTGCGGCCGGCGTCGTCGACGATGCGGTGCGCGAAGGTGATGCCGCTCTCCGGCTGGCGGTCGGTGAAGGCGAAGTCGTGAAGCACCCACCAGCCCTTGGCCGCCGCGAGCTGCGCCTCGCGCCGCGCCGGGAGGCTCGCCACGCCGGCGTCGATCGCCGGCACCTCGATGACCTTCTCCCCCGACGGCCGGGTGCGCGGGGCGGCGTCGCCGGCGGCCGCCGCCGGCGGCGCGGCATGCCCCTCGTGCTGCGGGCTGCGGGCCGCCGCCGTGCCGGGCGCCGAGGCGACGAGGCCGGCCGCCAGGACGAGGGTCAGAGCAGGGCGAGCGGGCAGGAGTCGAGCGCTGGCCATGGGCGACATCGGATGGGTCCTCCGTGAGCGGGGCGGGAGCCTATCAAAAAGGGCCGAAACGCCCGCTCGCGGGGGGTGTTGGAGACCCCTTGCGAGCCCCCGCCGCCTCTCATACACTCCCTCCGTTTTTCCCACACCCAGCCGGGCGGCGACGGACGCACACGCAGGTTTGCAGGACCCACACGACACTGTCTAGGAGAGGTCGATGAGTGCATTGATCGAGGAACGGGTCGGGCACGCGGAGGCCCACCACGACGAGCTGGGGTTCTGGCGCAAGTACGTCTTCTCCCAGGACCACAAGGTCATCGGCATCCAGTACGGCTTCACCGCTCTGCTCTTCCTGCTCTTCGGCTTCAGCCTGATGATGATGATGCGCTGGCAGCTCGCCTTCCCGGGCAAGCCGATCCCGCTGGTCGGCGGCCTCTTGGGCCAGACCAACGCCCCCGGCGGCATCCTGCTGCCCGAGTTCTACAACCAGCTCGGGGCAATGCACGGCACGATCATGGTCTTCCTCGGCATCGTGCCGCTCGCGGTCGGCGCCTTTGGCAACTTCGTCGTGCCGCTGCAGATCGGCGCCCCAGACATGGCGTTCCCCAAGCTCAACATGGCGAGCTACTGGGCCTACTTCACCGGCGGCGTCATCATGCTGGCGAGCTTCTTCGCCCCCGGCGGCGCCGCCAACTCCGGCTGGACCTCCTACCCACCGCTCTCGGACATCGCCACCACCGGCCAGACCTTCTGGCTGCTCGGCATGTTCTGCCTGATCGTCTCCTCGCTCCTCGGCGCCACCAACTTCCTGGTCACCATCATCCAGCTCCGGGCGCCGGGGCTCACCTGGTTCCGCCTGCCCTTCTTCGTCTGGGCGCAGTTCGTGACCTCGTTCCTGCTGCTCCTCGCCTTCCCGGCTCTCCAGGCGGCGGCGGTCCTCCAGCTCATGGACCGCCTGGCCGGCACCAGCTTCTTCCTGCCGGAGGGGCTGGTCATCTCGGGCAAGGCCTTGGAGGTCGCCGGCGGCGGCAGCCCGCTCCTCTGGCAGCACCTCTTCTGGTTCCTCGCCCACCCCGAGGTCTACGTCCTGATCCTGCCGGCCTTCGGCATCGTCGCCGAGGTGATCGCCAACAACACGCGCAAGCCTCTCTTCGGCTACCGCTCGATGGTCTACGCCACCGTCTTCCTGGGCTTCATGTCGTTCGTCGTCTGGGCGCACCACATGTTCCTGACCGGCATGGGGACGGCGATCTCGAGCTTCTTCCAGACGACGACGATGATCATCTCGATCCCGTCGGTCATCATCCTCTCCTCGCTCTTCCTCTCGCTCTGGGGAGGGTCGATTCGCTTCAACGCGCCAATGCTCTTCGCTCTCGCCTTCCTGCCGATGTTCGGCATCGGCGGCCTGACCGGCCTGCCGCTCGGCCTGGCGGCGACCGACATCCCGCTCCACGACACCTACTACGTCATCGGCCACTTCCACTACGTGGTGGCGCCGGGGACGATCTTCGCCATGTTCGCCGGCATCTACTACTGGTTTCCCAAAGCGACCGGGCGGCGGATGAACGAGCTGCTGGGGAAGATCCACTTCTGGCCGTCGCTGCTCGCCATCAACGGCGTCTTCCTGCCGATGTTCTGGCAGGGGCTCGCCGGCGTCTCGCGCCGCCTCTACGACGGCGGCCAGCAGTACGCCCACGCCCAGGACGTGCTGTGGCTGAACGAGGTGATGTCGATGTCGGCCTGGGTCCTCGGCCTGGCGCAGATCCCCTTCATCATCAACTTCTTCTGGAGCATGAAGAAGGGGCGCAAGGTGGACGCCAACCCCTGGCAGGCGACGACCCTCGAGTGGGCCGCGGCGCCCTCGCCGCCGATCGCCCACGGCAACTTCCCGGAAGTTCCGGAGGTGGTGCGCGGGCCGTACGAGTACAGCGTGCCCGAAGCGCCGAGCGACTACCTGCCGCAGCACGAGCCCAAGGAGGCGGCCTGAGCCATGCAGATCCCCTACACCGTCGAGGCGCGGCCGGACACCGGTCTGTTCAACGCCAAGCTCGGCATCTGGCTGTTCCTGGCCTCCGAGGTGATGCTCTTCGGGGCGCTCTTCTCCTCCTACGTGCTGCTGCGCACGGGGGCCGAGAGCTGGCCGCACGGCGCCCAGTACCTGAACGTCTGGCTGGCGTTCCTCAACACGGTCATCCTGATCTCGTCGAGCGTGACGATGGTCATGGCCTGGGCGTCGCTCAAGCTCAACCAGTTCGGGAAGTACCGGCTCTTCATGGGGCTGACGATCCTCTGCGGGCTCGGCTTCATGGTGGTCAAGGCCTTCGAGTACGGCGCCAAGTTTGAGCACCACCTGCTGCCCTCGACCAACACCTTCCTCGCCATCTACTTCACGCTGACCGGCCTGCACGGGCTGCACGTCCTGGGCGGCATGATCGTCAACAGCTACTTCTGGGGGCCGGGCGCCAAGCTCTGGAAGCGCGATCCCGAGCGGTTCGCCAACCGCATCGAGGTCGCCGGCCTCTACTGGCACTTCGTCGACCTGGTGTGGATCTTCCTCTTCCCGACGCTGTACTTGCTCTAGGAGAGGCCCGATGAGCGGACACGACGCCGAAGCGATCCGCAAGGAGACCCGGGGCTACATCCTGGTCTTCGCCGCCCTCTTGGTGCTGACGGTGGTCACCGTGGCGGCGTGGACGCTTCACCTGCCGCCGACGACGACCATCCTGGTGGCGCTCTTCATCGCCACGGTCAAGGGGTCGCTGGTCGCCGGCTGGTTCATGCACCTGCTGACCGAGCGGCGGCTGATCTACTACCTGCTGCTCCTGACGGTCACCTTCTTCGTCGTCTTGATGTTCGTGCCGCTCGGCGGCGCGGCCGACAGCATCGGGCAGTGAGCCTCTCGCTGCGGTCGTTCCACCTCTTCTTCATCGCCGCCTCGGTGGTCTTGTCGGCGTGGGTCGGGGTGTGGGGGATCCAGGGCTGGCGCGCCTCGGGCAGCGCGGGGCTCCTGGCCTTCGGGGTCGTCTTCCTGGCCATGGGCATGGTGCTCGCAGTCTACGGAGCGCGCGTGCGGCGGAAGCTGCGGCGGATCGCGCCGGAGGATTGAGATGCACTGGTTGGTCGCCTGCGCCACCTGTTACGGCGCGCCGGACTCGGCGATGGTGGGCGGCATGAACAACGCCATCCTGCTGCTGCTCGGGTTCGTCGGCCTGATCTGGCTCGGCGTCGGCAAGCTGTTCTGGGACTTCTGGCAGCGCTCGAAGAGGCTCGCCAAGCCGGTGCCCCGGCTGCGGCTCCTCAAAGGGGGGAAAGTCTAGATGAACGACCTCATCAGCCCGCCCAACGCCGCGGCGCACGGGGCGGAGATCGACTTCCTCAACGGCCTGGTGCACTGGCTGATGCTGATCCTCTTCGTCGGCTGGGCGATCTACTTCGTCATCGCGCTGATCCGCTTCCGCGGCGGCAGCCACAAGGTGGCGCGCTACGCCGGCGCCAAGGGGCACTTCTCGACCTACGGCGAGGTCGGGGTGGCGATCGTCGAGGTGGCGCTGCTCGTCGGCTTCGCGGTGCCGATCTGGGCGCGGCGGGTGGAGGCGCTGACGCCGGAGCAGAGGGCGCGGGCGGTCGAGGTGCGGGTGGTGGGGGAGCAGTTCGCCTGGAACGTGCACTATCCGGGGCGCGACGGGGTGTTCGGGCGCACGGACGTCAAGCTGATCTCGGCCGCTACGAACCCGCTGGGGCTCGACCGCAACGATCCGGCGGCGGCCGACGACGTCACGACGATCAATCAGCTCCACGTGCCGGTCGACCGGCCGATCCTGATCCGGCTCTCGAGCAAGGACGTGATCCACAGCTTGTTCCTGCCGACGATGCGGGTGAAGCAGGACGCGATTCCGGGGATGGAGATCCCGGTGCACTTCACGGCCACCCGGACGACGCCGCCCGAGGGGCAACAGCCCGGCTGCCGCGAGAAGCGGGAGGGCACCGAGATCACCAAGCCCAACACCTGCTGGGAGTTCGGCTGCGCCCAGCTCTGCGGGCTGTCGCACTACCGCATGAAAGGGTACTTCACGGTGCACGACGCGGCGGGGTACGAGGCCTGGCTGGCGGAGAACGCGCCGCAGCCGGCGGCGGCACCGGTTACTCCACCGGCACCGGCGGCGCCGTAAAGACAAGAACGCCGCGCGGCACCGAGAGTTGCCGCGCGTTGCGCCGGTCCTCCGGTCGCTCCAAGTCGCGCCGCTTCGCGGTGCTGGTAGGTGGGGGTGGGGGCCTGCGGTTCGCACGCCGCTGGCGCGGCGTGCATCACGACGGTCGTGGTGACTGGAGGGGGCGCGCTCCGGACGCTCCCTGCGGACCGGCGCAACGCACGGCGCATGACTCCAGCATGTTGGGCGACGTCGGACGACAACTTCGTAGGAATCGAGGATCGAATGCTGGGCTGGTGTTGAGCGGCGGGGTGGAGGTCTGCCGGTAGAATCCGGCGCGGTGCTGAGCGTTCGGGATCTGCCTGCGGTCAACGCGTCGCTGAATGCGGTGGCGGCGGTGCTGTTGGTGATCGCGTGGCTCCTCATCCGGCGGCGGCGGATCACGGCGCACCGGAATGTGATGCTGGCGGCGCTGGCCTGCTCGGTCCTCTTTCTGACGTCCTACCTGGTCTATCACGCGCAGGTCGGCTCGGTGCGCTTTCCGGGGAGCGGCACGTCGCGGCCCGTGTATTTCGCGATCCTGCTGACGCACACCGTGCTCGCGGCCACGGTTCCGTTCCTCGCCGTCATCACGGTCACGCATGCCTTCCGCCGGCGGTTTCCGCGGCATCGGCGCATCGCCCGCTGGACGCTGCCGATCTGGCTGTACGTTTCGGTCACGGGGGTCGTCGTGTACTGGATGCTCTACCGGATGCAGTGGTAGCTGCGGGTCTGTTGAGCGGGCGGCATGTGTGATCGCCGTCGACACAAAGTGAGCCGAGCGTCCGCCGGCGGCGAGCGGTCGTCCGGCGGGGACGCCGTCGCGCCGCCGCCTTCCCCCTTACCTGCTGCCAGTTTCCTCCCGCCGCTCGCTCTCTCGTTGATCATCGTCGCCACCTCTCCCTTCATGGGGCAGGTGCGCGACGTTCTGCTCCGCTCGCTCGGCGCCCGCTTCGCGCTCGTCCTGGCCGTCGGTCTCGGCGCGGCGGTCGCCGTGGCGGTCATCGGCGCCGCACTGCGCATCCGCGAGCCGCGGCCGGGGCGGCGGTGGCTGCGGCTAGGGGGGCTGGCGCTGGCTCTCGTTCTGCTCGGGATCCAGGTCTTCGGCTTCGGCACCGGCAATCCGGTGGTCGACGCGGCGGAGCGGATCCACCTTCTCGAGTACGGGCTGCTCGGGGCGCTCTTCTACCGGGCGCTGCGGCGGTTCCGCGACGCCTCGGTGCTGCCGCTGACCGCGCTGGCGGTGGCGCTGGTGGGGGTGGTCGACGAGCTGGTCCAATGGTGGACGCCGGTGCGCACCGGCGACGTGCGGGACGTGTTGCTCAACGCCTATGCCGGACTCTGCGGGCTCCTCTTCGGGCTGGCGCTCGCGCCGCCGCAGGGGTGGGCACGGCGGATCGAGCCCGGCACGGCGAGGCGCGTCGGGCTGGCCGCCGCGCTCACGGTCCTCGGCTTCGCCTTCTTCTACGACCGCGCTCACCTGGGCTACGAGATCACGGACCCCGAGATCGGCCGCTTCCGCGCCTGGCACACGCGTGAGCGGCTGCTCGAGCTCGAGGCCGAGCGGGGGCGCGAGTGGGCGGCCGATCCGCCGACCGGTCTCGAGCGCATGGGCCCCGAAGACTTCTACCTGACCGCGGCCGGCTGGCACGTCCAGCACCGCAACGCGAGCTACCAGCGCGGCGACTGGTTCCACGCCTGGAAGGAGAACCGCATCCTCGAGGTCTACTACGAGCCGTTCCTCGAGCTGCGCTCCTTCGGCGGCAACCCGGTGCAGCACCGGCTGCCGCCCGCGCAGCGCCAGGAGATCGACGCCAAGCGCCCGCGGCCCGATCCGGTGCCGTACGAGAGCCCGGCGCTGGGCGAGAGGGTCGTGGTCATCCCGCGCCCCTGGTTCTGGGCGGCGGTCATCGCCATCGCAGCCGTTCTCGCGCTGCTACCGCAGGCGTGTGTGCCGGGCATGGCACAGAACTGGGGAGGTGAGAGTCCTCTCGCCAGGTGTTCGCAGAGCCGAAGGCTAGGAGAAGGGCAAGGGCGTCACCGCGAGGTGGGGTCTTGAGGAAGCCCAATCC
>JBIOUG010000172.1:0-2328 GCA_044866775.1 Thermoanaerobaculia bacterium | reverse complement strand
TCCTGCTATCGCGGACAAAGGAACCACGACTTTGGTCGGCGCCCTCGATCAGCTTGGTGCCGTGGACCTGGCGGGCGAAGACGACCTGATCGGGGGCGAAGCCGAGCGCGGCGGCCAGGCGCAGGCGGTTCTCGGCCACCGCCTCGCCTGAGTCTTCGGTCAATAGGCCGAGGTTGAGGCTGTCGTACGGCGGCTCGCTGACCCCGCCCAGCCGGGTCGAGAAAGCCGCCCGGGCGCCGCCGAGGTCGGCTTCCAGCCAGCGCACGCCGTTTCGTTCCCGCCACTCCATCGCTCAGTCGCGCAACGCTGCCGCGAGGGCCGTAGCCAGCTCCTCCTCGCGGCCGGAGATCTCGCCTTCGAGCTTCCCCAGCCGTGCCGCCCGCAGCCCGCGACCGACGGCCGGACCCTGCGGGATCCCCTTCGCGATCAGGTCGCCGCCGTCGATCTCCAGCTCGATGCCGCGCCAGATCGTCAAATACTGGTCGAGCCAAGAGGCGCCCATCGCCCGGGCGAGGATCAGTTCCACCGGGTCGCGCCGATCGGCCAGCTCAACGCCCTCGCCGGGCCTCGGCGCCCACATCGAGGCCAAGACCTTCTCCGTCCCTTCCGGTCCCAGCGCCGCCGCGATCAAAGCCCGCTCGCGCGGCACAAGCTCGGCCCAGTGCGGCTCCTTGAGCAGGTCGTCGACCGCCTTCATCAGCTCCACGCCGTCCTCGCGCAGGTCGATGACCCCCCAGCCGGCGAGCAGGCCGAGGCCGACGACCCCGGTCGGTTCCGCGGCCAGCCGCTCCAGCTCTGCCCGGCGGCGATCGGCGGAGACAGTCGCCAGGTCCACCCTGCGCAGCAACCGGTCGGTCTCCGGCTCCAGCGTGAAGCCGTAGCGGGACGCGTAGCGCGCGGCGCGGATCGCCCGCGTCGGGTCGTCCTCGAAGGAGCGCTCGTGGAGCACCCGCAGGAGGCCGCGCTCCAGGTCATCGCGGCCGCCGCGGGAGTCGATCAGCCGCGGCTCGCCGTCGAGCGGGATCGCCATCGCGTTGATGGTGAAGTCCCGCCGGTCGAGGTCCTCCTCGATGCTCCGCGCCGGCGCGACGACGGGCAACGCCCCGGGATGCGGGTACGTCTCGTTGCGGGCGGTGGCGATGTCGACCTCGTGGCCGTCGATCTCGACCTTGACCGTGCCGAAGCGCTCGTGCTCGGCTCCGGCCTCGCCCAGACGTGCCGCCAGCGCGGCGGCGTCGCCCTCGACGACCAGGTCGACGTCGGCCCGCGGCCGGCCGAGCAGCAGGTCCCGCACCGCGCCGCCGACCAGGTAGACGGGCTCGCTCGCCTCCCGCCTCACCGCCTCCAGCTCCGGGTGGGCCGCCCGCAGCGCCGCGCCGACTTCCTGCTCCCGCATAGGCGCCCTACGATGATCGATCGCGCGGATAGGAGCCGCGCCCCTCAGAGCCGCACGGGAATCCCGTCGGCCGCCATCCGTTCCTTGGCCTCGCGCACGCGGTGCTGGCCGTAGTGGAAGATCGAGGCGCAGAGCACGGCGTCGGCGCCGCCCCGGGAGATCGCGTCGCTGAGGTGGGAGAGCTCGCCGGCGCCGCCCGAGGCGATCACCGGCACGCTGACCGCCTCCGCCACCGCGCGGGTCAGACCAAGGTCGTAACCGTCGTTGGTCCCGTCGCGGTCCATGCTCGTCAGCAGCACCTCCCCCGCCCCCCGCTCAACCGCCTCTTCGGCCCAAGCGACCGCGTCCCGTCCCTCGACCTTCTTGCGACCGCCGTTGACGTAGACCCCCCAGCCCTCGTCCTCGCGCTTGGCGTCGATCGCGATCACCACGCACTGGGCGCCGAACTGGTCGGCCAGCTCCCCCAGCAGCTCCGGCCGGGCAAGTGCCGCCGAGTTGACCGAGACCTTGTCGGCCCCGGCGTCCAGCACAGCCTGCGCGTCCTCAACCGACCGGATCCCCCCACCGATCGTGAACGGGATAAACACGTTGTCAGCGGTCCGCCGAGCCAGCTCCACAATCGTCTCCCGCTGTTCGTGTGAAGCGGTGATGTCCAGGAACACCAGCTCATCGGCACCCTCGGCGTCATACCGCTCAGCAAGCTCAACAGGATCCCCGGCATCCCGAAGCCCAACAAAGTTAGTCCCCTTGACGACCCGCCCAGCGTTCACGTCGAGGCATGGAATGACCCGTTTGAGTGCCATCGGTCAAGCGTAGAGGCCCTGGTGGTTAAGGGTGCCGGTGGGGGTGCCCCGGGCGCACCTCCGCCGGGAGTAGCGCCTGCTGCTGGCGCCTCATCGGTCGGTTGCCCGGCTCCATGCTGAGTGCCCGGG
>JBIOUG010000171.1:0-13147 GCA_044866775.1 Thermoanaerobaculia bacterium | reverse complement strand
ACAGTAGAATGGTGAGCCAAGGCCTGGATCCTCCTTTGTTTCCATGGGTTTCTCGGCAACTCCCATTCTAACAAAGGAACTCGGATTCAGGCCTTACTCACCCCTTGTTGGTGGGACAGCAGTGCCTAGTGGCCTACCCTCAGACCTATTGATAACTAGAGATTATCGCCGTGCAGTTCGACGACGCATTCGACCACGACGACTTTACCGCAATCAATGAGCGCTTTCTTGCAAGTGCACGGCAGGACGGTCCCGCCGTGGCCGACCCGTCCGGCTGGCAGAACACCATTTGGGACTCTTTGGAGCTTCTGCCTCCGCTTGCCATCGCCACTGACTCCATCCATCGCTACCAGAGCGACAACAACCGGGGTCTGGCCCAATTCAAGGAGCGGATGTTGCCATCCATTCGGGCATGGGATCAATTCGATTACGACTACGACGAAATGACCCTGTGTGGCTCGGTGACAATGGCCTCTCTCTTGGCATTGGCGCTGCTCAAGCGAAACGGAATCAAGAATATCGTCTTCGAGACGCCCACGTACTTCGCAACGGTCGAACAGGCCAGAGCCCTTGAGCTGCGTCCTATCATGGTTCCGAGCTACCTGGGCGAGTCCTTTGATTTCCGGCGCGGCTTCGCTGTTCTCAGTCAGGCAGAGGGCGAGATGGCGGTCTGGCTCTGCCAGCCGCGCCCAGCTCTCGGTTGGGACCAGGAACTTTCAACTGTCGCGGCAGTGCTCAACCGCCTCAGTCCACGTTCCTTCCTAGTCCTTGATGAAGCAACTGAGCAGCATTGGCCGGCACAGCTAGCCGAACTCACGCCAGCAGATCCAAGGGTCATCCGCCTCCGCAGTCTTGCCAAGGGTATTGGCGCCAATGGCCTTCGGATCGCCTACATCGGCCATGCAAGACGCTGGCGTCGGGAGCTGCTGGAGATAATCGAGATCTTTCAGGGAGGTCTCGACTATGAAACCCTTCAGATCGCCTGCGCTCTCGTCGAGCACCAGGCCAGCTTCGTGTCTTTGCTCAACGCAGCACGCGAGCAGGTGTCTCGCCTCTATAGGCTACTTCGAACCTCTGCCCTGGGGACGAATGTGACGCTCAGCTCAATCGAGAACGGATACATCGGGAGCTTAGCATTGCCTCGCTCCCCCAACCTTACGCGTGCTGACTTCCGAGGCCGGCTACTGGACTACTGCGTAAACCAGAAGTGCCCCGTGATGCTTGGTGCTAGCATGTACTTTGCGCATGATGAGGCTTTTGAATTTGTCCGACTGAACTACTACAACGCTCCCGAGCTGGTTTTACCTGGAGTCCAGATTCTCACTCGCTTTTCGGCGGCCGGAGAATCTCCAACAATACCGACCGTATCTTAGTAACCAGGGCCAGGCCGATCTCGAGCTGCAGGATGGCAGCAACACCTTGCGGGAAGAGTGCATAGGCACGAATGTGATATGCCAAGCGCTCTCCGGGAGCCATGCCCGCATCGAATGCCAGAAACTTGTCGGCCCCACGCACTTCCAGCGCGCGGCTCTTTTCACCCTGACCACCTATCAGGGCTGGCCGGGCACTCACCTCCTCCGTCTGGATCTTGTTCAGCTCAAACCGAAATCGTGACGCCAGAAAAATGCTAATCAGCGTGACAAGCGTCGCTTCGTGCTCGAAGAGAAGGGTGAGGATGGACGGTGAGTTACTCGGAATCACACTCTCTACTCGGAACGACGCGTTCTCGCCGAGAAGCTCCCGGAGAGTCGAGTCGAAGTAAGCGGGCTGGGGCGGCCCTTCAGCAAGGAATTGCAAGCGAGGAAAGTGAGTCGTGCTTAGTTTCTGGACCCAGGTCAGGTGCTGCTCAAAGAGGGGCAGCAATGTCAGGGATGCGGCCGCGATTGCCGCCTCGAATTCCGCTCGTAGCGGTGTATCTGTAGCTGTAGCCACGGTTCCCGCAAGCGCTCGCGCAGTCGAATAGAGCCGCAGCAATGGCGCCGCGATGAGCCTATCATCTTCGAACTCTCCGAGGAGGAAGGAGGCGAAGCCGTGGAGAATCTGGGCAAAGGAAGACGGAACTCTGCACAGAGGTATCCAAGAGGCAACGTCAAGAGCCCGCTCTAGGACACCGATCGGAAGAGTTCCGGTCACGAAGTAGGCGAGCTTTAGCTGCTGGATTGGTGATAGCGAATCGCTTTCGACTTCGCGCATCAGCAGCCCTGGTTTAATCATTCGCATACTTGGTCTGTCTACGAAGACAGCTAACCCTGTGCACAGCGTCGAGGATAGTCCGAAGTTCTCCAACACCGTCGCAACCTCAATGTCGGTGCTGGAAAAGGAGGTGCGGCGAAGGACAGAGGCTTCGATCAACTTGTTGCTCGTACGACAACGGAGGAAGGCGCAATCGACGAGCGTGCATCGCTTAATGAGCATGTGCGAGAGGTCGCAATCCTCGAATGTGGTGCCAATAAAAGTGCAGTCGGTGAGGACAACATCTGTTATTGTGACGCGCCGAAATACTACATTCACAAATACGTCATTCAGCCACGAGGTAAAGTGGAGGTCTGAGTCTTCGAATACTGCATCTTTGAGTGAGCAGTCCTTGACATCTGTCCGGCGCCACGTCGTGTGGTGTGCGTGGAAGTTGACGAACTCGGAGCTGATGACATTGGCCCCGTCGAGGACGTGCGACTCTCCCATCTCTCCCTCGAGATGACAGAATTGAATATCCCGCGCAGTGAAGGTCAGATTGGGAAAGACCGAGAAGTTGATGTGCAGGCGGAAGGGATGGTTCTCGACTTCTTCGGCATCGTGCGGCTCGTTGATGCGACTCAGCATGATAGAGATAATCTCTAGTTATCCGCGGCCGCGGAGTGCCCGTGACCGGCGGCGGGTCGACCGGTTCCTGTACGACTCCGCGCCGCTGATCGGAGACGCTAAGTAGTCACCCTCTCCTGCGCCATGCCACTCCAACGGCCCGCATGCCGCCTGCCGGCGCCGAGTGCTGTATCGTTCCGCCCTATGGATACCGAAGACGCCGCCGAGGTCGCGCGGATCAGGGAGCTGCTGCGGACGGTCGTTCGGGTCGCCGGGGTCTCGAACCGCGAGATGGAGAGACAGCTCGGGCAGAGCCCCGGCTATCTCAGCCGGCTCTTTGCCGGGACGATCGAGATCAAGCTCCGGCACGTGCTGGAGATCTTGCGCCTGGTCAAGGTCGAGCCGGCCGAGTTCTTCCACCTCGTCTATCCGCGACCGGGCGTCAGCAGCGCGACGGGCCGCCGGGCGCGCGAGGTGCTGACTCTGTTCTCGCACGTCACGGGAGAGCAGCCCAGGCAGGCGAAGGTCGACGAGATGGTCCGGGAGGCGGTCGAGAGGCTGCTCCACGAGCTGAGCCACTCCTCCGCCTGACCGGCGGGCGCCCGCTGCAGATCGCGCGACCCCATTGCGCGCCGCTCCCGCGCGCGCTCGCATGCCGCGGCGCTTGCGCCCCGCGGCTACGGGTCCTGGAGTTTTCCTGTGGTCCTGGAAGCCAGCTAAGGGTCCTGGAGTTTCCATGAGGGTCCTAGGAGCCAGCTAAGGGTCCTGGAGTTTCCGAGAGGGTCCTGGGAGCCAGCTAAAGGTCCTGGAGTCTCCATGAAGGTCCTGGGAGCCAGGTGAAGGTCCTGGAGTTTCCATGAAGGTCCTGGGAGCCACAGGAAGGTCCTGGAGTCTCCAGGAAGGTCCTGGGAGCCAGGTAAAGGTCCTGGAGTCTCCGTAAGCCTCCTGGAGGCTCCTGGAGCCTGCGGGACCGGCGTTGCTCTGGCCGTACCTCCCGTTCTGCCTATACTCGCGGCCGCGATGCGCGGACTCCGCCGGGCGCTCTACCAGGTCGCCATGGGGACGGCCCTGGTGGTCGCCGGGCCGGTGCTGCTGGCGCGGCGGGGGCGGCACTACCTGGAGACGCTGCCGGGGCGGCTGGGGCGGAGATCCGCAGTGACGGCGGACCTGGGCAGAGGCGGACTCTGGCTGCATGCGGTCTCGGTTGGGGAAGTCGCTGTCGCGGCGACGCTCGTCCGGGGATTGCCGCCGGAGCTGCCGGTCGTCGTCACCACCGTCACGCCGACGGGCCAGGCGCGCGCCAGGGCGGCGTTTGCCGGGCGCGCCGCGGTGGCCTACCTGCCGTTCGACCTCGGGTTCGCCGTGCGGCGGTTCTTCGACCGCTTCGAGCCGCGGGCGCTGGTGCTCGTCGAGGGGGACTACTGGCCGCTGGTGCTGGCGGAGGCGCGGCGGCGGGGGGTGCCGGTGGCGGTGGTGAACGGGCGGGTGGGGGACCGGAGCTTCGGGCGGATGCGGCGGTTGGCGCCCCTGGCGCGGCGGCTGCTCCTCGGGGTGGACCTCTTCGGCATGCAGGACCCGGAGGACCGGCGGCGCCTGCTGCGGCTGGGGATCCCGGCCGAGCGCGCGCGGGTGACGGGGAACCTGAAGTTCGAGGCGCCGGAGCCGGCGCTCGACTTACGGCTCGCGGCGTGGGTGCGGGAGCTGGCCGGCGGGCGGCCGGTGCTCCTCGCCGGCTCGACGATGCCGGGTGAGGAGGAGCAGGTTCTGGCGGCCTTCGCGGAAGCCGGCGGCGGCGAGCGGGCGCTCCTCGTCCTCGCGCCGCGGCACCCCGAGCGCTGGGACGAGGTGGACCGGCTGCTGGCGGCGTGGTGCTCCGACCGCGCCGTGCGCCATGTGCGCCGCAGCGCTCCCCTCTCGGGCCAGGCGGAACCCCCAACCGCAGCGCCGATCGCGGTCCTCCTCCTCGACACCCTCGGCGAGCTGGCCGGCCTCTACCGGCTCGCCGCGGCGGCGTTCATCGGCGGCACCTTGGTCGACACCGGCGGCCACAACCCGCTCGAGGCGGCGCGCTTCGGCGTGCCGCTCGCGGTCGGCCCCTCGATGCGCAACTTCCGCGACATGGCCGAGCGCTTCGAGCGCGCCGGCGCCTGGCTGCGCGTGGCCGACGCGGCGGCGCTCGGCGCCGCCTGGCGATCCTGGCTGGACGATCCGGCCGAGGCGGCGCGCGTGGGCGGCCGCGCCCGCTCCCTCGTGACGGCCAACCGCGGGGCGCTCACGCGCACCCTCGAGCTGCTGCGGCCCTTGCTTCGCGATCCGGCCCCGCCGCCCGACACCCCGGCCGCGCAGCGTGTCTCGGCGGCCGCGCGATGACGGCTATCCTCACGCTCGCGCCCCCGTCCGCCCCCGCGGCGTCGCCCGCCGCACACCCATGACCGCCGCCCTGCCGCTCACCCCGCCGCCCCCCGCCACGTCGCCGTGGCAGCGCCTCTACGCCGGCGCCCACGGCCTGCGCCGCCGCTGGTACGGCAGGCGTGCGCGGCGCCTGCCGCGGCCGGTGGTCTCGGTCGGGAACCTCCACTGGGGGGGCGGCGGCAAGACGCCTCTGGTCGCCGCGCTCGCCGCCCACCTGCGCGACCGCGGCCTCGCCGTCTGCATCCTGATCCGCGGCTACGGCGGCCGCGGGCGCGGCGTGCGGGTGGTGAGCGCCGGCGGCGGGCCGCTGCTCGGGCCGCGCGTCGCCGGCGACGAGCCGGTGCTCCTGGCCGGCGAGCTGCCGGGCGTGGCGGTCGTGGCCTCGGCCGATCGCTACCTGGCGGGCGTCCACGCGCTGGAGCGGCTCGACCCGGCACCGCAGGTCTTTCTGCTCGACGACGCCTTCTCCCATCTCGCGCTCGCCCGCGACCTCGACCTCCTCGCCTTCCCCGCCGCCGATCCGTTCGCGGGCGGCCGCTTGCCGCCGGGCGGCCGGCTGCGCGAGCCGCTCGCCGCCGCCGCCCGCGCCGACGCCGTCGTCCTGACCGGCGCCTCGTGGGGCGGCGGCCTTTCGCCCGGACCGGCGCTGGCGCAGATCCTCGGCGCCTACGGCTTCCGCGGTCCGGGCTTCGCCAGCGCCACCCGGCCGGCGCCGGCGCGGCTGCGCGACGGCCGGCCGCTGCCGCCGGGGTCGCGCGTCCTCCTGGTCTCGGCGGTGGCGCGGCCGGAGGAGTTCGCGCGCGCGGCCCGCGACCTGGGCTACGAGGCCGCGGGCGAGCTGCGCCTGCCCGACCACCACGCCTACCCCGAGGCGACACTGGCGCGCATCCGCCGCGCCTTCGGCGAGAGCGGCGCCCAGGCCGTGCTGACCACCGGCAAGGATCGGGTGAAGCTCCACGGCCGGCTCGACCTGCCGCTCGCCGAGCTGCCGGTGCGCGCCGAGCCGGAGCCCGCCTTCTGGCGCTGGCTCGACGAAGCGGTGGACGCGCTGCTCGATCCGGCGCGGAGGGACGATGCCGCCACAGGTGGGCGGGGCCGTCGCCCATGAGACGGCGGCCGCTTCTCGCCCGAGCGCGCGGGGCCTGCGCAAGGTGAAGCGCCGCCCGCTGCGCCACCGGCTCGAGTACGGGACCTACCTGCTGCTCAAAGGCGCGCTGCGCGCCCTGCCGCACCGGGCGGCGCGGCGGGCGGGGCGCGGGCTCGGTTGGCTCGCCTGGCGGCTCGACGCGCGGCACCGGCGGGTGGCCGAGCAGAACCTGGCGCTCGTCTATCCCGACCTGCCCGCACGCGAGCGCCGGCGCCTCGCCGCCGCCTGCTTCCGCCACTTCGGCGCCGCCCTCTGCGACGCCATCTCCTCGACGCGCTTCGACGCGGTCGCGATCTGCGAGCGCGTCTCGCTCGCGGGCTGGGAGCACGTCGAGGCCGCCGACGCCCGCGGCCGCGGCTTCTTCGTCTTGAGCCCGCACCTCGGCTTCTGGGAGCTGGTGCCGCCGATCATCGGCCTCTACCGCGGGCCCTTCCACATCGTCTTCCGCCCGCCCGACAACCCGCACCTCGACCGCGAGCTGCGCGACCTGCGCGAGCGCTTCAACTGCGTCGTCGTGCCCAAGAAGGGCGCGGCGCGCAAGATGCTCGAGGCGCTGCGCGACGGCCGGCCCGTCGGCATCCTCATCGACCAGCGAACCCAGCCGCGCGAGGGGATCGAGGTCCCTTTCTTCGGCCGGCCGGCGCTGACCACGCCCGTGCTGGCGCGGCTGTCGCTGCGCACCGGCGCGCCGGTCGTGCCGGTGGCCGTCTTCCCCGCGCCGCGCGGCCGCTACCGCTTCGTCGCCCGGCCGCCGGTCCTCCCGGAAGGCGAAGGCGAGGAAGCCGTCGCCGCCCTCACCCGCCGCTACCTCGAGGTCGCCGAGGAGCAGATCCGCGAGCACCCGGAGATGTGGCTGTGGATGCACCGGCGGTGGGGGAAGTGAGTACGGCGGCGCGGGTGCGCACGAGGAAGAGGCCGCCGCCGAGGTAGCGGCGCTCGGGGTAGGCGGCGAGCCAGGTGAAGGCGTTCGCCGGGACGGGGAGGATGCGGCCGTCGTAGTAGGTGGCGTAGGGGAGGCCGTGGAGAAAGTTGGCGGAGACGGCTGTCCATTCGGGCGCCGCGGGGCCGGGCCGTGGGAAGTCCCAGGCAATGCCGTAGAGGGCCGGGTCGACGTGGCCGAAGTAGGCGAGGCCGACGCGGTCGACCTCGTTGCCCTCCATCCATCCGGCTAGCCGCTCGAGCCCCTGGCCCCAGTCGAGGTTGGAGTCGAGCAGGAAGGCGTCGCCGCGGCCGCCGGCGAGGGGGTTGAAGTAGTCGATCGTGTCGGGTGTTGAGAGGAGAGACGAGGCTGGGTAGAGGAGAAGCAGGATCGCCGCAGCGGCGCGCACTGCCCGCCGCTCATGCGCGAAGTGCGGCGCGAGCCGGCCGGCGTAGACGATGCCGAGCGCCAGCACCGGCAGCACGTACCGGATGCCGTAGTGAACGCGGGAGACGAAGCAGAAGACGGCGAGCAGCGCGAGCGCCGGGAGCCAGACGAAATGCTCGCCTTCGCCGCGACCGCGGCGACGGGCGAGTGGCGCGAGGAGCCACGCGGCGAGCAGCGGCAGCGGCGTCTTGAGCAGGATGGCGAGCGGGAAGTAGGCCGGCGCGCGCCCGTGGGCGATGCGGCCGAACAGGTAGGTCGGATACTCGCCGACCTCGTTGATGCGCTGCAGGGCGTCGAGGCCCACCAGATAGGCGGCGGGCAGCGGCACCGGCAGGCCCGACGGCAGGGCCGAGAAAAGCTCACGTAGGGAGCTGCTGGCGAAGCGAAAGGCGCCGGCTCCACGGCCAACGTCCTCGAAGAGGTAGCCGGCGTTCAACACGAGAAGACTCACGGCAAAGACGGCCGCGAGCGCGCCCAAACTCGCCACCACCTCCCGCCAGCCGCCCCCTTCTTCCCCACCTGTTCTTTTCTCGCTCGCGAGCCGCCACCCCCGCGCCAGCTCGACGACGGCCAGCACCAAGAAGAGCGGATAGAGCAGCACGGCGGTGAACTTGGTGAGCTGCGCCAGCCCGAGCGCGACGCCGCAGACGACCGCGGTTCCGGCCGTCGGATTGCGGACGAAGCGCTGCAAGGCGGCGAGGGCGACGACGACGGCGAGCGCCAACCCGACGTCGACGGTCGCCAGGTGCGCGTGGGCGATGAACGCCGGGCAAAAGGCATAGAGGAAGAGCGCCAGCAGGCCACCCTCCGGACCGTAGAGGCGCCGCGCCCAGCGCCAGATCGCGACGCCGAGGAGCACGCCCAGCGCCACGACCGGCGCCCTCCCCCACGCGAAGAGCCGCTCGTACCCGGCCCGGTTGCGCTGCATGAAGTCGGTGCCGAAGACCCACGGGTACCAGCCGGTGTGCCGCACCGGCGGCGAGGTGTCTAACTCGGCATGCTGGGGCAGCAGCGGCAGCGCGGCGAGGAGCTTGACGAGCGGCGGGTTGAGCGGGAAGAGCGAGAAGTCGCCGGTGCGCCAGATGTAGACCCCGTCCGGCAAGTGCGCGAACTCGTCGACGGTCGGCGAGTCGCGGAGGAGCCCGTGGACGCAGAGCGCCGCGAAGCAGGCGAGGAGCAGGAGAGCGGCGGCGCCCTCGCGGCGAGGCGTGAGGAGCCGGCCCGGCGAGGGAGCCGGCGCAGCGGGATCGGCCGCGGCCATCGGTTGCCAGACGATACCGCCTCCCACCCACCGCAAACGCGGTATCCTGGGCGCGCCGCAGCCGGAGGAGGGAAACCAGCCGATGCGCGACGCGTCGCAGGTAGAGCCGCAGCTCCGACGTCCGCCGGCGGGACGGTCAGCGCGGCGCCGCCGCCGCGCGTCGTCCCTGGCGCTCGTCCCGCTGCTCTGCGGCCTTCTCCTGCCGGCTACCGGGCGCGCCGACCCGGTCTCGGTTGCCTGCGCGTCCCGCGCCGCGCAGGACGGCGGCGCCCGCTCCGTCCTCGATCTGCCGCGGCTCCGCCTGGACGACCTCGCGCTCGCGGCCCGGGGTACGGCTCCCGCCGCCCGACGCATCTCCGTCACCTCTCGCCCGGCCCATTCCGGCGCCAACGACACCGGGCTGCGCGACGGCAGCGGCGGTCTTCACGTCGTCGCTCCGGCGTCCTGCCTGCGTCTCGGAGTCCCGGCGCCGGCGGCCGAGGCCGGCCGGCCCGAAGACGAGCGGCTGCCGCGGCCACCCGATCTCGACACCCGACATCGGCCCCCGGGAGGGGCCGCGCAATGAGCCAGCGGCCGCCGCGGCGGAACCTCCGCCGCGGCGACCGCGGAGGGAGATACCATGAGATGTCCTGCCTTTGCGGTCGCCCTGCTGTTGGTCGCCGGCGCGCTGGCGAGCGGTTGCAGCCAGCACGCGGAAGAGCTCTTCGGCTCCTGGTCGGGCGAGGACGCCGACGGCAAGCGCCACACGCTCTCGTTCCGGGAGCGGGGGCGCGCGATGTGGGTCCTCGAAGGGGACGGCGAGACGCAGAGCTACGAGATCCGCTACGCCCTCGACGACAAGGTCACCCCGCACCGCCTCGACCTGACCGGCTTCGAGAGCGGCGCGCTCGAGGACAAGACGCTCTACTGCATCCTGGAGTTCGAGTCCGCCAGCGCCTTCCGCCTGGACTGCGCGGCGGGAGCTCCGGGCGAGGAGGGGGAGAGCGCCCGCCCGAGCGACTTCGGCGAGAACGCCCTCGTCTACGTGAAGGTCGAATGAGGAGCGCCGCGGCGCCGGCGAGCGCGCACGATCCCGCGGCCGGCACGCCCGCCCTCGCCAGCGAGCAGCTCCGCCCGGGATCGCATCACCGGCGAATCCTCGCCTTCGCCTGGGCCGCCTGGTGCACCGGCTTCTACTCGCTGATGCTGCTGTCGTTCGTCCTCCAGCCGGTGCAGGACGAGTTCGGCCTCTCCGAGCAGCAGCTCGCGCTCTTGACCGCGGTCGGCGTCGGCATGACCGGCGCCGGCGGGCTCCTCTTCGGCTGGATGAGCGACCGGCTGGGGAGGCGGGCCTCGCTGGTCATCGCCATCGCCGCCTTCTGCCTCGGCAACGCGCTCTGCGGCCTCGCCGGCAGCGACGGCTGGCTGCTGCTGGCGCGGGCGCTCGCCGGCCTCGGCATCGGCGGCACCTGGGGAGCCGGGCAGGCGATGGTCGGCGAGACGTTCCCGCCGGCGCTGCGCGGCCGCTACGGCGCGATCGCCCAGAGCGGCGCCCCGGCGGGGCTCGGCCTGGCGGCGATCGCCGGCTCCTTCCTGGCCCCGGCCGTGGGCTGGCGGACGGTGTTCCTGCTCTCGGCGCTGCCGGCGCTGGCGCTCCTCGCCTGGCGCCGCTTCCCCGAGTCCGACCTCTGGCGCGAGCACCGCCGGCGGCTGGCCGCGGGCGCGCTCGCCGGCGACGAGCTCGCGCGCAGCCGCCGGCCGATCCTCGCCCAGCTCGTCGCCCCGGACCTGGCCGGCCTCTTCACTCGCGCCTTCGTGCTCACCATCCTCAACATGTCCGCCTACTGGTTTGCGGTCGTCTGGCTGCCGCGCTACTTGCAGCGCGAGCGCGGGCTCTCGATCTTCGGCTCCGGCTGGTGGACGCTCACCTTCGTCGCCGGGTCGCTCGCCGGTTACCTCACCTTCGGCTGGGTGTCGGACGCGATCGGCCGCCGCCGCGCCTTCACGCTCTACTGCGGCGTCACCGCGGCCGGCCTCGCGATGGTGACGCTGTTCTGGGACGTCCTCGCCTCGCGGCCCGCCGTCGGGCTCGCCTGCATGCTCGTCGCCGGCGTGGGGACGGGGACCTGGTCGTGCTACGGCCCCTACTTCTCGGAGCTCTTCCCGACGCGGGTGCGGGGGGCGGCGATGTCGGTGATCATGAACGTGACCCGCGGCGTGCAGTTCGTGGCGCCGCTCGCGATCGCGGCGGTCGCGGGCCGCTGGGGGCTGGCGGGCGGGATCGCCCTCGCCGCCGGGTTCGCCGCGCTCGCCGGCGCCTGGGTGTGGACCTTGCCGGAGACGGCGGGGGTCAAGATCGAGGTGTGACCGGTCGCAACGTTTGGACGGCTACAACCACGGATGCACCGTCGAAGCTCTCTGAGTGTGGACGCTTCCTTTTCACAAACCAGGCGGGCGGAAGTGCTCGCACTGGCAGGACCAAGAGTTGGAGGCAAGGACAATCCTTGACACTCCGCTGCACATCCCCAGGAAAGAGACTTATTCGAAAGGCGCTGCCCAAGCTTGGACTCGCATTCTCGGCGCCCAACGTCATAGGAGCTGAGCGACGCGCGAAGCGCGCTTGCTCCAGCGACCTGGTTGGCCCGGCCCCCAAGAACCAGCGTCATCATCGAAGCCAACCCGCAGCCGATAGGCCGCGAGAACATCCACTGAGGTCACGGTAGACCGGGTGTTCCATATCGACTCCTAGCGCAAGGGCTCAATTTTAAACGGCCCTCGCCCTCCTTGGCCGCCCTACGCTCATAAGCCGAGATACGACATGTACAGCTTGAAGCTCCAGCCGAAGTTGCTCGTGTTCTTCACCGTTATTTTTACGACGAAGTGATTCGGCTCGTCCATGATTGAATCTATTTTTGTGATTTGGAAAGACGTTGGGCTGCCACTGATAGTCTCGCCGGCGACCACCTCCTTCGGCTCAACCCAGAAACCCAGCACCTTCCCGAGTGGTGGATTTTTCCATGTTTTCGTCGTCGTCGCGCCCCCGGCAAGAAATCCGCCACCGATCTTTTTAATGTAGGCACTAGCCATAAATCCTCCGTGTGTTGTGGCAGTCACTGCCGAGTTTGTGAGAATCCTGGGCGCTCTGGCGCCAGGTTTAAGCGGTCCACTTCAGCCGCTTGTTGGATCGCGGCATCTCTCGCTGATTAATTATTCCGCTACCGGCGTCAAATTGTCAACCTATGTTCTTGAAGCATTGCTTTGGGCGAGAGTCTCCCCAAATAGTTCGGCGAGTAGCCGCTGACGTCTGACAACTCGCGCACTCGACTCCTATGGCCCAAACGCGTCTAGCAGAACGCTTAGAAGCTCCACCGCTTGACCGCCAACGCGATGCGGCTGAGCGGCGGCGCCGCAGGCGGCGACCGCCTCCAGCCGTTTGTTGGACGGCGAACCACCAAGTAGGCCGGGTGTCACGAGGATCTTGAGCCATATAGGTCCTTCGCTTTGCCCACAAAGTAAACACCAGGTTCATATCTCCGCTCGATATGGTCGTAGATATGCTCCGGCACGACCGGCGCGCTAGACTCCAAGTCCTTGAAGCGGGCCCTAATGTTCGCCAGCCAATCCGGGTCCAGCGGTACCTGGCCTAGGGTCAACTTCTCCTCGAGCTCCCTGATAGCATCCTTGTACTTCACCCCTACAGAGCGGTGATTGTCAGCGCGACTGGCAAAGTTGTAAGTAGTCTGAAGGCTAGCGAAGACGGCTGCAAGGATGGCAATTAGGCCAACGAGAACGCGAATCCGAGTATCAACTTGGCCACCTTCCGCCAGAGACGCAAATACGGATGTCCCCACCAGTGCAGATAAGGCAGTGGCCGGCACACCCAGCCAGTAACGATATCTTTCTAATCGCCTAGCCGCCTCGTCGTGCCTATCGCGTCCCTTATGTGCATGTACCAGCCAGAACCTGAGGAGTTCTTCGGTCGAGTCGGGCTCGGGTACCCTCTTCTTGTCGTCTGCTCGCTTCTTAGGGCTCACTGTGGAGCCTCCTCTCGAGCCGGGCCAATCGGGATAGGGGGGCGCCTCGCAGCGCCCCTCCTCCCACACCACCGTGCGTACGGGTCACGTACACGGCGGTTCGGCTGATTCAGTCAATCTCCCGTTAACCGTTCACCAGGCTGGGCAGA
>JBIOUG010000170.1:0-42625 GCA_044866775.1 Thermoanaerobaculia bacterium | reverse complement strand
CGGCGCGCCGCGGCCGCTGGCCGGCCGGGTCGCCCTGGTGACCGGGGCCGGCAGCGGCATCGGCGCCGCCTCAGCCGCGGCCCTCGCCGAGCGGGGCGCCGCCGTCGTCGGCATCGACCTGCGGCCGGCGCCGCCGGACGGGCGCGCCGACCTCCACCTCACCACCGACGTGACCGACACGGACGCCTTGCGCGCGGCGATCGCCGCGGCCGTGGCGCGCTGCGGCGGCCTCGACGCCGTGGTGAGCTGCGTCGGCGCCTTCGTCTCCGGCCAGCGGCTCGAGGAGCTGGACGACGCCACCTGGGAGCGGGCGATGGAGCTGAACGCCGGCTCCCACCTGGCGCTGCTGCGCGAGACGATCCCGCTGCTGCGCCAGGCGGTCGGCGGCGGCTCGGTCGTCTTGATCGGCTCGAAGAACGTCGCCGCGCCCGGCCCCGGCGCCGCCGCCTACTCGGCCTCCAAGGCGGCGCTGACGCAGCTCGGCCGTGTCGCCGCCCTCGAGCTCGCCGCCCAAGGCATCCGGGTCAACATCCTCCACCCCGACGCCGTCTTCGACACCGGCCTGTGGACCCCCGAGGTCCTCGCTCAGCGCGCCCGCCACTATGGCCTCACCGTCGACGAGTACCGCCGCCGCAACCTCCTCGGCACCGAGGTCCGCGCCGCCGATGTCGGCGCCCTCGCCGCCGCCCTCTGCACCGACCTCTTCGCCCGCACCACCGGCGCCCAGATCCCGGTCGACGGCGGCAACGAGCGGGTCGTCTAGCGGCCGCGCTAGCTCAGCCGCTCCGGGGCGTAGATCTTGACGTCCACGCCCGGCGAGGCGTGGACGAGCGGCGGGCTCGCGGGGCACGGGATGCCCGCGGCGGCGAGGAGCGACTCCTCGAGGTGCTCGAGACGCGCGTCCTGGACGGGGTAGGCCTCGTGGTGCACCTGGCCGCGGTGGAGGCCGCCGTCCTCGCCGGCGCCGTAGAGCACGTAGCGCTCGACGAGGAAGAACTCGAGGCTGCGATAGGCGGCACGCCGCGGCGCGCCCTCGGGCGACCAGCGGACGTGGCAGCCGGGCGGCGTCGGCTCGGTTGAGCGGCGCTCGGCGACGTACTCGAGCCGGCGCGGCGCGCCGGGGTCCCCGGACCCGCGGTCGAAGCGGATGCGGGCGTCGTAGTACGGCAGGCGATACACCGCGCGCGCGCCGGCCACCGCCAGCAGGCTCGTGGCGTCGAGGCTGAAGAACCAGACCCCCGGGTCCTTGCCGCCGCGGTGGACGTAGGTGCGGACGTTGACCTCGTGGAAGTCCGAGACGCCTGGCACCGCCGGCGCGAAGCTCGCCCGCGTGCCGCTGATCGTGAAAGGGATGAGGCCCACCCAGGCGCGCCCCTCGTAGAGGTCCAGCTCGAGCCCCTCCGGCAGCAGCGGCCGCACCACCTCCGGCGGCAGGTCCCAGTGCAGGAACAGCAGGTCGTGCCAGCTCTGCCGCATCAGCGGCGTGCGCTCGGGCTCGATGGTGGGCGTGACGCGGTCGATCTGAGCCGAGTGGTCCATGAGGTCAGCGCGGCGCAAACGGGATGCCAGGCTCAGATCACGATCCCGCACTGGTAGGCGACCACCTCCTCGCGGCGCTCGTCGAGGAGCCAGCTCGGCCGGGCGAGCCGCACGGTGCGGCGGAAGAACCCGCCCCACTTGGTGAAGGCGAGCGTCTCGACCTCCGCGAAGTCGCCGGCCCGGCGCACCACCGGCGCGAGCGGCAGCCCGCGCAGGCGCTCGCGCTCGGCCGGCGGGATGGCGTGGTTGCCGAAGGGGCTGTAGTCCTCCGGAATGCCGGCGAGGATCTCCTCGCGGCGCGCCGCGGTGCAGACGAGCTCGGTGTCGAAGTAGTGCGAGTGCCAGTTGAGATAGAACTTCGGCGCCTCGAGCGCGAAGAGGGCGAGCTGGAAGGCCGCTTCGGGCGTGCGGTCGGAGACCAGGCGGCCGAGGAAGGCCGCCGTGCCGGCGCTCGCGAAGCGCTCGCGGTAGGCGTCGAGCGAGTCGAGCGGCGGCGCGGCGGCGCGGCGGGCATAGAGCCACGGCTCGCCGCCGATGCCATGGAAGTTGTACACGTAGTCGAGCACCCAGCCCTCCTCGAGGCGCAGGCGATCGAACACCTCGAAGTAGCGGTTGGCGTCGAAGCGCTCCTCCTGCGGCACCCACGCCCGGGGCGGGTCGTCGAAGACGAAGCCCATCGGCATCGGCGGCGTCTCCCGCCGCAGCTCGGCGAGCGCCGCGAGGACGCGGCCGGCTTCCTCGGTGGCGACCGACGAGGTCTCCTCCGGCACGAACGGGTCGGGCCAGGCGGGCGGCGAATGCGGGTGGTCGCGGCGAGTGAAGAGGGAGCGAAGGCTCATGGCTGCGGGCGGTGGGCCGCGGATCGCGGGCGGCCGGCCTGTTCCGGCGACGGCATGGGAACCTCCGCGTGAGGGGCGCCGAATGGTAGCACCGCGCCCCCGGGCGGCGGCTCGTGGTCGGGGTAGGCTAGCTGGCGATGCTCCTCGTCCAACGACGATTCCGGCGGATCGCTTCACCGGCGGTCTCCTGCCGCCGCTTCCCTACCCAGCACTTCTGTCCGCTGCTGGCGGCGCTCCTCCTTGCCGCCTGCGGCGGCGCCGCCCGACAGCCGGAGCGCCTCAACGTCGTCTTCATCCTGGTCGACACCCTGCGCGCCGATCATCTCGGCCTCTACGGCTACGCGCGCCCGACCAGCCCGACGCTCGACGCCTTCGCGCGCGACGCCGTCGTCTTCGACGATGCCAGGAGCCAGGCCGGGTGTACCTTCCCGTCGGCCAACTCGATCCTCACCTCGCAGCCGCCCGCCCGCTTCCTCGGCCAGCCGGGCGGCGCGCTCGGCATCCCGGACGGGGTCGCATCCCTCCCCGAGATCCTGCGCGCCAACGGCTGGGCGACCGCCGCGGTCTCGGCGAGCGCCGTGGTGCGCAAGCGGCCGAGCGTCACCAACCGCCACGGCGGCTTCGGCCGCGGCTTCGGCCTCTTCGTCGAGGACTGCCTCTGGAAGTCGGCGGTGTGCGTCAACGAGCGGGCGCTCGCCGCCCTCGACACGCTGCCGCGCCCGTTCTTCCTCTATCTCCACTACCTCGAGCCGCACGCCCCCTACCGCCCGCCGCGCTTCCACCAGCGCCGCTTCGCGCGGCCGCGCGCGGCGGTGCAACGCTTCGCCCGCCGCGGCGACCCCAACCCGATCGGCCGGCACATCTACACCGGCGAGGCGGACCCGGGAGCGACGCCGGCCGACCTGCGTTACCTCGTGGACCTCTACGACGAGGAGATCGCCTTCTTCGACTCGCAGCTCGCGCTTCTCCTCGCCGCGCTGCGCGACCGCGGGCTCTTCGAGGAGACGATCGTGGTCCTCGCCTCCGACCACGGCGAGGAGTTCCTCGAGCACGGCCACATCAAACACTGCCGGACCGTCTACGAGGCGTCGATCAAGGTGCCGCTCGTGCTGCGGGTGCCGGGAGCGGGGCCGGCGCGGCTGGCGCCGGGCGCCGAGAACCTCGACGTCGTGCCGACGCTGCTCGACTACCTGGGAATCCCGCCGGCGGCCTACGGCTTCGCGGGCGCCAGCCTGCGGCCGGCGATCGAGGAGGGCCGGCGGGTGCGCGAGCACCAGTTCAGCGCCCAGGGCGCCTACCGCGCCGCCGTCGGCCCGCGCCACAAGCTAATCCACAACCTCGCCACCCGCCGCGCCTGGCTCTTCGACCTCACGACCGACCCCGGCGAGCGGCAGGACGTCCTGACCGCCCGGCGCCGCGCTTACGCCCCGCTCCGCGACGCCCTGCGCGAATGGATGGCGCGCGCCGAAGGCGGCGACGCCGCCGAGAGCCTCGCCCTCGCCGAGGAAGCCGAGCGGCGCCTGCGCGCGGTGGGCTACATCGAGTAGGCGGCCGCCCTACTCGTACTGGATGAACCCTGGCGCCAGGATCCCGTCCGGGTCCCACCGCTTCTTCGCGGCCTGGACCCGTGGCCAGCGGTCGCCGAAGTGGTTCGCCCAGCGCTCGGCGGTGTCGAAGGTGATGTAGCCGGAGAGGTAGCGCTTGGCGCCGTAGTAGATCGACAGCTCGCTCGCCACGTCCAGCTTGGCGAGGCCCTCGGCCAGGTACTCGCGCGGCACGGCGCCGAGGATCCCCCAGCCCATGACCGCGTCGCCGCCGGGGTGCACGAAGAGCGGGACGTCCGAGCTGTCGGTGCGCGACGGCCAGAGGAGGACGTGGCCGCCGGCGCCGAGCGCTCCCGGAGGCAGGTTGTAGAGCAGCGTCTCGATGTACTCCTGGGCGGCATCCCAGGGCAGGATCGTCTCCATCCACGGGTGCGGATGCTCCCAGTAGCCGGTGCGGCGCCAGAGCTCGAACATCGGCTCCATGCGGCGGCAGAAGTGGAGCTGCGAGACGTCTTCGGTGTGCGCCAGCCGGTGGAAACGGAGCCCCTCGAGCAGCGCCGCATCGTCGGGCTCCTCGCCGGGGGCGAACTCGGCGGTCAGGAACATCGGGAACACCCAGTGGGCGAAGCCCTGCACGCCGACGTTGAGCTCCAGGCCCTCGCCGATCGTGCGGAAGCCGAGCGGCGCGGGCGAGCAGATGCCGCCCAAGCTCGAGAAGACCGGCCGCGCCGGGTCCATGATGCGCTGCGCGTCCGCCATGAAGGCGTCGAGGCGGTCGTAGACCAGGGTGTACATGCGCACCCGCGGCTGGCAGCGCCGCAGGCGGATGGTGGCGCGGGTGATGATGCCGAACTGCCCGAGGCTGCAGCGGACGGCGTCGAAGAGGTCGCGATGGCGCTCGCGCGAGCAGGTGACGATCTCGCCCTCGCCGGTCACGACCTCGAGCTCCAAGGCGTTGTCGGCCTGCGTGCCGTAGCGGAAGCTCGCCACGCCGAGCCCCGCCATCGACAGCGTGCCGGCGATCGAGACGCCGAGGTTGTTGGTGAGGACCGGCGGCACCAGGCCTTGCTCGGTCGATGCCACGACCAGGTCGCGCCAGACGACGCCGGCGTCGCAGGTGGCGGTGAGCCCCTCGGCGTCGATCGCGTGGATGCGGTTCATGGTCGCCGTGTCGAGCACCACGCCGCCCGCGGTCGTCGACTGTCCGGTCTGCGTGTGCCCCTGGCCGCGCGGCACGATGGGAATGCGCAGCTCGCGGCAGTGGCGCACCACCTCCGCCACGTCCTCGGCCGAGGCGCAGAGGGCGACCGCTCCCGGCATGCGGTCCACCAGGCGGCCGAAGTCGGTGCGGTAGCGGGCGCGGACCTCGGGATCGAGGCTCAGGCGGTCGCCGAGGACTGACTGCAGGGCGTGCAGGGCGTCCGTCGAGGTGGTCGGATCGTAAGCATGAACCGTCATCGCATCTCTCCATTGCTTGCGCCGCTCTCGGGCTCGACCGCCAGGATGACGTCGAAGCCGTCGGCCACCCAGGCGTCGAGCCCGCCGAGGATCAGCATGGCGTCCGGGAAGCCGCTCGACGCCAGCACCGCCATCGCATCCTGTCCGCAACGGGCGTCGCCGCAGTAGACGAGGAACGTCTGGTCGCGCCAGGAGGCGAGCTCGAGCAGCCGGTACGGCAGCCGCTCCTCGGGGATGTTGTACGCCCCCTTGATGTGACCGTGCGGACCGTTGAACTCCGCCGGGGGCCGCAGGTCGAGCACCGCCGTCTCGGGGCTGTCGCGCAGCACTTCGTAGGCGATCGCCGGCCGCAGCTTGCGGTACGGCGGCGGCTCGCCGCGTCCCGAGCGGCAGGAGCCGGTTGCTACCAGAGAAGCTAGTGCCAAGACGGCCGGCAACAGCCGGCCGGCTTTCCTGAAAACGGCCGGCAGCAGCCGGCCTCCGATCAGGGTCCGCCGGCCGACGCCGCGGCGCCCGGCGCAGTGGACCGCCGTCCCCATGGCCGCGGGAGTTTACACCGCTCCCGGGCCGTCCCCGGGAGCGGCCTCCTCGAGCTCGACGTCGGGCACGACCTCGCCCACCGCCAGGCCGCGCACGTTGGTCACGGGCGGCCGGTAGAAGGGCGCGAGCGCCGCAAACTCCTCGCCGGAGAGCGATCCGATCTGGCGCAACAGGTCGAGCACCACGCCGTCGCGGCAGCGCTCGCCGCCGTCGCCGATCTTGAGCGCCAGCCCGAGCGCCACCGGCCCGCGCACGGCGGCGGCGTAGAACCCCTCCGCGCCCTCCTTGCCCAGTACGCGCCCGCCCGTCACCTCCATCAAGCGGGTGGTGAAACGGCCGCGGCCGGCGACCATCTCGGGCGCACCCGTCATCGCCCGGGCGATGCGCCCGAGCGCCGCCGGCACCTCCGGCGGGAGCCCGGCCGCGGCCGGATCGGCGAGGGCGGCGAAGGCGCGCGCCGCGGCGGCGAGCGGGAGATGGAAGGAGATGGCGCTGCAGCCGTCGATGCCGGTGCCGACGGCCCCCGGCTCGACGCCGGCGAGGCGAGCGACCCAGCCCAGGATCTCCCTCTGCAACGGGTGCTCGGGCGCGAGGTAGTCGGCGGTCGGGAAGCCGCGGAGCCGGCAGGTGAGGAGCATTCCCGCGTGCTTGCCCGAGCAGTTGTTGTGCAGCACGGACGGCGGGCGGCCCGCGGCGCGCAGCGCCGCGGCGGCCTCGTCGTCGTACGGCGCGTGCGCGCCGCACTGGAGGTCCGCCTCGCCGAAGCCGCCGCGGGCGAGGAGACCGGCCGCGCGCGCCACGTGCTCGGGCCGGCCGCTGTGCGAGGCGCAGATCAGCGCCAGGTCGGCGTCGTCGAGGGCGAAGCGCTCGGCGCCGCCGGCGAGCAGCAGCGGCAGGGCCTGGAAGGGCTTCGCCGCCGAGCGCAGGAAGGTGGCGAGCCCGGGGTCGCCCAGGCGCGCCACGAGGCGCCCCTCGGGCGTGACCACGGCCGCGGCCCCGAAGTGCCAGGACTCCGGCAGGCCGTTCCGCGTGGCGGTCGCGACGGGGGCGAGCAGGGGGATGGCGTCAGCTCTCGGCGGAGATCGCGGCGTCGACCGAGTCGTAGATCGGGAACAGCTCGGAGAGGCGCGCGACCTCGAGGAGCTTACGGATGCGCTCGGACGGCTGGACGAGGATCAGCTCGCGTTGGGCGTTGCGGAACCGCCCGAGGTAGCCGACCAGCTCGCCGATCCCGGTCGAGTCGATGTAGTTGATCCGCGAAAAGTCCACGAGGACGTGCCCGGCGTCCTCGGAGAGCGCCCGCTCGAGCGTGTCGGCAAAGAACCTGGCGCTCTCGCCGAGCTTGATGACGCCCTCGACCTCGAGCAGCGTGAAGCCTTGGAGGTGGCGCTTGGCGACGATCATCGGCGGCCCTGGGGTAGGGCGCGAGTGTACACCAGCCCGCCGCGCCGCCGGCGGGCAAAGGATTTCGACTCGCGTCACATCCAAGAAGGTGCATGCAGGTGCCTCGGATGGCACCGCAGGTCCCAACGTTCACCTTCCTTGAGGAGAATCGCCATGCAGCGACCCATGCGCCTCTCATCCGTTCCCACGTTTGCGACGGCTGTCCTTCTGCTCGTCGCCGTGGCCACGCCGAGCCGGGCCCAGGGTGAGACACCCTTCGCCGAAGCCGACCTCTTCTTCGAGCTCAACGACACCGACGGCGACCTCGGCATCCACGCGCTGATCGACGGCGAGCCGTGGACCAGGCTCGAGATCGACGATCCGAACGGCAACCAGATGCTCGGCGTCTCGCTCAGCGGCCGCCTGGCGCGGCAGGGCCTGACCGAGCTGTTCTTCGAGAGCGCCGAGCCGCCGTTCGACGAGCTGCCGCCGGAGCAGTTCTTCCGCCGCTTCCCCCAGGGCCGGTACGAGATCGAGGGGCTGACCCTCGGGGGCGCCGAGCTCGAGAGCACGGACCGGCTCTCCCACGTCATGCCGGCGCCGCCGGAGAACGTCGAGCTGTCCGGGACGCCCGCGGCGGAGGACTGCGACGCCGTGCCGCTGCCGACGATCGCGGAGCCGGTTCTCATCACCTGGGATGCGGTGACCGAGTCGCACCCCGAGATCGGCAGGTCGGGCGCGATCCACGTCGACAGGTACCAGGTCGTGGTCGAGAAGGAGGGCGCGGTCTTGAGCGTCGAACTGCCGCCCGACGTCACCGAGTTCGAGGTGCCGCCGGCGCTCACCGAGTCCGGCGACGAGGTGAAGTTCGAGATCCTGGTGCGCGAGGCGAGCGGCAACCAGACCGCGATCGAGAGCTGCTTCATCGTCGAGTAGCACCTTGCGGCCGGCGGGCAGGGAGCCGAGGGCGAAGTGCTTGGGCTGGAACGACTCGCGCTCTGGCTCCCGCCCGCGGGCCGCCCTAGACTCGCTGCATGCGGGTCGGCGTCCTCTCCGACACCCATGGCCTGCTGCGCCCGGTGGTCCTCGACCGGCTGGCCGGCTGCGAGTGCATCCTACACGCCGGCGACGTCGGCGACCCGGAGATCCTGCGCCGGCTGTCGGCGGTGGCGCCCGTCGAGGCGGTGCGCGGCAACATGGACTTGCGCGAGCTGGCGCAGCTCCCGGAGGAGATCGCCGGCGACCTCGCCGGCCTCCCCTTCCGCATGGCCCACCGCCGCGAGGAAGCCACCACCGGCGACCTCTCTCGCTTCCGGCTCGTCGTCTTCGGCCACTCCCACCGCCCGGAGCTCGAGTGGCGGCGCGAGTGCTTGCTCCTCAACCCCGGCGCTTGCGGCCACCGCCGCTTTCGGCTGCCACTCACGCTCGCGATCCTAACGATCCTCGAAGGTCGGATCGTGCCGGAGATCGTGGCCGTCGAGTCGTGAAGCGGACGACTCACCCCCGCCTCGAAGTCGGCGCCCAAGCCTGGCGACCGCTCGTCATAGAAGGTGATGGCGTCGAGGTACTCGGCGCGCGCCTCGGCTACGAACTCGTAGGTCAACGCAGCCTGGCGCGCGCCTCGGCCAGTACCTGCTCCCCTGGGATCGTTCGCACCCGGCCCTCGTCGATCTCGCGCAGGCGGCGCTCGGCCTCCTCGAGCCAGAGCTGCTCGACCTCCTCAGGCGACAGCTCATCCAGACTACGCAGCAGGTCGTGAGCGAGCTCGGCGCGAGCCCGGATGTCGAGCTGAAGAGCGGCTTGGTGAAGCTCTCTGAACGTCATACCGCGATCATAGCCAAGTCTGGAGACGGACCGCCCCTTTAGACTCCCTTCATGCGTGTGGGCATGATGTCCGACACTCACGGCCTGCTGCGACCGGCGATCCTGGAGCGCTGGCCGGCTGCGAGCGGCGAGATCGCAGGCCTGCCCTTTCGCATGCGCACCGGAAGGTCCGCCATGAGGTGTGTAACCAGACTCCGGGGCGGAGCTCGACCACTTGGAGGTCCGGCGTGGCGTCCTGCGCCACGACCGCCGCGACCGGCACCGCCGCGGCCGGCAAGCCTGCCGAACGCTTGTCCAGCTGAGTCTCAGCCTCGTCGCGCGGCACCGTCCGCAACGAGCCGCACACCACGAGCGCGGCGATCAAGAGACTCGTCGCGAGCCGAAGCCTCAGCCCCGCCTCTCACTCACCACATACAGTTCCGGCGAGCCGAGGGTGAAGGGCTCGTGGTCGAGGGAGCCGTAGAGGGCCAGGATGTCGAAGCCGGCGCGCTCGAGCATGCGGCGGATCTCGGCGGCGGTGTAGACCCAGTGGACGGACGGCCGGACTTCCGCCCTTCCATCCCGCACGAAGGTGTACTGCTCGTCGACGCAGCCGAGGTCGGCGCGGTAGCGGCTCTCGATCGTCATCTCGATGTCGTCGATCCGGAAGGTCTCGCGCGGCTGGAACTTCGGGATGACCGACTCGGCCGCCATGCCGGTCTCGAGGACGAAGCGCGCGCCTGGCCGGAGCCCTCGCGCGACGCCGTCGAGGAAGGCCTCCATGTCCGGCCACTCCATGTAGCCGAAGCTGTTGCCGAAACAGAAGGCGCCGTCGTAGCGGCTGCGTTTCGGGATGCGCCGCATGTCGCCCAGCACCCACTTGACCTCGAGGCCCTCCGCGGCGGCGGTCGCCCGCGCCTCGGCGATCGAGTCGGCCGAGATGTCGATGCCGGTCACGCGGTAGCCGCGGCGGGCGAGCTCGAGCGAATGCCTGCCGAAGCCGCAGGGGACGTCGAGGATGCGGGCGCCGGCCGGGAGGGCGAGGGCGTCGCCGATGAACTCGATCTCCGCCACCGTGTGCTCCGGCGGCACCGCCTTGCGCCACAGGTCGACGGCGATGCCTTCGAAGAAGTCCTCGTACCAGTTGAGCTTCACGGTGATCGATCTCCACCCGAAGGTTGCCGCTGGTCCTCTCGGCCCGCGGCGTCTCCCGCCCTCGCGCGAGGAGGCCCTCGAGCTCGTAGGCCGGGAGCCACCGCCCGCGCACCATGACGCCGGCCGGCCGGCGCGCCCCGACCACATTCTGCAACGGGTTCGACGAAGTCGTATCCGGCGGCGCTCTGCGCGAGGACGGCCACCCGGGCCTCCGCCGCGTCGCGCACAACGGTGTTGTCGGGCAGGATCGGCGGGTCGCCGTCGAGCAGCGGACCTGCCGTGTGGAACCTCGGCCCCAGGAGCTCGCCGGCGGCTACCTTGCGCTTCCACTCGAGGAAGTACGGGCGCCCATCCATGTTGCGCACTGTCGTCACGCCGTTGGCGAGGAAGAGCCCAAAGGATCGCCGGGTCCTCGAAGTACTCGAGGTGGACGTGCATGTCCGCGAGCCCCGGCATGAGATAGCGGCCCGCGCCAGCGACGCGCAGCACGCCGCCCGCCGTGGTCATCGGCAGCACGTCGACGCCGACGAAGGCGACGGCGCGCGATGGTGCGCTCGCGCTCGCAGGTGGCTCGCCGGGCGCGCCCGGCCGTGCCGGCGGGATCGCGGCGCAGGCCAGCAGGAAAGGGACGCATGGCGCGGCGAGCAACAGCGCTCCCGGCCGCGTCATCGCGACCCGCGGCCGAGCTCGTTCAGAATATCCATGACGCGCCATCGCTCTGTCCAGGGCACGAACAGATGGTCGTGATGATAAGCGGAGATCGGGTTGACGCCGATGCCCGCCCGCGCCAGCCGGGCAGCGATCGTGGCGAGGAAGCCGACCGCCGCGAGGGACGAGTGGACGGTGAGGGTGATGCAGGCCCAGGTCGAGTCGAAGAGCAGGCCGTGGGCGCTCGCCGCGCGTTCTTCGACGACGATCGAGATGCCTTCCGCCTCGCGGAACATACCGAGCGGCGCGAACGGCAGCGCCTCGTAGACCTCCCGGCTGATCGAGCAGAAGACGTACGGCGCCTCGTGCAGGACGGGCCGCATCGCCGCGAGCAGCACGTTGAGGTCCGTCTCGCCGGGCACCTGGTCTAGAGGCCCTCGCGCCTCACGCACCTCCACCGAGCGCCTCGAACAGCGCGGCGTACTGATCGAGGATGCGGTCGAGGCTGGTGGTCTCACGCACCGCCCGCAGGCGCTCGAGGCCCTGGCGCCACTCGATCGACCCGAACGACCGGCGCGCCCGCTCGATGGCGGCCAGGATCGACTCGGGGTCGGGGTCGCAGAAATAGGGGTAGTCCTCGCCCAGCAGCTCGACGGCGGTGACGTCGCGTGTCGTGATCAGGTTGGCGCCGCAGGCCGCCGCGGTCGAGACCTTGCAGTTCGGCTTGTAGAGGAACTCCCGCCCGTGGCGGCGGATCGAGAGATGGCAGTTGAAGCTCTTCGCCGCCTCCATGTACTCCTCGTCGATGCAGGAAACCTCCGGCAGGCGGCCCCAGAGGTCGAACGAGCGCCGCAGGCCGAGATAGGCGAGGGCCAGCCGGTCGTGCGGCGCCCGGTTGGGCGTGTAGCGCGGATCCCACTGGTGATAGATCAAACGGTCGGGGCGGCCGGGCCTGCCGAAGTCGGCGAGCTGGCGGCGGTTCTTCAGGATCAGCGCGTCGAAGAGCCAGCGGTTCTTGATCCGCCGCTTGAAGACGACCGTGTCCTGGACGTCGAGCACCAGCCGGTTGCGCTGCGCCTTGGCGCGCAGCAGGTGGTCGAGGCGCGAGGTCTTGATGAAGACGACGATGCTCTGCCGCACCTCGCCGAGCTCGCGCGGATAGATCGCGCGGGCGGGCCAGCCGCGCGCCCGCAGGCCGTCGGCGATCTGGTGGGCCCCCATCACGGTCGACCCCTTGTCGTAGTACTTGACGAAGACGACCGGAGGCAAGGCTCGCGCCGCGGGCTCCTGGGCCCGCTCCGGGAGCGGCGATATGCCCGTCATGTTGCGCCCATCTTACCAGGGGTCGGCCGCTTCCATCCGGCGCAGGCGCCCGGTATCCTCACGGTCAGCTCAACCAGACGCGCCGGCGGCCAGCGGGCCTGCGGCGCGTCGCGCTGCGGCGCCAGCCGCGATGGAGTCGACCCCGATGCGTCATCGCCGCCGGCCGCCGCTTCACCTCGCCGCGCCCGCCCTGGCGCTCGGCCTCGCCGTCCTGCTCCCCGCCGCCGCCGCCGCCGGCGGCTTCGGTCTCTTCCAACACGGCGGCCGCGCGATGGGCCAGGCCGGCGCGCTGACAGCCCGCGGGCACGAGCCCTCGGCCGTCACCTACAACCCGGCCGCGCTCACCCGGCTGCCGGGGCTGCAGCTCCAGGCCGGGCTCGACTTCAGCAACTCCGAGGACAGCTACCGGAGCGCCAGCGGCGAGTTCTCGGCCCACCACATCATCCAGTTCCCGCCTTCGGCATATCTCACCTGGCGGACGCCGCCGGACCGCGTCCCGATCGCCTTCGGCATCGGCGTCGACTCCCCCTTCTGGAAGACGACGGACTGGGACCCTGCGCTCTTCCCCGGCCGGTTCTTGACCCGTCGCTTCTCGCTCGAGGTCTTCGAGCTCCACACCGTCATGGCGTTCGAGGTGGCGGAGGGGTGGAGCATGGGCGGCGGGCTGCGCTACCTCTTCGGCCAGCTCGAGCAGGAGGACAACGCGGTCACCAACGTCGTCGTGCCGGGAGGCCCCCGCACCAACCCGGTCGAGGTCGAGCGCAACGCGGAGGCGGACGTCGACGCCTTCGGCTGGGACCTGGCCCTCGACTACGCCGCGCCGAGCTGGGGGTGGGCAGTGGTCTTCCGCAGCGAGACCGAGCTCGAGGGGAGCGGCGACGTCAAGTATCGGCCGCGGGACGTCGGCAACCCGCAGCTCGAGCCGCTGCTCCGCGCCCGCTTCGTCCCCGGGCGCGCATCGCAGTCGTTCACGCTGCCGTGGGAGACGCGCACCGGGGTGTGGTTCGCGCCCTATCCCGAGCTGCGCGTCGAGATCGATCTCGCCTACGTCAACTGGTCGACCCTCGAGCGGACGACGGTCGCCTTCGATCCCGACGCCGTCGGGTTCGGTCCGGACGTGACGCCCCGCAACTGGCAGGACACGGCGTCGCTCCGCCTCGGGCTCGAGGGGGAGATCACCGACAACTTCCAGCTCTTCGGCGGCATCGGCTGGGAGCCCTCGCCGGTGCGCGGCAACACGGTCGAGCCCGGCTTCTCGCGCGACGACGCCTACGTCTACTCGGCAGGCTTCGCCTACAACTTCCCGCAGATCTCCTTCGACCTCGGCTACTCGTACCACGACCACGGCGGCCGCGGCGCCGAGGGCCAGGAGCCCTTCGGCCCCGACGTCGGCGGCAGCTACTCGTCACGCGAGCAGGTGTGGGGGTTCTCGGCGCGCTGGAGGTTTGACTAGGCCTCGACCAGCGCCGCTTTGAACATCCCCGGCGTGTAGGCCGTGATGCGGCCGGTGAAGGCGGAGGCGGCGACGGTCAGGGGGGAGGCGAGGTAGAGGCGGCCGGGACCGGAGCGGCCCTTGTAGTTGCGGTTGATCGCCGAGACGGTCACCTGGTCGGAGGTTTCGGAGACGCCCGGGCCGCAGCCGATGCAGGCGCCGCAGCCGGGGTGGATGATCGTCACCCCGGCGCGCTGGAAGGTGTCGAGCAGGCCGTGGCGGCGGCAGTACTCCTCGACCGCCACCGACCCGAACTGGATCAGGAAGCGCACCCCCGGCGCCACCTTGAGGCCGGCGTCGACCGCCTCCTTGACCACCTGGTGGTAGAAGACGAGGTCGTCGATCTTCCCCGCCGTGCAGCTCCCGCCGTAGGCGATCTCGATCGGCACCTCGCCGATCTCGTCGACGAAGGCGCCGTTGGTCGGGTCGGAGGGGATGCCGACGTCGGGATCGCCCGGGTGGGCGACCATGGGGCGGATCGCCGAAAGGTCGATCCTGTGCACGCCGCCGTCGTAGACCGCGTCGGGGTCGGGGGCCACGGCGCGCGCCCGGTACTGCTCGGGGTCGCCGCCGCGCCAGGCGGCGAGCCAGCGGAAGGTCTCCTCGTCGGCCTCGACGATGGCGGTGCGCGCCGAGCACTCGGTGGCCATGTTGGTCAAGGTGGCGCGCTCGTCCATCGACAAGGTCGCGATCCCCGGCCCGGTGAACTCCATCACCCGGTTGAGCGTCGCCTGCGGCTTGGCGTAGTTGAGGAGCACGTAGAGCATCAGGTCCTTCGCCGTCACCTGCTCGCCGAGCCTGCCCACCAGCTCGAAGCGGATCGACTCCGGCACCTCGACCTGGGTGAAGCCGGAGTGGATGAGGTTGGCGTACTCGGTCGCCCCCACGCCCCAGGTGAGGGCGTTGTTGACGCCGCCCATGCAGGTGTGGCTGTCGGTCGCCTGGATGAAATCGCCGGGCTCGACCAGCACCTCGCGCGCCACCTCGTGGCAGATGCCGGGTGAGACGCCGTCCTTGGCCGAGAAGTCGCGCACGCCGGTGTGGCGCTGGAACTCGCGCTGGAGCTGCCGCAGGGTCTCGATCTTGTCGCCGAAGGCGCGCATGCGCGGCACCTCGTCGGCGTAGATCAGGTGGTCCTCGAAGACGGCGAACTCGTCCGGGTTCTTGACCGTGTACTCGGGGCCGTACTCCTCGGTCAGGAAGTGGTGCACCTGCGCGGTCGTGAACTCGTGGGTGTAGCCGCCGTCGACCTCGACCAGCACCGCGTCGCCGGGCTTCAGGTACTTCGGCCCCTCGCCGAGGAGGTGGCGGGAGAGGATCTTCTCGGCCATGGTCATCGGCCGCGGGCCGGTCGCGGGGCGCGGCAGCTCGACCTCGCCTCTGGCAAGCGCTTTGGCGAAGGGGAAGAGGCCACCCTCGCGCACGATCACGCGGGTGATCGGATCGCAGCCGCGGCAGAACTCCTCGAGCGGCACGCCTAGGCCGGCCTGCAGGCGGCAGAGCTGGTCGTAGTCGCCCATCAGCACGCCCTGGGCGTGGTTGTTGGCGGCGTGGATGGGGGCGAAGGAGGCGGCGACCGCGATGCGGATCCCCGACCACTTCTCGGCCTGGACGGCGGTCTCGCGCGAGCTGCCGACCCCCTTGCGGTAGCCCGAGACGATGACCTCGAAGTTGCCGTTGCGGAGCGCGTCGCGCTCGAAGAGGCGCTTGCCGTCGACGATGAGGCCGGCGTACGCCTCGCGCGCGAGCTCCTCCGGCCGGTAGTCGAAGCAGACCCAGGCCGGGGTCATGGCGTCGGTGTTGATGTCGTCGAGGAGGTCGCCGACCGCGAGGTCGTCCATTCGCAGGTCGAGCTCGCCGGCGAGCTGGCGGCGGATGAGCTCCGGGTCCTTGGTCAGGAAGAGGACCCGCTTGCCGGGGGTCAGGCGGACGATCTCGGGCGGCTTCATCGCTCTCCAGGACGGCCATTCTACTCCGCGCCCCTCTTGCGGCCGTCCTCATCTGGGTACAACCGCCGGCGGGCCGCCGGCATTGCACCGTGATGGGCTGCGCCGGCGCCGGTGACAAGCCAGCCTCCCATTTGTCACCGCGGCTCGACTGACGCCGTCACCACTGCCTGCCTAGAGTCCGCGGCGTGTCGATCGTTCTCGATCACCTGGGGAAGCGCTATGCCGGCCAGCCGGTGGTGCACGAGGTGTCGCTCGAGGTCGCGACCGGGGAGCTGTTCGTCCTCCTCGGGCCCTCCGGCAGCGGCAAGAGCACGCTGCTGCGGATGATCGCCGGGCTCGCCGAGGCCGACAGCGGGCGGATCCTGCTCCAGGGGCGCGACGTGACGGCGCTGCCGCCGCAGCGGCGCGGCGTCGGCTTGGTCTTCCAGAGCTACGCCCTGTTCCGCCACATGACGGTGGCCGAGAACGTCGAGTTCCCGCTCGCGGTGCGCAAGGTGGTGGCGGGCGAGCGGCGGCGGCGGCGCGACGAGCTGCTCGAGCTGGTCGGGCTCGCCGGTCTCGGCCGGCGCCTGCCGCGCCAGCTCTCGGGCGGCCAGCAGCAGCGGGTGGCGCTGGCGCGCGCCCTCGCCCACCAGCCCGAGGTGCTGCTCCTCGACGAGCCCTTCGGCGCCCTCGACACCAAGATCCGCACCGAGCTGCGCGCCGCGCTGCAGGCGATCCAGCGCGAGCTCCGGATCACCACCCTCTTCGTCACCCACGACCAGGAGGAGGCGTTCGAGCTCGCCGACCGGGTCGGGGTGATGAACTTCGGCCGCCTGCTCGAGGCCGGGCCGCCGCGCGAGCTCTATCTTCGGCCGGAGACCGAGTTCGTCGCCACCTTCCTCGGCACCGCCAACCTCCTGGTCGGCACCTCGACGCCCGGCGGGCTGCGCGTCGGACCGGTCGAGTTCCCGCTGCCGACGCTCACCGCCGCCGGCGGCGAGTCGCGGCGGGTGCAGGTGCTCTTCCGCCCCGAGGACGTGGCGCTCGCCGGCTCCCCGGAGCGCCTCGCCGAGCCGCTCATCGGCCGCGGCACGGTCGAGAGCGCCTCCTTCGTCGGCTCCTACGAGAAGCTGCGCCTCCGCCTCCCGGCGCTGCCGGGGGTGCGGACGATCGCCCCGCCAGTGCCGTTCGGCGCCGACTACCTGCTGGTCGAGGCCGTCCGCTCGCAGCACTGGGCGCGGCGCCTGCCGTTGAAGCCCGGCGACGGCGCCTGGGTCGGCGTGCGGCGCGTCCACGCCCTCGCCCACCCGGGGCTCTCCTTCCTGCTCCTGACCGACGGCTCGCCGGCCGCCGAGGCGGCGCTCGGCCTGGGCGGCGAGATCGCCCGCCTCGCCCACGCCCGCGTCACGCTGCTCGCGCACGGCTTCAACGGGGCCGGCGAGGAGTACCTGCGGCGCGCTCGCGAGCGGCTGGGGAGCGGAGTCGCGGCCCTCGAGTGGCGGCTGGTGGCTGGCGACCCCGCCGAGGCCCTGGTCCACGAGTCGCTGCGCCGCGCTCCCGATCTCGTCGTCGCGGGCGTCGAGGACGACGGCGGGCCGCTCGCCGAGGCGGCCCTGGCGGCCGGCGGCCATCACCTCCTCCTCGTGCCGTCGCCGCAACGTGCGGCGGCGCGCGGCGCGGAGGCCATTCCCGCCCGCCTCCTCATCTGTGTCGCCGTGGGCGAGCCGGGCAAGCAGGACGTCGGCTTCGCCGGGCGCCTGGCGCGCCACCTCGGAGCCGAGGCCACGATCCTGACCGTCCTCTCGGCGGCCGACGCCGCCGGGCCGGCGCGCTCGCAGGCCGAGCGCTTCCTGGCGGCCAGCGCGCGCACCCTCGGACGGCTGGGCGTGCCGGCCAAGACCGCGATCCGGCAGGGGTCGCCGCGCGAGGGGATCCGCGCCGAGCTCGAGGACGGCGGCCACGACCTGCTGGTGATCGGCGCGCCGCTGCCGCAGGCGGCCGGCCGGGTGCGCCTGACCGGTCTCGTGGGACAGCTCCTGGCGGAGGCCGACCGGCCGGTGCTGATCGTCCGCTCGCCGGAGGGGGCGGCATGAACCTGAAAGGAGCCTTGCCATGACCAGCCACCACCTGCTCGCCATCCTCGGCGCGGGCGTCCTCGGACTCGCCCTGGCGCTGCCTTCCGCCGCCCCGGCGGCGTCGAGGATCGAGCTGCTCAACGTCTCCTACGACCCGACGCGCGAGCTCTACAGCGACTTCAACGCCGCCTTCGCGCGCCACTGGCAGGCGAAGACCGGCCAGGAGGTCACCGTGCAGCAGTCGCACGGCGGCTCGGGCAAGCAGGCGCGGTCGGTGATCGACGGCCTCGAGGCGGACGTCGTCACCCTGGCGCTGGCCTGGGACGTCGACGCCATCGCCGGCGCCGGGCTGCTGCCCAAGAACTGGCAGGCGCGCCTGCCCAATAACAGCGCCCCCTACACCTCGACGATCGTCTTCCTGGTGCGCAAGGGGAACCCGAAGAAGATCCACACCTGGGAGGACCTGGGGCGGCCCGGCGTCGCGGTCGTGACGCCGAACCCCAAGACCTCCGGCGGCGCGCGCTGGAACTACCTCGCGGCCTGGGGCTACGCGCTGCGCCAGCCGGGCGGCAGCGAGGCCAAGGCGTGCGACCTCCTGACCCGCATCTTCAAGAACGTCCCGGTCCTCGACACCGGCGCGCGCGGCGCGACCGTGACCTTCGTCGAGCGCGGCATCGGCGACGTGCTGATCGCCTGGGAGAACGAGGCGATCCTCGCCACCCGCGAGCTGGGAGCCCGTCCCGCTAACGCGGGACGGACAGCGCTCCCAGCCATTGATTGGAGCCCGGCGCGAACGCTTTCGCGCCTTGGCAAGGGGAAGTTCGAGATCGTGGCGCCGCCGGCCTCGATCCTCGCCGAGCCGCCGGTGGCGGTCGTCGACAAGGTGGCGCGGCGGCACAAGACCGCCGCGGTGGCCACGGCGTACCTCCAGTACCTGTACACGCCCGCGGGGCAGGAGATCGCCGCCCGCCACTACTACCGGCCGCGCAACAAGGACGTGCTGGCGAAGTACCCCGGCAGTTCCCGAAGCTCCAGCTCTTCACCATCGGCGAGGTCTTCGGCGGCTGGGCGCAGGCGCAGAAGACCCACTTCGCCGACGGCGGCGTCTTCGACCAGATCCAGACGGGGCGTTAGATGGCCCGACGCTCAGCGCACGGGGTGCTGCCGGGGTTCGGGCTGTCGCTCGGCTTCACTCTGCTCTATCTGTCGCTGATCGTCCTGATCCCGCTCGCGGCGGTCGCCGTCAAGACGCTCAGCCTCTCCTGGGGGGAGTTCTGGAGCACGGTGACCGCGCCGCGGACGCTCGCCGCCTTCCGCCTGTCGCTCACCGCGGCGCTCGCCGCGGCGAGTGTCAACCTCGTCTTCGGCGTCCTCCTCGCCTGGGTGCTCGAGCGCTACGAGTTCCCCGGCCGGCGGCTGGTCGACGCGCTCGTCGACCTGCCGTTCGCGCTGCCGACGGCTGTGGCCGGCATCGCCTTGACCGGGATCTACGCCGAGAACGGCTGGATCGGCCGCTGGCTCGCGCCGCTCGGCGTGAAGGTCGCCTACACGCCGCTCGGCGTGGTGGTGGCGCTGGCCTTCGTCGGCCTGCCGTTCGTCGTCCGCACCGTCCAGCCGGTGCTGCGCGACCTCGACGCGGCGCTCGAGGAGGCGGCGGCGAGCCTCGGGGCGGGGCGGGCGACGGCGCTGCGGCGGGTCGTGCTGCCCGAGCTGCGGCCGGCGGCCGCCACCGGCTTCGTGCTCGCCCTGGCGCGCGGGCTCGGGGAGTACGGCTCGGTCATCTTCATCGCCGGCAACATGCCGATGCGCTCGGAGATCACGCCGCTGCTCATCATGATCCAGCTCGAGCAGTACAACTACGCGGGGGCGACGGCGATCGCGCTCGTCTTCCTGCTGGTGTCGTGCGGCCTGCTGCTGGTGCTCAACCTGCTCGCCCGCCGGCGGCGCGCCGAGGGCGCGGCCGAGGAGGCGTGACGGCGTGCACGTCGAGACCTTCCGCTTCCCGGCCGCCGCCGCGGCACCCGAGCGCTCGCGTCACCTGGGCGAGCCGGCCGCCGTGCGCTGGCTCCTCATCGGGGTCGCGCTCGCGTTCCTCACCCTCTTCCTCTTCGTGCCGCTGGTGCTGGTCTTCGTCGAGGCCTGCAAGGACGGCTGGGACACCTACCGCGCCGCCATCGCCGATCCCGTCGCGCGGGCAGCGGTGCGGCTGACGCTGACCACCGCCGCCGTGGCGGTGCCGGTCAACCTGCTCTTCGGTCTGGCCGCGGCCTGGGCGGTGACCCGCTTCCGCTTCCGGGGCAAGGGAGCGCTGGTGACGCTGATCGACCTGCCGTTCAGCGTCTCGCCGGTCGTCTCCGGCATGACCTTCGTGCTCCTCTTCGGCGCCCAGGGCTTCTTCGGGCCGTGGCTCATCGCGCACGACTGGAAGGTGATCTTCGCGCTCCCAGGGATCATCCTCGCGACCGTCTTCATCACCTCGCCGCTGGTGGCGCGCGAGCTCATCCCGCTGATGCAGGCGCAGGGGAGCGAGGAGGAGGAGGCCGCCCTGACGCTCGGCGCGAGCGGCTGGCAGACCTTCCTCCGCGTCAGCCTGCCCAAGATCAAGTGGGGGCTGCTCTACGGGGTCGTGCTCTGCAACGCCCGGGCGGTGGGCGAGTTCGGCGCCGTGTCGGTGGTCTCGGGGCACATCCGCGGCCGCACCGTGACCCTGCCGCTGCACGTCGAGATCCTCTACAACGAGTACCAGGTCGCGGCCGCCTTCGCCGTCGCTTCGCTGCTCACCCTGCTCGCCCTCGTCACCCTGGCGGTCAAATCGCTCGTGGAGTGGCGGGCCGGGCGGTAGTACAGTCCCGGCAGCCGTGCGCCTGAGACTCGCCCTCAGCCTGAGCACGCTGCTCGTCACGATCAACGTCGGCCTGCTGCTCCTCGCGGTGGCGGTGGTGGCGGTGCCGGGCGTGCAGATGCTCGACGCTCTGGGCGAGGAGCAGGCCCGGGCGCGGGTGGAGCTGGCCGGCGCCAGCGCGGCACAGGCGGTGGCGCGCTCGGGCCGCGATGCCGCGACCTCCGCCCACCTGCTGGCCGAGCGCCCGACGCTGCGCCGGCTGCTCGCGAGCGGCGACGGCGCGGCCCTGGGCGAGTTCCTGGCTCGCTTCCTCGCCACGTCCCGCCTCGACGGCGGCGCCCTCTTCGCCTCTGACCGGTTGGTGGTCGGGACCCCGCCGGGCTTCCCCTGGCCGCGGCTCCTCGGAGAGGCGAGCAGGGCGCCACGCGCCGCGGCACCCGACGGGTGGCCCGCCGCGCTCGTCACTTTGCGGCTGGCGTCCGCTCACGACGCGGGCAGTTCTCTGGTCTGGGTCGCCGCGGCGCCGGTGCCCGGGATGGCGGGTCGCACGGCGCTGACCGCCGTGCGCGTCGACGACGCGCTCGCCGCCCGCGTCGGCCGGCAGGTCGGCCTGCCGGTCACGGTGCTGCTCCGCAGCGCGGTCGAGACGGGAGGCGAGGCGCCCGGCGACGACCTCCGCCGGCAGGCGATCGACAGCGGCGCGCCGGTGTCCGGCCGACGGCAGAGCGGCCCCTACCTGGCGCTCCAGCCGCTCCACGGCGCCGGCGGCGAGGTTCTGGGGCTGCTCGAGACCCGTCTCCCGGCGAGCGCCCTCGACCCCTCTCTGCACCGCTTCATCCGCCGCCTCCTGCGCATCGCCCTCGCCGTCGCCGTCTTGGGCGCCCTCTTCAGCTTCGCCGCCGGGCGCCGCCTCGGCCGGCCGGTGCGCGCGCTGACCGCGGCCGCCGCGGCCATGGGCCAGGGAGACCTCGAGACCGCGATCCCGCAGACCGGCGGCGCCGAGGTCGGGACCCTCGCCGCGACCATGGAGGAGATGCGGCATCGCCTGCTCGCCGCCGACGCCGAGCTGCGGCGGCGGCAGGCGGAGACCGACGCGGTCTTGGAGGGGATCGTCGAGGGAGTGTTCTCGGTCGACCGCGACCGCCGCATCCGCTACCTCAACCCGCGGGCAGCGGAGCTGCTGGGGGTGGCGCCCGAGGAGTCGCTGGGGCGCTTCTGCGGCGACCTGCTCAACCCGCAGGGCCCTGACGGCACCCGTCCCTGCGAGACCAGCTGCCCGATCGTCCACGCCCGCTCGCGCGGCAGCTCGCGCGCCACCGAGCAGCTCGTGCTGGCCGACGGCGGGCGCCGCACCGTCGTCCTGACCAGCGCGCCGCCGGTCGAGGGGCGGCAGGCGCTGGTGATGCGCGACGACACCGAGGTCGAGGCCTCGCGCCGGCTGCGCGACGCGGTGCTCGCCAACATCTCGCACGAGTTCAAGACCCCGCTCGCGGCGCAGCTCGCCTCGATCGAGCTGCTGCGCGACGGCCTCGCGGGTCAGGACGTCGACGGCGCGCGGCAGCTCGTGACCGCGCTCGAGCGCGGCACGCTGCGCCTGACCCGGTTGATCGACAACCTGCTCGAGAGCGTGCGCATCGAGGCCGGCCAGGACGCCCTCCGCCTCCGCCCAGTGGCGCTCGACCGGGTGGTCGAGGAGGCGGTCGAGCTGACCGCGCCGCTGCTCGAGCAGCGCGGGCAGCGGACGGCGATCGACCTCCCCTTCCCGCTGCCGCCGGTTCGCGGCGACGCCGTGCGCCTGGTGCAGGTCTTCGTCAACCTGCTCGCCAACGCCACCAAGTTCGCGCCGCCGGAGTCGACGGTGCGGATCGGGGGAGCCGCGGCGGCCGAGACCGTGACCGTGTGGGTCGAGGACGAGGGGCCGGGCCTGCCGCCGCCGTCCGAGGGGTCGATCTTCGACCGCTTCTACCGCGCCCCCGGCGACGACCCCGAGCCGGCCGGCCTCGGGCTCGGCCTGTGGATCGTCAAGTCGATCGTCGACCGGCACGGCGGGCAGGTGGAGGCCGGGAGCGGCGGGCACGGGGCGCGGCTCTGCGTCACCCTGCAGCGCGCGGCGGGCGATGAAGATCCTGGTCGTTGACGACGACCTCGACCTGCTCGGGCTGGTCGTCTACGCCCTGCGCCAGGCCGGCTACCTGACGCTCGAGGCGGTGGACGGCGAGGCCGCCCTGGCGAGCTGGGAGCGCGAGCGCCCCGACCTGGTCATCCTCGACGTCAACCTGCCGCGGCTCTCCGGCTTCGAGGTGCTGGCGCGGCTGCGCGCCCGCTCGCGGGTGCCGGTCCTGATGCTCACCGTGCGTGCCGGCGAGGAGGACGTGGTCCAGGGCCTCGACCTCGGCGCCGACGACTACCTCGCCAAGCCCTTCAGCCCACGCACGCTCCTGGCGCGGGTGCGGGCGCTATTACGGCGCGCCGGCGTCGAGCGCCCGGCCGAGCTCGCGGCCGGCGACCTCGCGCTCGACGTCGAGCAGCAGCTCGTGCGGGTGCGCGGTGAGGGGCCGGTGCGGCTGACCCCGCTCGAGACCCGCCTCCTCCAGCTCCTCCTCGCCAACGCCGGCCGCGCCCTCCCCGCTGAGCGCCTCCTGGCGCACGTCTGGGGCCACCGCGGCGAAGGCGACCGCCAGCTCTTGAAGCAGCTCGTCCACCGGCTGCGGCAGAAGCTCGAGACCGACCCCACCGCGCCGCGTTACCTCCTGACCGAGAGCGGGGTTGGGTATCGGCTGGAGCCGGGGACGGAGGGCGAAGAGACGCGCTGAGAGCACCTGCCTGGGCGTGACACCCGTTGGCGGGGCCATGGGCGAGGACTATGGTAGTTGGCCGCCGACTGCGGCAGTCGAGCGCCGCCTGCTTGGCGTAATCGATCGCCTCGAAGTTCATCACCTCGTGCGTGGAGTCGTAGAAGCCGGCCGGCTGGTCCTTCTGGTTGATGATCCCTACTCCTCCCCCAGCTCCATCCCCATCACGTGATAGCCGGCGTCGACGTAGACCGTCTCGCCGGTGATGCCGGCTGCGAGGGGGGAGAGGAGGAAGAGGCCGAGGTTGCCGACCTCCTCGTGGGAGACGTTGCGGCCGAGGGGGGCGAGCTGGGCGACGCGGCGGTACATCTTCATGAAGCCGGGGATGCTGCGGGCGGCGACGGTGCGCACCGGCCCGGCCGAGACGGCGTTGACCCGCACGCCCTTCGGTCCCAGCTCGTAGGCGAGGTAGCGGACGCTCGCCTCGAGGGCGCTCTTGGCGATCGCCATGACGTTGTACTTCGGCACCACTTTCTCGGCGGCGTAGTAGGTGAGGGTGACCAGGCCGCCGCCCTCGCGCAGCAGCGGCTCGGCGGCGCGCGCCACCGCCACCAGCGAGTAGGCGGAGATCTCGAGCGCGGTGCGCCAGTCCTCGCGCGTCGTCTCGATGTAGCGGCCGTCCATCGCGGCGCGGGGCGCGAAGGCGATCGCGTGGACGACGTAGTCGAGCTGACCCCAGGCGGCGCCGAGGTCGGCGAACGCGGCCGCCATCTCCGCCTCGCTCGTGACGTCGCACTGGTAGAGGCGCCGGCCGGGCATCCCGGCGGTCAGCTTCTCCAGCTCGTCCTTCAACCGCTCGCCCTGGTAGCTGAAGGCGAGCTCCGCTCCCGCCTGGTGCAGCTTCTCGGCGATCGCCCACCCCAGGCTCCGGGCGTTGGCGACGCCCATCACCAGGGCGCGCTTTCCCGCGAGGTCGATAGGTATCATGCGCCGCATGGTATCAGCGGGTAACCTCGACCTCTTCGCGCTGACGCGGGCGCTAGTCGACGTCGACTCGACCACCGGGCGCGAGCCCGCGGTCGCCGAGTGGCTGGCCGGGTATCTGGCGCCGCTCGCCGGGCGCGGCGGCGCGCTCGAGCGGCTGCCGGTCGCCGGCGACCGGTACAACCTCTTCGCCGCCTGGGGCGAGCCGGTCGTCGTCCTGTCGACGCACCTCGACACCGTGCCGCCCTTCTTCCCCTCCGCCGAGGACGGCGAGCGCATCCACGGCCGCGGCTCCTGCGACGCCAAGGGGATCGCGGCGGCGATGATCAAGGCGGTCGAAGGGCTGCTCGAGGCTGGCGAGCGCGGCTTCGGCCTGCTCTTCGTGATCGGCGAGGAGACCGACAGCGTCGGCGCCGTCGCCGCCAACCGCACGCCGCGCGGCTCGCGCTACCTGATCGACGGCGAGCCGACCGAGAACCGGCAGGTGGTGGGACACCGGGGGGCGCTCTGGCTGGCGCTCGAAGCCGCGGGGCGGGCGGCGCACTCCTCCACCCCCGAGCTGGGGGACTCGGCGATCGAGCGGCTCCTCGACGGTCTCGCCGCGCTCCGCGCCCTGCCGCTGCCGGAGGACCCGCAGCTCGGGACGGGGACGCTCAACATCGGCACCCTCGCCGGGGGGCGCGCGCCGAACGTCATCGCCGATTGGGCGCGTGCCGAGATCATGCTGCGGACGGTGGGCGACACCGCGGAGTGGAAGCGCGCGCTGCGGGCGGCGCTGGCGCCGAGCGGCACGCGGATCAGCGACGAGCGGGAGGTGCCGCCGGTCCTGATGCGCGCGCTGCCGGGGTTCGAGACCGCGGTCGTCCGCTTCACCACCGACATCCCGCGCCTGACGGCCTGGGGCGAGCCGTTCCTGCTCGGGCCGGGGAGCGTCCGCCTCGCGCACACCGCCGAGGAGAGCGTCGGCAAGCGCGAGCTGGTCGAGGCGGTGCACCTGTATACGAGAATGGTCCGCCTTCTGCTCGAGGAACGGTGAGGGTACGCTCCTCCCCCGTGAGGGGGGGAGGCCAGGAGGGGGGGCGGGGGATCAACCGAGAATGGTCCGCGCCTTGCTGGAGGAAGGGCGGCGGTAGAGACGCAGTAGAGGCGCGAGGAGGGACAGATGGCAGCCACCGGCAAGGTCGAGGTCGGGATCCTGGGAGCCACGGGGACGGTCGGGCAGCGCTTCGTGCGGCTGCTCGAGGACCACCCCTGGTTCGCTCTGCGCTGGGTGGCGGCGAGCGACCGCAGCGCCGGCAAGCGCTACGCCGAGGCCACGACGTGGCAGCTCGAAGGGCCGCCGCCCGCCGCGGCCGCCGATCTCCGGCTCGACGACTGCATCCCGGGCCGCGGGCCGCGGCTGGTCTTCTCCTCGATGAGCTCGGATGTGGCCGGCGAGATCGAACACGCCTTCGCCGCCGCCGGGCACGTCGTGGTCTCGAACTCGAGCAGCTACCGCATGACGCCGGACGTGCCGCTCCTGGTGCCGGAGATCAACCCCGCGCACCTGGGGCTGCTGCCGGCGCAGCGCCGCGAGCGCGGCTGGCAGGGGGCGCTGGTGACCAACCCCAACTGCGCCGCGGTCGTGCTGGTCATGGCGCTCGCGCCGCTCGTCCGCTTCGGCCTGCGGCGGGTGGTGGCGACGACCTTCCAGGCCATCTCCGGCGCCGGCTACCCGGGCGTGCCGTCGATGGACGTGCTCGGCAACGTCATCCCGTTCATCCGCGGCGAGGAGGAGAAGCTCGAGCCCGAGACGCAGAAGATCCTGGGCACGCTCGACGGCGGCCGCATCGAGCCGCTGCCGGTGACCGTCTCGGCGCACTGCAACCGCGTGCCGTCGCTCGACGGCCACCTCGTCGCCGCCAGCGTCGAGCTGACCGAGCGGCCGGCGCTCGAGGAGGTCCGCGCCGCCCTCGGCTCGTTCCGCGGCCTGCCGCAGGAGCGCCAGCTCCCCTCGGCCCCCGAGCGCCCGGTCCACGTCTTCGACGCCCCCGACCGGCCGCAGCCGCGGCGCGACGCGGGTCTCGAGAACGGCATGGGCACCGCCGTCGGCCGCCTGCGCGAGTGCCCGGTCCTGGGCTACAAGTTCGTGGCGCTGTCGCACAACGTCCTCCGCGGCGCCGCCGGCGCGGCGGTGCTCAACGCCGAGCTCATGCACTCCGAAGGGTGGCTGGATTGACCTCCACCGGCGATCGCCGGGGGCTCCCTCCCCGCGGAGCGGGGAGGGCCGGGGAGGGGTGTCGGAATCAATGCAGCGGCAGAAAACGGGTACTGCGTCTGGCATGCCTATGACGCTCCCTGCGGTAAGGCACCAAGGTGCGAGAGCACCACGGGCGGCAAAGTGAGGCGCTCCATTCAATGATCGTCATGAAGTTCGGCGGCAGCTCGGTCGAGGCGGCGGAGGCGCTCGAGCGGGTGGTGGGGATCGTGCGGGCGCGGCTGCCGCGGCGGCCGGTGGTCGTGGTCTCGGCGATGGGCAAGACGACGCGGCGGCTGCTCGAGATCGGCGACGCCGCCGCCAGCGGCGACCTCGGGCGGGCGCTCGAGCTGGTCGACGAGCTGCGCGACTTCCACCGCCGCACGGCTGATCCGGTGGTGGCCGACGCCGACCGCCCGGCGCTCGACGCCGCGCTCGTCCGCCGCTTCGGCGATCTGCGGCGGACGGTGCTCGAGATCCTCGCGGCGCGCGCCCTGCCGCCCCGGCTGGCCGACGAGGTGGCCGCCTACGGCGAGCTCCTGGCGAGCGAGATCCTGACCCTGGCGCTCCGCCGCGGCGGCATCGACGCCGAGTGGCTCGACTGCCGCCGCCTGATCGTCACCGACGACCGCTTCACCCGCGCCAACCCGCTCTACGAGCTGACCGACGCCCGCCTGGCCAAGGCGGTGCCGCCGCTGGTCGACGCGGGCCGGGTGCCGGTCCTGGGCGGCTACGTCGGCGCGACCACGGAGGGCGTGACGACCACCCTCGGGCGCGAGGGCTCCGACTTCACCGCCGCCATCGTCGGCGCGGCGCTCGGCGCCGAAGAGGTCCAGATCTGGACCGACGTCGAGGGAATGCTCACGACGGACCCACGCCTGGTGCCGGCGGCGCGGCTCATCCGCACGCTCTCCTTCGCCGAGGCGCTCGAGCTCGCCTCGGCGGGCTCCAAGGTGCTCCATCCCGGCACCCTCGGGCCGGCCGGCCGGCGCGGGCTGCCGGTGCGCATCCTGAGCTCCCGCCGGCCGCCCGCAAGCGACGACGGCGCGGGTACGTTGATCGGCCGGCGCGGCGAGGCGCCGCCGCACCTGAAGTCGATCGCCATGCGGCACAACGCCTATCTCCTGCGGGCAACGCCGGTGAATCGCAATGCGCCGGAGGCGGCAGTGCTGGCCGTGGCGGCGCAGCTTCGCCCCACCCTCATGGTGCTCGGCGCCGAGGACGGTACGGTGCAGCTCGCGCTCGATCGTGCCGACCGGTTGCCCGAGATCCTCGACCAGCTGCTCGAGGTGGCGCGGATCGAGGTGCTGCCGGGGCGCCCGACGGTGTCGCTGGTCTCCGAGGATCTCGCAGCGGGCGGCGCGCTGGCGTCGGACACACTGGAGGCCGCTGCTGCCGCGGGTGTGCGGAGCGCTCAGCTCGTCTGCGCGGGCGCGGCCTGCGCCGCGGTCCGCTTCGTCGCCGAAGAGGACGATGTGACGGCCCTCGTCGCACGTCTCCACGACACGCTCTTTGCAGGTCTGCCGGGGGAGTTCGTGCCATGAGCCGGCGCCTCCACCGATCCCGCTCCTGCCTTACCTGGGCTTTTCGTCGCACCGCCCCCCCCACCCAGATCCCTCGCTCTCGCTCGGGATGACAACTGAGTGGCTGGGAGTCCAATGAGCGCCGGTTCTCCGCCGCCTCTCCGCCTCGCCCTGATCGGTTACGGCAAGATGGGCCGCCTCGTCGAGCAGCTCGCGCCCGAGCACGGCTGCGAGGTGGTGGCGACCGTCGCGGCGCGCGACGGCGGCGCCGCGGCGATCACGGCCGAGCGCCTGGCCGGCGCCGAGGTCGCGGTCGACTTCTCGGTGGGAGGAGCGGTGGCGGAGAACGCCGAGCGAGTGGCGGCGCTCGGCATCGACCTCGTCGTCGGCACTACCGGCTGGGCGGAGGAGCTGCCGCGGGTGCGCGCCGCGGTCGAGCGGCACGGCGTCGGCCTCGTCTACGGCGCCAACTTCTCGGTCGGGGTGCAGGTCTTCTACGGCATCGTCGAGGCGGCGGCGCGGCTTCTCGCGAACGAAGAGGCGTACGGCGCCTGGGCCTACGAGATCCACCACCGCGCCAAGCGCGACGCGCCGTCGGGCACGCTCAAGGAGCTGCTGCGGGTCATGGAGCGTGCCGGCTTCGCGCGGCCGGTGGACGTCGCCGCCAACCGCGCCGGCGCGGTCCCCGGCACGCACCTCGTGGGCTTCGATTCGGAGGCTGATACCATCACCCTGCAACACAGCGCCCGCAGCCGCGCCGGCTTCGCGCACGGCGCGCTGCGCGCCGCGCGCTGGGTGCACGGCAAGCAGGGCGTCTTCGAGTTCCGCGACATCTGGCGCTACGCGAGGAGGTCCCCCCAATGTTCCAGGGCTGCGGCACGGCGATGGTCACCCCCTTCCGGCGCGACCTGTCGCTCGACGAGCAGGCGCTGCGCCGGCTGGTGCGGCGCCAGATCGAGGGCGGCGTCCACTTCCTGGTCCCCTGCGGCACGACCGGCGAGAACCCCACCTTAAGCCGCAAGGAGCAGCTCCGGGTGGTCGAGATCACACTCGAGGAGGCGAAGGGGAAGGTGCCGGTGCTGGCCGGCTGCGGCGGGTACAACACCGCCTCGGTCGTCGACCTGGCGCGCGAGCTGGCGGCGCTCGGCACCGACGGCCTCCTCGTCGTCACCCCCTACTACAACAAGCCGACGCCCGAAGGGCTGGTCGAGCACTACCGCGCCATCGCCGCGGCCGGGCGCCTGCCGGTCGTCGTCTACAACGTCCCCGGGCGCACCGGCCTCAACGTCGATCCCGCGACCCTGCGGCGGCTGGCCGAGATCGACCGCGTGGTGGGGGTCAAGGAGGCGTCGGGGAACCTCGGCCAGATGGCGGCGGTGTGCCAGGCCCTGCCGCGCGACTTCGCGGTGCTCTCGGGCGACGACGCCTTCACCCTGCCGCTCATGGCGCTCGGCGGCGTCGGCGTGATCTCGGTGGCCTCGAACGAGGTGCCCTACGCCATGTCGCGCCTCTGCTCGCTCGGCCTGGAAGGGGATTTCGCCGCGGCGCGCGAGGTGCACCGGCGCCTCTACGCGCTGCTCGAGGTCAACTTCGTCGAGACCAACCCCGGCCCGGTCAAGGCCGCGCTCGGCCTGATGGGCCTCATCGATCCCGTCTTCCGGCTGCCGATGGTCTACCCGCGGCCCGCCAGCGTCGAGAAGGTACGCGAGGCCCTGATCGGGCTGGGACTGCTGTCGGCCGAGGGCGAGCCCGGCGAGGAGGCCGGCGCCGAGCCCAGGCTCGTCAGGGCGAGCTGAGGATGAGCGCGGGCGAGACTGCGCCCGGCGCGCTCGCCGAGCTCGAGCGCGCCGTCGACCGGCTCTTCGCCGAGCCGCCCGCCACCTACGACGCCGGGCACCGCGCCCTCTTCGCCCGCTTCAAGGACGCACTCAATCGCGGCGCGGCGCGCGCCGCCGAGCCCGATCCCTCCTCGCCCACCGGCTGGCGCGCCAACCCGTGGGTCAAGCGCGGCATCCTCCTCGGCTTCCGCATGGGGGCGATCGTCGACATGACGATCGGCGCCCCCGGCGGGCCGCGCCTCCCCTTCTTCGACAAGGACACCTACCCGCCGCGCCCGCTCGGTCTCGGCGACGGCGTGCGCGTCGTGCCCGGCGGCTCGGCCATCCGCGACGGCTGCTACCTCGGGCAGGGCGTCGTCTGCATGGCGCCGATGTACGTCAACGTCGGCGCCTGGGTGGACGACGGCACGCTCGTCGACTCGCACGCCCTGGTCGGGAGCTGCGCCCAGGTCGGCAAGCGCGTCCACCTCTCCGCCGCCGCCCAGCTCGGCGGCGTGATCGAGCCGGTCGGGGCGCTGCCGGTGATCGTCGAGGACGACGTCCTGGTCGGCGGCAACTGCGGCGTCTACGAAGGGACGGTCGTCAAGCGCCGCGCGGTGCTGGCCGCCGGCGTGATCCTCACCCGCTCGACGCCGCTCTACGACCTGGTACGCGAGACGATCCACCGCGCCACCGAGAGCGAGCCGCTCGTCGTCCCCGAAGAAGCGGTCGTCGTCCCGGGCTCGCGCGCCGTCACCCGCGGCGCCGGGCGCGAGTGGGGCCTCTCGCTCTCAACGCCGGTCATCGTCAAGTACCGCGACGCCGCGACCGACGAGCGGGTGCGGCTCGAGGACTGGCTGCGGTAGCAAGCACCGCCGCCCCGCAAGGGGCGGCGTCTTTCGCGATGCCGTGGCGCTTCCCCAACTCACAACGGCTCGGGGCCATTCGCACACGGCACCGCCCCGACCGATAGCGCCGGGTGTACACGCGCCATCACCGCTGGACCAATTGGATGAGGTTGCCGCAGGTGTCCTCGATGACGGCGATCTTGACCGGTCCGGCGTCGGTCGGCGGCGTGTGGAAGACGACTCCCAGCTTCTGGAGCCGCGCGTGCTCCTGCTCGAGGTCGTCGACGCCGAACATGGTCAGCGGGATCCCCTGCGCGACGAGCGCCTTCTGGAAGGCCTGGGCGGCCGGGTTCGAGTTGGGCTCGAGCAGCAGCTCGGTGCCGTCCGGATCGTCGGGCGAGACGACGGTCAGCCACCGCGCCTCGCCGAGCGGGATGTCCTCCTTCTTCACGAAGCCGAGGACGTCGGTGTAGAACTTCAGGGCCTTCTCCTGGTCGTCGACCAGGACGCTCGTCACGATGATTCTCACAGGACCTCCTTCTTCTTCTTCGTGCGCAGGATCGCCGCCGAGACCGCCGCCGCGGCGAGGCCGATCGGCAGCGGCTGGACGAAGGTGATCGCCGCGTTGGTCAGGGGGTTGTCGTAGAGGCGCTTCAGGGTCCGGGCCTGCCGGGCCGCGGTCAGGATCTCGGCGTCGCTCGCGCCCGAGTCGCGCACCCGCTCCACCATGCAGGCCGCGAACCGCGGGCCGAAGTCGGGCACGAGCCGGAAGTAAACCACCTGGAAGGCGAGGACCTGGCAGACGCTTGAGACCAGCGTGATGAGGAGCCCCACGACGAAGCCGCGGCCGAAGGTGATCCTCCCCCCCGCCGGGCCGTCGCGGTACGAGCGGATGCCGAAGAACACCAGGAGCGCCGCGACGACCATCGCCGTGTAGCCGACGACGTCGGTCATCTGGTAGCCCAGGGTGTCCATGAGGGGGAACGTCGCCAGCATCATGACCACGCCGACGGCGGCGGAGAGGAGCCCGAACAGCAGGACGGTCTTCTTCATTCGATTCGCTCCTGCGGCGCGAGGCCGCGTCGATGCCCCCACGGTAGCGACGCGCCCCCCGGCTGTCGTCACCCGTTCGGATGATTCTGCCCCGGCGGCCGCGGAATCATGCTTTCGGGTGACCCCGCCGGCGGCGTCAGGGGATCAGGCGGGAGGCCCTGCCGATCTGCACGGCCTGGGTGCGCCGGCTCGCGCCGAGCTTGTCGAAGAGCCGGCTGGAGTGGGTCTTGACGGTGTTCTCGCTCACGAAGAGCCGCTCGGCGATCTCGCGGTTGCTCAGGCCGGCGGCGATGAAGCCGAGGATCTCGAGCTCGCGCCGCGTGACCCCCAGCTCCTTGACGCGCGCCTCGTCGGGGACGAACGGCCCGGTCACCGGCACTTCCTTGACGATCACGACCCGGTCCTTCCGCGTCAGCGTCAGCCCCAGCCAGATCCCGAGCCCCGCGAAGAGCGCCGCGATCAGGCCGACGTAGATCTCGACCGAGTGCTCGACGACGAGGAAGCGATACTCGGCGAGCTTCAGCGCGGCGATCAGCGCGCCGCCGACGAGGCCGAACACGAGGACGCTGCGGAGCGCGGGGCGGCGCGACGCCGGCGCGGTCTTGCGCGAGGTGGTCGCCACGACGGGCGATGATAGCCGGCGCAGCCTTACCCGGCCGGGGCGAGGGCGTCGAGCAGGAGCGCTTGGGCGAAGGCGGGCGGGGAGCCGACGAGGGCGCGGAGCAGGGTCTTGACCTTGCTCTCGAAGGCCTGCGCGAGTTCGCTCTCGGGTGGGAAGGGAAGGGTGAGGAACCCGACGCCGTCGCCGGCGGCGCCGAGGTCGGGGCTGGCGGCGTCGACCTTGAAGGGGACCACGGCCGGGTAGTGGGCGAGCAGGTGCCAGAAGAGCGAGCGACTGCCGCCGCTTTCGCCGGCTCCGGTGTGGTCTTCATGTCTCGGCAGCACCGCGTCGTCCACCACGACCGCGAGCGGCCGGCGGGCCACAGCGCCCGCGAGCCGCGCGAGGAGCGCCGGCCGCGCGGCGCCTTCTCCCTCCCGCCCAGCCGTCTTCCCGCCGCCGCCGACCACCACCAACGCCGCCTCGCCGTCCGCGAGCTCGTCGAGCGACGCAACCCGCGCCCCGGTGCGCAGCGTGAAGGTCGTCGCGTACCCAGGCGGCGCCGCCTCCGGCAGCACCACGGCGCTCTCCTCGCCGGCCAGGAGCTCGGCCAGCAGCGCCAGCGCCTGCACCGGCCCGGCGGTCACCAGCGGCAGGCTGGAAGGAAGATCCTCCCGGATACCCTGCCGCTGCCGCTCGCGCCAGAGGCGGCGCAGGTCGAGGATCCCCTCGATCGGCGAGTAGAGGAACGCCCGGCTGCGCGCCGCATCGTCGAGGCCGGCGACCGCCGCCGCCATCGCCGGCAACGGCACGGCGCGGCCGCCGCCGTCGGTGATCTGGCCGATGGTGGCGTTGAACGGCTTGCCGCGCGCCTCGGCGCTCTGCTGCGGCAGGAAGTTGGCCGGCAGCCGCAGGCGGCGGCCGAGCGGCGAGAGGCAGGCCCAGAGGGCCGGGCACTCGCGGCGGATCGTCTCGTCGGCGGCGCTCGGCGGGAGCTCAGCGGCGGCGTGCATGCGCGGCGCGGATCCTACCGTGCCCCCACCCCGATGCGTCGCTTCGCTCAGGATGACGCTGTCGGGTGGTACCGGCGGAGCCCTTCGACGCGCGGCGCGGGGGCAGACCGAAAACGCCCGGCCCGGGGCCGGCGCCGCTGCTGGAAGTCGAGGAGCGCAAGGAAGAGGTCCCGTCGCGAGAAGTCGGGCCAGTACCGGTCGGTGAACCAGAGCTCGGCGCCGGCGAGCTGCCAGAGCATGAAGTTGCTCAGCCGCCGCTCTCCCGAGGTCCGGATCAGGAGCTCCACGTCGGGCAGCCCGGCGGTCGAGAGCCGGCTCGCGACGGCCTCGTCGTCGATCGCGGTCCGCTCACCGGCCGACCAGTCGGCGATCAGCCGCCGGCAGGCGTCCACGATCTCGGAGCGGCCCGAGTAGTTCACCGCCACGCTGAGGCGCATCCCAGGGCCGTCGCAGGTCTCGCGCTGGCAGCGCTCGATCGCCTTCACCAGCGCGGTGGGCAGTTCCCGCCAGTGCCCGAGAACCCGGAAGCGGATGCCCTGCTCCAGCATCGTGGACAGCTCGGAGCGCAGATAGTCGCGGAGCAGCCCCAGGAGGACTTGGACCTCCAGGCGCGGCCGTTTCCAGTTCTCGATCGAGAAGGCGTACAGCGTCAGGGCCTCCAGTCCGATCTCCACCGCTCCTTCCACCGTGTCCCGGACCACCTGAGCTCCGGCGCGGTGTCCCGCGATCCGGGAGAGGCGCCTGGCCCGGGCCCAGCGCCCGTTCCCGTCCATGATCACCCCCACGTGCCGGGGCAGGAGGGCGGGGTCGATCGCGCGGCGAAGGCTTTCGTCCGCCGGCGCCGCGGCGCGTCCGTCAGGCGGCCTCAACGTCTGCCTCCGCCGCCGATCGCGCCGCCGGGCGGCGCAACTCCGCCAGGCATAAGGTCAGGCCGTAGACCAAAAGCGTCAGCGCGATCAGGGCGTGGCCGGTGATCACCTGGCCGTCGGCCAGGAGCACGATGTCGTTGTTGGTGTGCCAGCGCAGCGTCTCGTTCGTCAGACGCTCGGCGCCCACCAGGATCATGAACGCGCCGAAGAGCAGCCGGTCGCTCACCCGCCGGTTGAAGCGCACGAGGAAGGCGAGGACCCCCAGGTAGAGGACCACGGTGTAGAGCTGGGTCGGGTGGACCGGCACCCCCGGGAAAAGGCTCCCGGCGTCGGTGTGCGGAGGGAACCGGTAGCCCAGGGGCGAGGCCGTCGGGCGACCGAAGCAGCAGCCGTTGGCGAAGCAGATGGCGCGCTGGAGGATCGTGAACACCGTCAGGCCCATGGCACATGGGATCCCCAGCCGGTAGAACGGGAGGCCGGCCCTGCGGCAGTAGAGGAAGCCCGCCGGCAGGCTCACGAGCACGCCTCCCAGGATGGTGAAGCCCTCGTCCCGGAACAGGAAGTAGCTCGTGAGGTGGCCCCGGAAGTGGATGAGCTGGATGGCGCTGCCGAGGAGCTTGCTGCCGGCGATGCACACCAGCACCATCCCCACCGCGACGCCCGGGCCGGGCAGCGCGAGACCCCTGCGCCGTCCGGCCCGGTAGACCACCGCCGTGCTCACCACGACGTTGACGAGCACCGCGACGTGGTAGAGCCGGAGGCTCAGCTCCCCGATGCGGTTCGGAGAAGACGCCGGATCGCCACGCGGCTCCGGAATGGGGTGTTACTCAACTAGTGCAAGATAGGAATGGACGAGGGACAGCGCCGTCCGTGGATTCCCCGAGTCGCTAGACGCGGAAGACTTCGGTCATCTTCCGCAGCCCCTCCGCCTCGCCGGCGAGGGTGCCGGTGGCGACGGAGAGGTCCTCGGCGGCGCGCAGGTTCTCGGTGGCGACGCGGGCGATCTGCTCGACGGCGCCGACCACCATGTTGCCGGCCTGCCGCTGCTCGACGCTGAAGTTGGCGAGCTGCTGTGTCATGCGGTCCATCACCTCGATGGCCTGCATGATCTCCTTCGCGCCCTGCGCCTGCTGACTGGCGGCCGCCGCCATCTGCCGCGCCATGGTCTGCATGGCGCTCGAGGTCTTCAAGATCTGCCCCGCCCCCTGGCTGTGCTCGCGCACGGCGACGTTGACCTCGCCGGTCAAGGACGTCGAGCGCGCCACCGAGTCGACGATGCGCTGCAGGATGACCCCGGTCAGCTCGATCGCCTGCGCCATGTCGTGCTGGATCGACTCGACGAAGGACTGGATCTCCTGGGTGGCGGCGGTCGAGCGCTCGGCGAGCTTGCGCACCTCCTCGGCGACGACCGCGAAGCCGCGCCCCATCTCGCCGGCGCGCGCCGCCTCGATCAGGGCGTTGAGCGAGAGGAGGTTCGTCTGGTCGCCGATGTCCTCGATGATCCTGACCACCTTCCCCACCTGCACCATCCGCCCGCCGACCCCCTTGATCACCGTCGAGAGCTCGGTGCCGCCTTGGGTGACGACGTCGGCGGCCTCCTGCGACAGCCGGTCCACCACCGCCACCTTGTCGGCGATGCCGTCGATGGCGCGCGACATCTCCTCCATGGTGGTCAGCGTCTCCTCGGAGGCCGACAGCACCTGGTCGGCGTTGCGCTCGACCTCGTCGATCGAGCGGGTCATCTCGCCGATCGCGGTCGACGTGTCGCTGGTGTTGCGCGCCAGCACCTGGGTCGACTTGGCGACGCTCTCGAGCTGGCTCGCCATCTCGACCATGCTGCTCGTGGTCTGCTCGACGGCCGAGGTCTGGCTCTCGGCGCCGCGTTTCATCTGCTCCGAGGCCAGCGAGATGGTCTGCGCCGAGCCGGAGAAACGGCTCGACGAGTCGATGATGCCGGAGACCAGCCCGCGCAGGCTGGCGGTCATGCCGTTCATCGCCTGCAGGAGCTGACCGGTCTCGTCGCCGGCGCCGTCCCTGACCGTGCGCTGCAGGTCGCCCTTGGCGAGCTGCTGGGCGAAGTCCACCGCCACGTGGAGCGAGCGCACGATGCGCGAGGCCAGGGCGTGGAAGGCGACGACGCCGGCCACGACGATGATCAGCCCCACCAGCAGGGCCACCATCCGGCTGCGCGCCACCTCGGCCTGCAGGCCCTCGGTGCTGACCCCCATGACCAGGGTGCCGATGCGATCCTTGCCCTGGGAGATCGGGCTCGCCACCAGCAGCAGGTCGCCCGACTCGGCGAACCTCCTGTCGGGCTGCTGCTCGACGAGCTCGCGCACCTCCTGCGCCGCCAGGCTCGCCGCACGCCGGCGATCGCCCGGCGGGGCGGTGAACTCCAAGCCCTCCTTGTCGAACACCAGGACGAAGGCCACGTCGCCGGCCTGCTTCAAGCCGTCGAGCGCGGCCTCAACGGCCGCCTTGTCGCCGAACACCAGACCGGCCGAGGCGCTGTGCGCGGCCATGGCGGCGATGGCGGTGGCGCGCTGCCGCAGCGCCCGCTCGAGCTGCACCTGCTGGCGCCAGGGGAAGAAGAGCGCCAGGAACACCGCCACCGCCGCCAGCAGCAGCGCCGTGGCGATGACGAACTTCTGCTTCAGGCCGAGGCTCAGCACCCGCCGCCCGAGGCGGTCGGCGAGCCTGGCCGCACCGTCGCCCGCGGCCGGTCGGCCGTCGGTCGGCTCAGGGGATGAGGCGCGCAAGCTTGAGCAGCTCCGCCGAGATGTCGTGCTTCTCCGCCTTGAGGCGGCCCATGTGGACCATGATCTCCGCCCGTCCCTGGCCGGCGCCGATGGCGATCGCGACGTGCCCCTTCTGCACCAGCCCCGGCAGCCCCGAGATGGTCAGCACCGCGTTCTCGGCGCAGCGGTCGAGGTACGCCGAGGCGGGGACGCCGGGCAGGATGTAGGCCACCGAGGCGCCGCCGATCCGCTCGCCGAGCTGGCTGTAGTGGACCGGCGTGGCCGCGATCTTTGCGAACTCGAAGCTGGCGAGGAGGTCGTGCAGCTCCGCGAGCCCGCCGTCGTGCACCACCAGCACCTGCGGCGACTTGCCCGCCAGCGTGCGGTCGTACTCGAACACCCGCTTGAACATCACCGTCTGCCGGTTGAACGGCACCGGCATGGGCTGCGCGCCGGCCGCGCCCGCAGCGACGAGGAGCAACCCGAGAGCCACCGCGGCGGTCGTCTGGCGCCGCCTCAGAATCCGACCTCCAGGCCGGCCCACACCTGGCGGCCGAAGTAGCTGCTGTCGCCGCGCCATTCGGTGTGGAGGTCGTCGAGCAGGTTCTGCCCGGAGACCGAGAGCGAGAGCCAGCGGGTGACCGGCACCGTGAGCGCGGCGTTGAGCAGGCCGTAGGAGGGGACCGGCTTCTCGGTCACGCGGTCGCGGCCGCTCGCCGGGTTCCAGCTCGGCCACAGCCAGGTGTGACTTCCCACCTGCTGGTAGTGGACGAAGCCGCGCAGGCGCGGCCAGTCGAGGCCGACGAGCGCGTTGGCGACGTACGGCGGGACGTAGTCCTCGCCGTAGCGGCTGGGCGCGGCGGCGCCGCGCTCGGAGGTGTTCGCCACCTCGGCCAGGGCGACGTTGGCCTCGAGCGAGAGGTGCGCGCCGAGGCTCGCCTTGAAGCCGGTCTCGAGGCCGCGGATCTCCTGCTCGAGGACGTTCGCGGAGCGGTAGCGCGGGCGGGCCACCGGCACCCGCTCGACGCCGTCGAGGACCCATTCGACGCCGCGGTCGACCTGATTGAGGTAGAGATCGGCGAAGACGAAGAAGTCCGGCCGCACCTGGCTGCGCACGCCGAGCTCGTAGGAGGTGGTGCGCTCGGCGTCGAGGTCGCGGTTGGAGACCAGGCGGGTGATCTTGTCGAGCTCGCCGGTCGCCTGGTCGTAGTCCATCGAGTGCTCGAAGACGCCCGGGTGGCGGTGCGAGGTGAAGGTGGCGGCACGCAGGCTGTGCCGCTCGCCGAACGAGTGCACCCAGGCGAGCAGCGGCGAGAACGTCGTGCCGGAGACGTAGTGGTCGGTGACGTGGCCGCCGAGGTACACGCGGTCGCGCTCGCCGAGCTGCCACTCGTCCTGGACGCGGGCGTCGAAGATCGGCTCGAGGTCGACCGTCTCGGTGGTGAAGAACTCGTTGCCGGCGCCGTTCTCGGCGTCCTGGAGCGAGGCCGAGAGGCCGAGCAGGACGTTGTGCGCCGCGCCGGCGCGCCGCTGCGCCTCGTAGCCCAGGGTGTAGCGGGAGAGGGTCATCTCGGCGGCGTCGAGCGGCCGCGTGTCGGAGTTGCGGTGGAACATGAAGTTGATGCGATCGGCCGAGAGCGTCATCTCGTGGCGGACGCTCCCCGGCGCGAGCGAGTACTTGACGTTGGCGAAGGAGACCGAGCCATCGAGGCCGACGAAGCAGAGCCGGTCGGGCACCCGCCCCTGGGCGTTCCTGATGTCCTTGACGCCGACGTTCAGGTCGAGCGGATTGCCGCCGACCGTGCTCTGGAGGGCGCCCGAGAAGTTGCGCAGGTCGAGCTGCTCGCGGCTGTCGGCGAAGGTCTGCTCGCCCGGCGGGCTCGGCCGCCCGGGGACGATCGTGAGCCGCCGGTCGTTCTCGTAGGCGTCGACCCCGGCGGCCTCGAACGAGAGGCGGTAGGAGGACGCGCCCGCCCTGCCGAGCAGGGTGACGAAGCTCTGCCGCAGGTCCTGGTCACCCGCCGCGATCGAGGCCTCGATACGATAGGGCTGATCGGCGGCCGCGGCGAGCTGGCGGGTGACGATGTTGATGACCCCGTTCTGCGCGTTGGCGCCGTAGATCGTGCCCGGCGAGCGGATGAGCTCGATGCGCTCGATGTCGTGGACGCTGATCGGCACGAGCTCCCACCAGGTGGTGGAGAAGAGCGTCGTGTCGATCGGCTGGCCGTCGACCAGGATCAGGACCTTCGACGGCGTGAAGGCGTTGCTGCCGCGGGCGCCGAAGATCTGCTGCGAGCTCTGGGTGCGCACCACGTTGGCGCCGGGCATGAAGCGCAGCAGGTCCGGCAAGGTGAGGGCCGGCAGCCGCTCGATGTCGGCGCGCGTGAGGAGGCTCACCGCCTGCGGCACCTCCATGTAGGACACGGCGGTGCGCGTGGCGGCCTCCACCGGCAGGTTCAGTAGCTCCTGGAGGCTCATCTCGAGTAACTGCTCTTCGCCGGGTGGCAAGGGTTGTGCCAGCAGGCAGGGATTGATGACGACGGCATGGACAGCGAGGACCAGCGCTACGCGAGCCGACAGGCGTCGAGCGTTCATAGCCACCTCCGGGACAAGTCCGGCCGGGGCTTGAGAGCAGGAACGATGCCACCTCGACAAATGACCAAAAATTAAGTAGTTATTAGACTTAGGCCCTGCGCGCATGGATGGCCATGGATGGGCAGGGTCCAAAACTCAGACAACCGTCCCGATTTCAGACCATCGACACACCGAAGGTGACGCCATGGCTACGACGACGCCCACGCACGCCGAGACCCTGCCGTTCCAGGCCGAGACCAAGCAGCTCCTCGACCTGATGATCCACTCGCTCTACTCGCACAAGGACATCTTCCTGCGCGAGCTGATCTCGAACGGCTCCGACGCCCTCGACCGGCTGCGCTTCGAGGCCCTCACCCGCCCCGAGCTGCTCGAGGGCGACGAGACGCTCGAGATCCGCCTCGAGCCCGACCCCCAGGGGCGCACCCTGACCGTGCGCGACAACGGCATCGGCATGAGCCGCGAGGAGGTCGTCGCCAACATCGGGACGATCGCCAAGTCGGGCACCCGCGAGCTCGTCGAGCGCCTGCGCCAGGGCGAGTCGAAGGAGGCGCTGGCCGAGCTCATCGGCCAGTTCGGGGTGGGCTTCTACTCCTCGTTCATGGTCGCCGAGCGGGTGGTGCTCGAGACGCGCCGCGCCGGCGAGGCGGGCGGGACGCGCTGGGAGTCGACCGGCGACGGCACCTACACCGTCTCGGACCTCGACGGCGACGCCGCCGCGGCGCCGCGCCGCGGCACCACGATCACCCTGCACCTGAAGCCGGTCGACCGCGACAACGGCGTCGACGACTACACCGACCGCTGGGTGATCTCGCGCATCGTCCGCCGCTACTCGGACTTCGTCGCCTACCCGATCATCGTCCGCGCCGAGAAGGACCCGGAGATCGAGGACCTGGCCAAGGAGCAGGCCGGCGAGGAGCGGCAGCGGACCATCGAGGAGAAGGTCCTCAACTCGATGAAGCCGATCTGGACGCGCCCGCAGGCCGAGGTCAAGCCCGAGGAGTACGAGGAGTTCTACCGCCACATCGCGCACGACCTCTCGGAGCCGCTGCGCGTCGTCTCGCTCAAGGCCGAGGGGCGTGTCGAGTACCAGGCGCTGCTCTTCATCCCCAAGCAGGCGCCGTACGACCTCTACTACGTCGGCGCCAAGCCGGGGCTCCAGCTCTACGTCAAGCGCATCCAGATCATGGAGCGCTGCGAGGAGCTGCTCCCCCACTACCTGCGCTTCGTGCGCGGCGTCGTCGACTCGCCCGACCTGCCGCTCAACGTCTCGCGCGAGATGCTGCAGCAGGACCGCCATCTCACCCAGATGCGGAAGTGGCTGACCAAGAAGGTGCTCGACGAGCTCGACACGATGCGGCGCGAGGCGCCGGCGGACTACCTCGTCTTCTGGGGCGAGTTCGGGCGCGCCATGAAGGAAGGGACGAGCGCCGACTACGAGAACAAGGAGCGCCTGCTCGAGCTCCTGCTCTTCCACTCCTCGCACGACGCCGAGAAGCTGACCTCGCTCGCCGACTACGCGGCGCGGATGAAGGAGGAGCAGCGCGAGATCTTCTACCTGACCGGCGAGTCGGTCGCCCAGGTGGCGAGCTCGCCGCACCTCGAGGCGTTCCGCGACAAGGGCTACGAGGTGCTGTACCTCGTCGACCCGGTCGACGAGCTGGTGGTGCAGACGCTGCCCGAGTACGGCGGCAAGAAGCTCAAGTCGGTGGGCAAGGGGACGGTGGCGCTCGGCAGCGAGGAGGAGCGCAAGCAGGCCGAAGCGGAGCTCAAGGAGCGCGAGGAGCAGCTGCGGCCGCTCCTCGACGCCCTCCAGAAGCGGCTCGACGAGCACGTCAAGCAGGTGCGGCTGTCGAGCCGGCTGACCAGCTCGCCGGCGTGCGTCGTCGGCGCCGAGCACGACTACAGCCCGCAGCTCGAGAAGCTGCTGCTCAAGGGCAAGGGCGGCGGTCCGAAGCAGCGGCGGATCCTCGAGCTCAACCCCAAGCACGAGATCCTGGCGCGGCTCGAGGAGCGGTTCGGGAAAGACGCCGCGGATCCGCTCCTCGGCGACTACGCCGACCTGCTGTTCGGCTACGGCCTCTTGGCGGAAGGGTCGGAGCTGCCCGATCCGTCGCGGTTCAACCGGGCGGTGGCGGCGCTGATGGCGCGGGGGGCGTGACCCTCCGGCGTCGCGTAGCGCCCGGGCCACGTCCCGGGCGTTTTGGGTGGACGGGCGATTGGGCGGCGGCTACGGCAGCCAGAGTGGCATCGTCGATCGATAGGCGGCGGCACCCACCTGCCCGAAGCGGCGCTCGCGGTGATGGAACTCGGCGATCGCGGTCTCCAGGTCGTCGGCGTCGAAGTCGGGCCACATGCGGTCGGTGAAGACGAGCTCCGCGTAGGCGCACTCCCAGAGCAGGAAGTCGGAGAGGCGCTTCTCGCCGCCGGTGCGGATCAGGAGGTCGACGTCGCGGACCGGGTCGCCGCCGTGGGCGGCGGCGAGGAGGTGCGAGAAGGTCTCGCGCGTGACCTCGCCGCCGTTGATGCGGCGGGCGGCGTGGACGATGGCGTCGCGGGCCGAGTAGTCGACGGCGATGCGGAGGTGGAAGCGGGCGCCGGCGGCGGTCACCGCCTCGGCGCGCTCGATGGCGCGGCGCAGGCGGGCGTCGAGGCGGTCGCGGCGGCCGATGACGGTGATGCGGACGCCCTTCTCGGCGCAGCGGTCCGCCTCCTCGCGCAGGTAGTGGCGGAAGAGGCGCATGAGCTGGGTGACCTCGCCGGCCGGCCGCTGCCAGTTGTCCGACGAGAAGGCGAAGAGGGTGAGGATGCCGACCCCGAGGTCGGGAGCGGCCTCGACCGTCCGCCGCACCGCGTCGGCGCCGGCGCGGTGCCCCTCGCTGCGCGGCTTGCCGCGGGCGATCGCCCAGCGGCCGTTGCCGTCCATGATGATGGCCGCGTGCAGCATCGTGGCCGGAGGCGCCGCCGCCGCGGGGCGCGCCAGGGGCCGG
>JBIOUG010000169.1:0-6424 GCA_044866775.1 Thermoanaerobaculia bacterium | reverse complement strand
GTATCAGTTGACGAATTTCCTGCGCCTGCAGGGAACCGTGTCGGATGCGGGAGGCTCGCAGCAGCGGAACGCGTTCCGGCGCGTCGAACGCGGCGGTCTCGATCTGATCTTCTTCTTCAACTACTAGGCGGGTCTCGAGACCCGCCGTTACGATATCTTCGACACCTCCACCCGCGCGTCGTTGAAGCAGGCGCCGCCGCCCAGGTCGGTCAGGGTGTCGGGCACCAGGGCGTTGGCGGTCGTGCCGCTGTCGGTGTTGTGGCTCCAAAGCCCCTTGGGGAGGAAGACGATGCCGGGGCGCAGGTCGGTCGAGAGGCGGGCGGTCGAGCGCACCTCGCCGAGCTCGTTCCACACCCGCACCGGGTCGCCGTCGGCGATGCCGCGCGCCGCGGCGTCGGCGGGATGGATCTCGAGCGCCACCTTGCCGCGGCGGAGCTGGCCGAGGGTCGAGCTGATCGTGTGCTGGGTGGCCGGCGAGAGGAGGGCGAGCGGGAAGCGCGGCGTCGCCGGGTCCTCGCGGAAGGCGTAGAGGCCGCCCGGGGCCTGGCGGTCGAGCGCTTCGGGCACGAGGTGGACCTTGCGGTCCGGGGTGTTGGGAAGGACGTCGACGAACTGCACCGGCGCCGCGCCGCAGTCGGGGAACGCGATGCCGGGCGCCGCCAGCTCCTCGCGCAGCCGCTCGGGGAGGATCGTGCCGGCGAGCGCCTCGGCGGTCGCCGGCTCCCCCGGGCGCTCGAGCCCGAGGCGCTGGCAGAGCGCGGCGAAGACCTCGACGTTGCCGCGCGCCTCGCCGACCGGCGCCACCACGGGCGCCGCGCGCTGGACGACGAGCGCGCCGTAGCCGCGCACCAGCTCCTCGTGCTCGAGGAAGGTGGTGGCCGGGAGCACCAGGTCGGCGTAGCGGGCGGTGTCGGTGAGCACCTGGTCGAAGACGACAGTGAAGAGATCCTCGCGCGCCAGCCCCTCGCGCACCAGCTCCTGGTTGGGGAGCGTGGCGAGCGGGTTGGCGTTGTAGACGAAGAGGACCTCGACCGGCGGGTCGTCCGCCGCCAGCAGGGTCCGTCCGAGGAGGTTCATGTTGACGCGGCGCGTCGGCGCCTCGGGCTCGCCGATCGCCCGCTCGTTGTCGATGCCGCGGTAGGCGCCGGAGTTGCTCATCGTGTAGCCGCCGCCGCGCACCCCGAACTTCCCGCCGACCGCCGGCAGGGCGAGCACCGCCGCCACCGCCGAGCCGCCGTTGCGGTTGCGCTCGAGCCCCCAGCCGCAGCGGATCGCGGCCGGGCTGCTCTCGGCGTAGAGACGCGCGAAGCGCTCGACGTCGGCGGGCGGCAGGCCGCAGACCTCCGCCGCCCGCGCGAGCGGCCAGGGCTCGGCGCGGCGCCGCAGCTCCTCGACGCCGGTCGCGTGGGCGGCCAGGAAGTCGAGGTCGGCGCGGCCCTCCGCGAAGAGCCAGTTGATGACCGCGAGGGCGAGCGCGACGTCGGTGCCCGGGCGCGGCGCGAGATGGAGATCGGCCTTGGCGGCGAGCGGCGTGCGGCGCGGGTCGACGACGACGAGCCGGGCGCCGGCCCGCCGCGCCTCCTGCACCACCGGCACGAGGTGAATGCCCGAGACCGAGGCGTTGATCCCCCAGAGGACGATCAGGCGCGCGTGCCGGTAGTCGGAGAGCGCCACGCCGGCCATGCGGCCGTAGAGCCCGGCCGCCGCGTGCCGGCTGGGGGCGGCGCAGACCGTGCGGTCGAGGCGCGAGGCGCCGAGGCGGCGGAAAAGGCGGGCGTCGGTCGTATCCTGGGTGAGGAGGCCGTTCGAGCCGCCGTACGAGAGCGGGAGAATCGCTTCGCCTCCCCACGCCGCCATCGCCGCGCGCATCTTCGCCGCCACCAGGTCGAGCGCCTCGTCCCAGGTGAGCCGCTCGAAGCGCCCCTCGCCCTTGGCCCCCGCCCGCCGCCCCGGGTGGAGCAGCCGCTCGGGACCGTACATGTGGCGCGGGAAGTGCCCGACCTTGGCGCAGATGAAGCCGTCGGTGAAGGGGTGGGCGTCGCTCGCGCCGACCCGCGTCACCCGGCCGTCCTCGACCTCGACCGTCAGGCCACAGGCGTCCGGGCAGTCGAGGGGGCAGGCGGTGCGGTGGGTCCGCGCCGCCTCGGGGGCGGCGGTGCCAGGCTCGGGGGTGGCGACGAGGGGGGGCATAGCAGGATTGTAACCGTCCGCGGGCGGGGTGGGACCGCTGAGGAGGCGCGGGTGGGTGAACCGTGGCCCGGGCGCTACGCGGGGACGGCGGCACCGCGCTCGATGGCGCCGACGACGGCGTCGGCGAAGCCGCTGGTGGTGGCGTCGCCCTGGAGGTCGCGGGTGCGGATCTTCTGCCGCACCACGACGTCACGGATCGCGGCGCGCACGCGCTCGGCCACCTCGTCCTTGCCCAGGTGGCGGAGCATCATGATCGCCGAGCGCATGAGGGCGAGCGGGTTGGCGACGTTCTGCCCCTTGATGTCCGGGGCGCTGCCGTGCACCGCCTCGAAGATCGCGTGCTCCTCTCCCAGGTTGGCGCCGGGCACCACCCCGAGCCCGCCCACCAGGCCGGCGCAGAGGTCGGAGACGATGTCGCCGTAGAGGTTCTCGAGCAGCAGCACGTCCCACTCCTGCGGCCGCATCACGAGCTGCATGCACATGTTGTCGACGATCTTGTCGTCGGCGCGGATCTCAGGGTAGTCCTTGGCGACGGCGCGGAAGCAGTCGAGGAAGAGGCCGTCGGAGAGCTTCATGATGTTGGCCTTGTGCACGGCGGTGATGCGCTTCCGGCCGTTCCGGCGCGCGTACTCGAAGGCGAAGCGGGCGATGCGCGTCGAGGCCTTGGCGGTGATGATCTTCAAGCTCTCGACCACTCCCGGCACCACGACGTGCTCGAGGCCGCTGTAGAGGTCCTCGGTGTTCTCGCGCACCACCACGATGTCGACGCCGGGGAAAAGCGTCGGCAGGCTCTCGAGCGAGCGCGACGGCCGCAGGTTGGCGTAGAGCTCGAAGCGCTGGCGCAGCTCGACGTTGATCGAGCGGAACCCCTCGCCCACCGGCGTCGTCACCGGCCCCTTGAGCGCCACCCGGTGGCGCTCGATCGAGGCGATGAGGTCCTCGGGCAGCGGGTCGCCCAGCTTCGCGAGCGCCTCGGCGCCGGCGAGATGGGAGTCGTACTCCAGCTCGGCGCCGGCGGCGTCGAGCACGCGCACCGTGGCGGCCGTCACCTCGGGGCCGATCCCATCGCCGGGGATCAGGGTGATGGTCGTCTTCGGCATATCTGTCGCGCCCGCCTCGCGCGGCGGGGAGATGATCAGGGTAGCACGGGCGATGACGGTTCGCGGCCGACCGGCGCGGATATGATCGCCGCATGCCCGAGGCACGCTTGAGCCACCACCTGTCGGGGCGGGCGATCGACCCGCGGCCGATCACCGGCCGCGAGAGCCTGCCCGAGCTGGTCACCCACGCCTTCACCGCCTACAACGCCGGCCGGCTGCGCGAGGCCTGCGAGCTGCTGGTGCACCGGATGCTGCAGCCCGAGGTGACGGTGGGGATGAGCCTCTCGGGGGCGCTGACGCCCGGCGGCTATGGCAAGTCCTGCCTGGTGCCGCTGATCGAGGCGGGCGCGATCGACTGGATCGTCTCGACCGGCGCCAACCTCTATCACGACACGCACCACGCGATCGGCCTGAAGCTCCACGCCGGCAGCCCGACGTGGGACGACGTCGAGCTGCGCGACGAGGGCGTGGTGCGGATCTACGACATCGTCTTCGACTACTCGGTGCTGCTCGAGACCGACAAGTTCTACCGCCAGGTGCTGCGCAGCGCCGAGTTCCAGCGCCCGATGTCCACCCCCGAGTTCCACTACCGGGTGGGGCGCTACGTGGCGGCGGTCGAGGACCAGCTCGGCCTCGCCGGCACCTCGCTCATGGGCGCCGCCTACCGCCACGCCGTCCCGATCTTCACCTCCTCGCCGGGCGACAGCTCGATCGGCATGAACGTGGCGGAGCTGGCGCTCGAGGGCTCGCGGCTCGCCTTCGACGTCAACGCCGACGTCAACCTCTCGGCGGCGATCGTCTGGGACGCCAAGGAACGGGGCGGAAAGAGCGCCTGCTGGATCATGGGCGGCGGCAGCCCGAAGAACTTCCTGCTCCAGACCGAGCCGCAGATCCAGGAGGTGCTCGGGCTCTCTGAAGCGGGCCACGACTACTTCCTGCAGGTCACCGACGCCCGCCCCGACACCGGCGGCCTCTCGGGCGCCACCCCCGGCGAGGCGGTCTCCTGGGGCAAGGTCGATCCCGACCGCCTCCCCGACGCCGTCGTCGTCTACTGCGACTCGACGATCGTCCTCCCCATCCTCACCCACGTCGTCCTCGCCCGCGGCGCCCGCCGTCCGCCCAAGCGCCTCTACGACCGCCTCCCCGAGCTCCTGCAACGGCTCACTTCGGCATTCGAAGAGCGCAAGCAAGAGCGGCTGAAGGAAGGAGAGTTCGTCGAGATGGAAGCGGAGGAGTAACGAACTATCGGTGGCCGAGCTCTTCGAGCTTGGCCACAACGTCCCGGTAGTTGGTGTTGATGCCGTAGAGCTCGACGAAGGTCTTGTAGGCCTCCTCCGGCTCCCCCAGCCCCATCTGCACGTTGCCGAGGTCGTACAGAAGCCCGAGCGCGTCCTCCTCGGCGACGTTGGGGGCGGCGAGACCGCGCCGGTACCACTTGGTCGCCAGCTCCGGCAGCCCCTTGTCGAGGAAGCAGAGCCCGAGCATCGAGCAGCACGACACGAGATGGGCCGGGCTCTTCGCGGCGAGCTGGAACTCGCCGATCGCCTCGTCGAGGAGCCCCATCTCCCGGTAAGCGATCCCGAGGTTGAAGTGCGTCTCGTAGTCGGTCGGCGAGAGGTTCTCGGCCACCCCGCGCTTGAACCCCTCGACGATCTCCTCGAGCGACTGCTCGCGCGGCTGCAGCAGCATCTCGCCCTCGAAGATCCCCTCCCGCGACAGCTCCTGCTTGAGCTCGGAGGCGAAGTCGAAGAAGCCCTCCTCCTCGGCGAAGAGCTGGTCGCCGCCGGTTCCGGCGCCAGCGCCCGCCGCGCGCCTGGCGTCGGCCTCGTCGAGCCAGCTCATCCCGCCGGTCTCGTCGAGGATGGCGTCGGGCTGCCGCCGGGCGGCCGCGGCGGGCGGCGGGACGTCGGGCGGGGAGGAGGCGGCGAGCAGCTCGGCGATCTCGCCGAACTCCTCGGCGGCGATCTCGCGGCCGATCTGCCGCAAGTCGATCTTGCCGCTCCGGGCCGGCTGGGGGGCGGCCTTCGCCGGCGGGGCGGGCGCCGGCGCGGCCTTGGTCGCCGCCGGTTCGGCGGCAGTCGGCGGCGCCGCCGCGGGCCGCCGAGGCTTTGCCGGCGCCGTCTGGCTGGCCAGCTCGGCGAGCCGGTCCGCCGCCGCCTGCGGCCGCGGCCTCGGCGCCGTCTTACGCAGCGCCGGCCCGGCCGCGGGCGGCTCGGCCGCTGCAGCCGGCGGCGCGGGCCCGATCGCCGGCGCGGCCTTCTCCTTCGCGGCCCCCTTGCGCGGTTTGGCGCCCGGCTCGAGGAGCCCTTCGAGGAGCTGGGCGACCGTGTCCCGGGCGGCCGGGCGCTCGCGCGGCGGCGCCGCCACCCGCTCGCCCTCCAGCCGGTAGCCGGCGGCGACGAGGCGCTTCTTCACCCGCAGCCACGCATCCGGCGACCCCGCCTTCGCCGCCACCTTGCTCATGACGTTGGCGAGCTCGACGACCCTGGCGTGACGCCCCTTCTCGAGGTGGAGCTGCACCAGCAGGGCGTGGGCGTCGAGGTGCCGCGGGTTGGCGCGCAACACCTCGCGCACGCGCTCGAGCGCCTTCTCCTCGAGGCCGTACTTGGCCAGCACCTCGGCCTCGGTGACCAGGTCCTCGTCGCGCTCACGCGGCCGCGGCTCGGTCCGCGGCGGCGGCGCCGCGGGAGGCGGCTCGGTCGGGGCGGCGGCGACCGGCATCGCCGGCGGCGCCGCGCCCATTGCCGGTTCCTCGCCCGCCGGCCCCGCGGCCGGCTCGAGCAGGTCGAGCTCCGGCAGCTCGTCGAGCTCCAGCTCGAAGTCCTCGATCGACCCGAGCTCGAGCTCCTCCTCAAGGATGCCGCGCGCCGCGGGCTCGGCGGGCCCCGCCGGCGGGGTGGGCAGGTCGAGCGGCGGCAGCTCCTCGAGCGCGCCGAGGTCGAAGTCGAGGAGCGACTCCTCGAGAGCCGCCGTCTCGTCCGGCGTCAGGCCGCCGATCGGCCCTGCCGGCAAGGCGCTCGCCGGCGGCATGCCGGGCGGCGGCGCGCCGGCCGGCGCTGCCGGCGGCGCGGGCGACGCCGCGACGGCTGGCGGTGGCGACAACGGCGTCGCCGGCGCCGGTCGCGGCGGTGTGG